>NZ_JANUCS010000003.1 GCF_024808815.1 Methanosalsum natronophilum | reverse complement strand
ACTTTTTCATTGATCTGAAAAAGAAGATGATCTTTCATTATGAGTTTCTCATATACTTCAGGGCCATAAACAAACGTTGTTTGATTGCTTTTACTAACAGAATACATTTTTATCACAATTTAATCAATTAATTTATAAATTAATTTTCTTAATTGGATATAAGTATGTCTATTCATTATGATTATGGGCTGAAGAAAAGATTGATGTCAAGAAAAATCAGTAATTATATTATTTGAACTGGTGACTTTTCCGACAGTCTCTTCATCATCCAATCTTACTGCTTTTAAAATTGTAAAGTGATTTTTAGCTTTAACTCAAGTTATGCATTAAAATCCAGGTGTTTATTTACAAGAACAAACCACAATATAAATGGAAAAGCAGCTCTTCCAATTGAATATAAATAAAACAACTCACTAGCTATCGATGTGTAAGTGAACTGAAAATAAATTATAGCTATAGTGAATAAAAAAATTATAAATGAGCCTACACCAATATATTTTGCTCTAAGTTTATTAGTGACAGGTGTGGCAAGTACCAAAGCAATAAAAGGTATTAAGTTCATTGGAAGATAAAAAGTGAAAAATGTTAGAGTAGATAATGTTCGATCACCAGTTTCAAAATAATTAATAGTTGCTGGCAACATTATTATAAATAGAATTGTTAAATAAACTAGAAATTTACCCAAAAATAAAAAGAATCTCATTTTTTCACTACCTGTTCAATCCAAACTATAACTACAATCGCAATAATTATTAGAAGAGTTACTTGCCAAAAATAGTAATGGATATAATCAAACAAATCAGGATTCCATACTCCAACAACTGAAAGAGAAACTAGCCTTACCATATTAATACCAAGGATAGCAGGTATACCAAACGCTAGACCAATCAACTTTTTAGAGATTGTAGTTGAATATGCCAGAACACAACTTGCGTATACAAGGATCTCATAAATACCTGTACATTCATCAATTACACGAAGCGACATGTTTTCCAGATAAACAAAAGAACCTGTATAATAATTTTCAATGCCTAAAACGTTCAGGATAATGCCAAGAGATGTAGCTGTAATATCTCTTGTGAACTGAAGGTCATCTTTTATGACAATATAGATAATAGTGAACACGAGTATGTAAAAAACGTATAAGCCAATGAACTTTGTAAGTGATCTGTTTTTTTCAAAATATTCCTTAATTGATGTTATAAAACCACTTTTTTTCACTGGTCTTTTTCTTTTGCTCATTGTTCACACCATTCTCTATCAAACGCATAAAATGTGAGAGAAAACAAGTTAACGTACGAGTATTTCTCTAACATCATATTAGATGTAGAATATTATAATAAGATGAGAATCAGTGTTATGAAGCTAAGTTACCTATTATTTTTAGTAAATCACTAGCTGCATATTTAAATTAAAATGATATATAATAAACAAACCGCTAAGTATATTTCAAAATATTAAGAGTCAAACAACTTTGGTTTATCTTTCTCTTTAATATCTATAGCTTCAACACCTTGAACAGTGTGATTAATATCAGGATTTACCATTTTATTTAAAAACTTATTTTTTCCAGCAAGTATATTTTCAATGGTTATGATAGAACTTTCATTTATCTTAGTGAGTTTACCTTTATCATATTTTTCCATGCTCATATAATCAGAGATGCATTTACAAACACCATTTTTCTTATCATCAGGATTACTATCTTCCAAAAAAACTATACAACCCTTGAAACCAAGCTTTTTTGATATGTAATTGAGAGCATATCCAACACCATAATGACATGCCACCCCAGGCATTATATACTTATATCCATCCTCTTTTTTTCTTTTTAGCCATGATAAAAGGTTAGAATCATTATCTACAATTAATATTTGATCTTCAGCTAATCCATATTTTTGAAGAACATCTAGCATTTTACCTAATGAACACGGTACATCACAGTTCATTCCATCTAATTTCAAGCATTTACTATCTTTGCGGCCATATATGGGATGGGTCAATGGACACTTTACTTCACCGTTTGGTTTTGCACAGTAAGGAAGAAAAGCAACAGCTTTATCCAATTCATCCTGTACAATTTCATCCAAATTTATATCAGAAGGCGATAATACAATCTGGCTATTCTTAAGAACTTCATTTTGATCATAAAACCCGCATCTCTTGTTCACTAGATACTTGTTCAATGAATATGGCAAAAAGCCATACATTATTTCTTTTAGCATGATATCCTCCATATTAGTCTAATTATATTAACATACTAATTATGTGTAGACAGATATGTGTGTTTTGATTGTATTTAACATCACTATGTACATTTATATTAAATATATGGCAACAAATATTAGAAAATTTGATAGTTTTGTTGCCATAGATGTATATGGATATACACGGTGCCACATTATGACATTCCTATTTATAGTTTATGAACAAGATATCAAGTGTTAGATTTTATCTCATATGACAAAGAAGTAAAGTAAAGAAAGAAGAAAAGTTTTTTTCGTTAGTTAAGAATTAAGTAATATGCTAAATACAAATTAAGCAATAGCACTTATTTAGATTCATAAAAATATATGTTCAGATTATTTTTTCATTGTTATCTAAATCCAACTCCAATGTCTTAGCAAGTTTCTGAAATGTTTTTCCTCTTTCTGTTGTAATATACTTATCTCCTTTTTTTTTGATCAAGTTCTTTTTAATCAGCATATCTAGATACTTGTTAGCTGTAATGAAATTCAAATTGGCATTATACACAATTTGAGTTTTATTAGCACCTTCCATTGCAATATCCAAGATTTCTTCTGTTATATCTATCCTGCTTCTTCGCTTAATGATAACCACTCCCTTCTCATAGTATATCAGCCAAGAGAATTGTGCCTGATTAAAAATATTATTACATTCAGTGCAAAATCAAACATACCATGAAATGGTTTTTTTACCAAGTCACGTTAATTCTTTGGCCGATGTCTGATCAAAGCAATTGTAACTAAGATAGCTATAACACACATTATAGTGGATATTGCTGGTAAGTTATTTTGATTAGATGCAACAATATTTAAATCACTAATTTTATCTCCTGGACTTGCTGTGTCCATTAATTCTAATCCGCTCATTTCTGCTTCCATTCCATTCACTAATATCTCTAGATCCCCATAATTATCAAGACCTGCAGGAATCAACAATACGTTCGATGAACTTTCGCCATAGATTCCTTTTTGTTCTACCACAGAACTACTTATGACTTGACCGTCCAACATCACAACAATCTCAGTTCCTTCAAGAGCCGGTTCTCCATTTACGTGAATTGTTCCTTCAGCAAGTAAAGGGAGTTTTGGTGTATCGGCTGTAGCCACAGGTAAAGAAGATATTACAAGCATAAACAAAATCAATATCTGCAATATTACCAAAGACTTACCTTTTCCTTTCAATTTAACAAACATATTTACCCCACCCCCATCATTTATAAGATTTAATTCATTATTTATTCCTCAACACGCCTACAGCTATAAGCACCATGAACAGTAATAGAACTAGTGCATATAGATATACAGAACTTCCTTCTGGTGTTGGAACTGGTGCTGAAATCTCATCTGTTTCTTCAAGTCCATCGCTAATTCCTGGGCTTGGTAGAACACTTTCTTCAGTACTGTCCCCAGTATCGTCAATTCCATCTACTTCATCTTGATCTCCAGGTGGTGCTGCCATTCCGCCACTACTTTCCCTAGGTGTTGGAGAATCATTATCTGAACCGCCATTTTCTGGAGTAGTAGCTGCTAGATTAAGTTTTATAAGCTGACCTGATTTTGCATTCTCAATTGAATCCGGATTCATTATGTTTGCTTCTACACCATTGACATAGAATTTAAGGTTAGATATTCCAGATTCAGGAATTAATAATGTATCATAACCACCAGATTCTGAGAGTGTACTTCTAGTTATCTGATCTTCTCCTAACTTAACAGTAATAGTTGTACCTGGACTTGCAGGTTCTCCATCTAATGTAACTTCACCATCTAAAACTATTGGAAGTTCAGGTGAAGCCATAGACATACTCGATAACAAGATTAGGAGTTGTAATACTAATGCTACTTTAATGATATTTTTTTTAAAGTTACTCATTTTATCCCCCATAATAATAAAATAAGGTGAGAGGTTTAAGTTCTCTCACCAAGTATTTTCCACATCTGTTCAAAGTGAACTCAAGGTGGTCTCCTCAGTCACATCTATCCAGTAGCCAATATATGGATTCATCTCAAATACGTCAGTACCTACATGCACACCAGAAATTGATCCAGATTCCCCTTGGTGTCCAATCTGCTCATACATGCCAGGAATTGCTGGATTAAATGGTCCTTTAATTAAATGATAGGATTTATCTATCGATTTAAGTGCAATATCTGCTGGTAAAGTATCCATTGATGTATATCCAATAGCATTATATCCTGGATATAATTTTAAACTACCTGGAGCTGCTGGTACAAGTGGTTTAAGGTATTCTTCATCTACTGTTTGTTCTGTTCCAGAGTATACCCAATATCCTTTCAATGGTTCAACCTTTTCTGCAAGTTCCCATGGCATTTGACTGCCTTGGTAGGCTTCACTTGCATTATAGTATAGTACCACATGGTCTTCAACATCTTTGAACACATTATGAATACTTGAGTTTTCAAGTTCATGTGGTATAGATATGAAATTCCATCCTTCCATTAGTTCCATTCCTTCGATTGGAGCGGAAATGTATATTGCGTTGTTACCAGCAACTGCAACCTCATTCAGGTTCATATCCTTGAGGACACCACTGAACTGGTAGTCACCAGCAGTCTCAGAAGCTTCAACTGTGTAGGTGAAACTTCCCTGGCCAATAACTGTGAAGGTCAAGTCATTTCCGTCAACAGATACCTGTGCGGAATCCAGACTGGAACTCACATAGCTAAAGCCTGCTGGAAGAGTCTCAGTTACCTGAGCAAATGCACCGTAATTGGATGCAGTGATGGTTACAGTAAACTCGTCACCGGGTCCAACTGAAGCTGGCATGCTTCTAATAGCAGATGCTTCATCATCAACAGGAATATCAGATACATTGATGGATGTAGCACCAGCAACTGCAACCTCATTCAGGTTCATATCCTTGAGGACACCACTGAACTGGTAGTCACCAGCAGTCTCAGAAGCTTCAACTGTGTAGGTGAAACTTCCCTGGCCAATAACTGTGAAGGTCAAGTCATTTCCGTCAACAGATACCTGTGCGGAATCCAGACTGGAACTCACATAGCTAAAGCCTGCTGGAAGAGTCTCAGTTACCTGAGCAAATGAACCGTAATTGGATGCAGTGATGGTTACAGTGAACTCGTCACCGGGTCCAACTGAAGCTGGCATGCTTCTAGTAGCAGATGCTTCATCATCAACAGGTGTATCATTGCCATTGCCATTGCCATTGTCAACAGGAGTATCAGATACATTGATGGATGTAGCACCAGTAACTGCAACCTCATTCAGGTTCATATCCTTGAGGATACCACTGAACTGGTAGTCACCAGCAGTCTCAGAAGCTTCAACTGTGTAGGTGAAACTTCCCTGGCCAATAACTGTGAAGGTCAAGTCATTTCCGTCAACAGATACCTGTGCGGAATCCAGACTGGAACTCACATAGCTAAAGCCTGCTGGAAGAGTCTCAGTTACCTGAGCAAATGCACCGTAATTGGATGCAGTGATGGTTACAGTGAACTCGTCACCGGGTCCAACTGAAGCTGGCATGCTTCGATCTATTGAAGCATCTGCTGCAGCGGTAGCCGGTAATATGAGTGCTATTGCTGCCATCATTGCTACCAACAATAAAATTGTTCTTTTTTCAATCATTGGTTAACCCCCAAAAAATTGAAGTGAGTAAACATTTGTTTACTCCCTCCTTATTGATTCATATACGCATTTATCAATGATACTACCTGATCAAGAGTTGGACTTTCTCCATTAGAATTCATGTATTCATTAATAGCTGCGATTACATCTTCCAGTGTTACTGGTTCATCGATACCATTGTTGTTGTCATTGTCCTCATCGTTTACATTGTCAGCGATATACTCTGGTGGAATGAACAATCTACCATTCATGTGAGTAACAAAGTCCATGTTTACTGGATTATATCCTTCTGATGCGGTTCCAAGTACTTCGTGATCTCTTTGAATGTAGAGACCATCTACACATGTCCAGTCTTTACTGCAGTCAGCATCGAAAATCTTGATACTAAATCCAAGTTTACCGTCAAGAACCATATCTTCTTCAATTAAGCTAAGAAGATCTCTTTCACAATGGGCAAACCATGTATATTCACCATTGCTGTATTTCTTCAATGGAACACCAATGTCTTTATCGTGAATTACTACTTTAGTATTGTTTTCGTAGAAGAATTCACCATCTATAGTTACATCGGTAAGTCTTATGTCGCCTACAGTAACTGTACCACTGTTGTCCATATCAATGTATGCTGGTTCAGTAACATCAAACCTGTTATTTTGATTTAAATCAGCATATCTAAGAAGTTCTTCGATTGGCATGAAATGGTCAGTTAATACATAAGTTGCGTCTTTGTTACACATGAATACCTTGTTGGATGACTCTGGCCATTCTTCAAGACCATAGAATGGACTGCGTACATCACTGATTGGTTCATAAACTCTGTAGTCACCAACTGTTACGAACATGTCATGTGGAAACTCCCAGCCATAGCCATTAGATACCTCAAGCGTATAACGCGATTCGTATAGTTGCTGGAAGTACAGTTTATCTGGACATGTCCAGGTACCTGTTGCATCGGAGTCTATGTATCCAATTATGTCATTAATATTACCTATTGTCTTTAATTCCCAACCTGCATCAGCATCGTCTGTAACAGTAGGTCCAGCTTTCACAATTGTACCAGCTTCTCCAGCTTGGCCTTTAGTCATATCTCCTTTTGCAAAGAGAGGAACGTCAGTAAGTCTGAAGTCGCCATCTGAGACGTCACCAGATCCATCCACATCTATATAGAGAGGGTCTCCAAGTGAATAACCACCAATTCCATCAATATCTGCATATTTTATGCTATTTTGATCCATGGGAGTGGTAGCGTATGGTGCTCCAAGATCGAATCTGTCACTAAAAGTTACCTTGGTCTTTCTATCATATTCTGTTGATACGCCAGTAAGTCTGATATCACCAACAGAAACACTTGGGCTACCATCCATGTTAATGTAGATAGCTGTTGGTTCGTCCCTTAACTGAACAAGTGTTGCTTCAATTGGAGTCAATGCATATGTTGCGTCCTTGTCACCCTGGACTACTTTTGTACCACATTCTGGAACACATTCCTCATCAGGTGGTATGTAGAGTCTTACATCATTTATTGTAACTACATTCTGGAACCAGTCGTGTACATTTGGTGCTCTTATGTAGAGTTTGTCTGGGCATGTCCAATCGCCACTGTCGTCTGCATCGACATATCCAAGAAGGTCAGATGCCTGTCCACTACCAATAGCAATAAGTTCTTCTCCACGGTCAGCATCTCCGGTTCTAACGACACTCCATGCTTCATAGCCCCATTCTCCAGCTTCCCAGAGAAGTGTACCATATTCACCTTCAACCATTTCAAGAGAATAAACGTCTACTGGTGGTACAGCAGTTAATCTAATGTCACCTGAAGATACTACGCCATCTCCATTTACATCGACATATACTGGATCATACAAATCATATATTCCATTTTCATTAATGTCCATATATTTTAATGGTACATCAATTATTTCTGATATAACAGTAGTCCCAACTCCGTCTGCGTCAGTATCATTTACTTTGGTGTTTGGTTCATATTTGTCATGCCAGTTCGAGAGTCTGATGTCACCAGGGGCAATTACCCTGTCTCCATCTACATTCGTGACATTTCTCATACTAACATACACATAACCATGTGTTGTCTTAACAATCTCTGTTTCAGGATCAACATCATTTAATGTGAATACTGTTTCTTTATCACATTGTTCAACAATAGTACCACATGGTTTCTCCCAGCAGAACTTCACATCGTCTGCTGCAGAAACGCCTGTCATTGCCAGACATACTATTGCTGCGAGTAAAATTAAACTCAGTTTCCATCGCATATCTTTTAACCTCCATACTGTAAAAATTCAAATTTCCTTTTGTTTATTCATAGCCAGCTACGGACTCATGCAAGGAAAACTGGTAATTCCAAAAATGTGTGTTAGAACAATACAAATGACCGAAACAATTACAACACACAAATCTGGCCCCCACTCCTTTACCATAACTGCCACATTACTCTGTATAAAATGGAAGTATTAAATAGCAATAAGAACATGAAATAAGAAAATAAAGTTCAAAAGACTCTTTGCAAACAATGATCAGTAACAAATATTCAAAACAATTCTCTTTTGAATCTAGTAATAAAATACCATGAAATAAAAGATCAACTTAACTATCAAAAAAATAGTAAAAAAAGTAGATCAATGTGGTCATTAGGAATGAACTCGTGGGTCCAAGAGAGATTGTTTAATTATGAGGGGATGAATGTCATGGCTTCAACCCTTTAGTTACAGTAGACCCACGAGATCAATAAAACCCCCAACCATTCCCACTATAACCACAATAGCACATATCTTTCTAACCTATTATATAGAAGTATGAAACTATATTAAGAACTTGAAATCCTAACTTAAATAGTTCAAGTCTAGCATATTTTTACACACGTATAACTAATTTCAGCCCGATATAACCATATTTAGTCCAAAAATTTATAACTCTATTAATATAAAAATTAGACAAGTATATATATAGCTTAGTTCCTTATTAAAGTATAGGGGAAATGGGTCTGAATTACAGTCCTAAGAATGGTTACTGAACAAACACATAAAACGCATCAGAGAGTACTGCTTATCATTAAGCGGGGGTTATTAATATGAGAAGAAGTAAAACAGATATTGTGTTAGACATATTGAACATATGTTCATGTGGTGCAACGAAGACAAGGATCGTATATGGAGCTAACTTGAACTCAAGGATAGCTAAGAGATATATAGATGAATTGAAAGAAAAAGATCTCATAGTTCAGGAAAACAACATATTTATCATGACAGAAGATGGTAAAAGATATAGAGATAAGACCAAGGAGCTAATGAGTATTTGGGATCAGAGGATCAAAGTTTGATTGAATAAGGTTGATTCTTATTAATTTTTATATCCATATTTTTTATACAGTGTAACAAAGGCTTTATTGTACACATAATGAGTCTCACGGAAATTATCTTTATCTAAATTTTCTGGGATTTCCCATTTATCCAAATCTATCGAATAAATGTCTTTGTTTTCATAATATGTATTGAACATATTAATTTTCTTTTTTTCTGCTTTTACTTGATCTATGTTTTTTAGAACAAGGTATGTATAGAGTTCTGCATAACCTTCATCCAGCCAGGCATGTTCATACATTTCATTCCTTGTCCAGTAATGAGCTATTTCATGAATTAGAGTGATTTCATTTTCACTATGTAAAAGGTATATTCCAGCTGAACCTTTATTTAGTCCGCCGTAACCCCATGTTTCATATCTTATGGATTGATATATATTTATATCGTAGTTGTTGGGGTATGGTGTACCTGTAAGCTCTTCCATTAGATGTAATGACGTATTCGCATATTCTATCATATGTTGGGCCCATTCATCTTCACCTTCATAGTAATGTACTATGATAGATATATCTTCATTGTTTGAGTATACTTTTTCAATCGTTTCAGTCCTTTTGAGGTCTGATGAGTGTACTTCAATCAAATAATTGCGGTTCCATTCATCTATACCAATAGCTGACATTGATGTTGAATCCTTATCATGATCCCTATACTCAACTGAAATATCATCAAATGGAAAATATAGAATATATTCTTCTGGGTACAATATAGTTACATCAACGTTATTACCACGTTCATAAAGATAAAATAAAAATAGATCATCTGATACTATTTCATCGACTGGTTTTTTGTATTCTATGTTGAATGAATAAGTATCACTGTACCATACACGTTCATCAAATTCAATTTTATAATAACCCGGTTCAGTTTCAGCTTCATAAAAGTTTAGGGTATTCGCGCCATTATATACATTAACCTGTTCAACATTACTTGGGATTGCAGTATAGATGTAATTATAGTATCCCCTCCTATAATTAGTAGAAATATCAGTATTCTTGAAAAAAAACTCTTTACTAACAATTACCTCAGACTGGGCTGGTACAATCTCATAACTCGAACTTATTTCAATAAATGGAACCTGTTCATGTGATGAGGATATTATTATGAGCTGGGACAATAGGACAACTATTAGTATAGCCACTAAAACTAGATGTAATAATTTATTTTGATCAAACCTCATCGATCCGCTCCATACCCATTAACAAAGCTAGTTAGGTAAACCAATTTTTTTTGAGTATGGAAAGCTTATCTTTAAAAGACATTAAGTTTGCGATTTAAGTTTCTAAACTAAGTTACATTATAAAAAAATAGTTTCCTTTTAATAAAATATATAAAAAAAGAAAAGAGGAACTTGTTATCACCAAATTCCTATTAACCATATTTATCTTTTCGACCTTATCGTTTCAATCAGTTCTGCTAATCTAGCTTTAACCATTTCAACAGTCCAACCACCAGCAGTAAACATGTATGCTGCAGCTGCACCGCCTGCAACTATGATCACGCCTGCTACATACCATACAATACTTAGACCTTCAGTAACTTCAAATGTACCTTCAAGGTCACCTATTTCTACAGTATAGTTGCCCGGTTCACCTGCAGTATGAACGAATTCGATCGTTGTTTGTTCATCCACTTCAAGATAAACTGTTTTGGAGTCTGTAACATTACCATCGATTCTTAGCTCAATGTTATATTCGCCTGCATCTGTACCAATATTCTCAACATCGGCTGTGATTGTAACATCACGACCTTCTCGTACTTCTTCTGGTGAGATTACAAGGTTAGAGTAATCGAACTCTGCTTCCAGTGCAATTACTTCAATGGTCTTCTCTTCATCAAGATAACCTTCTTTTGTTGCTGTTATTCTATGAATTCCGGGTTCTGTCACTGTCCATGAAGAAACTCTGCCATCCTCATCAGTAGTACCACGGGAACTACCGTCATAGAATACCTCAACATCTTCCATAGGTTCAGCACCTATTGCAGAAACTATCCTGACATCAATGGATTGGCCTTCAAATATCTCATCGGGAGATACTTCAATACTCATTCTGCGACCTTCATCGTCTGGATCGATCACTTCAATATTACCAGTTGCTGGAATATATCCACTTTTCTCGGCTCTTACCTCAAAGGTACCTGCACTTTCAGGATTGTGCCTGAGTTCACCTTCACGGTCAGTTGTACCTATCTCTTGTCCATCGAATTTCACAGTAGCGTCATTGACAGAAGCTCCCCTTGAAGTTACTTTAATTGTAATAGTTTCATCTTGACTAATAGTTGAAGGAATGTCAAGGTATAAGGAATCACCAGCTATTTCGCGTTCAACGAATGGATAATATCTAACGTTATCTGAGTCATCTGCTACTTTGAACTTGATATCGCCCATTAAGTCAATGGTTCTACCTGTTCTTAGATTGATATTATCGTCATTAGTCATTACAATACTAGTTGGTGAGATCGTATCGACTTCCATTTCACCAAATGTATCTCCCTCCTCAATCAATAGATAATCTTCAGATATTTGGAAAATGCCTTCAATGAATAGCACATTTACTTCAGGTGCCCTGAGTACGCTCTGTAACTGGACAGCTATTATAGGAACATCTTCGGCTGAACCTAGATCCTTTTCATAAACATAAGTTGAACCTGCTTCAAGAATTGCATCGTCTACTTCACTGCCATCTTTTCTTAAGGAAACCCACACTTGATTACCATCAATATCTATTTGTTGCATGTTAAGTGTGTATCCCTCTTCTAAAACAAGAGATGAACCAGTATAGAGTGTTCTTCTATCATCATTGTCTAACAGGACCTTTGATAACTGGCCATCAGCAATCATGCTGATATCATCATCTACAAATTCTGTATCAGCTCCTGTAAATCCTGCAAAGTATTTCTCGGCCATGAAACCAATAACTTGATACTTGCCAAAATCACTATGTTCAAAATTCACTTCAACTGGATTTGTCTCATAAGTTAAATTCCCAGAATCAATCAATCTTCCACTGTAGCCTAATGTTAAAGATTCTGTCATAAGACCTTCATCAATATCATAATAGAAACCTTCAAAGTTTAGGGGTGTCCATTCCAAGCCTTCATTTTCAGCTACAGTCCCACGTATCTCGTGTTTACCTGGTTCTGTGATATCGACAAATGGTGCAAATCTTAGCGTGCCTGAATCGGCGACCTCTATCTTAACATCGCCCATGAGGTCAATGGTACTTCCACTGCTTAGTGTAAAACGTCCATCGTTCCTCATCTCAATCCTATCATCTGAGATAGAGGTGATCTCAAGTTTACCAAATTTTTCTCCTTCTTCAATAGATACATAATCTTCGGATATTTGGAATATACCATCAATGGATACTAAATTGCTCTCAGTTCCCATGAATATATTTCCTATATGAACAGCGATCAGAGGTACATCGTCAGTTGACCCTATATCCTTCTCATAAACATAGAAGTCATCAGAAGATAAAATATCACTATCTACTTCTTGACCATCTTTTGTTAAGGTTAAGAACAGACTGTCACCTGATACATCAAGTTCCACGATATTTATAGAATAGCCCTCTTCAAGAACTAGAGATGAACCCGTGGATACGGATATCCCATCATCTGAGTCAATAAGGACTTTCGAGAGCTGGCCGTCTGCCATCATACTGACATCATCAGTTAGAAAATTAGTTTCAGCGGCTGTAAATCCTGCAAAGTACCTATCTGCCATGAAACCAACTGCTTGATATTGGCCAAAACCATCATGTTCAAAGTCGATCATTATTGGTTCTGTGGTATATTTAAGATCCCTATCTCCAACAGTTCTAGAACCTTGTGAAAGAGTTATTTCCATACTTTCAGAACTCAGGCCAGCATCAAGATCATAATAGAAACCTGAAAAGCTTTTAGCATCCCATCTATAAAGTAGAGACATTCCTTCTTCCCAAATTCTGTTCCCTGATACTGAAAGAGTGGTAAAGTCCTTAATATCAGTACTATTAAAAAAGCTCTCATTTACTTTATTATAAGCAAATACTTGATAGTAGTATCTTGTATTGTCATCCAAGTTAGATACTGATATTTGTCTTGAATTTGAGTCAGTTGAATTGTCCCATTTTGATTCATAGGTAGCAAGTGATGAATTTGTACCATACCTAACTTGGGTTTTTGCATCCTCCTGATCTACATTAAATTTGATTGTAGCACTTTCATGAGTAATTTCTTCATCAGTTACTTGAGACACATTGGGTGCAATGGGGGTAGATGTTTCGAAACTCAGTATAGTGGAATTGTCATAATAACTTGAATTAGTACCGTTGTAGGCAAATACTTGGTAATGATACGTTGTACTATCCTGCAGTCCTGTAAGACTTACATTGTGTATTCTGGAGTCGTTTGAGGTTACATATTCATAGGGATCAAGTGATGAATTTGTACCATACCTAACTTCAGTTTTTGCATCGCTCTGATTTACTTTATAATTTATGACAACATTATCCAGCCCAGGAGTGTCATTGTAAGGTGAAATTATGAATTCTGGTGCTGAAGGAGTTAACGTAGTAAAATTAAAAGTAGCTGTTTCATTAGAATAACTCGAGTTTACAGAACTTCTTGAAGATATTTTATAATGATATTTAGTACTATCATCGAGACCTGTGAACTCATAAGGAAGTTCACTAATCCATCCAGACTCTTTATTCAAGTCATTTTCATCTGTGCCATAAGAAATATTGACTTCTGAATTATCTGGATCTACATCAAAATCTATTTTTGCATTTGTGTATGATGGATCAACGTTTATGCTTTTAATTATAGGAACCATCGCAGTTGTGAATTCTTTAATTGATGAGTTAACATGGTCAGAAATATCTGTATAATTTTTTGCAGATATTAAATAGTAATATTTGGTGTTTTCATCTAGATTTTCTAGCACAACCTTATAAGGAGATTCATTGCTCCAACCAGATATTTCATCCAAGTCACTTTCATCTATGCCATAGTATATCCGTGTCTTATTGTAATCAGAACTCTCATTAATATCATACGATATTTTTGCACTATCATTAGTGATAGCAGATGATTCTATATTTGAAATCACGTTGTCATTAGCATAAACAACCCCAATAAAAAGTCCTGTAATCAATAATGTTATTAATAAATATTTTAAATGTTTTTCCATAAAATTACCTACTTTATAATTTTTATATTGAACCGGTATTCTCTAATTGTAGATAACCTTTTCTACAAATCGACGAGTTTTTACCTGATGATTCATTAAGTATAATCCCCTGATCGTACTCTACCGCTTTACCTATGATACTAAATGTGAATAAATCCATCGCTTGTTCTACACATTCAGGTTTGAGTGTGAAGATGAGTTGAAAGTCTCCACCTGAATACAATGACAAGTTCAAGAGTTGTTCTTTATCAAATACTCCTTTTAATTCTTGGTTAATAGGAATATCAGTTTCATTTACAATAAGTCCAACATTCGAAGATTCTGCAATGTCATAGAGAGATAATGCAAGACCGTCACTAATATCCATCATAGATGTTGCATATCCTGATTTTGCAAGTTTTATACCTTCAAACACTTTTGGTTTAGGTTCAAAAAAACTGGAAATTATAGTTGAACTAACCTCCACATCATTTTCAAGAGCGAATAATGCGGCACCTGCAGCACCTAATTCTCCAGTAACACACAGAGTATCGCCGGGTTTTGCACCCTTTCGCCTTATGACCTTATCCCTATCCATTCTTCCAATAGCTGTACCTGTAATCGTCAGTTCATCATGTGTATCAATATCACCACCTATGATAGACGTACCATATTCCAATGCACAATCGTTCATTCCCTGAGCAATACCTTCAATGAACTCAATATCAGAACTTTTTTCCATACCAAACGCAACAAGAACACCTAAAGGACTTGCTCCCATCGCTGCAATATCGCTCAAATTAACTGCAACTGACATCCATCCTATCTGCCAGCTCGACATTTGTTCAGGAAAATCGGTTTTTCGGTGAAGCATATCGGTGGTTATCACTATACATTCATTGTTACCCATAGCCAGCACTGCACAATCATCACTACCCGGTCCAATTAGAACATCTTTATTCAATGAAGAACCAAAGAGGTTAGACAGTCTCCTGATAATCTCCTTTTCTCCTATGGATGATACAGTACCAGTATTTTTGCTATTACTATTGCTAGAACGCATTGAGTGGCCACCATGATATTGTAATAAGTTGTTTAATTTCATGTTTTAAATGATGTGATATATATGTCATTTGCTAGATACAATAAATGTAGATAAAGTTAATATAAAATGTACCTTATTAAGAACTAGGTACTTAATATAGAGAACAATAGTCATCTCATTTTCATCAACTAAAACTAAAAAATGAAGCTCGAACCCAATCCAAATAATAACAATACAAGAAAAGAGGCTATGAACGTATAATGATAGTGCTCACTTGGACATTTATTTTATTATGTATAGTACAATCAGGACTTTTTTCAGGTCTAACGATTGGTTTATTTGGACTTAGCCGATTAAAACTTGAGGTCGAAGCTGATGCTGGTAGCAAGAATGCTAAAAAGATCCTTAAGATCAGGAAAGATTCGAATTTCTTGCTCACAACACTACTTTGGGGTAATGTTGGTGTAAATGTATTGATCGCATTGCTTACAGAATCAATTATGACAGGTGTTGGTGCATTCTTGTTCTCAACTCTGGCAATCACTACATTTGGTGAAATATTTCCACAAGCATACTTTTCTCGCCATGCTTTAAGAATTGCTACATACTTGATCCCAATGATCAGATTTTATCAAATTTTATTATACCCTGTAGCTAAACCATCAGCTATGCTGTTAGATAGGTGGTTAGGTAAGGAAGAGCCTCAAATGTTAAAGGAAAGAGCACTGATGTACATGTTACAAAAACATATAGACTCTTCAAAGTCCGATATTGGTAAAACTGAAGGTATTGGAGCAATCAATTTTTTGAAACTTGATGATATCAAAGCAAAGAATGAAGGTGCTATTATCAAACCTGAGAGTATTGTACAATTACCGTTCAAAGGCCATGATCCAATATTCCCAGAGATAAAAAAGAGTTTAGATGATCCTTTCATTAAAAAAGTTCAGGCTTCTAAAAAGAAATGGACAGTTATAGTTGATGAACAAGATAATCCTAGGATGGTCATTGATGCTGATAGTTTTGTGAGAGATGCTCTATATAAAGATGAACCATTCTACCCGACAACACATTGTTACCATCCAATAATTGTTACATCACCTGAAACTAAAATGGATGATGTTATTAAGAAATTTAAGGTGTTTCCTTTACATGAGAGAGATCATGTGATCGACCTTGACCTGATAATATACTGGAATGGTGACCAGAAGCGAATAATCACGGGTTCAGATATTTTAGGGTTGTTATTAAAAGGAATAGTTACAAGAGTTGAGTAAAAAAAGGTTTATTTAGATTCAAAACAAATTTCATACTAAACTTATTTATCCATTACCGAGAGTCGATGAAATATTCATGATAAGTATTAGCACAGGTATCAGTACAAGTAAATAATCTTTTGAGGAGTGTAGTTTGGAATAAATGGATGTTACATGGATTTTTATTGTTTTATGTCTAATACAATCAGGTCTTTTTGCGGGTCTTACAATTGGTTTATTTGGACTTAGTCGATTAAAGCTTGAGATCGAGTCTGATGCTGGTAACAAGAATGCTAAAAAGATCCTTAAGGTAAGGAAAGATTCGAATTTCTTACTCACTACATTACTTTGGGGTAATGTTGCTGTGAATGTATTGATCGCATTGCTTACAGAATCCGTAATGACGGGTGTTGGAGCGTTCGTGTTCTCAACTGTAGGAATTACAATATTTGGTGAAATTGTTCCACAGGCATATTTCTCAAGACATACATTAAGAGTTGGAGCGCATTTGGTTCCTATGATAAGGTTTTATCAAGTGTTACTTTATCCTGTAGCCAAACCTTCCGCAATACTGCTTGATAAATGGTTAGGGAAAGAGGAATTACAGTTATTCAAAGAACGGTCTCTTATGCTAATGCTCGAAAAACATATAGAGTCGTCAAAGACAGATATTGGGAAGTTGGAAGGAATTGGTGCAATCAATTTTCTTGCAATGGATGATATTAGGATCGAGAACGAGGGTTCGATTATAGATCCAAGAAGTGTGATAACATTACCATTTAGAGGAAATTATCCCATATTCCCTGACTTTAAAAGAAGTGCTGATGACCCTTTCCTTCAAATGGTACAATCTTCAGGCAAAAAGTGGGTCATATTAGCAGATGAAGATGAACAACCTCGTATGGTAATTGATGCAGATGATTTTCTGCGCGATGTGATCTATAAAGAAGAGCCATTTTATGCATTACACTATTGCCACAATCCGGTTATTGTAACTTCACCTGATACAAGGTTAGAGCAGGTTATAAAAAGATTGAAGGTTTATCCATTACATGAGAAGGACCATGTTATCGATCTTGACCTAATAATATATTGGGGTGAAGAAGATTATCAACGACGGATAATTACTGGTTCGGACATATTGGGCAGATTATTAAAAGGTATTGTGCTCCGTGTTCATTAATTTCAGGTAAATGAGATTAGTCGATATATTTCGTTTAATTTATATGTCATAATAATTCAGGTATGCACAAGATGGAAAGTGATACAGTAAAAAGTCTTATACGTTATATAGAAGGTGAGAAACCTATATCCATAAAAGAGCTTTCACGGGTAGTCTCTGCTTATAACCTATGGGCAGATGATGATTATGTACATCTGGAGATTCTCCATGAGCATATCAAGAACCTGTTATTAGCTCTCAATTCATCTAATGTTACTGTTAGAGATATATCAAGAGCCTCTACTGCACTTGTGGATTCTGGGATCATATATAACAAATTGACCAGTATGATACTCTCTCAAAAGACGGATGGGTCTTGGAATGAGGATATTTATGATACTACCTATGCACTAAAAGCCTTAGGAGATGTAGGTATTTACGATGAGCTCTGTTGCAAGTGGTTGATAGATAATTTCAATGAGAAGTGGTTGCATGTGGGTACAGTTTCATTAATAATCATTGCATTATCCAAACAAATAGAGTTAGTTAAAAAAACAAAAATAAAAACTGATGCAGGTATATACACTAACTTTATTGAAAAATACTCTAAATGGGTCTTAGAACAACGTATGATGAATGGTGGGTGGCAACATCTTGCCACCAGCAATATAGCAATTCAGGCAGTGATAAGTGCAGGTTACACGAACGAACTGGATGATTCGATCTCTTGGTTAACTCATCAAATCAATGAATGTAATAAGCCGACTATAACTGTATCCGCCTTAACCCTAATCTCATTAGCAAAATATGAATTAATGTTAAATAAATGATCATTTTCCATAGAGGCTTAGTAAGAAATAATAATTACCTAATTATAATATTGTGATACAATGGAAACAGAAAACATAAAGTACCATCCCCCTACAAATACTTACATTGTAAGAAGGGGTTCTTATTTTGAAGATGATATTGTTATTCAAGGTAACCTCTTAACAGGTTCGAATGTTAATTTCTGGGGTAGTTTATACGTTTCAGGAGAGCTCGAGATGGGTAAATGTAATAATGTGAAAAGTAGTGTTATTGCTAACAGTGCCCTTGTAGGACCGAATTGTCATGTTGGTGAAAATATTGAGGTTAATTATGATTTACTGGTCCTTGACAACACGATCATTGAAAATGAGGCTACAAGTTATGGTAATATGAAGATTCGACCCGGTTGTTCTATAAATTATGCTCGTTCTGAAGGTTTACTTGAGATTGTAGGGAAAGCTGAGATTAAAAAGGTTGAGTCGGGTACAAAAGTGATCGTACGAACTGAATAATTAAATTGGTATTTAATCTCCTTTTCTTTCTTTTTCAAGTTTCTTTAATATATTTGTCCTGATCCTATTAGCTTCAGGGCTTGTTCTGTCACGTGGCCTTTCGAGTTCAACTTCAACTACTTCTTTGATCTTACCAGGTCGACGCGACATGACAGCAATCTTATCTGCAAGGAAAACGGCTTCGTCAACACTATGAGTTACGAAAAGGATAGTTAAATGTTCCTTTTTCCAGATATCAAGCAGTTCTATCTGTAATGCGTTCCTAGTTTGAGCGTCAAGAGAACCGAAAGGTTCATCCATTAAAAGTATTTCTGGATTGTTAGCAAGGGCTCGTGCGATTGCAACCCTTTGTCTCATACCACCTGATAGTTCGTGTGGATAACTTGTTTCAAACTGTTCAAGTCCTACTAATTTAAGGTACCTTCGAGCGATCTCATTTGATTCCTCTTTTTCTTTACCTTGCATTTCGAGTCCAAAGGAAACATTACGAATCACTGTTCTCCAAGGAAAAAGTGAATATTCCTGGAATACCATCCCTTTTCTTGAATCTGGACCCATGATACGTTTTCCATCAAGAGCAATATTACCACTTGTAGGTTCGTCCAGTCCTGCAACAAGTCTGAGAAGTGTAGTCTTACCACATCCTGATGGACCTATAATGCATAGAAAATCTCCATCTTTTACAGTAAGTTCAACATCTTCTAAAGCTACAGTAGTTTTTGATTTATCTTTTTCAAATGATTTGGATAATTTTATCTCGAGGGTGCCCATTATACCACCACTCCTTTTCTCCATTTAAGAAGATAAGTATCTACAACAAACCTGAATCCTTTATCAATCAAAAGGCCAATTATACCAAGTATCAGCATGTAAGTTAATACAAAGTCCATTTGGTGTAATGAGTAGTGGAACCATATCTTGTACCCAAGTCCAAACCTACTTACTCCAAACAGTTCGGCTGCAACTAAACACATCCAGCCAACACCCATACCTATCCTGATCCCAGCAGTGATTGAAGGCATAGAAGACGGAAATGCTACCTTGGATATTAGGTCACGGTCACGAACACATCCTAGTACTTTAGCGGCTTCTACATATATCCTAGAAGTGCTCTTAAAACCAGTATAAGTGTTGATGACTATTGGGAACACGGCACCTACAAACACAACAAAACCTGCAGCCGTGTGAGTTAAGCCAAGCCATATGAGAGCAAATGGGATCCATGCAAGTGGTGGTATTGGTCTTAATATCTCTACAATAGGGTCGAATATACGGTTACCTAAAGTGAACCAACCCATAATAACGCCTATAGGAATACCTACTATCAGTGCAGACCCAATACCAATTCCAAAATGTAAAAGACTTGTTTGAATGTCAGTGAAAAGCACACCAGTTTCGATAATTCTGACCAATGCACTAATCACTTCAGTAAAGCTTGGTAAAAACAATGTGCGTTGAACTACGTAGTCTGCAACTAATTGCCAGATTACAATAAGACCTATTAAAGAAGCAATCTCAATATTCCTATTTTTAAAAAAGTTAATGGTCCGCTTGATCATTTATTCACCAATAGATAAGTACGAATAAAGAGTGGAAAGGTCTAATTTTCGCTAGACCTTTCAGGTACTAGGACTAATAATGTATTTTCATATTGAAATAACTTATTATTAGTCTTTAGCCGCTTCATAGAAGCTAGTATCAAAGATGTCCTCTTTGGTCAACTCTTTATCAACATAACCAAGGTCATGTTGTTGCTGTGCATAAGCTAGAGTTGCATCCACGATTATATTTGGATCTGAAACAAATTCACCATCCCAGTCAACTAGAGATTGCTTGGTTACCTCAGCACTCTGTCCAGTGAACTTAGCGTAGACATCAGCTGCTTCATCATGGTTTTCATCGACATAGTTGTTTGCCCTGATATGTGTTCTTACAATTTGTTCTACCATTTCAGGGTTTTCACGAATTAGTTCACCACTGACTACAAGCACACAGCATGCGTGATCTGCTGCGATTTCCCCAGATTCTGCAACTATAGTTCCTGCACCTTCATTGACTATAATTGATGGGGATGGATGTGGTAAGAAAACACCGTCAACCTGACCAGCAGTGATTGCACTTACAGCCTCTCCGGGGCCCATTCCAGCAATTTCTACATCATCACCTGGTTCAAGACCATTGTCCTTTAACCATGTACGTAAGATCGTATCCTGTATAGTACCTGGAGGGAATGTTGCTATAGTAAGTCCCCTAAGATCCTCTGGTGATTCATATGTCTCTGCATGTTCGTCAAGAAGCACAAGGCTGGAACCCTGTGTTTGCACTGCAGCCACGATCTTTGCATCCAGGCCTTTATCTAAAGCAGATATATATGGAGCAGCACCAACATAGGCTACATCTGTATGTCCTGCCATCATTGCTTGCATCTGAGGAGCACCTGTTCCAAACTCCCTATCATCTATACTCTCTATTCCATACGGTGCTAGGTCTTCCAGCCACCAACCTTTATCTTCAGCTATCATGTAAGCTATCTGGTGAGTACTTGGTTGATAACTGAACCTGAGTTCAGTATCATCTTCAAGCATTGCACAACCAGCAAACATGACTGCGGCTAGTAACACCAGCATAGAAATAATAACAACTTTAACCGAATTTTTCTTTATGAGTTTCATATTATAACACCTCTTTATGTGTTGCATGTTTATTTGTTAGATAATAATATATATTAGTTTCCTCATACATTAATATTATGTCCTTATTGTCCCATTAAAAATTATTTATTGTACAAAAAGGATGTTTGTTGTTGAGGAAAGAATTTTATTATGAAACTAATGAAATGTCTTTTAAATCGGAGTTCAAATGTATGAAAGCTGCAGATAAAGTTATAAGGGCCATATTTGAAAGTGATGAAGAGTTTCAAAAAGTATTTGAACGTGTTCTAAAAGATGACCTCAACTTGAATGTAAATGATTTTTCCCAAGTTTCTGAAATACCTGTTAGCACGCTCTATAAGATCATGTCAGGTAAAAGAAAACCTAATATGAACACAATGAGGCAAATAGTTACCAGTATTAGACAATTAGACGAAGGTCAAGATGGTGATTTTATTGCAATAATTGCTGCAAGGCATGTACTCGATAATATAAATGAAACAAGAAAAGCCATTGATGGTAAGTTACTGACGATCAGAGAATATTCAGCTTATACTATGGAAGATGCTATTGTTGCAGCAGTCAAGGCCGAGCGTGAAGGGGCAAAAGCACTTGTATGTGCTCCTATAGTAAGTCCTACAGTTGAGAAGATATTGAACATACCAGTAGCAACCATTATGCCAAAAGATAGTTTAATGGATGCAATAGAGATTGCTGCAAAAAAGGTTGATACTCAAATAAGTTAAGGTATCATAATATCTGTAGTAATATTACTATTCTCTGTCCTGTTCATTGTTGCTACTAAATGTTCAACTGATTTTGGATCACCAAGTTCAATTAAAGCAATTGAACTATATCTCTTAACCTCATCATCATCTAAAGAATTAATCAATGGTTCTATTGCGGGTTCACCTATTTGTACCAATATATCAATTATAGTCCATTTAGTAGTACTATCAGCTGTTTTAAGTGAATTTATTAATGGATCTATTGCAGGTTCACCTATTGATATTAAGGTTTTCTCTGCTACTGAACGAACTCCTTCATCATCATCATCATTCAGAAGTGTTATCAATGGAACTACGGCCCTTTCATCTCCAATCATTCCAAGAGATATGGCTGCATTTATCCTAACATCCTTATCTACATCGTTTAAGGCTGATATTAATGCAGGAACTGATCTAGAATCCCCAATTTTACCTAAGGACGATGATGCACTGATCCTAACATTCTTATTCGGATCCTGTAATGCTTTTATCAAATCCCCTGTAGCTTTATTATCACCAATTTCACCTAGGGAGTATGCTGCTGCACACCTGACATTACTGTCAGAGTCACTTAGAGCATTAATCAGTGGATGGACAGCAGTGTCATCATAAACCATGCCTAAAGAAATGGCTGAATACCATCGAACATAGTTATCTGTATCCTCTAATGAATCGATCAGATAGGGTATTGCTCGTTCGTCACCTATCATACCTAATGCAAGAGCAGATCTTGATCGTACAGAACTCTCTTTATCATATGCCAGTAATTGGTATAGTATCGTGACAGATCTTTCATCACCTATTTTACCAAGTGCTAATGCTGAGCTGCTTCTGGTATTAGTATAATCATCTCGGTGTAAAATACGTAGCAGAGGTTCAGTTGATTTTGAATCACCAATTTCACCTGTAGCAAATGCAGCAGCATTTCTAATCTCGTCATTATCCATCAACAAGATACGATTTAAACTATCCTGGAATGAAGGATGTTTGAGATGTTCTGCCATGAAGATTGCACTTATCCTTACATACCCCTTATTGTCGCGCAATGCTTCAAGAACATTCTCAGTTCCCAGTTTATTGTTCGAGTTCTGAACAATCTGGTTTGAAGTTGAGATGAGTCTATTATTATCACCACTGTTTATTGCACTTGCAAGATTCTCGGATTCCGGGGTATCTATCTCATTAAGGGCAACAGCTATTTGTCGTTTTGTTTTTTGTTCCTCTTGGTTCAATACCCACTCTAAAGATGTTGGGTCTGCTACTTTAAACTCAGGTCCAATTTCCATTTGTGTGAAATGCTGAACTGGTCTTTGATCCTCTAGTTCATCAAAGGACCTTATAACATATTCACTTGTATTCTCGTCTCCAAGTTCTAGAAGGGCGAATGTGATTGATTTTCTTGTAGTGTAATCAAGGTCCTGCTCCAGTTTATTAATGATGGGATCAATTGCTGCATCTCCAAAACTGAGTAAGGAGTTCACTGAAGCTATTCTAACATCTGCATCTTGGTTAGATAAGAATTCTATCAAGGTATCTATGGTTCGCTCATCACCAATTTCACCAAAAGTAGTTAATGCAAGTATCTGAAAATCCTTATTACCTGTATAAATCTCTTCCATTAGGTATGGAGTAACAGGTTCACCTATATTCACTAATATCTCAGCTTTTTCTTCATTATAAGGAGAAGATGAGTATTTGAGCGAGTTTATCAATGGAGGTACTGCCGGTTCACCTATTAGTATAAGAGAATTTGCAGTGCTTTTTCTAATATCTTCGTTTTGATCTTCCATTAGTTCAATCATATAAGGCACTGCTTTGATTTCCTGGTTCTTACCCAATATCTCTACAGCGTTCTTTCTTACATTTTCATTCTCATCGTTTAATGCATTGATCAAGTGAGTGATTGATGCTTTACTTCTAATACTACCAAAAGCATCAATCGCATTCATCCTAACATGCTCATCTTCATCTCCAAGGATTTGGACCAGAGGTTCAACTGCCCTTGTATCCCTGATTTCTGCAAGTGAGTTGATCGCAGCAATCCTAACATCCCTATTTTCGTCATTAAGTGAATCAATTAAAGGTTCAACTGCACGGTTATCTCCAATCTCACCTAATGAGTATGCTGCTGATTTTCTTACATGTGGTGATTCATCTGAAAGACATTCAATCAAGGGTTCAACTGCACGAGCATCACCAATCCTGCCTAAAGCTTGTGCAGCAGAAATTCTCACTTGAACATTATCATCATGTAATGCTGGTACTAATGTATTAATTACTCTTAAATCACCTAATCTACCTAACACTTCAATAATACTACTTTTTGCCTGAGGATTAGCAGAATCCATGGAGTTAATTAGGGGGAGCACTGAAGTGCGACCAATTCCAATCAATGTTTCTTCAATATACCATCTAGTATAAGAATCGGCTTCATTCAATTCTTTAATCAAAGGATTGATAGCAGGAGTGCCAATATCAATAAGCAGTGCACTTGCACATCTGCGTTCAGCATCATTTCCTTCCGAAAGATAATGTATCAGGATTTCAATTGACCTTGAATCCGCACGGATATCTTCCTTTTCTAAAATATTGCATTTATTTTCATCTTGGAGAATGTACATATTATTAGTAGTAGATTTGTCAGTGTCGAGATTACGTTTACTGAAATCTAAATGTGTTTTAAAGAAATCTTTAACTGAAGATGTAATGACAAAATTTTGATCCTTATCCACTTCATTTGAAATTTGATCAATATTGGTATTTGGGAAACTATCTATTACATCACTATTAGAAATGCTTGCAAGACCCACGCTTATGGTAGATACTATAAGTAAAATTAGAGATACTAAGAATATAGTTATAACTAAGCTTCGCCTTAGATTTCTATACATAATCTACCCCACTACAAAACATAAATTAGAAATTAATACTTTAAATAAGTATCATTACAGAAATCATTTCCAAGATAGTAACTATTTTACATATTCATAATTGAACTTCAGCTATTTTTAATTTTATCCTGGTATAAAATAGTAAAAGTAAATAATTTGTATGGTGATCATACGCAAACTTTATATGAGGCAATATCATTATAGAGTGCGTACCTCACGCATAGCATAAAGAAGCGGGGTGGGGTAGCCAGGAGATCCCGACGGGCTCATAACCCGTAGACCGATGGTTCGAATCCATCCCCCGCTATCTACTTATTTTTTTGTTCGAAAGTTACTTAATTTAGCATGATGTTTTATTAAATTAATTAGATATTATTATCATTACATTTAGCTAAAGGACGATACTTATGGTAATGGATAAACTTGGTAGTTCTCTACAGGATGCATTAAAAAAATTGGTCAGTTCAGGGCGTATTGACGAGAGAACTGTGAACGAAGTGGTAAAAGATATTCAAAGAGCTTTGCTCCAATCTGACGTGAATGTCAGTATGGTTATGGAGATGTCAAAGAAAATAAAGGAGCGGGCTTTAAAAGAAGAAGTGCCAAAGGGAATGAGTCCAAAGGAACATGTCATTAGAATTGTTTATCAAGAGCTCATCAGCATTATCGGAAAAGGGACTGAAGTTCAACTGAAAGAACAAAAGATCATGATGATTGGACTTCAGGGTAGTGGGAAAACCACAACTACTGCAAAACTTGCACGATATTTTCAAAAGAAAGGACTCAAGCCTGCTGTAGTATGTGCCGATACGTTCAGACCAGGTGCATACCAGCAATTAAAGACATTGTGTGAAAGATTGAATGTCCCATTCTACGGTGAAGAAGAAAACAAGGATGCTGTAGAAATTGTTAAGAGAGGAATTAAAGAGATTGAAAAGTACGATGTCAAGATCATTGATACTGCGGGAAGACATGCACTCGAGAAAGACTTGATAAAAGAGATGGAACAAATCCATGAAATACTTGACCCCGATCACAAATTCCTTGTATTAGATGCTGCTATTGGTCAACAGGCAAGCGAACAAGCTCGAGCTTTCAATGAATCCATACGAATATCTGGCGTTATTATCTCAAAACTTGATGGTACTGCAAAAGGCGGTGGTGCCATTTCAGCAGTTTCTGAAACTAATTCTTCCATTGCATTTATTGGTACAGGTGAAACTCCTGAGGACTTTGAACGATTTGAACCTGATCGATTCATATCGCGTCTTTTAGGAATGGGTGATATCAAAAGCTTGTTAGAAAAGGCAGAAGAGTCACTTGATAAAGATGATATTGATATGGAATCTATGATGAGAGGTAAGTTTACCCTCAAGGACATGTATAAACAAATGGAAGCTTTGAATAAAATGGGTCCAATGAAACAGATCATGCAAATGTTACCTGGTGGACTAGGGGCAAAACTTCCAGAAAATGCATATCAAGTCACTGGTGACAAGCTCGGAAGATATAGGATCATAATGGATTCTATGACTGAAGAAGAAATGTTAAACCCACGTATTATAGGTAGTTCTAGGATCAAAAGGATCTCTAGAGGTTCCGGAAATAACCCAGAAGATGTACGAGAATTACTAAAATATCATAAAATGATGCAAAATGCTATGAAAGGTATGAGGGGCGGAAAATTCAATATGCAAAAAATGATGAAGAAAATGGGAATGTAATACAAATATACTTAAATTAAATCTATTAATTTTAGAATTTATATTTTAGTACTGTTCACATATTCTGAAATAGTTTTCAAATAGTTCAGTACCTTTTTGAGTATGTGAAACTTCTGGATGCCATTGAATTCCATATATAGGTCTTGAAGGGTGTTTCATCGCTTCAATTTCACATAAGTTCGAGCGAGCTAAGTGAATAAAGTTCTTAGGAAGAACCGTTACCTCGTCAGCATGTGATGCCCAGACAGATATGGATGGTGCTAATCCTTGTAAAATATCATCTTCTTCCATAATCTCAATATCAATTGCGGCATAACCACCATTTTTTCCTATTCCATAATCCCCACCAAACTTCTTAGCTATAAGTTGGTGTCCAAGACATATGCCTAATATCGGAACATCAATACTATCAATATAATCCATACTAAGCCCCGTCCTTTCCATTGAAGGACCGCCACTTAGGATCAAACCATCAGGCTCCTCCTCGATTAAAGAATCAACTGAGGTGATGTTCGGGACTATTTTAGTATCCATATCAAAATCCCTAACTGTCCTGTGAATTAAATGACAAAATTGTCCATGGTTATTTATAATCAATATCTTCAAGGTCTTCATTTACACATACCTTAATAGCAGTTATTTCGAATAAAGAACATTTTAAGTAGATTTTAAACTAGGTTTTTTTGTGATATTGATAGAACTAAATCGTTTAAATAATTATGCCATATAGTTTGAGCAATCAGTTCTTACAACATATATTTTATTTGTTTTAATTGATACCTATTCCAGTAACAATTCGCCTGCAGACCAGAATATCTTCCCTTCCAAAAAACAAACATGGGTAAAATATAAATATGTTCCATGCTAATATGTCACATGTTAGCATACTACATGGAGGCGTTTTATGGCTGAGATTGGAAAGAGAATAAGAATTGAAAGAATAATGGATAGGGAAAGTCGCAATATGTTCATAATACCCATGGATCATGGGATATCAGATGGACCTATTCCCGGTCTAATAGATATTGCGGATTCTATCAATAAAGTAGCTGAAGGGGGAGCAAACGCTGTCCTTATGCAGAAAGGTATGATCCGTCACGGGCACCGAGGTTACGGGCATGATGTTGGATTGATCGTTCATATGAGTGGGTCTACTTCACTTGGTCCAGATCCTAATAATAAAATTCAGGTATGTACAGTGAAAGAAGCATTGCAGATGGGTGCTGATGCTGTATCCATTCATATAAACATAGGTTCGGAAACTGAAGCTGAACAGCTGCATAAGTTAGGTAGTGTCGCAGAACAGTGCGATGAATGGGGTATGCCATTACTCTCAATGATGTATCCTAGGGGGAAGAAGATAGAGAATCCACATAGTCCTGAGCTAGTAGGACATGTTGCAAGAGTTGGTGCAGAGCTAGGATCAGATGTAATAAAAACATTGTATACAGGAGATCCTGATTCATTCAAAGAAGTGGTTAACGGCTGTCCCGTACCAATAGTAGTTGCAGGTGGACCAAAGACTGAAACTGATAGAGAGTTTCTAGAGATGGTTCGGGGTTCTTTAGATGCAGGTGCAAGAGGTGTGGCTATTGGAAGAAACATATTCCAACACAAGAACCCAACACTCATGTCAAAGGCGATTAGTCAGATCGTCCATAAAGATATGTCAGTTGAGGAAGCATTAGAAATATTCTTATGATTACAGCGATATGTAACTATATCAAATATTCAGAAGGTTAATTTCTATGGTTCAAAAAGAAGTTTGGGTTAAAGCCGATCATGGTAGTTGGAACGATCGTAAGTCTAGAATTACTACGGGGTTGGAGTCTGGTGTCAAATGTGTTCTAGTAGATGCAGATGATGTTGAAAAGGTTCGAGAACTTGGCGATATTACTATAGCAGCCTTTGATGCTAACCTCAAAAGCAACGCTGATATTTATGTTGTTGGAAAAAACAGTGAGGGCGATGGTACAAGAAATATACCTCAAGACCTTTCTGGTTCATTGGATATCAGTAAAGCTGCACAATTAAAAGAGAAGGGAGTTAAGGTAGCTGCATATGTTGTAATACAAAATAAACAGTATGAACTATTTGCACACACTATGGGAGAAATATGTGATTATTTGATAGTTATTGGAACCGACTGGAAAGTAATACCTCTAGAGAACCTTATTGCTGGATTACATCAGAAAGATGTTTCTATCATATCCGGAGTTAAGAGTTGGGAAGAGGCTAAGGTTGCACTGGAAACAATGGAGCATGGCTCTGAAGGTATATTGATAGATAGTGATAATCCTGATGAGATCAAAAAAACAGTTTCTGTAACTGAAAAGTTCAGTGCAGGTAAAGTGAGTTTGCAGCCTGCTAAGATTAAAAGAGTAGAAGCTGTAGGAATGGGAGATCGGGTCTGTGTCGATACTTGTAATCTTATGACTGTTGGTGAAGGGATGTTAATAGGATCACAATCTGAAGGACTTTTTTTAATACAATCCGAATCTGAAGAAAGTCCCTATGTCGCATCAAGGCCATTTAGAGTTAATGCAGGTGCAGTTCATGCATATATCAAGATCGGGGATAAGACACGTTACTTGTCAGAGATAGAAGGTGGAGACAAGGTCACACTAGTTGATAAGGATGGGGGACTCAGAGACGGTGTTGTTGGAAGAGTAAAGATCGAAAGGCGACCATTGATGTTAATAGAAGCTGAAGTTGATGGGAAATGTGTTAAGACAATACTTCAAAACGCAGAGACTATCAAACTTGTAGGTAAGGATGGAAAATCAATCTCTGTTGCCGAGGTTAAGCAAGGAGATGAAGTATTGGTTCATATCGAGAATACTGGTCGCCATTTTGGGATGAAGATTGAAGAAACTATTATAGAAAAATGATTTTATTTATTTTATTTGAAGGACTTAATTATGGATAAAGGGCATGTTAAGTATCCGTTGATAATAGCTTCTATTTCTGATAATGTTCTTGATCAAGCGATATGTGCTAAGAAAATGGGGGCTACTGCACTTGAGTTTAGAATAGATCTGATGGAACCTTACTCAGTTGAAGAATTAATGAAATTGATAACCTCAATTAAAGATAAGACCGAGTTAACATGTATTGCAACCAATCGTTCATCTATAGAAGGAGGGAGTTGGAAAGGCTCTGAGAATGAAAGATTATCAATATTGTCCAGCATTTCATCACGTGTTGATTATATTGATCTGGAGTTATCTACTGATGAGCAGGTGTTAGTTGAAGTTATTAAAGAGATTAAAAAGAACAAGTCTAAGGTGATACTTTCGTATCATAATTTTGAGAGTACTCCTCCAAACAGTGACTTACAGCATCTGATCAATAGATCAGCCACTTTACGTGCAGATATTACCAAAATAGCTGTTATGCCTTTAGGTAAAGAAGATGTCATCAGATTACTTCAGGTTACTTTGAATACTGAACACAAAATATGTGCTATATCTATGGGAGAAATTGGAAAACATTCAAGGATAATTGCACCAATATATGGCTCAGTTTTAACATATGGGTATGTTAATAATCCTACAGCACCTGGGCAAGTTCGAATCGATAAACTAAAAGAAATTATAGAGTGGATTACATGAAAACTGTTTTTGGAGTTTTTGGAGATCCTGTTAAACATTCAATGTCCCCTAAAATGCACAATGCAGCATTTAAGGATCTTGGGTTACAGAATGAATATCATGCTTTTAGAGTTAAACCAAATGATCTATTGACTGCAGTAAAGGGAGCTGAGGTGATGGGATTTGGTGGAATTAACCTAACTGTACCTCACAAAGAAGGTTTAATGGAACACATAAATATCGATCCCATCGCTAAAAGAATTGGTGCCATTAATACTATAGATTTTAAAAATGGCATCTATGGGTACAATACTGATGGTATAGGTGCACTCAATTCTCTAAAAGATGAGAACATAGCTGTAAAGGGTTCAACCGTCGTTATTGTTGGGGCGGGGGGTGCTGCAAGAGCAATCTCATTCCAATTAGCAGAAGAAGGTGCAAGTATCAGGATAGTTAACAGAAATAAAGATCGTGCAGTTTCATTGGGCAATGATTTGAAAGATTACGCGGACGATGTTACAATATATGAATTAAGTTCTCTTAAAAGTGCATTAAAAAATGCGGATATTCTAATAAATACTACTACCGTGGGTATGGTACCAAATTTAAACGAAACTATTGCTACTCAAAATATATTACGCTCGGACTTAACTGTGTTTGATATTGTATACAATCCTGTAGAAACAAAGCTATTAAAGGAGGCAAAAAAGGCTGGTGCAAAAACTATCAGCGGTGTTATGATGCTAGTATACCAGGGTGCTGAAGCATTTCGCATTTGGACTGGGACTAAACCTCCAATCCAAGTTATGAAAAAAGCGGTTATGGAGGAACTTAATTCTTGCGATTGAAACCACTGAACGTTCTTATCATTGGTGGTACTGGTGAAATGGGGCAATGGTTCTCAATTTTTTTCAAAAATAATAACTTTAATGTCAGTGTCTGGGGAAAAAGTGGAAGAAAAGATATTGCAGAAAGGTTGGGTGTCAGATTTGTAGATGATTTGGATACTGAAATTAAAAAAAGTGATATTGTAATAATATCTGTACCCATTGATCTAACAGAACAAGTGATTTCTGAAATTGCACCTAAGATGAGTGCTGGCAGTTTACTTATGGATTTTACATCAATTAAAGTAAAACCTTTTGATGCAATGACCAAATATGCACCAGAAGACGTAGAGATCATAGGAGCACATCCAATGTTTGGACCATCTATTGCTAGCCTTTATGGTCAAATAATTATTTTAACCCCACCTTCTGATAGGTCAAAGGAATGGTTTGGTTTAATTAAGGAACTTTTAGAAAGTAATGGAGCTCATATTGAGATCATTGATCCCAGAGAACATGATAATATGGTCTCTGTTGTTCAGGGTCTTACCCATTTTGCGTACATAACAATTGGAACAACATTCATGGAACTAGATTTTGATATTGCAAGATCTAGAAGGTTTATGAGCCCCGTTTATGAGATCATGGTTGATTTTGTTGGCAGAATACTTGATCAAAATCCTTATCTCTATGCCATGATACAAATGGAGAATCCAGAAGTAAGTAAAGTGCATGATACATTTCTTAACCAGTGTTCAGAGATTTCAAAGACTGTTAAAGAGAATAATTTAGATCTATTCATAACAAAAATGAAAGATGCAGCAACACATTTTGGCGATACTTCTTCAGCTCTTCGAAGGTCAGATAAGTTAATTAATGAAAAAATAGCTGAGTTCCACAGAATTGTTGAGGCGATTAATACTGAAAAAGGTTTTTTGCACTTATATTCTAATGTAACGCACGTAGGTACCGTAGAGAAAGTTACACCTAAAGAAGTGTTTATTAAAAAACACAATAAAGTTACTAATCTTAAAATTGAGAATATCAGGCTTTTATCAGAGGATGAACTCCTACAGTGGAAAATAGAAAATCAAAAGCATATTAATAGAGACATTTCAGTTCTAATTCCAGTCAATTCTAATCCTTCAACTATAAAAAATATTATTTCAACTGTAGATGGTATTCTGAAAGTGGATATTATAGATATTTATGATAAGGTGCCTGAAGTAAAGCAGTTGAGTGTAACTTATAGAATATGTATATTTGGAGATCTTGAACCCGAAAAGATTCAAGATGAAGTAGAACAGTTATTATGTGGAATTGGAGCCACAATAAGGGTGTGAATTAAGTTAGATTTATATCTTAAATCAAACTTATTAGGTTTTCCAATGCTTTTTTTGGTTCATTCGATTTTACAATACCTGAAGCTAAAAGTACACCATGTGAACCAAGTTCAAGTGCGGCTTTTAGGTCTTTACCTTGAGAAATTCCCGCACCACATAGTACTTTAACATCTGAGTTGATGTTCTGTACACCAGTTACAGTATCTCGAACAATATCAGGATTTGCTTCTGATACAGGTATCCCGGAGCCAATAAGTTCAGGTGGTTCAACTGCCACATAATCAGGTCCAAAAGATGCGGCTGCTGCGCTTGTAAGTACATTATTAGTGCATATTACACTTGTGAGTTCGGATTTTTTTGCTACAGAAACAGCTGATTCTATGTCAGCTAACTTCAAACGCTTTTCAGAGTGGTTTATCAGAGTGCCTGTAGCACCTGCTGATTTGATACCAGATGAAAATGTATGGCCTGTAAAGCTTCCAGGTCCAACCCCATCTATATGCTGAGAATAAATAGATATATCTTCAATTTGAGAAGAAATTCTATATATATCGCATGTTTGTGGAGCTACAGCAATATTAATACCCGACTCTTCCCCAACGTCTCTACAAGCTTTAGCAATATTTACTGAATTTTCTCCAGTTCCTTCTTCATATGTCTTGAAATTGACAATTATAATCGGTGATTTCATCCTGAACTACCTCCAAAAAATTGAGTCTTTTTTTAGTTAGACTGAGCTTAAAAGTCAGTCATAACTCTAAATTGATCAATTTCAGGTTTGTTAAGATTCTCTATAAAGGTTTCAGCAACTTGTCTTACATCTTTGGCGTTAGTTATTGCTCTGCCAACAACTAGAATATCTGCTCCTGCTTTTAAAGCATCTGGTATTGTGTGAACCCTAATACCACCGGCAACTGCGACAAGTATTTTTGGTGATAATTGTTTAATTTCTTCGATGCTACCCCAAGCATGTTCTGTGTCCTCTACATCGATTGCTCTGTGAAGTTCAACTACATCAGGCAATTTATCCAGCTTTTTTAAGATTGAAACTGGATCAGGATGATTTAATGTATCCATTACAGCGTAAATACCCGTTTTATGAGCTTCATCAATAGCTTTATTTAGAGTTGGTATTGGTGCTAAAGCGGAAACAACAATTGCATCTGCTGTAGAATCTGCAACCATTCGTGCTTCCAGATTACCCGTATCTAATGTTTTCAAATCTGCGACGATAAATGCATCTGGTTTAACTTCACGAATTCGGGAAACTACGTCAACCCCATATCTTTTGATCAAAGGAGTACCTGCCTCCAAGATAACGTGATCACTTTTTGGAATTTGCTGTATTACGTTCAATATAGCGTCAATGTTAGGATTATCAAGAGCAACTTGTAGATATGGCGGATCCCATAATCTTGATACTTTGAAGCCCATTATTGCATGTGAAGCGCGGTCTTTTTCATGAAGTACAGTATCAACATCTGGGAATCCATCAAAGGCACGTTTAACTGCAAGTTTGGTCGCTCCATAATTATAACGATAAATTCGATTATAGTCAGATGCGGATGGGTCAATGAAAACACTTACAACTAGAACAAGGTCCTCGGCGTCCTCTTTTTTAATAACACCTTCTTCAACGCTGTCAGATACTGCTTTTGCTACAGCTGCTTGAGCTGGTCCAAATACCTGAGAAGCTTGATCCATGTTCTTTACTGTCACTTTTGGTACAATGAGAGTTGCAGGTTTTGCAAGCAGGTTGGGCCTGACTACTGAAAGAAGAGGTGTATGTCCAGCTGATAATTGTGTCATTCCGTTTGCAAATGCTTGTCCTACTGGCCCATTTTTATCGCCGGCAAGAAGATCAATATGTGCCAGTTCAGGGCCTTCGCCGATTAGTGCTTCTCCTATCAATAACATTATATTACATCCTTAATGATTATTAGTATCTTAATATTTACAATATTTAAATTAAAGTCTCTGTTTCATTAAATATAATCATCTTATATTAGGTTTTATATTGAAATTTTTCAGTATACCTTTGGACAGGTCGATTCGATCATGCAAATATCACATTTTGGGTTCATGGGTCTACACACATTCTGTCCAAGTTGCACAAACAGTTCATTTATGTCTTTCCAATATTTTTTAGGTATGGTAGCTTTTAATAACGACTCAGTTTCTTCAGGTGTTTCTGATTCCACCAACCCCAGTCTATTTGAGATTCTATGAACATGAGTATCAACAGCAATTGTATCTACTCCAAAAGAATAAATCAAAACACAATTTGCAGTTTTACTACCAACACCCGGAAGTTTTAGCAATTCGTCTAAAGTATCTGGTACTTCGCCATCATAATCATTTTCTATTATTTTAGCTATTTGTTTGATTCTTTGAGCCTTAACTCTATAAAAGCCTACGTCTTTTATTAGTAGCTCGATCTCTTCTAAGCTAGCATTCGATAGTGATCTAGCTGAGCTAAACCTTGACATTAGTTTTAACGATGATTTGTATGTAATCTCATCACGGGTTCTTTGTGATAATACTGTGGAGATTAATACATAAAAAGGTTCATCCTTATAATAAAAACTGTTTTTTGGATATGCTTTCTTCAATGGAAGAATGATTTGTTTAAAATTCATTTAATTTGATTCTAGTTCGCTTTATTTATTAATTGTTTTGCTTTATAGTAAGGAATCCTAGGAATAAGCCATTTTATGTACGATGAATAACTATATTCATTTGTTGCCAATAAAACAAATTTTTCTAATAAAGGTGGGTTCTGGACTAACATTAAAGCAAATGTTTTCGGGCTTTGATAAAACAATTTTGATAATATTAAGGAATATTTTAAGTTTTTACCGAAACTCTTGTTACAGTTTGTATGGTATTTTACAAGTTGTTTACAGGTAACATCGTTTTCATTGATTGCATCTTTAGCTGTTTCTGCAGCTATTTTTCCTGAAATTATTGCATACGCAATACCTTCACCTAAAAATGCATCGACAAAACCAGCTGCATCACCTGTTAATAATATTTTATCATTGTATGTTTTCCTTTTATAGCCGCCAACTGGAATTGAGTGTCCTCTAGGTTTAACATATTCTAATCCTAACTTGGAACTAAATCTTTTATAAAATGTTAACGGATTCTCAGCTGAGTTCCCAATCTCCCCAATTCCTATACAGAAAAAATCTTTTTTTGGAAATATCCAACCATATCCTTTATCAACATCACCAAAATGAAATTCTACAACATCAGTTCGTCTATCTTTTATAGGAAATGATTTTGTGGGAACATGAGCCTCTATTGAAAAGGCTTTTTCTTGGACGGATAAGCTTTCACGCACATATTTAGAACAAACTCCGTTTACGCCATCCGCACCGATTATTATTTTAGCATGATATATTTTATTCAATGTGTGCACTTCAACATATTCCTTATTGAATACTAATTCTTTTACAGCAGTATCGTCAATGAAAGTAGCCCCTTGTTCAACTGCTTGCTCAACTAAATACATATCAAATTTATCACGGTGTACAGTAATAGCTGCCCTGTTACCATCTTTTATTGATTCTAAAGAATATGAACCATAAACTACTCTAGCTCCCACTATCTCTTTTTCAATCAAATGTTCTGGTATGGGTATACCTAAATTTCGTATAGCATATTCACTGACAGCGCCAGCGCATGTTTTGTGTCTTGGAAACTTCTTTTTATCTAGAATTAGTGTTTTAAGTCCAAATCTTGAAGCATATCTGGCAGCTGTTGATCCTGCTGGACCGCCCCCAACGACTATGATATCATACATGAAAATCTACAACATTAAAATTTAATAATTCTCATGGATTGATTATTTCTTATTAAAGCATTTCTTTTTAAGTTTCAATGTAACAGTTATCTGATAATAACTATAATTAATAGATTGATCTGAATTAGTATACAAATATTCCTGGCTTGGCTCATTTTTAGATAGATCAAGGGAATATTGCATTCAACCAGAATTTAAATGATAGAGTCTATTAAGATCCCAATCTTATCTTATTTGTAACTTAAAATATATATTAAATCCAGTTAATATCGATAAATCTAATAATAGTATTGATATAATATCCTTAAATAGTGTCCACTATCACTAGTTCATAAATAAAAAATAAATTTTAATTCCAGTTTAAGTGCAGATGTAGCTATATAATTGCATAATTTGCAAACGGTTATTACACAATTACGTATAAAAGAGGAACAATCACATGAAAAAAATATCAGTTATAGGTGCAGGGAATGTAGGTGCTACTGTTGTACAAAGAATTGCAGAGCTCGAAATTGGTGAGATCGTAATGGTAGATATTGTGGAAGGAATTCCGCAAGGTAAATCCTTAGATCTCCTACAATCTGCACCGTTGATGAGATATGATACTAAGATTCTTGGGACTAATGAGTATAGTAATATCAGTGAATCTGACATTGTTGTCATAACTGCAGGTGTACCGCGTAAACCAGGTATGGATAGAAAAGATCTGTTAAGAATAAATTCAGGTATTATAAAAGATGTATGTAATAACATCAACAAATATGCACCTGATGCGATTGTGATCGTAGTTACAAATCCACTTGACCCAATGACATATCTTGCTTCAGAGATCTTAAAAGCTGACAAAAATCGAGTTTTTGGAATGGGTGGTATGTTAGATTCTACACGGTTCGCAACATTTGTGGCTATGGAACTTGAGTGTTCGGTGAAAGATATTAACGCAATGGTAATTGGAAGTCATGATAATTTAATGCTACCAGTACCTCAATATACTACTGTTTCAGGTATACCCATCACAGAATTGATTGAAAAGGAAACCCTTGACTCAATTGTCGATAGAACTATAAATGGAGGAGCAGAAATCGTCAGTCATTTCAAAACGGGAAGTGCTTTTTATGCTCCTGGAGCATCAATAGCTCATATGGTAGCATCTGTGGCTAAAGATTCAAAACGAATTATGCCTACTACGGTAAATCTCAATGGTGAATATGGTTATGAGAACATATATTTAGGTGTACCAGCAAAAATTGGTAAGGATGGTGTTGAAAAGGTCTTTGAGTTAAATCTTACAGATGAGCAAATGAATCAATTAAGTAAATCTGTTGTGAGCATTCAAGATAGCATAGAGTTAATTGATATACAATAATATTGAAAGGTATATAACAGAGTTTAAAATGACATTTAGTGAAGATATAATAATATACCCAAAATGATATAAATATTTAAATCATCTAGTTTAACTATACCTAGAATTATTCGATAAAATATAGCCAATAGCAATTTATAAAGATTTACAGGGGATTTGATGCTAACAGAAATGACCTCATTGTTTGGATTGAACGTATACACTAACTCAGGTACTTATGTAGGTAAAGTAAGTGATTTAGTTCTTGATATTAATGAAAGAAAAGTAAGAGGGCTTGCAATTTCAGAAATAAACAAAGATTTATTTGATATTAATGAAAAAGGAGTTATAATTCCATATAGATGGGTAATTACTGCCGCTGATATAGTTCTTATAAGAGACATATTTGCAAACTTTAAGAAAAAGACTAATACAGAAGAAAAAGAAGTATAAATTGGTTAGCATTAATAAATGAAAGAAAATGAAATATATGCAGATATCAGATCTTTACCTCCTGTTATAATTCGTATCGATGGGAGAAATTTTAAGAAAACATTAGAAAAGCTTGATTTTGAAAAACCATACGATTTTAGACTTACTAAAGGTTTTGCTGATTCAATAGAGAGCTTTTTCAAGAAAAGTGGGTTGAACCCCATATTATCTTATACTTTTTCAGATGAAGTTAGTTTCTTATTTTTGAATTTAGAATTTGACGGTAGGATTGAGAAATTAGATTCTATCGTTCCAAGTTATTTTAGTAGTTCATTATCAATTGAACTGGGTTTGAGTGAGCCTATATCTTTTGATTCTAGAGTTATACCAGTAGAAAAAGATAAAATTGTTGACTATTTTATATGGCGACAAAGGGAAGCATGGAGGAATTATATCAATTCCTATGGACACTATACTCTTATAAAAAAGGGCATGAGCCCAAAGGATGCATTTAATTTGTTAAAAAATAAGGATTCTTCTTATATTCATGAATTAATGTTTGAAGACGGTATTAATTTAGCAAAACTACCTTCATGGCAAAGAAAAGGAATTGTTGTATATAAACATAGGTATCTTGTAGAAGGGTATAACCCAAAAGATAATATCAAATCCATAACACAGCGTCAAAAAATAGTTCAGAAATGGGACATTCCGGAGTTCAGTTCACCACAAGGCCATGATTTTCTGGTATGTAACATATTCCAAACTAGTGACAATAAATAAGCAGCTTCTATGTCAGGGCTAATTTAGATATACTTTCTATTCGTTATTATGTCAGCTTATCAGCTGCATTGGAAGCTGCATCCACAAATGGCATGAAGACCAAGTCGGCTCCTTCCATATAAAAGAAGCTTGCATCAGATTCATTGTGTGCAGTAACTGCAATTTTTCCTTTATATCCATGCTCCCTAAGTGCACGCATTAGTGTTAGATTTGTATGACGCTGGGGTACAGCACTAACAACCCATCCTGTACGACTAAGTGGAAGAGTGTTCAGATATTCCATATCCTCGGCATCGCCATAATATACATCATAGTTCAATTCCTGGAGTTTATCTGTCACTTTTGGATCAAAGTCTATAGCTAATACTTTCCTACCTCGAACCTTTAAGTTCTTCCCAATGTTACTTCCAAATCGACCCATACCAAATATGATTATATCCACGTTTGCTAGTTCATCAAAGTTACTATGACCTCTGGAAGGCTTCTTACGCTCAAAAATGCTGAGGTAGGGTGCTAATCTATCATATAGTTGATGCGAATAAATTATCATGTAAGTAGATGTACCTATTGTTATTAGTCCTACAAGTGTAATCATTCCTACAGTATCAGTACCTATATGTCCAAGGCTATAACCTAATGCAGCTAAAATTAAAGAGAATTCACTTATTTGAGCTACAGTCAAGCCTGCCAAGAATCCAGTTCTTTTTCTGTAACCCATGATTCCCATGATTGTTAAAACAATTATTGGATTTCCGATTAGTACAAATAGAGACAATATTATAGCGGGTGTTACTTGATCTCCCAATATACCCATATCTAGCTGTGAACCTAGGTGAAGGAAGAAAAACAGAAGTAAAAAGTCCCTTAAACTAACCAGTCTGGATCCTATTGCTTCCCTAAATTGAGTTGAAGCAAGTGAAACTCCACCAAGGAAAGCTCCAACTTCTTTACTGAACCCGAGATAATCACCAATTGAAGCCAAGGATAATGCCCAAGCTACCGCAAAAAGTACCATGAGCTCTTGTGATTTAGCTAAGTGTCTAAGTAGAGTTGGTAATACAAAAAACATCATGAACGCTATTGCTGCAAGAAATGCAATTCCACTCAAGAACAAGAAAATAATTTCTGCTGTTACGTCACTTTCTGCTGCAGTTCCCGCACCCAATGCGGATAAACCGATCATTACCAAGACAACTACAATATCCTGAACAATAAGAAAACCTATCGCAATTCTTCCATGAAGTTCATCAACTTCTTTCTTATCAGATAGTAATTTTACAATAATAATAGTACTAGAAAACGTCAGAGCTACAGCAACATATAGTGCAGGAATTGTATCAAGACCCAGTCCTAGTGCAATAAAAAACCCAAATACTGATGTGAAAATTACTTGACCAAGACCTGTTGCAACAGCAATAGGGCCTAACGTGCGTATGAGATGAAGGTCAAGCTTGAGCCCTACTACAAAAAGCAAAAGTGCAATACCCATTTCTGCAAGGAGTTCTACTTCTTCAGTGGCTTCAATCCAACCTAAGTAACTAGGTCCAACTAATATTCCAATAATAATAAATGCAACAATTAAAGGTTGCTTAAGTCGCAACATTATGGCGCCAAAAACAGTAGCTAAAAGGATTAAAATTGATATTTCGTAAAAGACGTTTTCAAAAAAGAACATTGCTTTACTCCTTCATTACTACAAAACTTGTGCCAATTAAATACATTTATTTTTTATTATATAGTATGTTTGATTTTTTTACTTTCTTATAGACCATTTACTATTTTAGTTTTTTCACAGAAAATCATATTTAAAATAAACCATTAAGGGGATAAAGTACGCTACATTTATTAAGAATTAAGGTTAACAAGAGTCACTATCATTTTATATCAAAATGCTTTTATTTTGAATATATCTGTAACATAATAATTATTTTAAATCTTTCTTTGAGGTATGCATTCATTTTACAATAATACAGTGGTGAACAAATGGACAAGATCGAGTTAATTAAGAGAAATGTTCAAGAAATAGTTACTGAGGAGCAACTTATAGCACTTTTAAATCAAAAAGAAAATCCTAGTGCTTATGTTGGCTATGAACCCAGTGGTAAGATTCATATGGGTCATGTTCTTACAGTAAACAAGTTAATAGATTTGCAAAATGCTGGTTTTGAGATAATTGTTTTATTAGCAGATGTACATGCATTTTTAAATAAAAAAGGAACAATGGCAGAAGTACGTGAAATAGCTGATTACAATAAAGAGTGTTTTATCGCACTAGGACTTGATGCTAATAAAACAAAATTTGTTTACGGTTCTGATTTCCAATTAGATTCTGAATATATGCTTAATGTGCTAAGACTTACAAGTACAACTTCTCTAAAGAGAGCTAAAAGAAGTATGGATGAAGTTGGAAGACAAATGGATGACCCTAAAGTCTCTCAGATGGTCTATCCTATTATGCAAGCAATTGATATTGCAATGTTAAACGTAGATTTAGCTGTTGGTGGAATTGATCAAAGAAAAATACATATGTTAGCTCGAGAGGGTTTACCAAACCTCGGGTTTAAATCACCTATTTGCGTTCATACACCAATACTCCTAGGATTAGATGGATCTAAAATGGCGTCTTCAAAAGACAATTATATTTCAGTTGATGATACTGAGGAAGACATAGTTAGGAAAATGAAAAAGGCTTTTTGTCCTGTGGGACAGGTAGATGATAATCCAGTCTTGAGTTTATTCAAGTATCATATATTCCCTCGATACGATGAAATAATATTCAATCGGCCTGAGAAATATGGTGGCAATATTGAATGCAAGAGTTATAATGAATTAGAAGGGTTGTTCCAATCTGAAGAATTACATCCAATGGATCTCAAAAATGGTGCTGTTAAGTACATGAACTTATTGTTAAATCCAGTAAGAGATTTGTTGAAATGAAAATTAATAGATATATATCTATTTTTTTATTTATACAAAAAGCTTTTATCTATAAATTACGTATTTCTTATAAACTTTTAAAAGCGTGGGGATTAAATGTTATTCACATATCAAGATTCTACCAAATTGCCTGTCCAACGTGATTTTATTCATGATATTCAGGAATTTGTAAATGTTTGTAAAGCAGTAATACCTTTAGAAAACTCTAAGATAAAGCTTGATGAAGATGCAGAGAAAGCTGTTAAAGAACATAACATGAAATTGAATGAGATAAGTGAATTAGAACAATATCTCATTAATTATGTAGAGCATTTAGATAATGTTAATGAATTTAATGAAATTAGCTCCATAAAAAATAATATTATCAGTGCATCAAAAAAGATTGTATCAGAAGAAGTAGAACAAATTCAGCAGCATATAAATAAAATACAGGATGAAACTAATAACGAAATTAATGCAATTGATTCTAAGATATTAAATATTCTTACACCATTTTTTTCAGACTATATCTATTATCCTGAAAAGACTTATAGTGCTTATATTGATAACAGTGTGTTAGTTGGAGAATTAACTGCCAGTATTAAAAACATCAGTTATAAACTAAAACTCAGATTCATACATGAAATTCTAAAAGTAAATGAGCTGCATGATAAAATAGCATTGCCTACCTGGAAGGCCACTGGAATAATTCATAAAGAAAATAAAGTTAAGTTATTTGATGTATCAAATTTCATCTTATATTCCGCAAACATTGATGGAAATAGTGTCGATGCTCTATTTAAAGATAATAATGATGAAAACCAATTTAGAATCACGGTTTATGATGACAGCTACACAGTTTATTTTAATGACACAAACATAACCTCGGACAAAGAACTGTATGCAGCTCTTGACATTAGTAATTTAAAGCTGCTAGTCAAGGAGCTGAAAACATACATGCAAACTTACATAAAGTCAAGTAAACTAACGTCTCTTAATGTAAATCAGGAAGATGCAATTTCTAGTAACAAAATATATGACTGTCTCTTAGTAATTGCAGGCATCTATGCCGAAATTATAAAAGAATGCTTAAGTAGAGCATACACTAAAAATGAAATTGCTATTAAGATACAGCAATCTGATGATACAAGAACTGAAAAATATATTACAAAAGATGAACTCAAAAAACAGCTTCTAGATATTGGGGAAAAAGGACTTGAACTCACTAAAGTATTACATGTAAACGATACAGATTAACAGTTCATTTTTATTTTCATTTTTAGCAGAACATTGAAAGTACAAAATGTATAAAAATATGAAACTATGCTACCTTTCAACTTTTACCTTATTTACAAAAAATAAAAGGTAGTATTAATAAATTAAGTATGTTTTTCAATGATTTCTTTAAATGAATCTGCTACATAAGAGAGTTTTTCTTTATCAAGTCCATATGTACTTAATTTAAAGTTTTTAGTAAGACCTGGTTTTACACCATGTATACTTCTTGATTTGAGTTCTTTGTACAAAAAGTATCGCCCACCTTTTGCTTTTTGTGAAATATCATATAAAATCGGTGCCTCAAAGAAAAGAAGGTCATGATTATGAGGGTTATCACCCACTTGTTTTAAGCCAATATCCTCGAGTTTTAATGAAAACCAGCGTGCATTATTAACCTCCTGACCCCAGTTATTCACACGTTCTACAACAGTAGGAAATGATGCCATCATGGTCATTATAGTAGTACCTCTTGCAGTACAGCCTAACATTTCTACTTCTTTGTTCTTATTTGTAGGAGATTTCCTGAAAATTATGTCCGAATATTGATCAGATGTTCCTAATAATCCAATTGGGCCTGAGGATGCCATTGATTTATGTCCACTTGCAACAATGAAATCCGCTCCTATTTCTTTAGCATTTACAGGCATTCTACCCACAGAATATGCACAATTAAGAATAAGTGGAACGTCATATTCTTGGCATTTTTTAGCAATACTCTCAGCATCTTGAAGGTTACCATAATTTCCATCAGGATATGTCAATAAAGCCAATGTTGGTGGTTTTTTAGTATCAGAAATAATATTCTCAATTGACTTGGCATAATCTTCGGGGTCAATCTTATATTTTGGATACCCTGAAGATGGAACTTTAACAATATTAAAATTAGCCCTTTGTGCAGCAACAATTGTTGAATAGTGAGCTAATTCATCAATGAGTATAGTTGCATTTTCAGTTCTAAAAGAATTCATTATAGCAAACTTTGCTTCTCTGGCACCTGTAGTAACTCTTACTTCATCGATTCCTAAAAATGATGGAAGAGCTTTATGCACAAAATCTTTAATTGGTGGTTTTTTAATGAGGTCAACAGTACTTGTACAGAAATCACAAACTGAATAACCATCCGCCCACTCATGAATTGCTTCCCTCGCTTCCGGTGTGAGAATACCAGCCGTCTGTAGCGGGTCTATATTAACAAAATCCGATGTTTCTCTCTTAATATGTTTGAATTTCTGTAACGTATTATTAGTTAGTTCCATTGTTGCTACCTCATTAAAAAATAATATATAGTTCTTTATTAAAAGAACTAGGAATAATCAAACATTAGTTAACTGTTTTACTAAAAGCATCCAGGAACTCGTCACATTCTTGTGACATATTAGATAACGCATCCCTAATAACTTCAATTGGATCATAACCCTCTGTTTTCATATACAGGACCGGATCACTTATACTCACATGTTTTATATCATATGTAGCAATATTGACTCTGTCATCTTCTAACAAAATGAATTTTAACATGTTCAGGAATGTGTGATCTTCACCTTTTATCTCAAGGCTGAGTTCATCATTTGTTTTATCAATTATTTTTAATTCCATTATCATTACCTCAATTAAAGTATCTATAAAAATCGTAGAATTAAGTTTCAGAGCATTATCTCAAAATATCATCTTAACTTCTAATTATCATTATTTTGTTCAACAGGTTACCTTTATTAAATTACACCTGTCCCATAATCTTTAGACATTTTCCTATTTTCGATCCTTGAGCATGATGGACATTGTAATTTATCTTCTTCTAGTGATAATATTTCATGACATCTAGCACATCTTGATGTCATAACTCCAAGACTATCACCCGAGGTGGTCAATCTCATATTATTTATATCAATTATTTTTGCTTTCACAACATCGCCCAATGAAAATTCTCTTGATAAATCTTGGACATAAGAGTCTCTAATATCCGAAATACGTATTACAAAATTTGAGTCGTTTAAAATTTCTCTTTCATCCAGACCTTTAACAGCTGATATTGAAACCATGGCAATTGAATCGCGAACATTGACTATTTCTCCTATCACAATATCGCCACTCTTCAGTTTGTATGGAGTGTTTGTGAGAGGTTGTATTGAAATTGTCCTTTTATCTTTATCTACAATTACTTTTCCAGTGATGCTAGAATATATATCTCCAGAGTAAGTATAAGTTCCTTCTCTAGGTTCAAGTTCTTCAACAATTCCTAAAAGTTCACCTGGCATCACTATTTTATCCTTATTACTCGGATAGGATTCTTCCTGTTTCTTGGATGTACTTTTTTTACCTTTTCTTTTTGTTGAACTTTCTTTAGCTACTTTTTGATCTTTTTTATTTGACAATATATTCTCATCTTTATTTTTGGAAGAATGTAGACGACGCCTTGATGATTTCTTTTTACTTCTTATCCTAATATGTATCCCTCATGTTGATTTTTCCGGAAAGTTATATGAATATAATATTCTAAACATATATTTATAACAATAGCTGTGTATACATAGATTTTCATAAAAAATGTAATTTACCCTTAAAGTTTTGCTCAATATAAATAAATGTATCTAAGATTTGATCGTTATATTTTCACAATTCTAAATATTTCAGCTTGAATATATTCCAAATCTTTTGTATGAAAATTGAATGTTCGTTTAATAGGAAAAGAAATTGTATAGTAGTCTGTTATCTTCGCAGGATATATAAATTGACTTATAAAATCATAACTCCCATAGTTATGTATTGAATAGATTACAGTTGCTAAATCTATTGCTTTTTCTAGAAAAGGTCTATCTGCCCCTTTTTTTTGTGCTCCGAATGGTGGGTTCATTATAACTGTATCACAATTTCCTTGAATGTTTTTTATACTTTCCAATTTAAATTCAATATCAACTGACCTTTTATTAGCATTCACTCTAGCTTCTTTTAACGCCATTTCATCCAAGTCAAATCCAATAACTTCTTTAGCACCGAGGAGTTTCGCACCTATTGATAATATCCCAGTACCACACCCAAGATCGTATATTACACTGTCCTTGATATCACCTCTCATATAAGCAAAATGTAACATACTAGATGCAACTATAGCTGGGGTTGAGTATTGCTCTAAATTATGATTAGGACTTTTAAATCTTTCAACTTTTTCAAGGGTAATTTCAAGTTTTTTCTTTTTCATGAAAAAATCAGTCGCCTCTTATTTCATCAAGCGCAAGGTCATCCCAGTTGCGTTCACCTAAAAGTATCTCAAATTCAATTGGTGTTAGTATAGGAGATTGGTAGTTACCAACATCATCAATAGCAATTCTAGGACAAGCCGTATTGATAAATGCATCAACTTTAAAATTTAACAGTTGTTCAGGAGTGATCAAATCCATATAAATTATATATGCATTTTTATTATGATTCTTTGCTAGTTTTTTTAACTTCGTAGCTAATTTATCCCTTTTTTGACCTCCCTTTTTAGAAACTATTATACCAAAATCAATTGCATCATGGCATTTAGCTATTACAATGTACCTTTGTTTCATTGTTTTAAAGGGGTCTACTATACGAATCTCGTCCATAAAAGGATCTGCTATAATAACCCTTTTCCCTTTTGATAAATATACACCTATTGGATGAAAATTTCCACTCCCTACGTATAAATATTCATCACATTGACTGGAATCAGTCACTGAAAAGTTACAACCAAGGACCTGGCCAGGATATTTTATTCTAGAGTCACCAGTACCTAATATAACTTCAAACCCATGAGATTCTAATATCTTTACAGCAGATTGAATTTTACCAGTATGTTGCACTGTAGTTATAATTCCTATTTTTTTCCCTTTAAGCTCAGGTATGGCCTTTTTTACAACATTAGTTAAATCGATATTCGATTGACATTCAATGAAATAAACAGTACTGTTATCCTCTATATTCATTGTAGAATGCCCAAAATGAAACATTATGTCAACAGTTGAAAGTAAATAATAGTCTATGTCACAAGCTCCAAAGCAAGGATCACCTGAAATAATAACGTCTTTGCCAGTATGATCTTCAATTAGTGACGCTATATTAAAGCTCTGTCTTTTTAATCCTTCAGGAAATTGCAATCCTATTTTATCTGGATTTTGTTTATTAATGATTTTAAATATATATTCAAGATCAAACTCAAGATTATTGCTTGTTTTCACCATATATTCTCTCTACAACAACTTTGTTATCAATCACATCTACACGGGATAATGAAATTATCTCCAAACCTTCTTTTGCGAGTTCTTTAGCACCATTTCCTCTTTCAATCACAACAACTATATCTGAAATTTGTGCACCAATTTGACCAAGTGCTTTAACAAGCGATCTCAGTGTACCACCCGTACTCAGTACATCATCGACTATTAGAACTTTAGTATCTGCAGATATGCCATTAATGTATAATTTTCCTTTAGAATAGCCAGTACTCTGCGATATTTCGATTTCACCTGGTAACTCATATTTCCTTTTACGTACAATTGAAACTGGAACTCCGGTTTTCAACGATAAAGATGTTGCAATAGGAATACCCATAGCTTCAATAGTTATTATACAATCGACATCCATATCGACCTTCTCAATGATATTATCAGATATCTCATTCAGTAAGGAAGGTTCTAGTAGAGGAACTCCGTCTGAAATTGGATGAATGAAATAAGTATAATTACCTCGGTTAACTGTGGGTGCATTTATAAGAGAATTATATAATTTATCATTCATTTAAAATCTCCATTAAAAACAATTATCCACTCAACTTAAGTTATCAAATATATTAATAATTGATCGAGCAAGATTTTTGCTTGCATTTAAAGATGTCATTAGAGTATCTTCACGGTATACCTTATAGTCTCCTTTAAATGATGACAATGGGCAGTCATCCCTAACATCAACAATAAATCCATCTATTAGTTCTTTGTACTCACTGGCTACGCCTGATGAAGATATTTCAATGTTTTTTGCTTTCATTAAGTTAACCGCTGGTCCACTGAAAGCTTTTTTAGAGATTATTGGACTTACTGCAAGAACTGTTTTTTCTTCTAGGATGTCACGCATCTCTTTTAATGCAAGAATCGGGCCTATACTCGTCACTGGATTGCTTGGGCCAATCAGTACCCTATCATCATTATGTAAGGCTTTTAACGCCATTGGTGATATTTTTGCTTCATTAATACCTTCAATCCAAACATCAGATACCTCTGGAAGTCCTTTCTCTTTTATCCAGAAATCTTGATAGTGAAGTGTACCTTTATCTGTATTTACATAGGTCGATATAGGGTCATCTGACATTGGATATACCTCTGTAGATATATCAAACAAAATACGAAGTGAATTAATTGATTCTGAAAGAGATTTTCCTTCACTTAAAAGGCTTGTTCTGATAATATGAGTGCTTCGATCCATATCACCAATCATCATATCTTCTTCATACCCAAGTTCTTGAAGTTGATGATAAGTTTTAAATGTATCATTTTTGATCCCCCACCATTTTGATGTGTCAAGTTTATTTGACAATAAATATAGAATCGTATCTACATCAGGGCATACTAGATTACTGCTTACCCATTTATCTTCAGCAGTATTAACAATTACTTTAATTTCATCACTCATTTCTGTGTTAGAGAAGCCTTGTATTAATTTTGGTGTTCCTGTTCCACCTGATAAAACAATCATAATATACCTTCAATACAGCCTAAATTAAAATTATTATATATTTTGAATTAGCATATTTTTTACTGCATTTAAATGTTGTTCATCTTTTTTTACGAGTAGATGAAATTAAGAGTCTAGTGTTCAAATAAAAGGTTTAAAGTTATAACAGAGAAAAAACATACTTTAGTACAATATATCATTACATAAGAGATTTAATATGAAAGTTATTAGAGACCCTGTACATGGATACATAGAAATGGATTCTATGAGTCTTAAGATATGTGACACAAAAAAAATGCAACGCCTCAGAAGAATACGGCAGTTAGGTACATCGAACCTGGTATATCCAGGTGCGAATCATACACGTTTTGAACATTCTTTAGGTACAATGCATTTAGCAACAATGTTAACCAACCAATTGGAAAGCATGAGTTCAGATGAAAAGACTGAACTAAAAGCTGCTTCACTGTTACATGATATTGGACATGGTCCCCTTTCACATGTAAGCGAGGGCATCATTAAATATTATACTCGTAAAAAACATGATGATGTTAAAGAGATAATTAATAAAGGACAAATAAGAGAAGTATTGCATGAGTTTGGATTGAATCCTTCTACATTAGCTAAACATATTAAAGGTGAAACTTCTATTGGACAGATTTTATGTAGCGAAATTGATGTAGACCGGATGGACTACCTTATCAGAGATGCACATTATACAGGTGTAACCTTTGGACTAGTAGACCATATTCGATTAATACATGAAATGGATTTTTATGAGCAGAAACTAGTTGTGACTATCGGAGGCCTTAAAGCAGCTGAATCTTTACTGGTATCCAGATTTTTAATGCACCCATCTGTCTACTTCCACCATGTTTCGAGAATTGCTGAGACTATGTGTTCGAAAGCTATCAGATATTTGATTAATAAAGGATCCATTGATGTATTTAGGTTAAGAGAAATGGATGATGCACAGCTTTTCCAAGCTATGAAAAATGATGATGGGTATGCTTCTGATATAGCTCAAAGATTAGATGAAAGAAGATTGTATAAGAGAGCACTTTATGTTGGTTTTGATGAAGTTAGTGATTCGGTATTAAAAATGAAGAACAATGTAGATAGAATTGAGAATGAGATTGCTGAAATTGTTGGAATTGATTCGGAAAACATACTTGTGGATATTCCAAAATTACCTGAAATTACTGAACTAAAAGCAATGGTGAAAAAGGATAATAATCTCTTAAGAATTGATGAGGCTTCCCATATAGTCTCTATTTTAGAAAAAGCTCATCTTGATAATTGGAAGATGGGAGTTTACACACCTGAGGAATATCGAGAACCTGTTAATAATGTTGCAAGAGACTTTTTTGATGTGAAAAAGAACACTAAACAATTTAGATTAACTGAATTATAAAAAGAGGTAAATATGCAACGTATAACCAAAAATTTGGGCCGCATCGAATTATTTTTGGACTGGATTAATGTAGGAAATGATTATTTGATCTTATTAAGGGGTGGAGAAGAACATATTGGCTCATCTTGTATGGCCTATTTTGACTCATTTAGGAACTTAGCTATCACTTCAGTAATGTCAGTACCCGAACATAAAGAGGAAGAAATAGCTAATAATTGTGCTAAAAAAATATGCGAATCTACTAAAAAAACTACTGTTTTTGTAGCTGGAATACATCTAGACAACATAACCAAAAAGGAAATTCAGGATATTGTTGATGCCTCATATTATTTAGTAGATAAATTGATTTCAATTTTGGAGGAAAATAATTGAGAAATATTGTAGTTGGAATAAGTGGTGCTTCAGGTGTTAATTATGGAATTCGGATATTAGAAACTCTTAAGGATAAAGAATTTGACATCCATTTAATAATAACCAATTCTGCAGAAAAAATAATAGAAATTGAAAGTGAATACGATCTAGATTATATAAAAAGTCTCGCCACTTACACTTATAATGAAAAAGATTTCATGGCACCAATTGCAAGCGGATCTTTCAATAACATAGGAATGGTTATAGCCCCTTGTAGTATGAAAACACTTGCATCAATATCAAATGGAGTTACAGATAATTTACTTACAAGGGCTGCTGATGTTTGTTTAAAAGAAAAAAACAAGTTAGTTCTTGTTACCAGAGAAACCCCATTAAATCGTGTTCATTTAAAAAACATGTTGGAAGCTAATGATGCAGGTGCTTGTATTCTTCCAGCATGTCCCGGATTCTACTCTAAACCCAGCAGTATTGATGATTTATTCAATATTATTGCAGGAAGAGCCCTCGATATTATGGGAATAAACACTGATATTTACCGGCGTTGGAGAGATGAATGAGAGTAGATGAAATAAGAAATGCTAGCCACACCGTGTATACACTTTGGCTTAGAGAAATGCTTAGATTTAAAAGATCTAAGTCAAGAATAATTGGATCTATTGCTACACCCCTTTTTTTCTTAGTTTTCTTAGGTTCTGCTTTAGATACAGCCATTGATATCAATGGAGTTAGCTATATTGACTACATGGCACCAGGTATTATCGCAATGTCAATTTTATTTTCATCACTCACTGGCGGAATTTCAATAATATGGGATAGAGAATTTGGATATTTAAAAGAAATACTCATTGCCCCAGTTAGCCGATTCTATACTGCGCTTGGAAAAGCAGTTGGTGGAGTTACTACTGCTATGATTCAAGGAGTGATATTAATGGTCATAGCAGGATTAATTGGTGTTAATTATATATCAGCACTTGGACAGATTATTAGCATTTTAATAATGCTACTTATAGGACTAGGATTTATTGGTCTAGGAATCTCAATCGCTTCCAAGATAGAGTCGATTGAAGGATTTCAATTGGTTATGACGTTCTTAACATTTCCACTCTTAATGGCTAGTTCAGCATTTTATCCGATTACAGATCTTCCTACATGGATAAGGATAATCGTTTTGTTAAATCCACTTACATATGGTATTGAGTCTTTAAGATGGGCTTTGATTGCTGATCCACAAATATCTCCGTTTGTTAGTATTACAGTTATAGCCTTATTTGCTATATCTATGGTCATGCTTGGAGGTTGGTCTTTTAATAAGGTCAATACATAATAAAAAATATATTAGTCTACATTAAATCAAAATTGAATATCCCAAATTGTTTCGCAAACTATATGTATTATAATGTAATCTAAGGGGAATGCTAAAAATTTGCACTAGCCAAGACTAGCCAAATTAAGACATAAAGGGATAGTAGGGTAGCCTGGACGATCCTCGAGCGTTTGGGACGCTTGGACTGCGGTTCAAATCCGCGCTATCCCATTACTTTTTTTCATCTTATTTGTATGCTTATAGTAAGATGTATGAAATTAAGAATACATTAAAATAATTTATCGTTTAATAAAAACATCGATGCACTAAATGTATATTTTTTATGGGACGGAAGTTTAAATGGCACATATCAAATTAAAATTATTTGCTAATATAAGAGAACTCGTTGGACAATCAAAGTTAGAATATGAAGCAAAGAACTTAATTGAATTACTCCATAAATTTATTGATGAGTATCCGGATGCAAACAGTATAGTTTTTGAGGACAGTGGCAACGACTTACAAGGTTACATCAATATTTTTATCAACGGTACTAATATCATGCATTTGGATGGTATTAATTCATCACTGTCTGATGGTGACGAGGTTGCAATATTACCACCTGTATCCGGAGGGTAATCTAAATACTTACTGTCCAATAAAAAATGAGTTGTGTTTTGATGAAGAGCAGAGTTTTCAAAGAAAGGACTAGCTTAAAAACAGCTAAAGATTTATTTCTTAATTCAATAATACCATTAAATAAAACTAATATATTAAGAGTCGAGGAGTGTCAAGGTCGAATTACTTCCAAGGACATTATTTCAGACATGAATGTCCCTCATTATAATAGAGCTGCAATGGATGGATATGCTGTAAAAGCCGAAAATATTACATCTGCATCTATTTCTAGCCCTATTATGTTGACCTTAAGTGACAAAATATCTAACTCCACATGTGTTCGTGTTCATACGGGTTCAAAAATACCAGATGGTGCTGACGCTGTAGTTATGGTGGAAGATACTGAACAGAAAGGAAGTTTAGTAGAATTTTTTACAAAGGTCCATCCTGGTAAAAATGTAGGCCATATAGGAGAAGATATTAGAATTGGTGATATAATCGTCAATGCTAACCACCTATTAAGAGGATGTGACCTAGCAACTATTGCATCTTGTGGGATTGAAGAAATTGAAGTATACGAAAAACCAAATGTTGCAATCATCCCTACAGGCAACGAATTAGTTAAAAGGTCAAAACAAAGTCCTCCTCCAGGAAAAATAAGTGAAACTAACAGTTTAATGGTTGGAGCCTATGTAGAAAAATGGGGTGGACATCCATTATATTCTGATATTATCGTGGATGATCCTTTACTGATCGAAAAAGAAATCAAAAAGAACATCGATGCCGATTTGATAGTTGTTTGTGGAGGTACTTCTGTTGGAGAAAGGGATTATGTCCCAACAGTTCTTGATAAGATTGGAACTTTATTAGTACACGGTATTGGAATCAGTCCAGGTAAACCTACAGCATTAGGCTCTTTTAATGATATACCAGTTATTTGTTTGCCTGGTTATCCAGCAGCCGGTTTAATAACTCTTTTTGAATTTGCTGCTCCCGCCATAAAAAAACTAAGTCATATAAAAGAACCTAATTCCTTTTACAAACAAGAAGCTACACTTCAACATAAAATTACATCTAAAATAGGGTATGTTACATATACAAGAGTTAAGTTAGATGGGAATAAAGCTATACCTTTAATGACTTCTGGTGCTGGCATAATGAGTACAGTTACTCAGGCAGACGGTTTTGTCAAAATCGGAGAAAATATTGAAGGTATTAATGAAGGAGATACTGTTGAAGTTTTTTTAATTGAATGATTTGATGTTTCATCATACAGATATCAAAAATATTGCTTATGTAGGTTTTGGGGGAGTTTTAGGAGCTTTGCTAAGATATGGTTTTTTTGAGCTAACATATGGTTTGGTTAGTATCTTTATAATAAATATTATAGGAAGTTTCTTACTTGGGATTTTAATGTACAGTACAGAATTTGGCTATGTTAATCCTTATTTCAGAGTGTTTGTAGGAATTGGTTTTCTCGGTTCGTTGACAACTTTTTCCCATTTTGCTTTCCAGAGCTATATTGTTTTTACACATTCACTTGCCATTTTTACGATATATATAGTATTGAATATATTATTTGCAATTCTCTCCATACACTTTGCAAAAACTGTTTTTCTCCTAATATCTAAGGGAGGTAGTGTATGATCTCTCCTATTTTATTAGTAGGAATAGGCGGTTTTATAGGTGCTGTGTTGAGATACATTCTTACAGGAATGTTAATACACAAGTCATTTTTTCCAATTGGTACATTGTTTGTCAATTTCATAGGTAGCTTTTTTTTAGCTTTAACTACATTTTCTATAGATAGTGATTTTGTATTACATTTTATAAACATAGGTTTGTTAGGGTCCTTTACAACTTATTCTACTTTTTCATATGAAAGTTTTAAGTTGCTTGAAAATGGACAGGTTAGATATTTTTGGATCAATGTAATAACTAATTTATTACTCTGCATAGGCGGAGTGTTTTTAGGATACATGATAGCTAATTTACTTTAAACTCAATAGATGTGAAAATATGAATTATGTTACAGTTAAAATATATATAAGTGAAAATGATACATACAACGGAAAAAGTACATCAAGTTTTATAGTCCAGTTATTACGTGAAAAGGGCATACTTGGTGCAACAGTAATAAGAGGCATAACCGGATATGGGCCACATACAAGTTTTCATAGCACCAAGCTATTAAGAATTAGTTCTGATTTACCTCTAATTATTGAAGTTGTAGATACTGAAGATAAAATCAGGCCAGTACTAAAAGATATTAAAGAAATTGTACCTAATAAATTAGTAACTGTCCAAAGCACAAGTGTTGTTTCAAATGATTTTTCTTTTTAAATTGAAATTAGCGATAAATAGTAACTGAGTAACCCCTAATCTCAATCAAAGTACTACTTGTCTTCTCTGTTATTTCATTTGAAATCGTTTCAATATCTTTATCTTCGAGAGCAGTTTTTAATACTTTTACTTTAACTAATCTATCTTTTTTGATTGTTTTTTTTAGTTCTTCTATAACTTGTTCATCCAAACCTTTTTTCCCAATATTTAAACTTGGTTTTAGCTGGTTTGATTTTGATTTGAGCTCATAAAGTTTTTTCTTATCCATGAACGTATCATGCTTCTTTAATACTATTTATTTGTTTTCAAAATCGAAGTTTTTGCTGAATAAAAATTCAACGAATTGTAGAAATACATAATCGATATTGCCTAAAATATGAGCATTTATAGAACAAAATTAGATAAGATAAAAAATAGAATACTTGCTCGAATGTATCAAGAAAAATATAGTTGGTTATTAAAATAGGATTTTATAGTATATTAACACGAGGCAGGCCTATTAACTTTTATCAACCTTTTTTAACGAAATTTTTGAGCCAACAAATTCAAACTCATACCAAGGTGTGGGTTTTGAAGTGATTCCAACAACTCTGATATAATTCTGGCCTTCATCATCTGTTTTTATTTCTATCATTCCATCAAACAGTTGTTTTAAAGTAGCTATAGTCCTAGCATCGTGCATCTCATCTTCTACTACATATAATCCAAAAGAATTAGATGACTTCACTCTTCCTGTAAACACATGGAGAAATCTGAAAACTGTTTGTATATTCGAATACATTAAAATTGTTGAAAGAGAATTTATACACAACCGTGTTTGTTGTATATTTTGTTTATTCATAAACTCATCAAAAAAATGACTTATTTTCACACCAATCCCAGTTAGATCTACAGGGCTGGCAACTCTTTTAATATTATACGTATCTGGTGCACCTAGACCCAATGTCTTTGTGACACAATCTACAATACCTACCGGAGAGTTTTCTATTGATAAATCATTCTCTTCAAACCATTCAATTATCTTTTCACCCGGATCACCAGTACTAACTATAATTCCAGAATTGTTCTCTTGTAAGCCTGTGTAGAGAATTGAGTTGATTACTTCGTTCTTACCACTCATAGGTGGACCTATAATCATAAGATTGGTTCCACTTTTTATCTCCCCAATCAATTCATCAAGTTCATTTATACCAAGAGAATAACTAGTCATGTGTACCGTTCCATTCTTATTATGTAAAGCCATGATATAATTAATTTTTTATACCTGTTCAATAGAAAATTAGGTTAAATTTAACATTCGTAGGATTTGATCAAATACATCAAATATTTTTACTGTATCCCTTTATTACCTTTTATGATAAATATTAACCGTACATGATATTGAATGGCATCATTATAAACTCTTAGAGTATATCTTAGTTAAAATTCATTTTATATATTTCTTCTGTTAAAATGTAACACCTTATCAAGTGACCAGATTTTTGTAAATGTGCATTTTTTATTGACATTTTTCCTGCAATATATGGTTACTTTTAGATTATTACTTAGATTACAAGTCATTCTTAATTTTTTCTAGCATGCTTAATTATGTGGCCAGCTTCTTCTATTATTATTTCAATACCAATTGTACATGCATCTGTTGAACCCGGAATACAGAATATACAGCTTTTATTTGATATCCCTGCCATAGTTCTTGTCATAATTACAGATGTTGATATTTTTTCCAAGCTACGATATCTAAACAGTTCACCAAAGCCTGGCATCTCTTTTTCAATAATTGGTATCACGGCCTCAATCGTAACGTCTTTAGGAGAAAGACCAGTTCCACCAGTTGTAATTACAACATCCACTCCCGAATCTATAAATGATAATATTGCATTTCTAATATCTAAAACAGAGTCTTCTACTAATGAATATTCCATAACGGTTTGATTATTTTTTTTCAAATAGCTAATTAAAAAGCATCCAGATATATCTTCAGCTTCTGAAGGATGAGTTACATCTCCATATTTTTGAAATCTTGAGCTAGATACAGTTACAATACCATAGTTCAGTTTCTCTAATGAGTTTTTCTTATGCTTTTTTGGAGTTGAGTCTTTCATTGAAACTATTTATACAAAAACACCTATATGTATTAAGCGATTCTACTATGAAATTACTAGCTATTGATATTGGTACAGGAACACAAGATATATTATTGTATGATAGCACAAAAGAGGGTGAAAATAACTATAATATGATAGTCCCCTCTCCAACAGTAACTATAGCAAAGAAAATCAAGACAACAACTAATGACAGAAAGAATATACTGTTGACAGGAGATGTTATGGGAGGAGGGCCTTGTGTCAAGGCTATAAAAAATCATCTTGCTTCCAACCTGGAAATTTATTCTACAGTTGATGCAGCTTTTACGATAAAAGATAATATTGAAACTGTAAAAAGTTTAGGCATAAATGTGATTGCTGATAAAGCTGAAATGCCATCTAATGAAAATCTCGTTGAAATTCGAATGAGTGATCTCAACTTAAGTTCATTAGAGTATATCTTAAACGAGTTTGAGTTAGATTTACCAAATAAAATCGCTATCGCTGTCCAGGATCATGGTTATTCTCCAGACATCAGTAATAGAATATTTAGATTCAAGCACCTAAAAGAAGGTATAGAAAAAGATGGTAGTATTTTGAATTTCACTTATACTCATACATCAATTCCTAGTTATCTCAATCGAATGAAAGCCGTTTCAAGAGTAACTTATGATTATGAAGCTGTTTTCATGGATACAGGTATTGCAGCAATTTTTGGTGCTATACTTGACCCAATGCCCACACAACCATGTATTGTCATCAATGTCGGGAATGGACATACATTAGTTGCTTTAGTCAACAATCAAAAAATTATAGGGATTTTTGAACATCATACATCTTCCATCCAATGGAATGAGTTTAAAAACAAACTTATCAGGTTTGCAGATAATGAATTAAGTTTTGATGAAATATATGAAGAGGGTGGTCATGGATGCTATGTAAAAGAGAAAGTTGGGTTTGACAATATATGCAGTATAGTGATAACTGGGCCCAAACGTTATGATATATTACAAACGGACTTAATTAATCATGACAAGAATAACAAGATGAAAGTATACTTTGCTACTCCCATGGGCAATATGATGCTTTCAGGGTGTTATGGGTTAGTTGATGCATTTAACAAAATAACGAAAAATAAAAAATCCAGTGGAAAAAACTTATAAATAACTAAGTATTTAGAAAATCTAGTTCAAGAGTAGAATTGAGGTATCAACAACTTAAAATAGAAGTATTCTGTTGTAACTACTCACTTCTTTAATATAAATCATCAATATGACAAATCATTCAATCCTAAATTTGTTGTCTAATCTAAATTTCCAGGAGGTTTAATCTATGGTCAGAAAACCAGCAAGTATGTATAGAAATGTAACTCAAAGATCATTTACACGTAGAGAGTATATGGGTGGTGTTCCCGGAAGTCATATAATTCATTATGATATGGGAAACAAGTCTGCAGAATTTCCAATTAAATTATCTTTGATTTCAGATGAGAGATGCCAAATAAGGCACACAGCATTAGAGGCTGCACGTATTACTGCAAATAGACTACTTATGAAGTCTGGACGATCTTCTTACCATTTAAAGTTAAGAGTTTATCCTCACGAAGTACTAAGAGAAAACAAACAAGCTACTGGTGCAGGTGCTGACCGTGTATCCAGTGGTATGAGAGAATCTTATGGGAAAAATGTAGGAACGGCTGCCAGAGTTTCAGCTGGACAAAAGGTATTCACTGTTGCAGTAAATAAAGAAAACTTTTTAACAGCCAAGAAGGCATTAAGACGTGCTGGATACAAATTGCCTACACCTGTTCGTATAGTAGTTGATAAAGGGCATAAGCTAGTCCAGTAAGATTAATTAATGATAGGCAGGGTGAAAAAATATGGAAGACTACGAAAAATTACTGAACCGTGCATTAGAAAACCTGCCGGATGTAGAAACTACTGATGAAAGATTTGTCATACCAGAACCTAGAATATTCATTGAGGGTAAGACAACAGTCCTTGATAATTTCACTAACATAATTAGTGTATTAAACAGGGAAGCTGACCATCTGATGAAATATTTAACTCGTGAGCTTGGTACAGCTGGAAAAGTTGAGGGTAGCAGAGCTATATTCCAAGGGCGTTTCCCAAAAGAGCTGATTAAAGCAAACATTGAATCTTACGTGGAAGAATACGTTATCTGTTCTGAGTGTAGTAGACCTGACACACAGTTAGATAAGGTTGAACGTGTGATGGTACTCAAATGTCTTGCATGTGGTGCACATCGTCCTGTTAAGAAAAGAAAAGCTATTACCGACGTAGCCAAAGATGCAATTGAAGAAGGTAAAGAGTACGAAGTCAAGATTGAAGCTGTGGGTTCAAAGGGTGATGGTATAGCAAAAATGGGTAAATTCACAATATTTGTTCCAGGTACAAGCCAAGGCCAAGTACTGAAAATAAAAATTAAAAGAATAAGCGGGAATCTAGCTTTTGCTGAAAAGGTATAAGCACTTAATAATTACATAAAACATTTCATTATAGCATGATCTTAATCATCAGCTAAATGAAATATCCATTTTTCTTTTTTGTTTACTTATATTAAAGTTTATAAAGTTTCAAATAAATCTCATAGTATACTACATTCAACATTTAAAAAAAAGAATGAAATTGATAATATGACCCGACGTGTGCCAAGCTCTATACCAGGCCTTGATGAAATGATTGAGGGAGGGTTCATAGAAAACGATGTTATACTTTTAACTGGACCCCCAGGTGCCGGAAAATCAACCTTTGGGATTCAGTATCTATACAAGGGTGTAACTGAGTATAATGAACCTGGAGTTTATGTAACTCTTGAAGAATCACCTGCAAGGATTATGAGAAATATGTGGAGACATGGATGGGATTTAGAACGGGCTGTTAAAGAAAACAAGCTTCGTATAATCAGATCAAATCCTATCTTGTACAGTAAATACATTAAAGAAAAGCAAAAGACATTAAGTACTACTGCAGAAGTAGCCACAATCGAGCATTTATTAAAAGAAATCTATTCCAATATTAAAGAAATTGGTGCAAAAAGGCTATTTATTGACTCTTTGACTTCACTCAAAATATCTTCTGACCCCGTTAGCGTTAGACATGTTATATTGGAATTCATACGGAATGTAGAAAATATGGATTGTACTACACTAATTACAAGTGAGATTCAACAACATAATGCAAATTTTAATGTAGAAGAGTATCTTTGCGAGGGTGTTATTAAGATGCATGTATTTAGAGTAAGTGGAAATCGTAACCGTGCAATTGAAATTCTGAAGATGAGAGGTGTCAAACATAAAGAAACAATTCACCCTTATAACATCGTTGATGACGGAATAGTCGTATATCCCTCGGAGTCGGTGATTGGAGATGAGTGTGACACAACTGATTTTATAAGTTTTTGAATGGTAGTGAATATTTTATGTCAAATAAAAACGAATCCAATTATTTAAAGCATGATGAGGCGGGTGGTTTGGAGATACTGTCAGTTCCGGGTGCACAGTTCAAGCTCACCACAGATAATATTGACTATAAATTACATGTAGAAGGTCATCTTAAATATTTATGTCAGCCTTTTGTTGATCGAATAAATTCTAGACTTAAAGGAGAAAAGCCAGCAAAGGTTACTAAAGATGGCATTATTGCATCAACGTGGTTACCGCCTATACCTAGCAATGTGTTTAATAGATTAATACGTGCAGAATTTAAAACCGCTCTTGGAAATTATGTTCCTGAAACTGTTTCTTTTGAGATAACAAGAGATTGTAAATGCAACTGTGAGCATTGTGTTGTAAGTGGAGGAGAGGGAGAAATAGATATTAAAAAAATTAAAAGTACTATTGATGAAGCACTAGATATGGGCTGTTTCATTATAACATTCACTGAAGGTGATCCTCTACTGCGAGATGAAATCTTTGAGCTTATTGATTACGTAGATAAAGACCGTGCAATTGTTAACATCTTTACTCCAGGAACTGAGATCAATTTAGATACGGCAAAAAGACTGAAGGATGCGGGACTTCATAATTTGTTAGTTAGTTTATATTCAACCGAACCAAGTAAACATGATTCTGTCAGGAAACTTGAAGGAGCTTTTGACAGTGCTGTATCTGCGATAAAGTATGGATTAGAAGCAGGGCTGCTTGTTACCGTCACAACTCATGTATCTCCCTCAAATATCAATGAACTTGATGAAATGTACAAGTTTGTATCTGATCTTGGCGCCCATGAATTCTCGTTGTGGGAGTCAGTTCCTAAGAAAAAAGGTGATCCCATTCTATCAGATAATGACAGGGAAAGGATCTTGAACTTTTACAATGAAATAAATACTACAGAAACAGGACCACGTATATTTTCTAATACATACTTTGAAGGACAAATGTTAGGATGTTTAGCTGGGCAGAGATGGTTGCATGTTTGTGTTGATGGTTCTGTAAAGCCCTGTCCCTATTTACCATTCCAATTTGGAAATATCGAAAATAAGAGTTTAAAGCAGATTTGGAAAAATATAAGAACATTTTCAGAGTTTCACGGGAAAAAAGATAGATGTTTGATGCATACACCTGAATTTATTGAACTTGTTGATTCTATACCAACTGAGGCGCCTATTCCTTATGATTTTGAAGCTATAAAAAATAGAAAAGATTAATAAGTTATGTCTTGTTTCTATTGAAGCGTAAGCCTTAGGTTAGAACTTTATTAAGTAAAGATAGCTCCCTATTGTAAAGCGTCTTAAGTGAAAAGAGAGATTACAGATGAACAATGAAATTAATCCATGGGGTTCAACTGATATTCAAGATTATTCCAAGCTTTTTCAAGATTTTGGAATATCGCCATTCGAAGATTTAATTCCTACAGTTCCTAAGCCTAACAAGTATATTAGAAGAAATATCATTTTTGGACATAGAGGATATGGAAAAATTATTGAAGCAATTCAGAACAATGAGCCATTTGCAGTGATGAGCGGATTTATGCCAAGTGGTCATGTTCATTTAGGCCATAAGATGGTAATGGATCAAATTATTTGGCATCAGAAAATGGGAGGTGATGCTTTTGTAGGAATTGCTGATAGAGAGGCTTATTCTGTAAGAGGGAGCAGCTGGGAGATGTGTAAAGAAATTGGTATTAATGAATATATTCTTAGTTTAATAGCACTTGGTTTCAAACCAGATGGGCACATTTACTTCCAATCAGAATCAGATAAGATTATGAATTTGGCTTTTGAACTAGGTGTTAAAGTTAATTTTTCTGAAATGGGTTCAATTTATGGTTTTAGTGGTAATACCAACATATCTCATACAATTAGTGCATTGTGCCAAAGTGCAGATATTTTAAATCCACAAGTAGAAGATAATAGTGGACCAAAACCCACTGTTATCCCTGTTGGAGCTGATCAAGATCCTCATATTAGATTAACAAGAGGTTTAGCAAACAAGATGAACCTTTTTAGAATTGAAAAAAGAGCTGATAAGTCAAATATACCTTATTATAGTGTTAGAGGTAAATCAGCTCCAAATGAAGCTTTATTAGCTATTAAACAAAGGTTCGACAATAATGCACAACTTTTCGAAGGTCATGTCGATATTTATGAGTTCGATGATTATGAAAAAATAGCTCAGGTTGTTCGTGAAGTAGAGCTGAAATATGGCGGATATGCATTTATGCCACCTGTATCTACTTATCATCGTTTTATGACCGGACTCCAGGGAGGAAAAATGTCGAGTAGCTCCCCTGAAAGTTATATCGCTTTAACTGATAACCCAAAAGATGCAGCAAAAAAAATAATGAGATCTAAAACTGGTGGTAGAATAAGTTCTACGGAGCAAAGGGAATTAGGTGGAGTGCCTGAAAATTGTTCTATTTTCGAGATAATGTTGTTCCATCTTGTTGAAGATGATAAGGAGCTTAAAAGGATTCATCAAGAGTGTAAAAATGGTGAACTTTTATGTGGTCATTGTAAAAAATATGCTGCTGAAATTATGAATCAGTTTTTAACTAGTCACCAAATTGAAAGGGAAAATGCGAAGAGTTTATTAGAAGAATATGGAATTAGTTATAAAAACTGACTATCTTATGTAATGGTAGGTATTTAGTATGAACTTGAATTATAACCTCACTACTCATGAAAAAAAAGTTTTACTTTCATTCAATGATAAGCATAAATTAACTCCAACTGAGCTCGCCGAAAAAACAAATCTAAAAGTTGAAGCTGCAATACATGCTTCTTTTTTGCTTGAAGAAAAGGGTTATTTGAGTGTAGTCGATAATATTACAAAACAATATTATTTAACAAAAGAAGGAGAGAACTACGCTGAGAATGGACTTCCTGAAAGAAGAATTATAGATTCTATTGATGAGCCCGTTTCCATGGAAGAATTGAAAAATAAATATTCACCTCAACTAGTTGGAATCGCTACAGGTTGGTTATTAAAAAAAGGCTGGGCCAAGATTAATGATGGAAAAGTTATTCCTCAATCTAAAGCAGAGAAAGGTTATGATGAGTTTTTGCTCGAAAAACTAAAAAGCCAATCCATTGATTATAAAGAAGCTGAATCAAACAAAGAAGTTTTAAAGGATTTGATCAAAAGAAAACTTGTCTATGAAGAAGAAGATAAAAGTAGAATTGTTCAAATAACTGATTCTGGTCTAGCATTATTGGAAGAAGGTATTGATCTGGAAGAAGAAATTACTCAGATTACTGCTGATCTTTTAAAAAGTGGAGAATGGAAAAATAAAAAAATTAGACCTTATGATATTAAAAAACCAGCAAAAAAAACATTTGCTGCTAAAATTCATCCTTATCAGCGTTTACTGAACCAAATGAGAAGTATTTTCTTAGAGATGGGATTTACTGAAATTAAAGGAGATGTTATACAAAGCTCCTTTTGGAACTTTGATACATTGTTTCAACCCCAGGACCATCCAGCTAGAGAAATGCAGGATACTTTTCATTTAAGTTCTAGAAGTGAATTGCCTGATAAATATAAGCGCCATGTGGCTGCAATGCATGAGCATGGAGGAGATAGTGAATCTACAGGATGGGGTGGAACATGGAGTGAAGAAATTGCTTCAAGGAATGTGCTCAGAACACATACAACGGCAATCACTATCAAATATTTAGCTGATAACCCTGATCCACCAGTAAAAGCTTTTTGTATAGATCGAGCTTATCGAAGAGAAACGATTGATCCCACGCATACACCAGAGTTTGAGCAACTTGAGGGAGTTGTAATGGATAAAAATATGTCTTTTGCTAATCTTCTAGGCTGTCTTTCTGAATTTTATCATAGAATGGGGTTCGAAAATGTTAGATTTAGACCAGGATACTTCCCCTATACAGAACCTAGTGTTGAACCTGAGGTTTACATTGAAGGTATGGGATGGGTTGAATTAGGGGGAGCTGGGATTTTTAGAAAAGAAGTTACTGAACCCTTAGGAATAAAAGAGCCTGTCCTAGCATGGGGTCTTGGTGTTAGTCGAGTTGCAATGTTAAAACTTGGCTTGAAAGATTTAAGAGAATTGTATAGATCAGACATTAGTTGGTTAAGAGACTCTGAGATTTTCAAATTCTAAATAGGTATACTCTATTCACATATGATTCAACAAAAAATAGCACGGATTGCAAATTCTTTTGCAGATAAAAAGGTTCTTATTGCTTTTTCTGGTGGAATTGATAGTTCAGTACTGGCTCATATAGCTTACGATAAATTAAAAGATGATGCAACAGCAATAACTGTCGACTCAATTTTTTTACCCAGACGTGAAATTGAAAATTGTGAACTTGTTTCTAAAGAAATAGGTATTAAACATGTCATCCTTCCTGCTGACCTTGAAAACAAAAATGATGTTTTATCAAACAATAAATTCAGGTGTTATTACTGCAAAAAGGTTATTATTGAAAAACTAAGGGATTTTGCAAGCAGGAATAATTATGATATGGTTGTAGAAGGAACTAACTGCTCTGATCTAAAGGATTATAGACCAGGGATAAAAGCAGTTCATGAAAATAAAGATATTTTACATTCACCTTTCATCACTTTTGGGATTTATAAAGATGATATTAGAGAGATTGCTTCATACCTAAATCTTTCAAATCGCAATAAGCCTTCTGAAAGTTGTTTAGCTACTAGAATACCATTTAATACCCGCATTACAAAAAAAGACTTGCACAAAATTGAAGAGGCTGAAGATTTTTTATACCAATTTGATTTTGTCTCTGTTCGAGTCAGGTTACACAATAGCATTGCAAGGATTGAAATAAGTCCAAATGAATTTAACAAGCTTTTGATTAATCGGCAGAGTATTATTCAGTATTTTCATAAAATTGGACTCAATCATATAACATTGGATATTCAAGGGTTTAGAAGTGGAAGCATGATTGAAACTGAATGAATTTAAATGAATTAAACATAAGGTGCTGTGATGAGAGTGACAGGAGTTCAATAGTTAGATTAGTTTCTACATACTTTTTGAACATTGAAGATATACCAATTGAAGACTTCTTCCTTGCTGAAAGTAACAGCTCTGTAATCGGTTGTATTGCACTCATATTCAATCCATTCCCAGAAATACATACCATCGCTATAGCGCCAAATCATAGAGGGAAAGGTATTGGAAGACAATTGATAAATTATGTTTTAGAGCAAACACCGAAAGAACATAAGTACATTTATGCGAAAACGTATGATAATGCTTTCTTTTCAAGGGTTGGATTTGAAGAAGTTGATTTAAACTATAAAAAAGTGCTTTGGAGAAAATGTGCTAGTTGTTGTTTATTTAATAAATGTACTAAAAAAGTTTTCAGGTATTCTCTTAAATGATATATTTATTCTTAAGGTAAAAATATGTTAACAATTGGATTAGTCAATACTTATGATAAAATAAAGGTATTAGATGCACATTATCGTGCTATTGCTAGGTCTGCACCAATATGCTATGCTTACGGTTACAATTTAGCACTTTTTAACTTCCCTTTTGATTTAAATGTTGATGAATTAACTAAAATTATCACCGAGAAAACAACTATAGGGGACTCGGGAAAATATTTAGATCTATTAAATTGTGAAAAGCGTGTCACTAACTTGCCGTTACCCAAAAAAGGATTTCAATCGCATTTAGGTGCTCCTGTAGTTACCACATCAAAGCCTGATAAAAAATTTCAGATTAATTCTTGTCAGCTAGTAGAAGAAATCATGAATAACAAATCGTTTTTGATATTAATTGGACTTGGTAGAAAAGGTCTACCAAAAAGCATATTAAGATTTTCTAAATATCATTTAGACATAACAGGAAACGGCGTTTCATTAGAAACTTGTACCGCAATTGGTGCAATACCTTCTACTATACATACAATTATGAATACAAAATATGAATATAGCAATCTCTTTTAGAATAAGATTTATGGCAATTGATTTTAGTACCTAGAAAAGATGTAATAAACGATTCATTCAATAACTATAGATAATATGGAGCTGGAAGAAGCAATTAAGGACATAGATGATGGAATTCTTTTAAAATTAGAAATCATTCCTGGTTCAAAGGAAAATCATGTCCCTTACGCTTACAATTCTTGGAGAAAAACGATCCAAGTTAAAATAACTGAAGAGCCAAAGTGTGGCAAGGCTAATTTGCAATTAATTGATGTTCTGGCATCTTTTTTTGGAGTAAAGCAAAATAAGATCGAAATAATAAAAGGATTAAAAAATCACAGAAAAACTATAAAAATTAAAGATATTTCATATAATAGTGTAATTAAAAAACTTATTGATGCACTATAATAAATGATTTGAGTAATGTAGGGGATCACACTGGTAAGCTTAAATGACTATAAAGTAAAACTCGATAAGGTTGAAAAAGTATTAGAAGAACTTGAAGAAAAAGCTGCATTAGGTGACATTATCATTGTTGAAGGTAAAAGAGATGTTGCTTCACTGAAAAAATTAGGCATCAATGGAAATATTAAAACTCCTAATAGCAGATCACTACTTAATTTCATTGAAGGTGTCGAGAGAGAACAAAGAAATGTTGTTATTTTAACTGATTGGGATAATGCAGGTGAGGAGCTAGCAATAAAAATGGCAAAGTACTTAGAGCACTCATCTATTGATGTTGATACAAATATCAGATTAAGATTAAAATCTCTAGTGAAAAAAGAAATAAAAGATATTGAGAGTATATATTCATATGTTAAAAAATTAGAGAGTATAACTAATACAAATTTTAAAAGCTATTAAGTAAGATCAATTGATAATACCAATATTTTCCTGTTTTATTACATGATTGTAGTTCTTGTAGCCTAATACCTCCACTATTTTGTCTGTGTGAAGGCCTTTAATGAGATCAAGTTCATCTGAGCTATAATCTGTGATACCTTTTGCAAACAAATAACCATCACATTCAATTTCTATTATATCTCCTCTTTCGAAATTTCCTGTCACATCTACAACACCTGATGGTAGCAAGCTCATCTTCTTTTCAATTGCATTTTTTGCACCATGGTCAACAACAATTTTCCCAGATGACTTGGAAAGTATAATCCATCTAATTCTATTTTTATGTACATCTTCTTTTGTCAAAAACAATGTACCGATTTGTTCACCGTCCAAGATTTTTAATATTACATTTTCTATTGCACTGTTAGCAATGACCATAAAGCATCCAGTCATGTTGCATATTTTTGCAGCTTCAATCTTAGTTCTCATACCTCCAGTACCCTTGGTGCTTGAAGGGTTGCCTCCAAAACTTTCGATTTCAGGAGTTATTTCCTCTACAGTGGACAATAATTTAGCATCCGGATTTCGTTTTGGGTTTTTATCATAAAGTCCATCTATATCTGATAACATAATCAATAAATCTGCCTCTATTTTACTTGCAACCATTGCTGAAAGTTTATCATTGTCACCAAATGTAGCTTCAATCTCATGAACACAAGTAGGATCATTCTCATTAATTATTGGTATAACTCCATAGCTTAAAAGAGTAGATATACTATTCCTTAAATTTAAGTAGGTCAGTCTGCTTGAAAATGAATCATATGATAACAATATCTGCGCAACATCCAAGTCATAGTCATCAAAAGCTTTTCTCCATTCCTGCATAAGCACACTTTGTCCAACTGCTGCAGCTGCTTGTCTAATAGGTATTTCCCTAGGCCTATAACCTAGTTTTAACATTTCAATTCCAACTCCAATAGAGCCCGAACTAACAATTATAACTTGTTTGTTCAATTTCTGAAGTTGAGATATCTGGTAAGCTACATTTTTCATAAACTCAATATTTAACTTACCATCATCACTTGTAATTGAAGATGTACCTACCTTAACAACTATCTTCTCTACTTTGCCAAGGAATTTATTTCTATAAGTCAAAAACAGTTTCCTCTCAGCCTATAATTTGTTCATAGTGAATCATTATTAGATGTTAAACTCTTTTAGTACATTCTTATGAGTGTATTTTTTGCAACCATCATCTTCAAAATCTGCCACTGTATCTCCATCGCCAACAAGTACATATTTATAAATAGCCAAACCTTCCATACCAACTGGACCTCTTGCATGGATTTTATTTGTACTTATTCCAACTTCTGCTCCTTTACCATACCTATATCCATCTGCAAACCTTGTGGACGCATTAATAATAGTACTTGATGAATCAACCAAACTCACAAATCTTCTCTTGTTATCATTGTCCTCTGTTACAATCGAGTCTGTATGGTGAGATCCGTGGGTGTTAATATGACTAACAGCTTCATCTAAAGAATCAATTACTTTTATAGAGAGAATTAAATCATTGTATTCAGTCTTCCAATCTTTTTCCTCAACTCTTTTCAGATTTAATCCTTGTATATCTTTAGCAATATCATAAGATCTGTCGTCGCATCTAATCTCAACATTTGCTGTTTTATACATCTCTACCATCTTAGGTAAAAATTTAGGTGCTATATGCTTATTAACCAGCAATGTTTCCATTGCATTGCAAACAGCTGGATATTGGACTTTCGAATCGAAACATACCTTATATGCTTTATCTAAATCTGCCATTTCATCCACATATACATGGCAAACTCCATCTGCATGGCCTAGTACTGGAATTCGAGTGTTGTCTTGTATAAACTTAACAAACTCGTTTGAACCACGTGGTATGACCAAGTCGATATAATCATCCTCACTTAGCAAATCCATTACTTCTTCTCTTGACTCTAATAAATTAAAGCATTCAGCTGGCACTTTGCTTGAACGTTCTATTGCCTCTATCAAGATATCAAAAATTATTTTGTTTGAGTGAATGGCTTCACTGCCACCTTTGAAGACAATTGAATTACCACTTTTTAAGCACAATGACATTATTTGTGGAACAACATCGGGCCTTGATTCAAATACAACACCAATTAATCCAATTGGGCAGCTTACCTTATACAAAAATGTGCCTTTTGCAATTTCAATAGATTCTAAAGTCTTTCCAGTTGGATCTTCAAGGTCTACAACATCTAGAATCCCTGCAATCATCCCATCTATTTTATTATCATCAACTTTCAACCTATCAACTAATGCCTGGGAAATGAGACCATCATTTTTTAATTTCATTGCATTATCTATATCTTGGGCATTCGCTTGAATTATTGATGATCTTTTTGCATCTAATGCTTTTGCCATTGATTCAAGCGCTTTGTTTTTCTCATCGGCATTCATACTCGCCAGTACAATAGCCGCTTTACTGGCAGCTTTTACTTTAGTGTTTAAATCTGAGGTCATTGTAGTGACACCTGCATTAGTTAATAAAATTATGTTATTTGATGAAAACTCTTCCCACATATAGTTATCGATTTAAATAAACTTTAAGGTTAAAAGTAGATGGAAGATGAAGCTTTACCTGATTTGAAAAAGAATTATTCGTATATATGCCAAATAGGATTTCTATACTAGTTAATTAGAAAGGATAAAGATGCTCAAGCTTTCCTTTCCAGAGAGGATAAATCAATATTAAATTCAGGATAGTCGTTCAAGTTATTTAGCAAATCATTAAATGCCTCGTGTCTGGGGCTAACAACCACAATATGTGCAGGTGGGTGAATCTTCCTCAATTTGTTTATCACCACTCCAGCGTTATTTCCTAATTCAACTACTGCTGCTGCAATACAATTGCTTTTTAGTGGAACACCCATCACACTTACTAATAAATTATCCGCATCCTCGGGTACCATGTTCCTTGGTGTAGATCTAAAGCTGATTTTCCCGTGATGTTGCATGTCATGGAGTGCAATTTTAACTTTGTCTAGATTATCCCCACGTACTACTGCAAATGATGTTATTTTGCTCAGCCCCTATTACTATTGAAGTAAGTTTACTAACCTTATGTATTATATTGCTTATTGAATATAAGTAGGTTGCTATTTTTCCTAAAGGTCAATCCAGTATACATTTTATTTACCAAGCTCCTTAGATCTTCGCGCACTTGTTATCACTGCATCCATGAAAGCGAATCTGACTTTATTTTCTTCCAATTTTTGTAGTCCTCTTATAGTAGTTCCTCCAGGAGATGTAACCATATCTTTTAATTCACCTGGATGCTTTTTAGTGGTCATCATCAATTGTGCAGCACCAAGTACTGTTTGTGTAGCAAGTTTTAATGCATTTTCTCTATCAAGACCTTCGTGCACTGCCCCATCAGCCATAGCCTCTATTATTGGGAATATAAACGCGGGCCCACTTCCTGAAAGACCAGTCACTGCATCCATATTTTTCTCAGATGTTATTATGGAACTCCCAACTGAGTCAAATATTCCAGCTGCATATTTGAGATCTTCCTCATTTGCATTTTTTCCTGCACAGATTGCAGCTGCTCCTTCGGAAACAGTAACAGCAATATTTGGCATAACTCTTATCACTTTTGATCCACGGGCTAATTCATCTTCTATAAGAGCAGTAGTCACACCAGCTGCAATTGAAATCACTAATTTTTTGTCATTAATAGCAGGTTTTATTTCTTCAAGTACCGGTTTAAGAGCTTGGGGTTTTATAGCAAGTACAATTATATCTGCCCATAAAGATACTTTTTTGTTGTCTATATCCGTGTTGATTCCTAATTCATCACCCATATTTTGAAGATTTGGATGATATTTATCACTTGCACAGATGTTTTGAGCCGGAATTAGATTTGAGTTGACAATACCCTTTATAAGTGCTTCTCCCATCTTCCCTGCACCTAAAAATGCTATTTTTTTACTTTTAAAATCAATATTTATATCAATATCAGCTGCCATGGTCCACCTTCCAAGAAAAAACTAAAGTTAGAATATGTAAATGATTTATCTTATACATGAAATATTATTTTATTTTTTTTTTATTTTTACAATGTCACCTAGTGTTGTCCCTTTATCGAAACCATCGCCACTCCAGTCTTCAGTATCGATTTTTTCTGTTAGTTCAATATTAAGTGTTCTTTCTATTTTTTTCAATACACTTTCTTCAGGAGTTATATCTCCACGTTCTATTTTTTTTATAAGCGATTCTTTTTCTTTTATTTTAAATGCAAGTTCTTCTTGCGTAAGGTTATTTTTTTCTCTCGCCTCTCGTAGAATTTCATTGTAATCTTCAACAAGTTCTTCCTTTATATCTCTCAGAATATTATTAGAAGGTTTTTGAGGTCTTTTTTTAGGAGTGTGTTGTTGCATAACGGGCGATATTTTTTTTGAAACTGGTGATCTTTTATCATGCGCTTTCCCATATTGGGCACATTTCGAACAAGCATCTAGCTCTGAGCCTTCAACAATAACTTTTATTGGTTTATCTCTTATTTCAGCACCGCATATTTCACATTGCATGGTTTACCAACTCTTCAGAAAAATAAAATAATTTTTCTTCGAAAGGGCTATATTTGATTAAGAACTTAAATAATATTCGGAACTTATGAGGGAAAGTACAAGTAGTAACATAGAAAACTGTAAAGAGTACAAGATGCCAGATCTCAACAAGATTGGAAAAGAATATCTAGAGGATGATACAGACGAAGACTTCTGTAAATATCTACTAGATCGCATGAAACAGCTAGAATCAAGGGCTAACTATCTGAAAGAACAATGCGATCAATTAGAGTCTGAGAAAAAAATTATAGAAAATGAGAAACTCCGTTATGAGCGTGAAGTAAGAAAAATGCAAGCTGAGATTGATAGGCTGAAAAAATCTCCACTTGTTGTAGGTACATTGATCAGCTTTGTTGATGATGATAGGGTATTGATTAAAAGTAGTACAGGTCCAGAGTTTATAGTTGGCGTTTCAAAGTACCTTGAAAACAATACTTTAAAGCCTGGTTCAAAAGTTGCACTTAATCAAAATTCTCTTGCAATTGTTGATATTATACCAACTATTGAAGATCCCGAAGTATTTGCAATGCAGTTTGTTGAAAAAATCGATGACAGAGGTTTAGATTACTCTGATATTGGTGGGCTTGAGAAGCAGATACAAGAAATTGTTGAGTCTGTTGAGGTAGCGTTAAGCAAACCTGAATTATTTGATGAAGTTGGCATCTCCCCCCCTAGAGGAGTTCTCTTATACGGTGAACCGGGCACGGGTAAAACCCTTCTTGCAAAAGCAGTTGCTAATAGAACTGATGCAACATTCCTGAGAGTAGTAGGTTCAGAACTTGTTCAGAAATATATCGGAGATGGATCTAAACTAGTAAGAGAAATTTTTGAAACTGCTAGAAAAAAGGCTCCAAGTATCATATTTATTGATGAACTTGATGCTATTGCTGCCAAAAGACTTGATGATACTACAGGCGCTGATAGGGAAGTACAAAGGACTTTAATGCAATTACTAGCAGAAATGGATGGTTTTTATGACAGAGGAAACGTTAAAATAATTGCTGCAACAAACCGACCTGATGTACTTGATCCTGCTATATTAAGACCTGGAAGATTTGATAGAGTTGTTTGTGTACCATTACCTGATATCGATGGCCGAAAAGCTATTTTAAAGATTCATACCAAAAAAATGAAACTGTCAGAAAATATTAATTTTACCGAAATTGCATCCAGAACTGAAGGAGCAAGTGGTGCGGATTTGAGTGCTATTGTAATGGAGGCAGGTATGTTCGCTGTTCGTGCGGAGAGAGGATATGTTACAATGAATGATTTTGTTAATGCCATCGATAAAGTAATGACTAATCTAAAAGTTCCTAATATCGGGAATTCTGAGTCTATGTTTGTTTAATTAAAATTGAATTTATTAGTATTAGAAACTAGCATTAAGTGCTAATTTGAGGATAAGCCATTTGCACATAAAATCAGAAATAAGAATTCTTGGCATAGATGACTCTGCTCTAATAGATCAAAAAATAACAATAATTGGTGCATTTTTTAGAGGTGGACTTTGGTTAGATGGGGTTTTAAGTTCAAAAATAACTCGTGATGGAATGGATGCAACACATGTTATCATAAGTATGATTAAATCAAGTAAACATTATGGTCAAATTAGAGCATTGATTCTTGATGGTATCACTTATGCAGGATTTAACCCTGTTGATATCGTAGCAATTTATCAGGAAACTAAGCTTCCTGTAATTGTATATATGAGAAAGTACCCAGATTTTAAGAAGATCAAACTGGCTTTGAATCATTTTTCAGATGGAAATGAAAGATATAAAATAATTGAAAAAGCCGGTATTGTCTCGCCAATATGTGTAAATGAATCAAGTCCTGAAATATTCATTCAACGGACTGGAATTTCATTAAATGATGCAAAAGATATTATTCAATTAACTTCAACTCGTGGTAATGTACCGGAGCCACTAAGAGTAGCTCATTTGATTGCTACTGGAATTGTTTGTGGGGAATCAAGAGGAAAAAGTTGAAACATGTTATTTGTTAAAATTTTTTCCTTAATAAAGTGTTTAAAACTTTAATTTTCTTAATAGATAAGAGAGGTTGAGTTGAATTTAATTGTGCTTATCAACTACTTTCTTTCCAATATCGATTATCTCTTGCATTTTTTTTTCAGTTTTAGATTCTGCAAATATTCTAATTATAGGTTCTGTTCCTGATGGCCTTATTAATAGCCAGCTATCATCAAACCAAATCTTTATGCCATCTATGGTATCAATTTTCCCATAAATCGATCTTAACTCCTTTTCAACGTTAGACATTGTGTAATCTAAGTCTTTACAATTGATTTTAGTTTTTGAGTTCAAGTAGCTAGGAATATCTTTTTTAAGTTCTGAAATTTTTGCACCTTCTGCTAACATCTCAAGAATTTTAGCGCATGCCATTGCTCCATCACGGCAATATTGATGCTCAGGAAAAATAAGTCCTCCATTGCCTTCTCCACCAAATACAGCAGATTTTTGCATCATAGTTCTTGCAACATTGATTGAACCAACTGGTGTCCAGATAATATCAACACCTTCATCTTTAGCAACATCGGCCATCCTTTGAGATGAGCTTACAGGAGTTACAATAGGGCCTTTCTTCTGTTTTAATACGTATTTAGCCACCATTGCTAGCAAAACTTCTTCATCTATAAATTCACCTTTTTCATCAAAAAATACTGCACGATCTGCATCTCCATCTTGAGCAACTCCAATATCTGCGCCACTTGAAATAATTATGTCCTTTAGTTGACCAAGTGAATTTTCGGTTGGTTCTGGATTACGCCACGGAAATGTGCCATCTATTTGCGCATTGATTGATATTACTTCACAACCTAACTGCTGTAGAAGAAAAGGTAAAGTCAGTGATCCTGCTCCACAGCCTGTATCAATGGCTACTTTAAATCCTCTAGATTTTATTTTAGTAGCATTTACAGAGTTTATAATACCATTAATATAATAATCATTCACATCAGATGTTGAACTATATGATCCAGTATATTCCCATGAGACTAAATTATATTTCTTTGAATTGTATATAGTTTCGATTTCTTTCTCTCCTTCCCGTGAAAATTCACTTCCATCTCCATCAATTAATTTAATTCCATTATATTCTCTCGGGTTGTGAGAAGCTGTGATAACTATACCAGCATCTGCATAATCTCTAGTATAGAACTGTATAGCAGGAGTTGGGGCCATACCAACTTCAATCACAGTTAATCCTGTAGAAAGTGCACCAGCAATAGCTGCAGATTCTAGCATTTGACCGGATAAGCGCGTATCTCTTCCAACTACTACTTTCCCTTTGGAACTTAGATATGTACCCAAACTCCGGACAATATCCAACACCAAATTTGGTGTCATTGACTCATTAACTATACCCCTAACTCCATTAGTACCAAATAATGACATTTTATTCACCATAGTTAGTTAATATTTTTTTGCTAATCTGTTTAGCTATACCTAATAGAATACTTTTAGATTACTGAAATAATATAAACTTTTACTTAGTAATTGATTTTTTGAGCATGTTACGATTTTGTTATAAGTTCTTTTACATCTATTATATCAAAATGGTGAAAGGGTTTTTAAGTTCCATTTTCATAAAGGAAATGCATTATAAGTGCATTCTTTATACTAATTAAACCAATGTTAAAATGATTAATAACTTCACATTGTCCTTAAGTACAAAATAAACCATATGGAATAAACACTACCTTGGAGATCAATATGGGAATATTTACCGTTTCAGAACTGAATCAACATGTCAAGAATACGTTAAAATCCGAGCCTACACTAAAGGAAATATGGGTCAGGGGAGAAGTTTCAAACCTGACTATACATAGAAGCGGTCATTATTACTTCACAATAAAAGACAAAGAATCACAAATTAGCTGTGTTTGTTTTAACTATATCAACAAAAATATTAAGTTTAAACCAGAGAAAGACATGAATTTACTGGTTTTTGGCTATGTTGATATTTATACCGTAAGAGGACAATATCAATTACATGTACTTGATATGAGAGCCGATGGAATTGGAGAACTTTACCAAGCTTTTGAACAGTTGAAAGAAAAGTTAGGACGTAAAGGCTTTTTTGATGAAAAAAACAAAAAACCAATTCCAAAGATTCCTAGTAAAGTTGGAATAATAACATCCCCTACAGGAGCTGCCTTACATGATATACTAAATGTTGCTAAAAGAAGAGTACCTGTGCATATTATATTTTGTCCAGCAATTGTTCAAGGAGATAAATCTGCTTTAAGCATAGTTAATGCTATTAACCAACTTAATGAACTATCTCCCGACGTTATTATAATAGGTCGTGGAGGTGGTTCAATAGAAGATCTTTGGTCATTTAATGAAGAAATAGTTGCAAAATCAATATATGAATCAAATGTTCCAATAGTCTCAGCTGTAGGGCATGAAACAGATTACACAATAGCTGATTTCACAGCAGACCTTCGAGCCTCAACACCTTCCTCAGCTGTAGAAATTGTAATACCTTCTAAAACTGAAATTTCGAATCAGGTTCATTCTTTAATTCAACGGCTTAAGAGATCACAGCAATATAAAATAAATGAGTTAAAAAATATTTTATACCAAAATTCATCAAAATTTGAACCACTGAAATTTAAAGATCAATTAAATCAAAATTATCTATTAATTGATGATTCTCTAAATAAAATGGAAAATAAGGTTGAAATGATTCTTAATAACAAAAATGCTACGTACAGAGAATATGTAGGTCGCCTGGATGCTGTTAGCCCATTAAATACTATTAAAAGAGGATATAGTATCCCCTTAGATGAACATAAAGATATTATTTATTCAGTAAAAAATTTAGGAATTGGTGATAGAGTTAGCATAATACTATCAGATGGAACAATTCAATGTAAAGTGGAAGATATAAAAAATAACTTGAGTTACCTTAATAAATAGTTTACCATTTAATACAAATAATTCACCTGTATATAATTAAAACTAAATTGCTTTTAAGTAAAAAACATATTTTTATAAATTGAAAATTGTAAGGTGGTAAATATGTCATCAAAAGAGAGTGAAAACAAAGTTGATGCAAACGATGTTGAGATGACATTTGAGCAGGCTATGGAAAAACTTGAACTTTTAGTTGAACAGCTAGAGTGTGGTCAAATGACACTGGATGAGAGTTTAACTACTTTTGAAGAAGGGATTAAGCTTGCTCAAAGGTGTAGAAAACGTTTAGATGATGCCGAGAGAAAGATAGAAAAATTAATTGATGAAAATGGAAATACAGAACCTTTTGAGGGAGATTTAGAATAAATTAAATGTCTTTACTGAAAAACCAACCTAAATCTAGATTTTCAAATTTATTTGAGTGTGTGAATATGTGACAACTAGAATTCAATGTCTTTATAAATTTATTGATTTCATTTGTTTCAGTTTCGGAAACCTCGTCTGATTTATTTATAATAATAGTATCAGAAGAAATCATCTGAGAGAGCATGAAACTAGGGACTTTATCATATTCAGGTATAAAATTAGTAGAATCAATCAGATAAATCAAAGATATTAAGTTTATATTTTCTGTATTTATATGTTCATAAATATCATTTTTTACAGTTTCTGGATTTCCAATACCTGCAACTTCTATAAATAAGAAATCAAAGGATTTCTTACCGTACATATCGGAAATTGCATTCACAGTATCGTACCTATATGTACATGAGACACAGTCACTTACAGCTGACTTAAAAGAAATATTATCATTCATCTCATTATATTTTACTTCTCCTAATTCTGTATAAATTACCCCTATATTAAATTGCTTTTTAGTTAAGTAAGAAGTTAGTTTTGAAATGAGGGATGTTTTGCCTGAACCTTTAAATCCTCCAATAAGATAAATATCCATCAAAAAACCTCATAAATCTTTTAAAATTTATTCTTCATACTTATTTCTAGTTTCCACAAGAGCCGCTAAGTTCTTAAGTGGTGTCTGAGGAGCAATTCCACACCCAGGAGCTAAGAAATCAATGCCACTATCAAGTGAGCGTTTTGCTTCAGTGGTTACATCATCTACAGTTCCAGAATATAAAGTCGTTACTGGAGATACATTACCTATAACCCCAACTTCATTCTTATGGAAGGTTTCTACTAGTTCTCTCAAATCATCAACACTTTCTTCAACGCTTATCCCATTAAAGCCGCATTGACTAAGTTCCTCTTTGATAGGAGAAACATTTCCACATATATGTAAAAATATTGGTCTTTTTGACTTACTTGTTATTTTTTTATAAGTAGGCATAACAACGTCTTTGAAGCTGTTAGGTGGAACTAATTGTGGTGATGCTATAGCATCCGCAATACAAGCTGAGTCAGCTCCATGATCTAAACATAAATTAGAGAAAGTTATACATGCTTCAGAACAGACATCTAATAGTTTTCCAAGGCTTTCAGGTTCTTTTAATGTCCATAGAAGTAACTTTTTGAGTCCAATTATACTTGCAGCCAGATCAACAGGTCCCTCACACCCTGCTATAGATACTGCATCATCTTTTATTTGTGATTTGATTTTTGTTGTTGCATCAAGAATAGTTGGAATTCTACCTTTGCTCTCAAAGTTATCAAGGTTACTATAAAGTTCATCAATTTCATCAAAAACTAAAGGTTCAATTACTGATGGTGTCCTATCCATAGAACCAAAGTCAACCTTGCAGCCCATAGCTTCTGCAAGTACTGCCATATCAAAAGGATATCTTACAGTCTCAAAATCCAAATATTCATTCTGTGCCATAGCGAGTTTAACCATTTCATCACATGAAAAGTCCGCTTTTGGCCTATAGGCTCCAGATAATTCCATTAACTCAAGCACAGGAGCTGTCGTAAATGTTCCTACAGGAATTCTACTAAACTTATTTTTGAACAGATTTATTCTATTTTGTTTTTTATTCATGATAAAATCTCATATTATTAATTAACGCTTAGCTAATATGCTATCTATCCTCAAAACATTTATAGCAGATTCTGTTGCAGAAATAAGAGCAAGTTTTTTTATTGCTGCACAGTCATATATAGGAGGATTATTTTCACAAATTATACCCGAAATATCAACTCTGCAATCCTTTCCTTGATTGTAATAATTAGACATTTTTACACTTGAATCTATCGGATTCATGCCTGTATTTTGTGCTAATATTTTACTAATATCTTCAAGGGCTTTAGAATACTCATTTACAGCAAGGTTTTCTTTTCCATTAATAGTAGTAGAATAAGTTTGAATCATTTTTGAAAGGTTAAATTCCACTCCTCCTCCACCATTCACAATCATTCTATTTTTAATTAGGAAAATCGCATTATTTAATGCATCATCTACAGCTTCTTCTATTTTAGATAATAAATATCTTGAAGGCTCCCAAATTAAAATAGATGAAATTAGATTATTAGGTGAATATAGGTAAACAAAATATTCATCACATTTTTTATTAACTTCAATTCTATCGGCATTACCTACATATGCATCCAGAGACGTATCTTTAATAGAAGCTATCGTAGAATCTGTAGCTTTTGATATTCTAGCAAGGTCTTTGGTCTTTAGTTTTTTGAATAATAGAATTTTGTGTTTAGCAAGTTTCGATTCTATTAATGGTTCCACGTCACCTTCACAAAAAACAACATTTGCACCACTTTCGATTATTTTATCAGCATAATCATTCAAAACCATCTTTTTTTTATCTTGAACTCCCAAGTACGTGTCAACATTATCTAATTTTATATTGTTTTTTGGATTAACGAATTTATTCTCAAATTTCAAATCACCGATTAGAGATAGAGTTTTAGGATTTGCAATTGATGTTGGCATATCTTTCCTAGCAGGTTTTTCATCTAACAAGACACCAGAAATAACTTGAATTTCAGGACTTCCTACTTTTTTTATTATCTTTACATGCTCTTCGAGGTCAAGGAATTCATCATTTTCACGTGATGAAAGGTTTTCAGCTATATCAACCATGATTTCTGTAATTTTTTCGGCTAGCTTGATATCAATACTTTTCCCTGAAGCTGCACTGAGTACAGCAGCATATATTTGTTCAGAAGATTCAGCTGAAAAACTCTCAAATTCTAGCATATCATATGTCTTATTAAGTGCAAGCCTATATCCTTTGATTACATTACTAGGATGAACGCCCAGTTTGAATAGATTTGTTGCCCTTTTTAGCAAAATAGCTGCAAATATTACAGCAAGTTTAGTACCATCACCACATGTTTTATCCATTGAATTTGCAAGATCTTTTAAGGATGTTACAACAGGGTTTAAGATATCAGATTCTTCAATTATAGTCTTTCCGTCACTTGTAAGGTAAACATCATCTACAGGATTGATGATCATTTTGTTCATACCTTTAGGACCATATGACGAACTAAGCAAATCACAAATCCTTGTTGCTGATTCACCTATATGATCGATTACATCATCCGAATCTACATCATTTTCAATGCCTATCTTTTCCTTCACATTTTGCACTAGAGCATCCATGCTGCTCAATGGATCTTGTGGCTTCATCCCATATGCTGGACTGGCGCTCATTATTAGCCCTCCTTGGAGTTCCTATACCTAATCCTACAAGTCTTGTTTCAACTATAGAACCTGTTACACTTTCAATATCGTCTCTTTTAAAATCAAAGTCAATTTTATCCATACTAAGTCCATATTCGTTCATATAATCAGATATACTATCTTTAACATATTTTTCACCGAAATCTAAAGCTAATTTATACTCATCAAATATTTTTTTGCCTTCCTCACTAAAAACAGCATATTGACTACTTCCTACAAAAGCTGGTCTAATCATTACCTCTGAACGGTGGATTATATTACCAACAAGGGCCCCAACAGCATTGCCTACACCATAATATTCTGGTACAAGAATATTACCGTTGATCACACTTTTGATTTCATCTACAAATGCCTCAACTGGTGCACCTATTAAAACCACTGGATCCTCCAAATCAAATTTTAAATTTGGTGACTTGGCCATTAATTTTTCTATTTCTTGTTTTTTAACATCATCGGCTATAAATGATACAAGGTTTTCAGCAATATTCACAGCTACTTTACGTTTTACATGCTTGCAAAATTGAACTTTGTCCATGTTTACATAAGACGCCAATATCTCTGCAGCAATATTAGAAGCTGATGAATCCCAGTTATCATAATCGCCCAATATGTGTAATGCATCAGTCGGTGTAAAACCTATTTGACTTATATGTCTCTTTTTAATCAGTGATTTTAATACTGGAGCAAACATTAATGAATGCTGTCCAGATTGTTTTGATATATCAGCCACTGACATTGGTTCATCACTTAGTATATTAAGAATCGTTAGCTCATCTTCAGTAAGCCGTTCGAATGAGTCTTTATCCGAGTCACTTCTTATGAAAAAGGATGTTGGCTGAATTATCTTATCCAAAATTCTATCTGAGATTTTTTTGCTGTTTTTCGCCAGATTTAATTTTTTTATTATTTCAGGGTGCTCAGGAGCAATATGACATATAGGTATTGCTCTCTCTGGTCCTATGGACGTATTCCATTGGACCCATACATGACTATCGCCACCCATTGCTGAAGTACTCATCCTGATGGCTTTGACCATTGTACTCCAACCTCCAACTATAGCACCTGTGTCGCTTACTTGAGGAACACCTTCACATAAATAAGATATATCAGTACTTGTGCCACCTACATCAACTGTAATACATTTATTTAGATTGGTTAGATGAGCAGCACCTACAAGACTAGCTGCTGGTCCTGAAAATATAGATTCTACTGGTTTTTGTAAAGCTTCCTCTATTTTTACAAGTGAACCATCACATTTCATCATCATTAAGTTTGCATCAATATTTCTTTCTTGCATCACTAAAAGTATAGATTTTATAAACTGATTTGTTACAGGTATTAGTTGTGCATTCAATAATGCTGTTACTGACCTTTCATATGCACCCAAGTCCATTGATAGCTCATGTCCACAGACTACTGGCATATCGGTAACATCTTGAATTATTTTTTTCACCTTTAATTCATGTTCTGGGTTTCTAACCCCAAAATAAGAAGAAACAGCAATTGCAGCTACTTTGTTCTGACAATGTAATACAAAATCTCTAATTACCTGTGAATCTTCTAATTCATCAATTTCTTCCCCATCAGCATTGTGCCCACCTTTGATAGAAATAACATGTTGGGTCGGAATTTCTTTTGGAATTGAATAACCAATCAAGATCATTGCGGCAGGATAGCCTTTTCCTTCTAAGGTTGTGTTAGTTGCAAGTGTAGTAGATACTGAAACTGAAGATACCTTTGGTAAAAGTTGTGTGTCAAGTCCATCAATTGAATTTTGTATTCCAATTAGTAGTTCGGGATATGTTGTAAGTGATTTATTAGAGCTTAATATAGAGCCAGATTCCATATCCATTATTACAGAGTCAGTATAAGTTCCGCCTGTATCTATACCCAATCCTAAGTTCATTATTTTGCCTCCTGCACTAATTCCTATTTTATTTATTTTCATAGAATATATCGAGATGATTTTTATATTTAAAAATAAAAGGCAAGTAGTTGATTACTTGCCGGCATACATTTATTTCTTTAATTCAGTTCAGCCCATTGTTTCTTTTTGTAGATCTGGACCAATTTTCTTGACCACATCAACCATAGCTTTCACAGAATTTAGAGGACCTCCTGGAGGAATCTCACAGCCAGATGACATTACAAACTTAGACTGAAGTCCATTCTCCTTTAGTACAGGCAATACTGATTTCAATAATTCTTCGGTATCATTTTCAATTGCTTGTACACCCTCACTTGAGTGATCCATAAATTTAATCGGATCTACTTCTCCCATCATACAGCACATATCTCCATATTTAGGGATCAAGTCTGCGTAATTTTTAGATCCTTTATGTCTTAACTTTGGATAATATGCATAACTAAATAGACCAGTTCCAAATTTTTTAATTTGAGTATCGAAGTGAACATGGTCTGCACAGCTATGGATCATATAGGGTTGATTGTACTTTTCAAACAATGGAACATGTCTATCCTTTACAAACTTACCTTCAAAATTCCAATAGTCATCTTCACTCATGATGACATTGTTTGACCATAGGTTATCAATACACAATCCATCACATGCATCTTCTTCGAAGAATTTCTCCGATATGTCACACACAAAATCAGTTATTTTATCTACAGCATCTAGAACTACATCTGGGTTGGTTTTCATATCCATAAGAACTCTATCAGCACCCATTAACTGAGTAAGTGTTAGTAATGGACCTTCATGGAATGCTACAAACGGTGCATTCAAACCCTTGTTAAGTTTTTCTTTTGCAAGTTTCGAGGCTTGAATCAATTCATATATACGAGTTCCTTCTTTTACTTCTGGGATTTCTATTTTCTCGTAATCATCCAAATGACCTACAGATGCAGGAGTATCCTCATCTGGAATACTTACATCACAACCTAAATCTGCTGAAGTTATTGATAAATCAGCTAATCCCACAAACATGTCAAGGTCCATATATTTGACACCGAGGTATGCACTTTGAGCAAATGCTTCAGGATTTATTGTATATTCTCTATAGGTTGTTGGAACAAATTTTCTTAATACGCCACAAGCAAGTGGATAAACAGGTAATCTATCAACTTTTTTATCACCTAATGAAGAAACTACTCGATCAATATGGGTCATTTCTTCTTTACTTTTAACTCCAACTTTCTCGAACTCATCGATTATTTCTTTAGCAGTTTCTAAACCTATATCCTTGGTTTTTTCTGATGTTGCTTTTTTCTTTGCTAGGATATCTCTATATTTTACTTTTCCAACACTTATTTTCTCATCACTCCATCTTTCTTCTGCAGGCGATAGCTTTTTAACAGCATTTGTTGCCCAGTCAGATGCAGTCATTGAGTCCGGATGTGTAGAATCTGCACCTATTTTCTCTGCAAACTCTTCGGAAACCGGAGCACCTCCAACCATAACAATTAAAGCATCTCTAATTCCCTCTTCCTGCAGATTTTCAATGACTTTTTCCATTCCTACCATTGTAGTAGTCATTAATGCGCTCATAGAAATTAAATCAGCTTTATTCTCTTTTGCCGCATTAACAAAGTCCTCTAGTGGAACGTCATTACCCAAATCAATCATATTAAAGCCTGAGGCACTTAGCATTGTTTTAACAAGATTTTTACCAATATCGTGGACATCACCTTCAATTGTGCCTATTACTCCAGTCGCAGGTCTACCAGAACCCTCTTTCTTAAGGTGTGGGATTAAAATTTCCATTCCACCATACATTGCACCCGAAGATATAAGCAAATGTGGAACAAAGGCTTCACCATTCTCATATTTATCACTCATGATGTTCATTCCACGAGCTAGACCATTAACAAGTGCTTCTTGTGGGTCTATACCCTCGTCAAGAGCCTGTTTTGAAAGTTCCGCGGCCTTCTCCTTATTACCAGAAGCTACAGCTTCAGCGAGTTTATTAAACATTTCCTCTTTCATTATTTCATACACTCCAGAACTTTTTAGTTCTACATAATTAGATGTCAACACATTGAATTAAATCATACTTCGCAGTGTTAACTATAATATCTGTGTTTTCTGAAATATATAAAATAACTCATGATTATTTATTTTGAAACCAGACATGATTAAAGCACATAATATGATGCCTTTTCAAAACGATATTAAACCGCTTAATTTCAAGAATGTTTGTGATTAAATTAACATGTTTGATAAAATCAAAGCAGTATTTGATAAAGAAAGAACGTCTTATCGAAAAAACTTAATAAGATTTGTCGAGACTGATTTTTTTTGACAAAGCTAGATAATAAGAATATAAGTCATTACCCCATTCAATTGCATTATTCTCAAAGGTCATCATTACATGATTATGGTAAATGCCTGTATTATAAAAAAGAGATAATCCCAAAAAAGTATCTGTTATAACAGCTGATGCTAGTGATATTTCCTCTTCACATACAAATATGTCTACATCTCCTGATTCTAGATAAAAAATGAGATCGTTTTCATATTCTTTTTTCATTCTTTCAAATACAGAAGCTGTTAAAATTAAAGATATCTTGACGTCTTTTTCTACAAGCTTTTTGTATAATCCCGTATAAGCTGGACTAAAGTAAGAAGATATTTCCATGATTCTGTTTGAGCTACATAAATTATCTTCAAATTTTTTAGGTAAATCATACATCCTATCTAAATCAGGTTCAATAAGTTCACACTGACCAAGTTCTTCTATCCGCTTTAATAATTGTTTTGGCAGCGCATGAAGTTTGTGGTTTTCCCAATAATCTTTGTTATCTTCATAAAAGTCCAGTGTTTTAATCAAAGGCTTCATTTTAGAAACAATTATCTTACCCATGCATGAAAGCTCATAGTACCCATCTGAATAAATTATTAGACCCTGGCTCATAAGTATATTTATTTGGGTCATAATAGAACTAGTATTTACATTAAGAGTGAATTTTATTTGCTCAATTTTTTTTCTTTCTTCATTTAACAGTAGCAAAAGATTCTTTCTTTTTTCAGATAAAAAAAGTGTTCCTAATAGTTCAGCTTTCATGATTTCACTCAATTAAAATAAAAGATTACTTACAAGTTATTTAATATTGTCCTTTTCTTGAAATACGGGAATTGAAATGTGTGCTGTTGTACCTTTTCCCACTTCACTTTCAATCCAAATAGTTCCATTGTGAGAATCAATGACCTTTTTGCAAATATACAACCCAGATTCAATACCTTCGTATCTACGACTTAAAGAATCATCTACTTGATAGATACTTTGAAATAAGTGAGGAATTATAGTAGGTGGAATTCCTTTACCATAGTCAATAATATCAATGTAAACATTTTCATTATCAGAACTTGCTACAATTTTTACGGCACCATTTTGATTTGTGTGTTTTATTGAATTTTCAATTAGATTAATCATCACATTACTAAATTTATCACGATCTGCCTTTATTGGAGGTAAATTTTCAGGAATATTATCTAAAATGCTTATATTATTTTCATCCGCAATCAATATTAAGTTCATAATAGAACTGTTGATTATTTCTTTTACGTCAACTGGCTGAAAGCAATAATGCAACTTACCTGCCTGCTCTTTACTCAAGAATGTTAGAGATTCAATCAATCGGCCTAATTTTTCAGACTTCATTAACGTTTTGTTTAATATTTTATTATACTCAGCTTCAATTGAATCCATCATTTCATTCTGCAATCTTTGACTATAGCTTATATATTGCGAATCATTTTCTTGTTTTTCACTAATATCAGTTCTGATTTTAGCAAGTGATTTAAGTTCTGAGTTTGATTTTGAAAAGTCAGTGGAATATTTGTATAGGGCTTCCTCAATGTGTTTCTTTTGAATTAATTTCCACATTCCTTTTATAAGTAATGTTAGCTTTAAACCATCATAGTCATTATATCCACCATCTTTATTTCCAACTCCAACTACACCAACTATCCGCTCACCGTCAAAGATAGGAACTCCAATGTGGTTTCTAAGTTCAACATGACCACTTGGATAACCTTTTTTCAAAGAACTAGGTTCAGAGTAATTATTTGTTATTACAGTTCTTCTTTGTCTAATTGGTTCGCCCCATAACCCGGTTGTCTTTAATGGGTATACAAACCTTTTCTCTTTTATTTCACATTCATTCATTGCAGCTTTAGACCAAGAATGCATAGTTAAAACTGTTTCATCAGCATTTGTGAATGCAAGGTACCCCAAATTACTGTTAGTTAATCTAACAGCTTCTTCTCGTGCAAAATTTGTTATTTCTTGGAGTGAAGAATAAGTCATGTCATTTAACGTTAATAAAGATCTTAGCAGATCATAATTTAATTTAACTTCATTTTCTGCATTTTTTCTTTCAGTTATATCAAATACCACTCCTTCATAGTTCGTAATATTCCCATCAGCATCTCTTCTAACAATTGTTCTTTCATGTACCCATCTTATTTCATTAGATTTGGTTAATACTCTATAATCTATAGTAAAACCTTGTGAATCAGATTTCTTTGGCTTAGAGAATTCTTCTTTTACTCGGTCTAAATCTTGTGGATGAATGATATCCGAGTACTTAAGCTTTCCAGATAAAAACTCATTGGCATCATACCCAAACTGCAAAATGTTATCTGATACAAATTCTACTGGCCACCCATCTTCAGGTTTCCATAAAAATATAATTGCTGGACTACTGTTTATAATATTGGTCAGTTCTTCATTTGGAAATTTCCTAAACCTACTCATTGATAATCAACTTCAATTAGAATTTAGTACAATTCTTTCGTGACGATTTAAACCTTTTACAATATTAAGTTTTCCAGTTTTGCTTAAAGAGTGCCAAAAGTTATATATATGTTAACGCCGTTAACTATAAAGTGAGACTAATATCTCTATACTATCGGAGGTTACAATTATGAGCAAAATAGAATCTAGGGATTTGAGTGGCACTTACAAAAACAATATCGAAAACATGCCTCCTTCATCTAAGCTTGTTTACAAGGTGTTGGAGTACAAAGGGTTTTTGACTCCAAAACAAATTGCTACAGAAAGTCAATTGCCTCCAAGAACTGTTCGTTATGCACTCAGTAGACTGAAAGATGAGAATTTCCTATTAGAAAAATTCTGCTTTAAAGATGCTCGTCAAAGTCTCTACGGGATAAAAGATAAGCACCATTCAAGTATTAAAGCTACTGTGAATAGTTGAATCAATACTGTGTGAATATACCTTAATATATAAAGACCGATTAACTTTTAGGCAGTTGGAATATATCAGAGAGTATGTATTTCTCCGTTTATATCTTCTCCTAACTTTGTTAATTGGTACATTTCACCTTTTTTTTCTATAAGTTCTTTTTCAATAAGTTCATTTAATAGTTTTTCTGCGGAGGGTTTGAATATATGAGTTATTTTAGCAATTCTGTCAGCATCTGCGGGTCCTTTTGATCCTAATATGCTGAGAACTTTTTGTCGGTTATTACTTCCCGTTACAAATCCAATTAATTCGTCCATAGCTAATCATATATATATTATATTTCAATATAATTAAACTATTCTCTCTAGTAACTAGGCGATTTATTTCTAACGGTTGTAAATTGGCTAATAAACCATTTAATTTTGATATGTATGGACTCTACATAGGGAATCATTTTAATATTGTCAGATATATTTAGTGTTGGTGGGCTAGTCCGGGTAGTTCGGCATTACCTGTAACCTGAAATCGCCGATATGCAGGGGACGAAGCCAATGGAAGGTTTTTCAAGCAGCTATAGGCCTGGAATCTCAACTGAGAAGCTCCGTCCTGCTTGGACAGTGTGGATATAGGGGCTTGCTGGAAAGCAGGTTTCTATATCTTAACTGCAGGAACCGGTCAAGGCCCGGAAGGGAGCAGACCAACTGCAGACTCTTGTCGCTTGCAGGGTAACGGGGTGGAGACGAGTTTCCAGATAACCTATAGCTGTAAGGAGAACCGACCTGCGGCGTGCCCACTAATAATTAAACCTTAATAGAATCTTTTAAGAAAAGATTATATATCTACACTACAATTGAATCAACAGTTCCAAAACCACCTCACACATGACGAGATAGCCAAGCTTGGTATGGCGCAGGATTGCTAATCCTGTGGTGCTTTGCACCTCGGGGGTTCAAATCCCCCTCTCGTCGCTAAAATCTATCAATACCTTATCAAGAATAAAAACAGGCAGTTGTCGATATGAGAGTCCTAACAACAATTGATCGTGATGAAAATGAACAAGGCAGTTCTCGGAAAAACAATAATAGAAGTTGTTCATCAGGAGGTTGTAGTGGGGATATATTTGGCCTTTCACCTGGAGCTGAAAAAGAAGAAGTTATCAGAACAATCACAATATATATCGTCAGTGGTATAGTGATGATTGTAGTTGCATATATCATTTCACAGATACTAACTGCTATGGTTGGATAAAAACATCATAATTAGCGTTTTTGTCAATCACTATTAACGGGATACCTCATTCTCCTTTCACACTTTTCACAAGTAATTAATACATAGTTTTTATGGATTCTAACCCTGCAGTTGTTTCCAGGTACTAAGTAACTATTACATTTCCTACATGCTCTTTTTCTAAGATCTGGTGGTATACTTATTCTATATCTCATCCCTATTTTACGTGCTAACTCAACATATCGATTACTTCTGTGTGGATTTGATTGATATTCAGCATCTGCAAGCTTGAACAGAATGGATATTCTTTGATGTGCTAAGTCTTTCATCAAATATTTCTTTTTTAGTTTTTTTTTCCCCATATATTTACAACTCGTTTTTCAGTTCTTTCCAATAATTGGACTCAAAACAATAAAATCGATATTTTGATACATCTCTTCAATACATTTTTTTAATTCCAGAATTTCGGCATTTTTTTCTGCAGAGTCATAGTTCATAGGTATAACTATTTTTGGGTTGATTTGGTCTATTAATTTAACAACTTCTGCCACGTCCATTATGGAGTCATTACCAACTGAAAGCAAAACAATATCTGCAGAAATAAATTCCATTTCAGGTATGGAATCAGTATCCCCTGTATGATACAGCTTACATGACCCCGTGTTGATAACATAGCCAACCCCCGTTCCTTTAGATTGACAATTGTTCTTTATGTTATAAGCCTCAAAAACTTGGATTTCAAAGCCCTTTACTTCAAGACCCTCGCCAAGAAAATCATTTGGCTCAACAAATCTTGTATCACCAATTGCTAATTCTTTACATGGTTCAGGCATCAATATTGTAGTATCGCCCTTCCACAACTTTTGTAGTGCAGTATACTCACAGTGATACTTATGAGAATGTGTTATCAGAATTAAGTCAGCTTTATCTTCAAAATTAATTTTTTTAGGAATTATATAAGGATCTATGTATACATTCATTTCTTGAGTCCTTATTAGAAAAGATGCGTTTCCAAACCAATTTATTTCAATATCTTTAATTGAAAAATTATCATTTTGATCCATATATTATTAACATAACAGAATTGTATAAAAAAACTTTGACCTCTTTACGGAAATCCTGGCAACATTTATTATAAATAAAATTTAGTAGAGTACCAAACCTATGTTAAAGTTATCAACTGAAAACTTAACCCTTTGTTTTTAACTAAAATTAGTTTATAATTTAGACTAACTTATTCAATCATTATTCCCGCATATCATGCATGTTTCTCTACCAATAACCCCTTTTTTGTACAGCCAGCCAGATTTTTGCACAAATTTACATACATGACACATACCAATGACTTTTTCTTGTTCGGAAATCCCTTCCATTAGTTTTGAAGCGAATTTGGTTATTTCTTCTTGAGTCTCAATAGAAAAGCCTACTTCTGCACCTCTTTTTTCGCTCATATATTGAGAAACCGCTGCTCTAGAAAGCCCTAATATTTCCGAGGCCTTTTGTTGATTACATCCATATTCATTTATCAATGACCTAGTTAATGCAACTCTTATAGCAGGTAAAATCTTTTGTACCATTATCTCACAAGATGTTTTCATAAAAGTACCTCTTTACTTATGCACACGTTTAATCTTTATTCTTTTTAATATAATCGTCTATTGCAGAATTAAGTGCATCCGCAGCAAGATTTGAGCAGTGCATTTTTACTGCGGGTAGTCCTTCAAGTTCATTTGCTACATCATCTCGTGTGATTTTCCTAGCTTCCTCTATAGTTTTACCTTTTGCCATTTCTGTAATCATGCTTGAAGTTGCAATTGCAGCCCCACAGCCGAATGTCTTAAACTTAACATCTTCTAATATACCATCATTTACCTTGATGTAAATCGTCATCATATCCCCACATGAAGGATTCCCGACTTCTCCTATTCCATCAGCATCTTCAATCTCACCTACATTTCTTGGAGTGGTAAAATGATCCATTACTTTCTTACTATACATTTATCTCACCTAAAATTACATTTTTGCTATTGGTGACATTTCTCTCAATTTTTTTATTATTGTCTCCAATGAATCCACGACATAATCAACTTCTTCTAGTGTATTATCTTTTCCAAGCGAAAAGCGAATTGATCCATGAGATACTTCTGGTTGTAACCCAATTGACTCTAATACATGTGAAGCTTTCAAGTTTTTTGATGAACATGCTGATCCTGTAGAAGCCGCTATTCCTTTCATATCAAGCATTAGAACAATAGATTCACCTTCAATAAAACTAAACCTTAAGTTTGCTATATTTGGTAAACATTTTGTTTGATGCCCGTTTAAGTAGGATTCAGGAATTCTTTTTTTAACACTCTCAATCAAATGGTTTCTTAATTTAAGCATTTTTTTAGAATTGTTTTCAAGGTTAGATGTAGCTAGCTCAAAAGCCTTTGCAAAGCCAATTATACCTGCGATATTCTCAGTACCTGAACGAATACCACGTTCATGTTCACCACCATGTAAAATTGGTTCAATTGAAACCCCTTTCTTTATGTAAAGGGCACCAACTCCTTTTGGGCCATGTATTTTATGGGAAGAGAGAGACATTAAATCCACATCAATTTTTTCCATATCAATTGGGATTTTTCCAACTGTTTGAACAGCATCTGTATGAAAATAAACTTCGTTTGTTTTTGCTATTTTACTTATTTCATCTATTGGCTGCAATGTACCTATTTCATTATTCGCATGCATTATAGATATAAGAATAGTATCTGTTCTAATTGAATCTTTAAGGTCTTCTATGTTAACTATTCCTGAATTATCAACAGGAACATAAGTAACCTCAAAGCCTTTTTTTTCCAAAAATCTACAAGTGTTTAATACAGCAGGATGCTCTATTTTTGACGTGATAATGTGTTTACCTTGTCTACTGTTCTTATATGCTATGCCTTTGATAGCAAGATTATCAGATTCCGTTCCTCCTGAAGTGAAAATAATTTCTTCAGGCCTTGCATTTATTCCTTTAGCTACCTTTAATCTAGAGTCTTCTAGGTCTTGTGCCGCCTTTGCTCCAAAGGAATGTAGACTTGAAGGATTCCCATAATAATGCCTAAAATAAGGTAGCATAGCATCTATTACATCAGGATCAACATCAGTTGTAGCTGCATGATCCATATAAATTGTATCCATAATTATCAATTTAAAATAGATGATGCTTTTAATAAATATGTATCTGTTTTGACAGATGTTATCAATTTACTAAGAAAAGTTCAAATTGACATAGATTTAAAATTTTAAGTAGCTTATATTGCAATTTAATTTTTAATCTGATCAGGTGAAAAGCCTTTTTTAACAAGAACATCTTTCATTCTGCTTAGATGATTACCTTGTAATTCAATTGCATTCCCCTTAACCGTTCCCCCGCATGCAAACTTTGATTTAAGGTAAGTAGAAAGCTCATGGAGGTCGATTTCGTTAGCATCAAAACCTTCAACAACAGTAACCTCTTTTCCATATCTTCTTCTATTTACCTTTACTATAATCCTTTGTTGCTCCTTTGCCACTTCTTCACAGATACACAATTCTTCTGGCAATCCGCAAACGTGACACATCTCTGAACTCATCTTCTGATTTTTCCTCCGAATATTTCGATAACTTACCGTTGTTTATAAATTATAACAGTGTATAGAGTAAACAACAATGATATTAAAAGCTAATGGTAATTGTGTTTCATCGCACGTGGAAATTGCAGATACACTTTACAAGCAAATTAAAGGTTTAATGTTCAGAAAAAACATTGATAATGATTATGCTCTTTTATTTATTTTAGAGAAAGAAAAATTCTCTTCGGTACATATGCTCTTTGTTAATTTTCCCATCGATGTTTTATTTCTAGATGAAAATAAAAAAATACTCAACATATCTAGTATTCGCCCTTGGATCGGTTTTTCATATTCGAGTAAGACTAAATATATTATTGAAATGAAAGCTGGGGAAGCTAGGAAGAAAAGATTAGAAATAGGTGAAACATTAATGTTTAGATTGAAAAACAAAAATACCTGATTTTAACCCTTTAGTTTAGTTAGCTTACATTGAATTATGCTTTTGTCAAAAATGATATATGGAATTGCAAAAATGTAGCTTACCATAGAATTGTAAGAGGATTTATAGATGTTACCTAAAAGTGATTTAGATTTTATACGAAATGAAATGAACCGAGAACCTAACCTTGTTGAACAGGGTTGTTTTTTAAATTTATGGAGCGAGCACTGTTCTTATAGATCAAGTGCCCCTTTACTCAAAACATTCACTACTTCTGGCGAGAACGTTATTATTGGCCCAGGAGATGACGCAGCAATTGTAAGGTTTGATGAAGAGAGAGTTATTGCAATAGGAATGGAAAGTCATAATCATCCTTCATATGTTGACCCTTATAATGGAGCAGCAACTGGTGTTGGTGGGATTGTCAGAGATATTGTTTCAATGGGTGCAAGGCCAATAGCATTAATGGATCCATTATATTTTGGAGAACTTAAGGTTCAAAAGAACTTGTATCTTTTTGAACATGTTATCGAAGGAATATCCAATTATGGTAATTGTATAGGTGTTCCTGTAATTAGAGGTGAAACCTTATTTCACAATTCATATAGTGGAAATCCTCTTGTTAACGTAGTATGTATAGGCCTTGCACAAAAAGACAATATAGTAACAGCAACTGCAAAGAGTGCTGGTAACAAACTTGTTTTGATAGGTGCATCAACTGGTAGGGATGGCCTTGGAGGAGCTTCATTTGCATCTAAAGACCTTTGCCATGATTCGGAAGCTAGTGACAGACCAAGTGTCCAAATAGGTGACCCTTATACTGAAAAATTACTAATAGAAGCCACGCTTGAGTGTATTAGTAAAGGTATCGTAAAATCTTGTCGAGATTTAGGTGCAGCTGGTCTTGCAGGCGCAAGTTCGGAAATGGCTTCAAAAGGAGACTTAGGAGTACATATTGTAGCAAATGATGTTGTTCAACGTGAAGCTGACATGACCCCTTATGAAATACTCATTTCTGAGTCACAAGAAAGAATGTTAATAGAAGTTGAACCTGAAGACGTAAACACAATTATTGATATAGCTACAAAATATGATTTAAATTCTAGTTTAATTGGAAATATAACTGAAGAAAAGCTATTTAAAGTCGAATATAACAATGAAATTGTTGCTGAGATACCAATTAAACTGTTAACTGAGGGGGCAACTATTTTTGAGAGAAAGGCCTCTGAGATTAAACATACAACTAATTATGAAAAACCCGATGCTCCAAACAATATTAAAAATAGCATTTTGGATGTTCTCTCAGCGCATACAATTGCCTCCAAAAAATGGATTTACAGTCAGTATGATCACGAAGTTCAAATAAGAACCGTAGCTAAACCTGGAGATGATGCAGGAGTTATTAGGATTGGAGACAAAGGGCTAGTTACATCCTGTGGATGTAATCCAATACATACATACTTTGATCCTTATAGTGGAGGGTATGGTACTGTCATTGAAAATGCAATGAATATTGCTATGAAAGGCGCTAAGGGCCTTGCTATTGTTGACTGCCTAAACTTTGGAAGTCCCGAAATTCCTGAGATATATTGGCAGTTAAAACAAGCAATTCTTGGCCTTGGTGATGCTGCTAGAGATTTATCAATTCCAGTTGTTGGTGGCAATGTCTCACTTTATAATCAAAGTGAAGAACACAATACTTCAATAATACCCACACCATCTATTGGTCTAGTAGGAATTACTGAAAACCTAGACATCCTGCCAAATTCATTTTTTGTTGACGATGAGGACATTATTATACTAATTGGGGAAACAAAAGATGAGATGAGAGGATCTGAATATTACAGGGCCCTTGATGCTGAAAGCACTGGGAAATCTCCCACTGTGCCAAAAGATATTTCTGAACTAATTGATGGAATCGTTAATCTGATTAATGCTGGTTTGGTTTCATCTTCTAAAGATATTTCTAATGGTGGATTAGCTACAACACTTTGCGAAATGTGTCAGCTAAAAGGTGCAAAGGTTGATTTAAGTCATGTAAATAGTACTTTAAAATTTGATGAAATATTATTTTCAGAATCCTACGGTAGAGCAATTATTACAACATCAAATCCACTTAAAGTTAAAAAGGAACTTGACTCAAACTCAATACCCTATCTTGAGATAGGTATTGTTTGTGGTAAGAGTTTAAATATCTCACATTTTAAAAAACAGGTTTCTATTGAAATAGAAGAGATTCAAAGTGCACTTAATAGTTTAACAGATTATGTTGCACTTGAATGAAAAAATTTTAAGGTTTATTTTAATTCTAATTGGTGTAAATAATTACACCAATTAATATTACAAAAAAAATAAAGCATATAATAAATTAAATTATTTATACTACTTCACCAAAAGCAAATTTTCTCATAACACGGTTAACTTTTATATTAACACTGTCACCAACTTCTGTGTTGGGAACAAAAATTACAAAGCCCTCTACACGAGCTATGCCGTCGCCCTCTTTTGCAATATCTTCAATCGTTACTTCATATGTTTTTCCAGCTTCTACTGGAGCAGATGGTTTCATGTCTCCAAACAAAAATACACGTCCTTAATTAATATTTATGCGTAGATAATCAACAAAAAATGGTAAGTAAAAATGCAAATGTGTTTTAAATGCCTATTCATATTTACCAAAATAGTCTCAATCTAGCATTTACAAATATGAAATACTGATATAAATAGCTATTTACAAAAATAAATGTAAATGTGAGGTTTTTTTATATTTTTGTTAATACCTATTGGCAATAAGTTCAGCAGTTCCTTCGCATTTGAATGCTTTTAAAAACATTAAAGTTTCAGAATAAGCTTTTGACTCGATTGCTTTAATAGTATCTTCATCTACTGAGTATATCTGATTAAAGAACTGTTTTATTGCATGTTTACCGTATTTCCCAAAAATTTCATTGTTAGATTTATTTGGAGCTTTTTCACTAAAACTTTCAATAGTCCAATTCCATATATCTTTATATAAATCAGGCTCAAATACCTTCAAAACATCCCAAACTATATTCAAGTAAAAAGTTCCAACATTGCCTTTTATAATATCTCCATGAGGAAAGTGATTATGGATTAAATCAAGTGGTGTGCCAGTTATCCCATGCTGTGCAATCCTTACTTTCAAGTTGTTATCTCGTAAAGCTTTAGCCACTTTTTTTGTTTGCGGAATGTCTATTGAAACTTGTTCTATCAAATTTCCAGAGCTATCATAAGTATTACCATGTGCACTACCATTTGCAATTGCCAGCACATGAGGATAAACATTATTCGAGTTTAAGGCTTTTATAAAAGTTACTGCTTCTTCTGGTGTAGTGAGTACTCTGCCATATTCATCTTCTCTTCCTATTTCACCAACTTCAACTTCGAGGCCATATGGTTTGCCATCCATTTTTTCATCAATAAAATTTGCAATCTCAGTAGTTGCATCTATATTGTCTTTTAGTTCTTCTTCTAAATTTCCTCCACTGAAGTTAAATAAATGAGATGCATCAATTGCAAAAGATGTATATCCTGCATCAATTTGTGCTTTTACCAACTTTTTTACAGATGTGATTTCCTCTGGGCTTCCTTCTTTAATTCCTATATGGTCTGCATGAAGGGACCATAGTTCCATACCTATTTCTTTTGCAGATTCATGAGCTCTTTTTGAAAATTCTAATGGCGTAAATCCCGTATAACCACCTTCAAGGTTACATTCGGACTTTGCAAGTTCTAGAATTATTGGTGCATTAAAGTCTTTTGCAGCTTTCATTATGCCTTTATTAACATGTGATATACGTGGATTAACTGCAAGAATAATTGTTTGCTTGTCAATCAGGCTGTCAAATAAAGTGGAACTTGGTTTGGGTCCATAATCATTATTATCCATAATTCATCTCCTCAACAAAATCTTATATTAAATTTTTTATTTAGTAATCGCAAATACTATCAATATAAATCAGTTTTTTTACTAAACTTAACTTCATCAAATAGTTAGAAATCTTGAAGTCGTGGGCCTATTAGTGTAGATTACTTGATAATCTCCTTCAATATTACCCATTTCAGAAGCGATTTCTATTGCATCATATAAATTACCGATTTCATCTATCAAACCTAAATCTTTTGCCTTAGTGCCTGTATAAACTCTTCCATCTGAAATATTTTTTACATAACTTTCATTCATTTCACGTCCGTCAGCAACTTCAGATATAAAATGATCAAATATTTCCATTACAACTTTGTCAGCATATTCTTTTTCATCTTCAGTCAATTCTCTCCATGGAGCACCCATATCTTTCAATTCACCTGATTTAGCAACATGGATGTCTATACCCTCTTCTTCATAAGCTTCACTCAGATCTTGAAATATCCACATTGCACCTATAGCACCTGTAAAAGTAGAGGGATTAGCTACAATATAATCTGCTGAGGAAGATATATAGTATGCAGCACTTGTAGCAGATTCGCCCATCGAAATTACTACAGGAATGTCCTGTTCTTGAACTTTATTTATTTCACGAGTTATTTCTTCAGATGCTGCGGGTGATCCTCCTTGGCTATTAATTCTTAAGACAATTGATTTTACATTATCATTTGAAGAGGCTTGATGCAAACTTTCAGCTATATTCTCTGAAGATGCATAACCTGATTCTGTTGGAAGATTACCAGTAACTATTGGACCTTGAACATATATGACTGCAACCTTATCTCCTGAAGGATATAAACCACTGTCCACCGCATGAAATATTAGGAAAACACTCCCAATTACTATTATACTCAAAACCGCTATACATTTAAGAGCACTTATATTAGACCAGTTACATGATTTATTTGCAGGAGAAGGTATAGATTCAGCCTGGCTACTTTGGTTTTGTTCAGGACTCATAGTATTTAAATCTCTATCATCCTTTTTATTGATAGAATGATTGTTATCTTCATGTTCCAACTTATCTTTTCTTAGTGATCCATCATCGATATTACTTTGGCTTTGTACCTCTTCATCTTCGGATACTTTGTTGGAAAAATTATCATTATTTGAATCCATTGTATGCCTCATTTAGAGTATCTTAATTATAATGAAATTTTCAGTTAAACATTCATAAATGATATGATAGTGTACACAATTTAATTATGCTTAAGCCCATAACACAATTCTAAAATATCATACCAATACCATCAAGAGTTCGCATATGATATTTTATTTATGGTTAAATATCAATATTAATATAGAATTGAACGTGTATCTAAATCATTATAAATAACAATTAGTAAATAGATTGTGTATTTTCTATTAAATATATGCATTAAAACTTGCATGTTCAACTATAATAATAATAATAATAATAATGTTAAGTTTAATAAAATTAAGGTTCGGTTGTTTTGGTTGTAATCTTATTGTATCTGGCAACCTTTTTAAAACATGTGGATTTTAAACAATGGAATAATTATAAACAGGTGAAAAGTTATGTCAATATTTCCATCAGATAAGCCCGTACTTGTTACATGTGGCCTCCCATATGCGAACGGTAAAGCACACATAGGTCATTTAAGAACATATGTTCCTGCTGATATATATGTTCGTTCACTTAGAAAGATGGGTCAAGAAGTTGTATTTGTTTGTGGATCTGATACGCATGGTACGCCTATTGTCCTAAACGCTGAGAAATTAGGAATGACTCCAACTGAATTAGTTGAGATTTATCATAGTCATTTTAATCAGGTTTTTAAAAATTTGAACGTTAACTTCGATTCATTTGGAACCACCCACGACTCAACTAATCATAATCGTACTCATGAAATATTAAACCGATTAATAGAAAAGGATTACGTTTACTCAAAAGTTATTGAAATAGCATATTGCCCTTCTTGTGATAGATTTTTGCCAGACAGATATGTAGAAGGGGTTTGTCCACATTGCGATGAGATTTCTAGGGGCGATGAATGTGACCAAGGCTGTGGTAAACATTTAGAGCCAGGTGAATTGCTTGAACCTATATGTACCATCTGTAGAGGAAAAGCAGCCTATAAGGATCAAGAGCACTATTTTTTTAAGCTATCCAGCTTTCAAGATTTTCTAGATACTTACCTAAACCAACTTGGAGGAACCCTTAATGCAAGAAACTATGCACTTGGTTGGGTTAACAAAAAATTAGATGATTGGTGTATCAGTAGAACTCTAGAATGGGGGGTGCCTTTTCCAGGAAATGAAGATCTTGTAGTTTATGTTTGGGTAGATGCTCCAATCGGTTATATAGCTTTTACTGAAGAATGGGCTCAAGCAAATAACGATAGCTGGGAGAAAATATGGAAAGGTGACTCTAGAATTGTGCACTTTATAGGTGGAGATATAATTTATCACCATTGTATCTTTTGGCCTTCCATGTTAAAAGGTGCAGAATATACCCTTCCTTGGGCAGTTGTTGCTTCAGGAATGCTCAAGATAGAAAATAAAACCTTTTCAAAAACAAGAGGATACGTTGTTTGGGTTGATGAAGATTATCTAGATCACGGTTTTCATCCAGACTTACTAAGATATTATTTAGCAAGTTATACATCGCATACAAAAGAGCTAAACTTTGCTTGGAATATATTTCAAGAAAAAATCAACACTGAGCTTGTAGGAGTTCTTGGAAACTTTATCTATAGAACATTGCTTTTTGCATACAAAAACTTTGGAGAAGTTCCAGAGGGTGATATTGAAGACGATGTTATCTCAAAAATAAAGTCTATCATCTATGAATATAGAGAGTTTACAGAATCATATGAATTTAAAAGGTCAGCAGACATAGCAATGTCATTAGCTTCATATGGAAACTCTTATTTCCAATCCAAAGAACCATGGAAACTCATAAAAGAAGATAAAGATGCTTGTGGGGTTGTAATTGCTAACTGCCTTCAGTTAGTAAAAGCTTTAGCTATAATATTTGAGCCAATATTACCTGAAAAGATGGAAATTTTATGGGAACAGTTAGGGTACAATTCTGATATCCATTTAATCCAGTATGATGAAGCAGCAGCAAAAATAGAAGCTGGTCAAAAGCTTTCAAAACCATTGACATTGTTTGAAAAAATTGATGATTCTAAAATCGAACAAATGGAAGAAATTGCAAGCAATAGAGTGAAGGTTGCAGATGAGGCTGCAGGAATCAAAAATAAAAAATCAGAAGAGTTTAAAGAAAAAAAAGTAGTTAACTATGATGAATTTTCTAAATTGGATTTTAGAGTAGGGAAAATTGTTGAAGTTGAAGATATACCTAAATCTAAAAATTTAATTAAATTATCTGTAGATATTGGTGAAGATAAACCACGCCAGATTGTTGCTGGTATAAAAAATCAATATAGTCTGCAAGAGCTTAATGGTAAAAGTGTTGTTGTACTTGTAAATCTTAAGCCTGTCAAATTATGTGGAGTTAAGTCTGAAGGAATGTTGTTAGCTACAAAAGAGAATGGAACTCTTATTGTACCAGAAAAGTACGATTGTTCACCAGGATCCAATATTTGTTAAAGTAAACTTGAATTTCTATTTACTATACTCCATATTTTTTGGTTTTTTTATATAATATCTTATTGGCCATTATCTAGGAGTAATTCGAGGTATGATTTAGATATCAGCTTATCTTCAGATATATTCATTGTTTTTAATATTTCAAGAAGCTGATTTTCATAAATATTTAAGTTGGAGTCAGCCATTGTTTCAATTTCAACAAATTCTCCTAGTCCTTTAACGGAATCCAGACATATTGAAATATCTTTTTTTTTATATTTTATACGCTTTTTTTCAATATTAAGAGTTTCTTTAAATCCTAAAGATAAAAAAATATCATACATATCATCTAGTATGATAGGAGTTTCAATTTCTCTTCTAGTTTTTGTACGAGGATTAATTTTTTTATCCTTATAAGTTAGATAGCTTTTCCCATTAGATTGTCGTAACCTTAGAGCCTCATCGGTTACACCAAAATCCTTATGTGGCGCATTAAGATAGATATCATGGTGTACTTCTTCTCCTACAAGGTAAAAGCCTAATCCTTCAAGATATGGAATAACCATAGAGTGTTCAATCTTTAATTTTAATTCAACTTCAAACATACAATTTACTCAGCGGCTATAAACTTCGTTCCATAATAAATCATACCTTTTTCTCCGCCATCACCTAATTTTCTAAATACAGGTTTAACTTTCATTCCCAAATAAATTTCATCTATACCACATGAAATCTGGGTTGTAAGTTTAGGACCCTCTTTTAGCTGGACTATGGCAAGAATGTAAGGTGTTTGGTGTTCAAATCCGACTGCAGCTGTTCGGATTACTGTAAATGATATTACCTCTCCATCTCCATTAAATTTATATGACTCAATTTTACCATTTCTTCGACATGTAGGACACATATTTCTTGGAGGATAAAAATATTCATCACAGCTCTTACAATGTGTCCCAACTAAATTATACCTCTGAACTTGTTTTCTCCAAAATCTTGCTACTGACATATACTTATCACCTATCCCTTGCTAATATATGGACTACTGCGGTTGCACCTGAACCGCCTACATTATGAGTCATGCCGATATTTGCATTATCCAACTGTCGTTTCCCAGCTTCCCCTCTCAGTTGATGAACAACTTCTACAGCTTGTTTAATCCCAGTAGCCCCCACGGGATGACCACATGATTTAAGCCCGCCTGAAGTGTTAACTGGTATTTTCCCTCCAATTGAGGTTTCACCTTCTTGTGTAAATGATCCACCTTGTCCTTTTTTCACGAAACCAAGGTCTTCAATGGCACATATTTCAGCAATAGTAAAGCAATCATGTACTTCAACAAGGTCAATGTCATTGGGTTTCATCTTAGCCATTTCATATGCCCTATTAGCTGCTGCAACAGTGGAATCTAGTGTCGTTATATCTTTTCTATCATGAAGAGAAATCGTATCACTTGCCTGAGAGCTTGCCTTTATGTACACTGGAGTGTCAGTGTATTCATGCGCAATATCTGCTGGTGCTAATACTAACGATGATGCACCATCTGTAATAGGCGAGCAGTCAAGTATATGTAATGGGTCAGCTACAAGAATCGAACTTAATACATCTTCTACTGTAATTTTCCTTCTATATTGAGAAATAGGATTCAGAAAACCATTAGAATGGTTCTTTACAGCAACTTCTGCCATTTGTTCAGATGTTGTCCCGTATTTATGCATGTGAAGCCTAGCAATCATGGCATATAATCCAGGAAAAGTAGCTCCCATAATTCCTTCCCATTCTCTATCAGAAGCTGCAGCAAGAGCAGCTGAGGCAACAGCAGATGAAACATCTGTCATTTTTTCAACACCTGCAGCAACAACTATATCTTGATAACCTGAAGCTACACCAAATATAGCTTGCCTTAGAGCAAGTCCTCCCGATGCACATGCTGCTTCCACACGTGTCGATGGAACATTGAGGTTCTTTGCCAGACCTGAATAGTCAGCAATTAACGCCCCTATATGTTCCTGTTCAACAAATTGGCCACCGCTCATGTTACCAACATACAAGCCATCTATATCTTCTCCAGCTACACCTGCATCTTGTAAAGAACCTGCTCCAGCTTCAACAAAAATATCCCTAAAAGATACGTCCCACTTTTCACCAAAATTAGTATTTTTAACTCCTATAATTGCAACATCTCGCATAATTATTCCTCTGATTAAGCACGTCTTAATTTGTCTTTATGTTTAGCGTAAATAGAATAGTCTATATAAGTTGGATTTTGAAGCATTTCTTCTATTGTAGCCACTTTATTACGACTTTTCTCTATATTTTCCGTAACCTCAAAACTAAAAGCATCAGCTCCAGCTCCTGATCCAAATGCTGTAGCGAAAATACAATCACCGGGCTTTGCTTGATCTAAAGTGGCAGCTATACCCATTAAACACGAGCCTGAATATGTATTCCCTAGTTTCGGAACAACAAGGCCTGGAAGAATCTGCTCTGTTGTAAATCCTAACATTTTTGCTACCCTACTAGGAAATTTCCCGTTTGGTTGATGGAATACCGCATAATCATAGTCTTTAGGTGTTGTATTTAGCTTACTCATTAAACCTTCAGCTGCTCCAGTCACATGTTTGAAATAACCAGGTTCGCCTGTAAATCTACCGCCATGTTCTGGGTATGGCATCCCTTCTCTTCTCCAAAAATCAGGAGTATCGGTAGTAAATGAATATGTGTCTTCAATATTGGCTATTATTTCATCAGGATTTGTTCCAATAAGCATTGAAACACCTCCAGCAGCTGCTGTATATTCTAGTGCATCACCGGGAGCACCTTGAGATACGTCTGAGCCAATTGCTAATCCTAAATCAATTTGCTTCGATGCGGCTAAGCCCATACAAGCTTGTACTGCAGCAGTGCCTGCCTTACATGCAAACTCAAAGTCTGCAGCTGTCAGCTGTGGAGTGGCACCAATAGCTTCAGCAACAATTGTGCTTGTAGGCTTAACGGCATAGGGATGACTTTCTGATCCGGTGTAAACTGCACCGATTCTTGTAGGATCAATATTACATCTTGCAATGGCAGATCTTGCAGATTCTACTGCAATTGTAGCTGCATCCTCGTCTATATCAGGAACTGATTTTTCGTCTACCTTCAATCCTTTTGAAAGGCTTTCCGCATCATCTCCCCAAACACGTGCAATTTCTTCAACTTTTATTCTGTATTTTGGGATATAGGCACCGTATGATACTATTCCAGTTTTCATTTTTTCACCTATTGATTATTAAAATTCTTATTCTAGTGCATGATATTGGCTATATTTTTTGAGTGTAGCAATAAGTTCATCAAGATCCATAGTTGTTGCAATAACAGGTATCCTATCAACTTCAGCCATTTTTTTCACCATCGGATCAACATCATTTGCTTGAATACCATGTATTACAACTGTCGCAGGTTTTAGACTAGTTACACGTATAGCCACCATTGGAGATTTCCCTGTAGAGACTTTGGTGAATATCATGGCCCTTTCTGTACTCCAGCCATATAGCCTTTGAAACTCATGGGATGACATTTCTAGGATTGCCCTTTTACTATCTATTACAGTAAATCCATAAAGTGGCTTTTCAATACCTTTGTAAATAATAGTCCCATCAATTAAGTTTGAAAGTCTTGCAAGTTGCATTGGGTACGTGTATTCATAAGCTCCATAAACAGCTTTGGAAGGAGACTCTGCATAAAGCATACTTTCATAAGCATGTATTTTCTTTCCTCCCTTTTCGGTTTCAATACTTAAAAGTGCTTCAATTATTTTGCTGACAATTAAAGTTCCGGGTGATTTTCGTCGACCACTTTCATAATCGCTAATTACCGAAGGAGAAACACCTAAATAAGAAGAAAGTTCTGTTTGTGCAATATCAAAATTCAATCTCCACTTCTTTAAGGCTTCTCCTGGCTTTTCTGAGAGAGTTATCTCACCTGCCATTTTTTCAGAAAGTTTTTTCCTAACATTTTCATAGGATGTGCCAGCAGTCATGGTTACATAACTAACATTTCTCGCTACATATATACCTAACGAATGGGTGTTCGTTAATCAACGTTTAACTGTTTGATTTGAACCAAATTATATTATCTAGAGTGCATAATATTCATATGTTTTATTATTTTAGTTTTGAGCGAAAATGTATATTTAGATTACACCAACAAATATATATTAAACATATTAGACTCAAACTAACATGTCACGACCTGTATATTTGGGGAAATTGATGTTACATTGGTGCCATCAATGCAATGTGCCTGTGCTCGGAGAGATATGTGATACATGTAAAAAAAATACCTTAAAAGTAACCATTACTCCACCAGGTGATATCCGACCTGCTTTTTCTTATGACATATCACTTATAAACAAAATATCAACTAAGCAATTTGGAGTGCCTCTTATACCAGATGATAGAGTTGTAATTTTAAATAAAGCACCATATGACGATAGGATGGAAGAAATCATAATTGATGGAAAAGTCATTGGAAATATACGTTTTGAAATAGAGAGACTTGATTGGGTACTCCTACTAAGACCTTCTGGAGCAAAAATACTTTTTGAAGGACGTAACTTAAAATCGCTTAAAAATTGGGTGATGGTCGATGATACAGCTGTCCCCTTCATAGTTAATGGTGCTAGTGTGCTTGCCCCAGGAATTATTGATTGCGACAATGAAATCATAGAAGGTAATGAAGTTATTGTAGTTTCTAGGGAAAATAACGTTGTTGCAGGGGGTAGGTCGAAAATGAAAGGTTCTGAAATGATAAGTTCTGAATACGGTGTAGGTGTTAAAACCAGGTGGAACGGAGCCAACAATGATACATCCCTATTGAAAAAAGAAACAAAATGGAGCGACGTTATTAAAGCTAATGAAGCTATTATGGAAAAATATACACAAGAAGCGTACAATTTTATTAATAATACAATAAAAAATATAGATAAGCCTATTTGTATTTCATATTCTGGTGGCAAGGATAGTTTAGTACTAATGCAATTATTGAGTGAATGTTTAGAGGATTTTTATATTCTTTTCGCAGATACAGGACTTGAGTTCCCTGAAACTCTCGATAATGTCGAAAAGGTAGCCAAATGTTATGATAAAAATCTAATATCTACAAGCGCAGGAAATTCTTTTTGGGAATCATTCCCTGCTTTTGGACCACCTACTGTGGAATCAAGATGGTGTTGTAAAATATGTAAGCTTGGACCAATATCTAGCCTAATAGAAAACAATTTTGAGGATGGATGTCTAACATTTATTGGACAGCGAAAATACGAATCCAGCGCCAGAGCTAAAAGCAGTCGGGTCTGGAAAAATCCATGGGTTGTAAATCAAATTGCTGCTGCGCCAATACAAAATTGGACTGCTTTACATGTTTGGTTATATATTTTAAAGACTAAAGCCCCTTATAATCCACTTTATGAGCAAGGTTACGATCGGATAGGATGTTGGTTATGTCCTTCATCTTCACTTTCAGAATTGATGAGATTAAAAGATACTCATCCTCATCTTGAAGAGCAATTTATGAACCAGTTAGTTAGCTTTGCGGAGTCAAGAGGCCTTTCTAAAAAATGGGTTCGCCATGGAATGTGGAGGTGGGAGAAGCCACCACAAAATATCAGAAAATCAGCTAACAATCTAGGTATTTCACTCGTTCAAAAAAATAGTTCAACACAAGATCTTAACTTTAAAATTACTTCTGGATACAGGCCATGTAAAGATGACGTTTTCTCAGCTGAAGGTAGTTTTGGAATTCCTTTAAACATCGAAGATTTCAAAGATAACAATTTGTTAAGTGCTTGTGGTGTACCATTATATATAGACGGTGCAGTTATAGTTAAAAACAAAGGCATAAATGTGCAGATATTCGCGTCTGGCGCCATTACAGTCCAGGACAGAGATGAGAAAAAGGCTCTTAGTCTCATTAAAGATGCTAAAAATTCAGTTATCAGGTCTCTTAAGTGTCAATCTTGTGGAATTTGTGTTAGACACTGTCCAAATAAAGCTTTAAATATTGCACATAATGGTATTCACATAAAAAATAACTGTGAGCATTGTAGTAAATGTATTTACAAATGCCCAGTAATTAAGTTTAATAAATAATAAAATTGAACCAGAACTTTTATAGATAATATCTTACAATTACATTTGGTGATTTTTTGGTTAAAAGGGCATTGCTTAGTGTTTCTGACAAAACCGGGATAGTTGATTTCGCAAAAGGCCTAAAAGAGCTTGGCATAGAGATAATTTCAACTGGCGGTACTGCTAAAATACTGAAGAATGAAGGTCTAGAAATAGTTGAAGTTGATGAAGTTACAGGGTTTCCTGAAATGATGAATGGAAGAGTGAAATCTTTGCATCCAAAAATACACGGTGGAATTTTATGTGACAGAAATAATTCAAAGCATCTAGATGACTTAAAAAAAGGAAATATTGAGTTAATTGACATTGTGGCAGTTAACCTGTACCCTTTTAAGGAAACAATCTCAAAAGAAAACACAACAATTGAACAGGCCATCGAGAACATAGATATAGGTGGTCCAACATTGATAAGGGCTGCAGCTAAAAATTATAAAGCAGTTACTGTAGTATGTAATCCTTCTTACTATTCAATTATTTTGGATCAGTTGCAATCATACGGAGATACTTTGCCAGAAACTAAAGAACTTCTTGCCACAAAAGCATTTAAACATACAGCAGATTATGATAGTTTAATTGATATTTATCTCAGTAAACAACTTCTGAATGAGGATGTAACTAGACTTAGTTATATAGATGGAAAAGAATTAAGATATGGTGAAAATTGGCATCAAAAAGCAACTGTTTATACCGAACCTGGCTTGAAATATCCGTCTATTGCAAAAGCAAAACAATTACACGGTAAAGCCCTTTCCTATAATAATTATGTGGATGCAGATAATGCTCTAAAAACAGTCAAAGAAATTGATTCTTCAATCCCTACTGTATCTATAGTTAAGCATAATAACCCTTGTGGATTTGCAACTGGAAATTCTTTAGTAGAAGCTCTAAAGTCAGCATGGGATGGTGACCCGATCTCTGGTTTTGGAAGCATAATATGTACGAACAAACCATTTGATCTTAGTAGTGCAGAATTTTTGAAAGGGCGGTTTATTGAAATGGTGATAGCACCAAGTTTTGATTCTAATGCATTAGAATATCTTAAGAAGAAAAGTTCAAAGTTAAGAATACTTGAAATACCTAACCTTACAGATGATTATCCTAACTATCAAACTTATAAATTTATAGATGGTGGATTATTAAAACAGTCAAAGAATTCAGAACTATACAATAAATGGGAATGTGTAACTACTGAATACTTCCCCTCTGAAAAAAAGAACCTTGCTGAGTTTGCACTAAAAGCTTGTAAATGTATTAAATCAAATGCAGTTTCAATTGGATACGAGTATAAAAAAGGTTGTTTCATGCTCTTAGCAATGGGTGCAGGACAACCTAATAGAGTTGATTCAATACGCAAGCTTGCTAGTACAAAAGCAAAAGAAAACCTAAAAGTCATTTATGATAGAGAACATATTGACATGCCTTTCGAGAAATATTGCAAAGACGTTTTATCGAATTGTGTAATGGCTTCTGATGCTTTTTTCCCTTTTGATGATAGCATCGTTCATGCAGCTGAAAGCGATATTAAATTTATTGTATCACCTGGAGGATCTATAAGGGATCAAGAGGTAATTGATACAGCCAATAAGTTAGGCGTATCAATGATATTTACAGGAATGAGACACTTCCTCCATTGAGCTGAAATTCACTGAAAAACAAAAATCACATAAACATAATAATATGGTTTTAAAAATGTTTCAGAAAAGACCTCTTTTACTCATGATTCTTGATGGATGGGGATATTCTAAAAGTGATGAGGGCAATGCATTTAAAGCTGCTAAAAAGCCAAATATTGATTTTCTTATTAGAAATTATCCATTTAGTCTATTAGATTCTTCAGGGAAATCAGTAGGTCTTCCTGATGGACAAATGGGCAATTCAGAAGTAGGGCACTTAAACATAGGCGCTGGAAGAATAGTATATCAAGATCTTACATTAATAAACGAGTCCATTAAAAATGGTGATTTTTATAATAATAATACTCTTTTAGAAGCTGTTAATCATGTTAGAAAGAAAAACTCTAGCCTGCATTTAATTGGCTTGGTTTCTGATGGAGGTGTCCATAGTCATAAAAATCACTTGGAAGCTTTACTTAAGCTTGCTAAAAGAGAGGGTATAGAAAATGTGTTTATTCATGCTTTTCTTGACGGAAGGGATGTATCTCCAACTTCAGGGTTGAATGATATAGCTGAATTAGAACAAATCTGTAAAATAAACAATGTTGGACAAATAGCATCTATTACTGGAAGATATTATGCAATGGATAGAGACCGTAGATGGGAACGAACAAAGTTAGCTTATGATGCACTTACTAAAGGAAATGGAAGTTATTTTTCCAATAACTACTTAACTCTTATTAGAAATTGTTATGAAAATGGTATTACTGATGAGTTTATAAAACCAATTGTTATAATTGATGATTCTAGTGAACCAATCGGAACTGTCAAAGATGAAGATTCAATAATATTTTTTAATTTTAGGCCTGATAGAGCTCGACAGCTCACATATTCTTTTTTAAAACATGACTTTAAAGGATTTGTACGTGATTATTGGCCATGTACACATTTTGTTTGTATGACAGAATACGATAAAGAGCTTGAAGCTAATGTTGCTTTTTGTGTAGAGAATATAGTAAATGGCATTGGTGAAACTATTAGCAACAATGGGTTGAAGCAGCTCCGTATATCAGAGACTGAAAAATATGCACATGTTACTTTCTTTATTAATGGAGGAAATGAAATAAAGTACAAAGGTGAAGATCGCATATTAATACCGTCACCAAAAGTTGCTACCTACGATTTAAAACCAGAAATGAGTGCATATGAGGTTACTGATGAGCTTATAGCAAGCATAGTTTCTAAAAAATATGATTTTATAATATTAAACTATGCAAATATGGATATGGTTGGCCATACAGGGAATTTTAATGCAGCTAAAAAAGCTGTAGAGACTGTAGATAACTGTGTTGGTAAATTGGTCAATACCATTCTAAGTGTTGATGGTATTGCTTTAATTACTTCAGATCATGGAAACGTTGAAAAGATGGTTAGTCATAATACCGATTTTCAGGTTCATACAGCACACACATCAAATCCAGTCCCAATCATACTTGTTCAAAAAAATGTTGATAATATTACATTAAGAAAAGGTAAGCTTGCAGATATAGCTCCAACAATTTTAGATTTACTTGAACTCGAAAAGCCAGTTGAAATGACTGGATGGACTCTTATAAAATAAAAAATGCTAGTCAACTACCTTGGTTTTTCAAAATTGATCCAAAGTCCTTTGAATGGGGTTTGTTTTTTGAATTAATTTATCATATGCTTTAGATACACGTTCTTCAGAAAAATTATGCTTTTTGCACAACAGATTAATCAGTTTATCTTTATTTGGATTTTCCCATGATATTTTATATTTGTCTGTAACTAAAGGGTGCAAAAATAGTTTTTTAACTTGACCTATATTTTGGTCATCATATTCCATACTTTTCAGCAGATTTTCTATGGTACTATACTTTTTTATCAAAGTTACAGCTTTTTTCGGGCCAATATTATACAGACCTTGATTATAGTCTGTTCCAACACATAAAGCAACATCAATTAGTTGATAATAAGTAATTTCTAATTCACTTAAAGATAGTTCTAAATCAATGATTTCTGGTTGAACATCAACATATGTATTTTTTCCAGGTAGCTTTCTTTTTCCAGTTATAGTTAGATTTCTTATGACTAAAGGAGATCCAAATAATAAAGCATCATAGTCTTGAGAGGCTGTAAAGTCCACATCGCCATTTATTACCATATGGGCTGCCTGGGCTTCTCCCTCTCCTGGAGCTTCTACAAATGGTATGCCTAAACAATTAAGCAGCTCTTTTGAACTTTCAATAATATAGTCATCTAATTTCACAGAAGCCTGTGAGTATTTAAAAGCCTCCTCCTCTAACCCTTTTTCTACTGCTTCATCCCATTTATGTTGTGCTTTTTGGCGTCTTTCTTTTCTTCTGTCAAGTGTTTCACGTTTTAGTTCAGGTGGATTCCCATCAAATACAAATATTGGTTTGATTCCTTCTTCCATAATATATAAAAATCTATAAAAAATACCTGAAAGGTGAGATGTTATAAGCCCATTGGAATCTTTCAAGGGAGTACCATCCCTTTGCCTAATTATACTTAAAAACTGATACAATACATTGTGAGCATCAAATGCTACTTTTTTGTTATGTAAATCTTCAATATGTGAGTTCTTTTTTTTGAGTAAACTACCGATATCACTGCCCATCGTATGAAGTTATCACTTGCAGCTATTTAATTTTTACTTAAGAAAATTTAGGTTAAATTATTATAAATTAATATTCTATTAGACTCATGAATAAAAGATTATATTCCCTTAGATAACCTTTCTAAAAAGCAATCCTTCAATATATCTGAACATTTGGTTATTAAGCAGACTAGTAATTTGAATATTTTTTTCTTTGATTGATTAAATTGTTTAAGTGGCTTTAAGCAATAGATTTAGTAGCATTTTACCTTTTTGAGTCAATATGGCCAGTATCTTTCAGTGATTTTAGATAATATGAAAGTGATGAATATTTATATTTTGTAGCAACTACAAGAACACAAACATAAAGTTCATTTATACATGGTTATTTTATGAGATTAAGCCTGAATGATCAGAAGAAGTTTTGAAAGATTTTGCTAGCCCATTCCGCATCCTTTAAAAAAACATTCTTAACTTTTGCAAATATTTTATCGCTCATTTTGTGATTTTCATCTATACTATTTCTTGTAACAATTTTGAAAATCTACATTATTATCATTTAGTTTGATTAGATAAATAACATGTTATTTAATCTCATTTACTTTGTAGAGAAATAAATTTTAGCTGTAATAGTAAGCAAACAGTTAATTCTTACTTACTATTACTAAATATTGAATTGTTATGTTTCCATTCTAAACTGTGTTGAAAACTCAAGAAATCCATCAATTAGTTCATAGTGTTCTTTTTCATAGTTAGCTAATTTTTCAAAAAAATGTTTTTTCTTTTTATCAGTTGCTCTTCTAGCTAGCTCGGTATACAACATTTCGGTTTTTTTCTCGAATCTTAGGGCAGATAGTAGTACACCTTCCTCATCTGACCATCGTTCTGAAAATTCTTCTTGTAGCATTTCTCTGAAATCTGGTGTTGTAGCTGCACCTGGGTTGAAAGAAGACAAATCATGACTTATTGAATCTTTACTGTATTTCTCTTTGAAGTCCCGTAGGTATTGAGAATGTTTTTTTTCTTCTCGAGCTAAATAAGTAAATATATCTTGAACAGTCGGGCTCTTTATCTCTGCTAGTTTATCTAAATAAAAGCTCCTACCCTTTTCTTCAAGAGAGATGGCCATATCTAAAACCTCTTCAAACGTATCAAGTTCTTCTAGCTCCTCTATAATACTATCCAAAATATCCTTCATATTAACCACCTTTTTCATATTGATTAAAGAATGTTCATTTACATTCGAAAAAAAAACTTTTTTTGTAACAACTAAAACAGTAAAATTCTTTTTTAGTTATATATACAAGAATCTAAGTTTATCTATTTATGTAGCGTTATAATTATTTAAATATATTCTTACAAGCAGAATCTCTGGTCTCGAGCATAGCTTCTAGTAGATAATGTACACAAATTACTAAAACCCATATAAGTTATTCAAGATTTTTTTAAATTTTTGACGACAATATAGGATACATTTTTATTGAAATAAGAAATATTTAAAGCAAAATAATACCTTTAATATAGGATTACAAAAATCTAAAATACTATACATAATGCAAATATTTTTATGTCTAATTAGCTATGTTCAAGAAAGCAAGATATTTAATGTTAAAATACCGATTTTGTTGTTAGTTTAACAGTATATTTATATTATAGTAAGTTATCAGAAACTTTTCATTAAAATATAATCATTAAGTCGATAAATTAATTATTTAGTTTTATAATTATCATTATCTTGTTGTCCGATTATGAGGTGAATAATTTTGAGTACAATAAAAATTGCAATTGCGGGCCTTGGCAACTGTGCAAGTTCATTAATACAGGGGATTGAATACTATAAATCAAAGAACATCAACGATGCTATCGGTTTGATGCACTGGGAAGTCGGAGGTTATAGGCCTTACGATATAGACGTTGTTGCTGCATTTGATATTGATAAAAGGAAGGTTGGAAAAGATATCTCAGAGGCTATATTTTCCTTACCAAATTGCACAACTGTATTTTGCGACAACATTCCAAAAAAAGATGTTGCTGTTTCAATGGGAAAAATACTTGATGGGGTTTCTGAACACATAGCTACATATGATGACAAGTATAAATTCATACCATCAGATGAAAAAGAAGCAACTAAAGATGAAATTGTATCAATTTTAAAAGATTCAGGTACCGAGATTTTACTCAATTTCCTTCCAGTTGGATCTGAGGAAGCTGCTCGTTTTTATGCAGAATGTGCCCTGGAAGCAGGTGTTGCATACATTAATAACATGCCTGTATTCATAGCAAGTAATCCTAAATGGTCCCAACGGTTTAAGGATAAGGGAATTCCAATAATTGGAGATGATATAAAGGCACAATTAGGTGCAACTATAACACATCGGACTCTGGTTGATATGTTCCAAAAGAGGGGTGTGAGGTTAGAAAAAACATATCAATTGAACACTGGTGGTAACACTGATTTCCTTAATATGCTGAATAGAAACAGACTTTCTTCAAAAAAGACCTCTAAAACAGAAGCAGTGCAATCAGTTCTTAAAGATCGCCTTGATGATGAGAATATACATGTAGGTCCAAGTGATTATGTCCCATGGCAAAAAGACAATAAGGTATGTTATCTACGAATGGAAGGGAAGCTCTTTGGAGATGTTCCAATGAACCTCGAACTTCGTTTATCGGTAGAAGATTCTCCAAACTCAGCAGGAGTAGTTATTGATGCCATTAGATGTTGTAAGTTGGCTTTAGACCGAAAAGTATCTGGTGTTTTGCATTCAGCTTCTGCTTATTTTATGAAGCATCCACCAATACAATATTCAGATGATGAAGCTTACAACATGACCAATGACTTCATTGAAAATAAAAGAGATAATTAATATTATTTGTCATGTGTAAAGTTAAAAGAAAAATACTCTATGGAGTAGACTTTAGTGGTGCAAAAAAAGCTTGTGGAAAAATATGGATAACTAAAACCCAAATTAATCAAAACTGCAATTTGCAAGTTTTAGATTGCTACCCTGTTGAGAAAATTGCAGGTAAGAACCAGTTTAACTGCTATGATAAAATAGTGGAATTGATTGAAAATGCGCCAATGAACACTTTATATGGTTTTGATTTCCCATTAAGTGTACCTGAACCTTTCTTGAAGCATTATTCAAATTGGAACGATTTTATTTTTGATTTTACTAAAAAATATCCTAGTCCAGATGAATTTAGGAGAGATTTTTTAGAATTATCAAATGGAGTTGAAATAAAAAGATGTTCTGAAACTATCGAAAAAGCTCCATTTTCACCATATAATCTTAGACTATTCAAACAAACATATTATGGAATTACAAAAATAGTTTACCCACTTCTATCTAAAAAGTCAGCTGCATTTTTGCCTATGAACGAGCTGAACAAAAATAAACCATGGGTTGTTGAGGTATGCCCTGCATGTACGCTAAAAAAAATTAGCATGTATTTCCCTTATAAAGGCAGGGGACAGGAAGAGTTAGGTAATAGAATAAAAATACTTAATTATTTGGCCGAAAACAACATCTTTGTACCCTTTTCTTTAAAAAATGATATATTATCCAATTATGAAGGTGACGCTCTTGATTCAATAATTGGAGCATATTCTTTATTCAAGTCATTGAGCTATGGAAAAATAGAGAATTCCTCTAATCTAAAGAATAACCTAGTGTACAAAAAAGAAGGATATATTTTTTCATAACTATATATGATTCATAAAAAATTATAGATCAAATAAATCATAGATATCCTCTGGTTTTCCAATAATATTTATATTCTCCATTTTTGATAAGGTCTCGGAATTGTTTATATCAATATCTCTCATTTTTAACTCAAATTCTTTTCCATTGGGCGCATATGTTTTAATAGTGCCTTTTACTTGGTCAACAGGCAATAAATAAATTGGTGTTGTCCCTTTTGCTGTTTGAGCCACTGCATTTGTAACTAAAGTATCGGCTATTCCATAAGCAATTTTTGCAGTTGAATTTGCCGTTAGTGGTGCTACTAAAAGCAAGTCATAATAGCCTACTTGCAAAGGGCCCGCAATGAATGGAGAATTAGGACCTGACTCCGTTTTAATATTTTTAAAATTCTTTTTTAATTCATCCCACATTCTGTACCATTTCATTACAGTTTCTCCTTCTTTTGAAAGAAAAACCATTATTTCTATATCTGTTCTTTTTTTAATATCAACCATTATTTCAAAAGTTTCTTTTATAAGGTCTCCAGAACCTGTTATTCCCCATGCTATTCGTTTCATACTTAAACCTCGCAGATAGTTAACGATATGTTTTTTTTAAGTAGAGTAAAATAAAGTCTAATTAAAATTTAAAAAAACTCAATCTTTACTTGTTATTTTCAATAACCTATAAATACTTCTTTTTTAATTTGCTTTTTTGACAATCCTATATCAATAAGCAGTTTTTCAACAGAATTTACCATAGGTGGTGGGCCGCACAGGTAGTAAATGCGATTCAAATAATTTGGTACCTCATTTTTAATTATATTTTCGCATATTCTACCTTTATAGCCATTCCAACTGGGTTCTGGTCTTGTCAGTGTATCTATGACTTTTAAATTGGAGTTCTCTTTTTGGAGGTCTTCGAAATCATGTCTAAATACTCGATCAGTTTCATGTTTATAACTACCAATCAAAACTATTTCAGTAGATAATTTTTTATGGCTACAGTATTTGCAGATACTTATCATAGGAGTAATTCCAATACCACCACTTATCAAACAAATTTGCGATTCTTCTTCATCATAGTACATGTTTCCATAGGGCCCCTCTATTACAAGAGTATCACCTAAATTTAAACTAGCTAGACCGTTTGAAAAGTCATGTCCAGTAAGCTTTTTTGTGAATTCAATATATTTTTCGTCCGTGGGGCTACTTGACAATGTTAATGGCTTTCTAATGTATTCATTATCTAAATCAATTCCAACTAATACATATTGTCCTGGAAGATAATCAAAGTTTTCTGGCTTGCTTAGTCTAAAACTAGTTACTGAGGTGCTTCTTTTAATTATTTCAATTAGTTTAAGATTAAGTTTCAATTCAAATAGCTCCTTTTCAGCAATCAATAAGTGTTCTACTCACTTCAATCATCCTATCAATTGTCCTATACAAACTTTTCATACCAACCTCATCATTTTCAATGCCTTCTTTTCCTTTATCTTTTGACCAAAAAGTTCCTCCAAGATTTGCTCCAAAAGCTCCACCGCCAATAGGAATCATTTCATTAATTATATAGAAATCGTGTATAGTTTTTAATGCTGGTTCTTGACCTCCTGTCCTATCACCACCATTTGATACGCCAATCCCAACTTTGTTCCTGAAAACTTTTGGATTACGGGCTACAACTGCACGGCATCTATCAATAATAACTTTTGTTTGACCACTAACATTTCCTTGATAAACTGGGGTTCCAATGATCCATGCATCTGCCCATATCATTTTATCATACAAATCCGTCAAGTCATCCTTGAATACACACCCTTCTTTTTTGCGTATACAATAATCGCAGTGAATACAGAAATTTATGGTTTTACCCTTTGCAGAAAAATATTCTACAGAGGCTGAGTAATTTTCACTAGCATATTCTAAAGCATGAGATACTGCATAATCAGTTGCTTTTTTCCTAGGACTACCAGATATTCCTAATATTCGAATATTTCTTTCACTTACCAAAAAATTCACCTTTATAAAACTTGAAAATTATGAGTTTCATAAACCATACCTTTAATTGAAATTCTATCATACAATAAGGCTTTCAAAGCACCTGTTGCTATTGGATTCTCTAAAATTGTTTTTTATAATTGTATTTAGATCTATTTTTCCCTCTTAAAGTGAACCAGGACACTCATTTTTGTGGCATATTAAACATTGAAAAGGGGTTGTGTATTGGTCTGAACCTAGCTTTTGAGAATCAATGCAGTTATAATTTCTAAGTTCAGTCGATGTCTTTCTGTTTATACTTATGATAAGAAATATAAAAATTATAAGTATAGGTCTTATAACAGTCCCCTTCTTGAAAAAAACAACTTACCTCAATTACTTAAGTAATTTTAGCGCATCACGACACGCAGCTACTGCAGGTGCCCCAGATGTGATGAATATAACATCCATTGCTTCCATAATTTCTTCTTTCGTAGCACCTGCATTTAATGCACTTTTCATTTGTGATACTGTGCATGCTTCACATTGTTTTGAGGCAACCACTGCAAGTGCCATTAAAATTTTCATCTTTGCGGGTAAAGCACCATCAGACAATATTTTTTGGTCACAACGATTATATTTTTGTAGAAAGCTTGGCTCAATATCCTCTAGTGTTTTTAGTATCTCTGGCGTGAATCCCATTTTACAACCAATACTTTCTAAAATTTCCTCATTATCTTTATGTGTCATTATTTTGCCTCCAAATTTATTAATTATATTTTAATCAAAAGCATCTACCATTATATTTCCCAGACAATCATTACAAGTAAATCGTGGTAGTGGCTTAGTACATTCTTTAAATTCCGGATACTTTCCTGTTGATACTGGAATCTCTAGAACTTTAATGTGATCCATACACAAACCCATGCCGCATATTATGCATACACTAACAGCCTCAGTTTGTTTTTTTGATTCTATACATTCATAGCACTTCATTTTACAACACACCTTAAATTATTACTGTCGAACCTCACACACATTTTCCATTATAGCTTCATGGCATGAATTGCATAAAATTTTGTTAATATGATCTAAGTCTTTACCTTCAAGGTGTACACTATATTGTTTCATGTCAATTATTGGAATCTCTTCTCGAATCAAGTGACTACTACAAACACCTCTGCCACAAACAATACAAATTCCTGACGTATCGGCCTCTTTTCCATTTTTAGCACAATCATAGCACTTCATTTTATCACCAATTAAAAAATTAAAAATACATTATAAGTTTAATCTACTAACTCCATATCTTGTCCACAGCAGACAAGAACTCCCCCTCCTACATTAGTAATTTCTACTTCGTTTCCACATATTTCACATGAATATTTATCGCCAACTTTCACAATCTCACCTCCCTCAAGATCAAAACAATAAATAATTGAAGTTTCTATAATAAGTAACTAATGGTAATGGTATTAATCATGGATTAGAAGATCAAGAGGTTATTTGATCTCATCTTGAAGGTCATTTCGTTTCCTCTTATTTTTGTAATAGTTTGTTATTATCGCAAAAGATAACATCAATATCATAATTGAAACATAGGTTAATATTAACGGTGCAGATTTTTCATAAAAACCTATAGTGATAATCTCCCTGAAATCATCTGAATTGTTTTCTATTTTGTACCATGTTAGGACTTTTCTGCCTTTATCATCTTCGTACTTAGAATCATATGTAGGTCTTGGATATCCAAGCACCCTATTTCCAGTAGTATAACTTTCTGGAAGTATAATTCGAACTACAGAAGGGGTATTAACTGTATGAACATAGTTCTGTCTGCCTTGATTAACTAAAGTATATGCTACAAAACCAGTAACTTTTTCTTCAAAATCAATAAAGATATGTTCTCTTCCTCTTATTACCTCTTTTGAAATATTATACTCAACATCGGAAATGTCGTTTTTCTTGATTTTCTCCTTAAGTATCTCAATTCCCTCAACTGTACCTTCATTTTTAGTTACTGGTTCTACCAAAGTCACAACATTAGTAATTGTTTCACCAGACCGAATGAATTGTTCCATTGGAACAACTTCCAACCTTTTAGTGTTTCTTATCATATGTACGGACTTTACTGTATCATTCGATGACAAGTAAACGCTGGTAGTATTTTTTATATGAGTAGAGTCTAAGCTTTCATTAAAATATATTTCAAACTCGTATTCATCGATGTTGGTAGATTCTACATCAACATCCTCCATTCTATCAATACAACCAACAGTGACAACTAAAATTACTATTAATATAAATAGTAAAATTATTTTATGATTGTAGTTCATTCTTCTCAAGGTCAACTATCACTCCAATATCATGAAGAATATCTTGAATTTCTTTGAATGCAATATATAACTCCCTTCTTTGAGACTCCATCATATCAGCTGGTGGTTCAGATGCAAACCAAATTTCTGTTTGTGTATTTCCTCGAGTTATTTTTACACATGCTAGCATGTCGGAATTAGTTAACCTATATAGAGAATCACCACCGCTAGGAGCTACCCATACTGGATATTTATTTTTTAGCTCCTCACTGAATTTGCTCCAGTTAATCATTGCAGAGGTTGAAACTTCTAGGTGAATATGAGCACGCTCACCAACTTTTCTTTCACGTATTTGCTTTAAAAAATCAACATATTCTACATCATTTTCATCAATTGTTTTTATCTCTTCTACATATAGTTCTTCAGCCGCTTCTTTGAAAAATGGTGCTAGATTTATATTATCAGGGGCTTTTGTAGTAAGTGAGACTAAAATAAATGCAGTTCCACTTAATGCCATACTTAATATTACACCATGTCCCATTAATGCTGGATGTATTGATTCTAAGTATGGAACACCCATCACAGGATCTTTTATAGTGTCAAATATTGTCATACCAATTTGTAAAGTAGCTCCAACAAAAACTCCTGCTAAGGCTCCTTGAGTAGTTGCTCTTTTCCAGAAAATACCTCCCATTATAGGGAAAAAGTAAGAAGCACTTGCAATAAATGTAGCTATATGTACCGCATGAATTATACTATCTATAAAAAAAGAGGCTATCGTTGCTGTAATAACTATGAAAATAACACTAACCCTATTAATCACCATCATTTCTTTCATAGTTGCATCTGGTTTTACAAATCTTTGATAAATATCACGGGACACACAAGAAGCACCTGACGTGGCAAAAGTATCTGCACATGACATAGCTGCAGCAGCTAGACCAATAGCTGCTATAGCTATCAATAGTGGTGAAAACATTGTACTCATAAACTCGAGTAAGGCAGGTTCAGCATATGCCATTCCTGCAGGATAACCCATTTCAGCAATTTCTGGATATATTGAGTTCAGTCCGAGTGCAATGAATGCACATGCTCCAAAAACAATTAAAACTAAAAAGGATCCAGCTATAAGCCCAATTCTAGCCGACCTTACATCTTTTGCAGCCCAAACTTTTTGCCAAGGGTCCTGTTCAGTAATCCACCCTGGTATGATAGCTAGAACGAAAATTAAAACCATTGGAATTCCAATAGAGAAGGGATTCCACCATTCGGATGGTACACTTCCAACTGTTTGTGCAATATTTATTGAAGAGATATCAATCAATGATTCGGAGCCATTAGCAGAGCCGGTAACAATTACTGCCATTAGGATAACAAAGGTTGAGAGAAACATGAACTGAAGAGCATCCGTCCAGACTACCGCATTGAGACCCCCCAAAGTAACATAAGTTGAAACTGCAACTGCAACAATCACAGCTGCGTATACAGGACTTAGCCCAAAAAGAACTTCAAGAACAAGTGCAAATCCCTTGATATCAGCAACTGCAAACAATATCATTACAATAGTAATTATTACAGCTATAGGAGCCCTTATTTTACTACCGTATCTTTGTTCTAGTAGTTCGGGTTGCGTTATAGATGGTAGACTTTTTATTTTTGATACAAATAGTGCAATTATCAAAAGAGCGAGGACGTTAGGGGCAACAAAACCCCATATTGAGCCCATTCCTTGAATCATATAATATCCAATTACTGCTAAAATTGCACCAGCTGTTAGCCACGATGCAGCTGCTGAAAACCCAATACCAATTGCTCTTACTTCACGACCTGCAAGCCAAAAGTCTGTGATACTTCTCTGTTTTTTTGTAAAATGAAATCCAATAGCTACCAATATTAATATATAGCCAGCTAAAAGAGCTAAAAAAATTTCGTAACTTTCCATAAATATCTCTTCTATTTAATTTCTCTAATTTAGGTTGACTTTTTATCTAATCAAATATTTGCATAGTTGATAACCATATTGCTATTTTATCTTTTCCAAAGATTATGTTGTTAACTATAAACAATCTTAGAAAATTTAATCTTTAGAAATCCTTATGTCAATAATAGATGTGAAAAAAAAGTTTTATCTGTATGTATTATGTATTAGTATCTTACATTTTACTTCCTTTAACTGGTTTCTGTATATTCTAGCCTTAATTTCTTCACCATATTTTCTTGTTCGGACTGAAAATATTACTCCTAAAAAGTTTCTCAGCAAACTTTTCAACCAGTTTACAACAGTATTTCCATTAGTTTTCTTTTTTTCCTCTGTCTTACAGGAATAAGGGGATTTGAATTATTGTTCTGTCATATGATAGCATGAATTTCTTCGGGCCATATTTCTTACCAATAGCATATTACTCAGAATGACGAAGTCTTTGACATTGATTCAGCAGTTTTGATTCTAAAATCATTATAGTTATGAAATAATTAGCTCTAAATCAAAAACTAGCTCATAAAATGGTTCTAAATATGTTAATATTGGCCATCAAACTTCAAACCAGTGAAATTGGTGGGGAAATTTGAAAAATCCTATCTTTTTATGTCTCTATAATTCCAATTAGCTTAATTAGATGAATTAGGAAATTAAAAGTGAAATAGCATTCACTTTTGTTTACCTTGTATTTTTCTATAAGCTACTGTTGCTGCAGCAATAATTAAAATGGTTAGCACTCCTAAGAAAATAAAGGTTGTATTTATTGGTTCTGCAGGTAAAACTTCGGTTTCTACTCTCATCGTACTAGTAAGTCTATCATGACCATCTGTATCTTCATATCTAATTTGACTGATAATTGGGTATGTTTTTGGGATAGCATATTCTGATACATCAACTCTAAATATAGCAACTTTACTTTCACCAGGTTCAACTAACCCAAGATAAGCCTGATCGTCTGTAGTACTAAAAGGGTCTGCAACAGTAATTCTCACAGTAGTATCTTTAGCCGTCATTTCTCCTTGGTTCTTGTAAGTTACTTGAAGGATACCTTCATCATTAGGGCGTAAGTCGCTTTTTACATCAACTATTGAAAAGTCTGCCTCATCTTTAACTTTAATAGGTATTGTTATTTTTTGAGTATTCACTTCATACCATAAGCCGATTTCTCGATTGATTAGTGTTTCATTGGATAACCTTCCGCCAACTTGTACATTTTCTTGATAAGCATATTTCACTTCCATCTTTAATTCATAGATACCAGCTTTTGCGTTTTTACTGATTTCAATGTCAAAAGGTACAGGTGTTGCTGTTTGTTCACCGGACCTTAATGTACCTGCTTCTTGAGAACCAGACTTTACTTTAATCTCAGGGTATTGAGAATGTAGTGTAGAAACAATACCAATGGCTGTTGTTCTATCTGATTCGTATTGCTTCTCTAATTCTTGGAGTTTTATTTCCTCATCATCAATAGCATCTATTTCAGACCTGAATCCTTCAATTACACCTTTATTTACAAGGTTGATTTCAAGAGTAGCTTTATCTCCTCTTTCAAATTCATTACTTCCTATCAAGTTCCCAGAAATTTCTGGTAAACCAAAAGTTGTATAAAAATTATCACCAAAATTGAAGTTCTCTGGAGGTTGTCCCGCGGAAGGGGTTATTAGGATTGAAATTAATAAAAAGCACGAAAGTGTTACTATTAAAAATTTAACTTTTTTCTTCTCCATAGAAATTGTCATCTCCTTTTTAAAAAATATTTTCATTTATAGTGGTCAAGATTTCTTATTACATTAATTACCATATATACACCAACTACAATTATTCCTATAAATGCCAGTATAATAAGGCTTAATTGGGTTCGTGTTTCTTCAACTTCTACGTCAATCTTTAATGTGTCTGAAAATTTAAGTTCATCATCCTCATCGAGATATCTTATCTCTGAATTAATTGCATAAAGTTTTTCTAAAGCATCTGAATCTGCTTCAATATCAAATGTTACTGTTTTTTCTTGACCGGGTTCCATTGTTCCAATATAAGTTGTTGCACGGTTTGTAGACAATGGAACTATGGCAATTTTACGCAAAACTGAATCATATGCGGTTTTTTCTCCTATGTTTTTATATGTAACGTTTAATTTTTGGCTTGATCCAGGCACTAGATCCTGAAAACTAGTTACTTCTGTTATTTCAAATTTAGGTGTTTTTTTTATCACTATGGGAACATGAATTGTTTTTTCCACATTATTATAGTGTGTTGTGTGGTCCAATTCAGGAAGACCTAGCAAATCAATATTCCTATTAGTCATACGTGCACTACTTTGATATTGGTAAGATATAGGCAATTCTAGAATATATTCTCCAGCCGGTGCATTATTGGATATTTTTATTCCAAATTCTAGAGGGTCTTCAAGGCGTTCTCCTGGAACTAGTTTTTCTATAGAGTGTGTTCTACTATCAGAATCAATTTCAACATAATTAGACTTTGAATAAAGACTAGTTTTTAGGCCAACAGCTATAGTTTTTCTAGATTCGTAATCTAATTCTTTTACAGATATTAGGTGTTGATCCTGTTTTGCAGCGCTGAGCCGTTTGCTTGGGCTGAACCCATATGGGATACCTCTGTTAACCAAGTTGACTTGCAATGTTGCTTTTTCTCCACGTTCAAATTCTGTATTCCCAATAACAGAAATACTGATATTAGGTTCACCATATCCTCTATAATAATCATCAGAATATCCATAACCAGGAGAAAGTATTCCATTTTCCTCAATTGCAGCCCCAGTAAGCGATAAAGGTGAAGATAAAAAGCCACATAAAATAAAGAAAAATAATACTGCTTTTAAAGAGTTTAAATTGATAATGGATTTCATTTTCATCAGCCTTTCAATTTCTAAATTAAACACAATTATTCAAATTAATCTTTTTTCTTTCACTTCTCTTATCTCTCCATTGATCAAGGAGCAAGATCACAGCAGGAAATACCACAAAAGTAGCCATTAGAGCTAATCCTACATCGATTACTGTTACAAGTCCAAAGTTTTGATTCATTGGAAATGGAGATGCCAATAAAGCAGAGAAACCAAACATAGTTGTAAAGCCAGAGGTTGCGATAGCTTTTCCTATTTTTGTTATTGCCTCATTCATTGCTTCAACGTGGGCCAATCCTTTCTCTTTTTCCTCATAATATCTTTCCATCATAAGAATTGCATACTCTGAACCAATACCTAGTATTAAAGCACCAAGTGTAGCTGTCATTGGCGTATATTCTATTCCAGTATAATACATAACTCCACCATTCCAACCAATTACAGCTAACATTGTTATTACAGGGGCAACCGCTTTCACAATATCCCTATATATTACCAATAACCCAAAGAAAACCAATAGCAAACCAAATAGTGTCATTAGAGTTCTTCCACTTGTCAATGCAAAAATAACTTCAGTAAATATTACAGGATCACCAGTAGCAGTTATATGAACTCCTGGAGGTGGGGGTATCCACATTAGGTCATATTCAACCATTTCAACAACATCTTCCATCCCCTCTATACCAATTGTTCCAAAAGCATCACCGATATTCAAATTGACATGTAACAATGTTTCTTCATAGACATACATTTCTTTCTGTGAATCAGATAATTGAGAATAAATCTCTTTAATCTCACTAGAGCTTTCAGGTATTTTGCCATCATTTTCTGCCTTAACAATATCCACAATACTTGATGATGAATGAATATGGCTTCGCCTATCCACCATATGAGATTCGAAATCGTCTATCCACTTCAATAGCTCAGGATTGGCATTATTGTCAGACATTACGATTAAATTAATCGAATCCTCAACGCCAATATAGGTATCTAGCCTATTAAGTTCAGCTAGCTCAGGCATGTCTTGAGGGACAAAGGTTCTCATATCAGCTTCTAGTGGAACTAGAAAATCTGCATATAGTCCTCCTATACACAGAATACCTGCAACTGAAATAATGAGAATAGGATGTTTGGAAGTGATTTTAGACGTACCTCTCAATAATTTTACCAAATTTTCATTTTCAGCCTTTTCACCATCATTTGATTTATTCTCTGAATTTCTAATCAAAAATGTTAGATTGTATTTTTTTGCAAACTCGTGCCTTCTCCTTCTTATTCTATGTAGACCATAAATAATAGAAACTCCAACAAAAAGTGAAGTTAAAAAGCAAACAGTGATTCCTATTAAAAGAAGTTTAGCAAAATCCTGAATCATTGGAACTGTAGATGTCAATAGTGATGCAAAACCTAGTGATGTGATTATTAAAGCTATTAATACTGCTGGGCCGGTATGCTTAATCGTTTCAATAACTGCAACTGCTTCATTATCTGATCTCGAGAATTCTTCTTCGATTCTACTATGAAACTGAATTGCATAATCAATTCCAAGCCCTATCAAAATAGGAAATGCTGCCATTGATGCAGTAGTTAATGGAATTTCAGTATATCCCATAAGCCCAAAAGTATATATTATGCCTAAAAACACAAGCGGGAGTGGTAAAATCCTCCAACGAACGTGTCTGAAAACAGCATATAAAGCTATTATCATAAAAATCCCTGAAACAACTAACAATATAGCTGTTGTTTCGTTCATTAAATCTTCAACTGCAATATTAAAAGTGGTAAATCCAGTAACAGTTACAGTATACCCTGGTGGAAATTGGGCTAAACTAATAGAATCCATAATTTTTTCATTTATTTCCCTGAGTTCAGCGTCATCCAGATTTCTATCAAGGGTGATATAAACTATATTTACGTTCTTTTGAGGAACTGTAGTCTCACCAGCATTATTTTTTTCAAGATATGATTTGATAACCTCTCGATCTGAAGGAATATCATATCTACCATGTTCTTCGAAATGAATCTCTTTTACAACAGAAGCAACACTATCAGTTCCTTCAACTCCAGGAATGTTCTCAACAAGAATTTGATATCTATCTATTGCATTCAAAATACCTGGTGAGATCTCATCTCCACCTTCTACCATTACTGGAATAGTCGGTTTACTAAAAATATTAAGATAAAGATGTTCAAAGTCTTGATAAAGGCGTGAGTTTTTATCTGCAAATGTCTCTGTACCCGTCTCCATCTCAATATTTTGAGCCCCATGTATTGCAATAATTATAAAAAATACTGCGATTATGCAAATTAAGAGCTTATTATCTTCTATGAAAATACCTAATTTTTCAAAGATGTTTTTGATACCTATCTCTCCAGGTGAACTTAACGCCAATATATTTTTTTGAATTTCCAAAAACAATAATTCCAAAAAACTTGATGTTATTTATTTATTGCTCAAAAGAAAAACACATCACAAAATTACACATCTTTGGCGTAATTAATTTTGGTTTGTTAATAATAATCCATTTAGAGATTGGATACTGTTTGAAGCTGTGAACCATTGTAGTATCATATGAGGCAGATAGGATAGAATTATACGAACAGTATCGTTTTGCATTGAAAATATTATGTGAAATGCCTTTTTGCTAAAGAAATCAATGGGGCCGCGGAGATTTGAACTCCAGTCACAAGACCCCCAGCCTTGTAGGATCGACCAGGCTACCCTACGGCCCCACATTGAACCTTACATAAATACAGTAAATTAAACTTAAGTTATTTTATTCTTTCTCAATAGCTGTTCAGCTCTTTCCATGTCTCATAGGCTTCTACTATCTCAGAACCTTCTACAAAAACCATTTCTTTTTTGTTAGAAAGTTCAATTGCTTTTTTCTTCGATAATGCAGTCCCACTGTGATCGTCAAGTATCTCACAGATAGCTACTGCAGGTGTTATTCCTGACATATGAGCAAGTGCTACTGATAGTTCGGTTTGACCACATCTTTCATTAGTAAGACCCTCAGCTGCTCTCAGAAGTGCAACATGACCAGGTGTTCTAAATTCAATCCCAAAATCTACAGGTTCAGCATTTAGCGTTTTCTTGACACTATTTGCAACCTCATTTATGGTTAGGGCCCGGTCATTATCAGGAATCCCTGTTCTTGTTTTTCTATGATTAACCCATAAGGAAAAAGATGACCTTGAATCATACTTCAGATCACCACTTTTCTCAATTGTTTTTAAGATTGATGGATCTACTTCACTTGCAGAAATCAATAAATCTGACATTAGTGGGAGTCCAAGTTTCTCTGCTGCAAGGGCGTCCAGTGAAACACATATCAAGCCTCCACCTTCTTTCCTCATTAGGCGAACGTCAGATGGTTTTACAGCTTCTGCTGGTATCGCAAAATCTGTTTCTTCTTCCCTCCCTTCCATATCAAATAATAATATTGTATTCCCTGCTTTAAAGGATTCTATAGCTTTCCTTACATTTTCTGCAAAAATATATTCATCAACGCTCATAATTATAATCTCCATTTAAATCATGGGAACTGTTTACAGTGATTGTAATATCATCACCATCTTCTAAATTAAGTGTTTCACGGAGGTTAACAGGTGCTATGATTTCCACCAAGTTAGAAGGATAATGTGACCTATCTGGAACTAGAATTCCTGCATAAATTCCACCAATCTCCACTGAGTAACATAATCCGCCCCCAAATGTGCGCTCGTTACTTGTAAAACCATTGATTCTAATTGAAAACTCTTTTTTAAATTTCTGATGTTTATTTGAGTTTTGTGAATCTAGTAGCACGTTCAAGGTCCCAGGGTATGGTTTAAAGGCTAGTATTTTACTGAATTGGTTGATATATCCTTCTTTAAGCATATAGTATTGTCCTTCACCTAAACCTGTTGTTACTGTACCTTTAATTTTCATATAATTATCTTTAGCGGAAAAAATGAATTTATAGTCAGAGTATTCTTTCTTTAAAATATCAAAACCTTTTTCAGTAATCATAGCTAACTGGTCGTCTGAAGTACTGCTTATTTTTATAAGACCTTGTTTTTCTAATTCTTTGAATATTTCTTTCGCTGACTCATCATTTTTAGAAATGTAATCTATTATTTCAGTTGAAGATATGTATACAGAGTTCTTAGTTGCACCTAGAAAGCCTAATTTTTTTAGAGGTTCTTTTATATTCATTTAAACACCATATTTTGAAAGTTCAATGAATTGTCGAAACATAAATAAGAAGTAATTGATTACTTTTTAATTTATTTATCACCGAGTTTCACTAACTTTCAGCTTTTGCAACTATTGCCAGGTGATCCTTATGATACGGAGCAAGTTCACTTTTTTTCACCAGCTCAAAACAACATGAACTGCTATTCAAAAGTTTATTCATTTCAGACTTATAGATTTTTTTAGGATTTTCAACTGTATCTATACTTCTTGCTTTGATAGAAAGAACTAGATATCCACCTGGCTTTAGATATTTATCGCTATTCAATAATGCAATTTCAGCTTGGTTTGGTTGTGCTATATCTTGAATAATAATATCAACATTTTCAACTATTGCAGAATAAGAAGATGGATTAGAAGCATCTGCAAGCAGTGGAATAATGTTTGACCGCATTTCACAGAGTTTTATAAGCTCGCGCATTGGGCGTGGAGAAAATTCAACCGAGTATACTATTCCTTCAGTTACAATATCGGATATATGGCTTACTGTTGTACCCGTTGAAGCACCTAGATATAATACTTTAGATGATTTTACTAGTGGAATTTTAAATTTTTTCATTAGCATTGCAGCAACTTTACTTCTTTTGGGGTTCCATTCTCTATATTCATCGCCATGAAATTCTATAAGTTTTTCCCCGTAAACATTTTTTCCTTTGACTGAGTTATATGTCACAAGTGCAGACGTTCCATTTTGAATTTTGTATACACCTTGAGATACTGGGCTAAGTTTCATTTCAGTTTCAATCCTCGTTTCTTAAAATTTTTTGTTTATTTTTTTATTACTAACAGAGAGTTCACAGCTTTTTTATGGATTTTATTTTAGCTTCAAGTTGTTGAGCTAAATCGTCATTCAATATTGTTTCACTTGAATAAAAATCGACTCTTGCAGCAATTGATACAGTAGAAGCAAGTGAACGTGAAATCTTCCCTCTATGCCTCCAGGAGCTACCTTTAATAGTTGGATGATTGAAAATAATACCGTGTTTTGGAGACGTTGCTTTTGATCTCAAGTGTTTAAACAGTGCTTTATTAGCTCCTATTACCTGTATTGTGCTTGATGGCATTTTTGCTAATTTTTCAAGACTCCCTGCAATACTAATCATACGTGCACCTAAAAGATAACCAGCAATATTAGATAAATTTGGGGCAACTATATCCATTTGTTCATGGATATATAGCTCAATTTTTCTTCTAGTTGCATAAAGACTCAAAATATTGAAAGAATATTCAGTAATTATGTCCTCATCCTCATCATTAAAAGAGATTCCCATCGAAGACTCTGCTAAATTAAAATAGTTGTCATTTGCACCTATGTTTTTTCTTACCCCATGTTTGCTGATAAAATATGCTAATTCATCACCAAATAATTCAATTTCTGGGAAGTGAATGCCATACCATTCTGCAAGACGTTCTGAAAGCTCATTCGCAGATTTATCAATGTCATCTAGTGCGTTGATTGCTTGTATTATTTTCAAGTCCGATTGTTCCATTTCAGCTAACTGTAATTTTACTGTCTTTACAGAAACTTGATGTAGTAATGAATAATATTCTTCTTTAGAATTTACAAATCCACATTTTATTGCTTCTTCACTCAAGTTTCTGCCTGTAAAATTCATTTTTGGCTTCGTAAAAATATAGTCCTTAAGAGTTTCTGCGAGGAATTGAATATCTTTAATGTGCAATACAGTATCTTCAAGTTCGTTATTTTCATCTAAGAGTAAACTTCCAAACCATGAAGGGTATTTACTAGTTTCCTTCATATGCCACCTCTTCTATAACTGCTCCACTGTTGTTTGCCTTTGTAACAATAACCTCTCCGTCAATATTATTTTTAAAGAAACTTTCTATTTCTCTTTTTAATTTTTCACTTGAAGTTTTAGTTTCTAATATTGAATAAATGGTAGGTCCAAATGAGCTCATCCCTACACCTAAAGCTCCAAAATCATGAATTTTTGCCATTAACTTTCCTACAATAGGTGGCTGGATTGAAATTTCTCTTTTTTTAAATCCGGTTTTTTGTAGATTATTAATAGCCCTACTAAAGTATAAAATATCTTTTTCTATAACAGATGGTATTAACTGCATTAAAATAATATGTGATATCTCTTGAACTTCACTTAAAGGTATAGGGCAAATATCACGAAATAAATCACATTCTTCTTTATCATATGCTCCTTTCAAATTAGGAATTGCAATTACTATATACCACTCTGGAAAATCTTTTCTAAATAAAATTGGAGCTGGAGTTGCCTTGCTAGCTGAAGATGGAGAGAATGTTTTCTTGTCACTAAATTTATGTCCGCCATCTACTATGAAACCACCATTTTCAAATGATTCAATTCCTATTCCTGATGTACCGCCCCTTCCTGTACGAGAAGCTAATTCTCTTACCGATAGCTTTAGGCCATATAACCTATTCGCAGCCATAGCCCCACAAAGAGAATATTGTGTCCCCGAACCTAAACCTACATGTACTGGGACAGTTGTTTCTACATGAAAGGATATACCATTATTATTTCCCAGAACAGCTTTTGCACCATTTAATATTTTTTCAGAGCCGGGGAATGTATTTATTGACATCTTTTCAGCTTTACAGGCCTTTAACTTTACATGTGGATACTCAAGCGTGAGACCAGTTCCTCCATCAACTCTTCCACATTCCGCATTAAGGTCAATTAGCCCCAAGTGTAATCTAGATGGTGATTTTATTTTTATCATAGATTTTCCTCAAATCATAATATAACTACAATACATTCTTTTTATACAGAAGAAGATTTCTAAGTTAAAAACATGCATATGTAATCTCTTATATATTTAAATAAGTGTTTCCCATTAGTGCCGGCTATATATGTCATTTCAAGTAGCTGTTATTTTATGCACTAGCTTGAGCTAGATATCCTATAACTAGTTTATACTAGTAGCTCAAGTTTATTTTATTTAATCGCATATTTATCGCATATAACTAATATTCAATAACTATAAATATAGATACGCAATAAGTTCTTTTGGGGGTTAAATTATGGACAAGTCAATAGAATATCCTTATGTTTATGAATATTCAGATGAAGCTAATAAAACTTTAAACCTTGAAATAAGCTTGCCCGGTGTAAAGAAAAAAAATGTAGAGCTGAAAATTAATGAAAAAAGCTTTTCCATAAAATTAAGACATAAGAAGAAAAAATACAGGGGAACTTATCCAATTTTCTGTGCAGTTGATGCTAATAAAGCAATATATAGATATGAAAAAGGTAAAATAAAAATTTCAGCTCCTAAATGGAGCTAATCTATTTAGTTATTTTCTACAAAGAAATTTTGTAGGGAGTATTTTAATTTATCGACTTCTACATCTATAATTTCATTTTGTTCTTCCTGAGGAAACTTTTTGAATACTGAGAATTTACCTAGTTTTTTATGAGAGTTACTCAAAAATCTACCATCTAACAAAACTCTTGCCCCATAGTCATCAGGTGATCTTACAACTCTGCCCATTGCCTGCCTAATTTTTCTTATAGTTGGTACCTGAACAGCATATTCCCAGCCATAACCATATCCAAATTCGTGATCATAGGCAGACTCGACTGCTTTCATTCTATCGTCTAATCCAGGATATCCTACACCTACTATAATTACAGTTCGTGCTCTATTATTTTGATAATCAACACCTTCACTTAAAGTCCCCCACAAATAAGATACTAAAACAGCTTTTCCTCCGTTTTCACCGATTTCAAAAAACTGTTCTCTAACATTCTCTGCAGATACTCCAACTTCGTCAATAAGAATAGATATATCTTCAAATTTTACTTTTAGCTTTTTATAATATCTAACAGCTTCAAACGAATTTTGAAAGAATACAACAACATTACCTTCTGTGTTTTTAATTGAATCTATTAAAGCCTGCTCTACTAAGGCAGCAGATTGTATATCATCCCTATTTCTTGAAAATAATGGTGGTATAGATACAGCTACAGTTAATCTCTTATCTAGAGGAAATGATGTGCCATAAGATAATTCACAAACTGGTCGATTAATACCTAATGTGGTTCTTACCATATCAAATGGCCTCAAAGTGGCCGACATCAAGATTACCGAATATATAGATTCAAGTAGTGGATGTGTTACATTCTTAGGGATGCAAGTAAATAGCTCAACTCTAGCATATATACTGTCGCTAGAATCCCTTCTCACATTTAAAATTGGATAATAGTTAGGGTTATTTGAAAGGTTTAGATAGTTAGAAATAAATTGTGAAGATTGTAAAATATGTGACTTTTTTAAAACACTAGTGAGGCCACTTTTATATTGCTCTTTATAAGTTTCATCAAGTTTAAAACCTATATCATTTGCAATAGTTAATATTTTTTGAATATCTTTGGCATCGCCAATATTCTCCTTAATTGTGCTACGTAAAAACCTAGCAGTGACCATGTCATTTCTTTCATAAGGATCACTTATTCTCAAGTCATACCATTTTTTCCCTACCCTTTCTCTTTCACCAAATTTAAATCGTGAATTATAGGTTTCTTGAACACTTCGTAGAAAAAGACTAAATAATTTATATATATCCTTATTTTTTATATAATCTAAATTGGCTTCAACTTCTGCTATTGTCTTTTCTAAAGTATGCTCAGTTAAAGTGAGTGATGAATGGGATCTAGCAGATGATTCAAGGTTATGAGCCTCATCAAAAATAACAATGACATCTTCGGGTGTTTTTTCAAGCCAGTTTAGTAAAGTTGAAAAAATATCGCTATTCAAAATATGATGAAAATTACATATAACTAAATCTGCATGTTTTAGTTCTCTTTTGAGAAGTTCATATCCACACATGCCCTTATTTACTGCAAAATTGTTCACTTCTTCAGGTGTTCTGACGTCTTCAAACAACCAATTCCTGAACGACTGACTATCATATTTAATAACCTCATATAATTCGTTGCAGGCCCTGTTGCGTATGCTAGTCAGTTTCTCTTCAGCAGCAGAGAGTTCTTTTACTAGCTCATCTCTTAATATAATATTATCTTGATCTTTTGATTTCTTGTAATTGTCAGTTGCTGCCCTTATTTCTTGCTTCTTTAATTCAATCTCCTTTTCAAGATCCAATAAATCAATAGTGTTTTCCCTTTTTAGGTTACATTCCTCATAATCAACTTCATGTGGACATATCGTTGACTTACCTTTAACAACAGCTGCTTTAATGTTTACATTTTTTTTGATTGCTTTTGCCTCATTTACAAATTGAACCATCTGTTGGTGAACATTTGTTGCTATAATCACGGTCTTCTGATTTTTTTTCCCAAAATAAAGAGAAGGAACTAAAGCACTTAGGGTTTTACCAGTACCACATGCACCTTCAAAAAGAACCAGCTTTTTTTCGTTCAAAGCAGAATTTATTTTAGCCATCGCTTCTTGCTGATTAGCGTAATATGTTTTTTTTGGAAAGTAATTTTGATAATCTTCACGTTCAAACATGCAAATATTGTCATGTTCTGTAGGCATAAACATTTTTTGATGGAAAAAGACCTGTCCCGAAAATAATAAAATACAGTTCTATATAGAACTTGAGATGAAAAACGCACGGAATTGACTTCTAAGTAATAGTCGATAAGTTTTTATCCAATTTCAATTAGTTATTAATAATTAGGCTTTAAAGAGCAACATCATTTAATTATCAAATATGAAATTCACTTCAGAAAATCCATTTTATGAAACAAATGTCATATTGGTTTTAAACAATTTCTTATATGAATATCATACAAATAAATATAAGGTTTGAATAAGTGATAGAATTTAAAAATTGTCACTTTTATGCAGAAGAGTATATCAAAGGGATTATCATGGCAGAAATGATTAAAGTTGGAATATTAGGTGCAACTGGAGCAGTTGGGCAGCGTTTTATAGAAGCATTAAGTAATCATCCTTGGTTTGAAATTACTTCTCTTGCAGCTTCAGAAAGGAGTGCAGGTAAAAAATATTCAGATGCAGCTTCTTGGAGATTAGAATCTAAACTACCGGACGAGATTAAAGATATTGAAGTTGTGCCTGTAGATACTTCAAAAGTTGATGCAGATATCGTATTTTCGGCATTACCTTCAAACAATGCAAGTAAAATTGAACCAAAATTTGCAGAGGCAGGATTTGTAGTAGCAAGTAATGCTTCTGCTTTTCGAATGGAACCGGACGTTCCGCTCGTTATTCCAGAAGTGAACTCAAATCATTTAGACATGATTGATGTACAAAAGGATAATAGAAACTGGGACGGGCACATCATTACAAACCCAAATTGCTCAACTATAGTTATGGTTATGACACTTAAGCCACTAATGCAATTTGGGCTGGAATCAGTAAATGTTGCTACGATGCAAGCGATATCAGGAGCTGGTTTTAATGGTATACCATCAATGGCCATCATGGATAACATTATCCCATATATATCAACCGAGGAAGATAAAATGGAAACTGAACCTTTAAAGCTTCTAGGTGAATTTAATGGCTCTGAGATTGAAAATGTTGACATAAATATTAGTGCATCATGCCACAGGGTTCCTGTAATGGATGGGCATACTGAAGCAATTTGGGCATCAATGAAACAAAAACCAGACCCATTCGAAGTAACTAAAGCATTTAAAGAATTTGATCCTAATATTGGTGATTTACCCAGCAAACCAAAGCACTCAATAATTGTTAGTGATAAGGAAGATCGACCACAGCCAAGGTTAGATCGAAATGCAGGGAATGGAATGAGTATAAGTATAGGCAGAATACGTCAAGGAATAAGATATGTTGCAATGGGACACAATACCATCAGAGGTGCTGCTGGTGCTAGTGTCCTTAATGCAGAATTAATGTATAAGAAAGGTTACATGTAAATAAGTGGAGCTAAATATTTTTGAAATACAAACTAATTTTCACTATCATCTTACTTTTTTTATCTATAATTAGCGTGCCACATGTCTCAGCAGAAACTTCCATATTCCAAAGAGATGTTGTTGATATTAAAGATTTAGAAAATAATCCACGTATATACGACAGCACAACAGCTTATAGAAAGATTAGTGTTATAGCAGATATAAATGAACTTGAAAGATATTCAGCTTCTATAGGCTCAGATGAATACTTCTTGTTACTAGACGTCACTTATTTGGATATACTTGAAGGTTTTAGCAAAGGAGACAGAGTCATGGTAACTGGTAGTTTCAAACATGTGCCTTTAGGTAAAGACATATTCAATCAAGAATATGTGATGCATTATCCAAAAAGAGAATTAGGTGAAGTTGCAATAAGTGATGTGAAAAATAATCCTGCTGCTTACAATGGAAAGTTTATAAAAGTTGTTGGAAACCTAACAAACATCAGAGACAGCTCTGGAAAAACAATAATGTATATAGAAGACGTAGAAACTGAAAAAAGTATTAAGGTTCTATTTTATGGGGTCACTACATTAGAAAAAGGTATGAAGGTTCAGGCAGAAGGATTATTAAATGGTGATTCCCTTCATAGTGAAAATGTAGGACAATATAGAGACTCACTGCCATTCAATGTATTAACTGGGTTTGAATATGTTACAACCTTTTTAGCAGTTATTTTAATGACTTTGTTCTTAGCTTTAAAGAAAAAAAGGAAATGATTTAATAATGAAATTAGTAATTTCTATAGGCGGATCTATACTTAGCAAAAACTTGGATGCTGAAATTTTTAAACAATATACATCTATTATCAAAGAGATGGCTAAATATCATAAACTAGTCATTGTTACCGGTGGCGGTGAAACTGCTAGAAACTACATTAATGTCGCTAGAGATTTGGGGTCAAATGAAGTTGTCTGTGACAATATCGGAATTGAGGTAACTCGGTTGAATGCGCAACTACTTATATGTGCCCTTGGAAATGATACGTGCCCATATACTCCTCAAAATTATAAAGAAGCAAAGGAAGCTTTCTTGCTGCATAACATCGTGGTCATGGGTGGAGTTATACCCGGTCAGACAACTGATGCAGTGTCAGCTATAGTAGCTGAAGATATAGGTGCAGACTGCTTAATAATAGCTACTTCGGTAGATGGTGTATATTCCGGAGATCCAAATACAGATAAAAATGCTACCAAATATGACAAAATTAGCCCTAAAAAGTTGGTTGATATAGTCATGGCTACAGAGATGATTGCAGGGTCTAAGTCGCCTGTAGATCCGCTAGCTTCAAAGATGATAGAAAGATGTAACATTAAAACATTTGTTATCGATGGCACCAATCCTTCTATTTTTAAGCATACAATTGATATTATTGTCAAAAGTCCTGACGAATTGAATAGTCTGAAAGATGGGACCATAATCACAAATTAAGAACAATTAGTCTAGATCTTCTAGAGTCCATCCAAGATAATCTCTAATTATTACATATGCCATCTGAGGAGGAATAGCACCTGCCTCCGTTATAATCAAGTCAATGTATTCAGCCGGTGTGAAGTCAAATGCTGGATTTTTTATAGTTACATTCTCAAGTGTACTTAGATACTCAGCATCAACAACTTCATATGGAGACCTTTCTTCTATGTCTATTTTTTGACCTAATATCGTATTTGGGCTAAATTTGTATGTTTCAGCGGCTACTATGAAGTTAACCCTTGATTCATTAGCAATAAGTGCAAGTTGAGATGTCCCTATTTTATTTACAAGTGTTCCATTAACGGCTATAGAATCAGCACCTACAATCACAAGGTCAACTTTTTTCATAATTGACATAACAGCTGAATCTACAATTAAAGTGGTTTTGATCCCATAGTCATTTAGCTCTTTTGCTGTTATTAATCCTTGTTTTCTAGGCCTGGATTCAGTTGCGACAACGGATATGCTTTTACCTTGATCAAAAGCTTTTTTAATTGAAGCTATAGCTGCATGTGAGTTGCAGTGCGTTAAAATAACGCTACCATTGCTAATTCTTCTTGATCCAATTTCACCTATAGAATCAATCGCTTTTTGAGCAGATTTAATGAAATTATCAGCATTCTCTATAATCTCTTTTTTTGCTTCATCTACTGTGTTTGACTTAAATGTACTCGAAATTTTTACAGCATTTGGAAGTGATACCGCTGTAGGCCTAGTATTAATAAGAACGGATCTAACTTGATTAATCTCATTTTTAAATTCTTCCATTGATGATACGTTCAAATTTTCTACATATATTTTAATTGCATTTGATGCGGCTACCGCGATTCTGCCTGCACCTCTTATCTCCATAGATTCAATTTTCTGTGCTGTTTCATGTATTATATCGTTCATGAATTTAATATAGAACTTAGAAAAACTTATAGCTAACTATATCTAATCCAAACCAAAACTACTTTTTATCATGATGTAAAAAGAAGAAGTATAGTTTCAAAGTGAGCGGTAGGGAACGGGGTAGTATCAAAAAAGCCACTCACTTTGAATTTCACACTATAATAAGCATGCACATTTATTTAAAAATTATGAGCTCAAATTTGACCATTGATATATACATTAGCTCAAAAGCAATATCATGGGCCATGTACACAGTAGATAAAACATATGGAGAAGAACATGAATAAAATAGTCTCAATTAATCCAACTACTAAAACCGTTAATGGAGAATTTAGTTATCATTCTAAGAAAGAAACTGATTTTTGCTTGAAAAATGCTATCAATGCCTTTGAAAGTTGGAAGCTGAAAAGTATTAATGAAAGAGCAAGTTATCTAAGAAACGTTTCTAAAGTATTAAATCGTGAAAAAGAAGCTTTAGCCACAATAATTACTATTGAAATGGGTAAGCCTATTAAACAATCCCTAAATGAAATAGAAAAATGTATTCAAACTATAGATTATTTTGTTGAAAATACAGAAAATTTAATTTCACCAATTCTAAAAGAAAGTGATAGTAATAAATCTTACATTTGTTTTCAGCCCATTGGACCAATTCTTTTTATTAAACCATGGAATTTTCCATTCTGGCAGGTTTTAAGTTCGGCCTCTTACACAATAATTAGTGGAAATGTAATTCTTTTAAAACATTCAAATAATGTACCAATGTGCTCAAAAGCTATTGAGGAGATTTTCAAAGAATCAGGAATTCCAGATGGAGTATTTCAAACAATAATGGTCAGTGGTGAGCACGCTTCTAGATTAATATCTTCCAACGAGATAAAAGGTGTCTCTTTTACAGGCAGCGATTATGTAGGAGAAAGTATTGCTGAGATTTCTGGAAGGTTCCTAAAAAAATCTGTTCTAGAACTTGGAGGAAGCGATCCATTTATAGTTTTAGAAAATTCCGATGTTGAAAAAGCAGCTCTCTTTGCCTCAAATGCACGTTTTTTAAATTGTGGTCAAGTATGCATATCTGCAAAAAGAATAATCTTAGAAGAGCCAATTAAAGAAGAGTTTATCAATGAATTTCTAAAGAATATCGAGAATATGAAAATTGGGGACCCACTAGAACCAAGTACTGATATTGGCCCAATGGCAAATGAAGCACAGCTTGGAACTATCAATAACCAAGTAAGTGATGCATTAGCAAAGGGTGCAGAGAATTTATTACAGAAAAATGTAAGCGAATTTGATGGGTTATTTTATCCACCTACAGTCCTAGCAGAAATATCAACTAATATGAAGGTCTACAACGAAGAAACCTTTGGCCCTGTAGCTGCCCTGGTTACTGCAAGGAATGAAGATGATTGCATAAAAATAGCTAATGATACTAAATTTGGGTTAAGTTCTACTATTTGGTGCTATGATGAAAATAAAGCACTAAGGCTTGCATCACTTGTTGAAGCTGGAATGGTTGGAATTAATACCTTTTTTAAGCCAGATCCATCTATGCCTTTCGGTGGAATCAAAAGAAGTGGAATTGGAAGAGAATTATCTAAGTTTGGGATTTATGAGTTTATGAATATCAAATCAATAAAGCATAGTTAACTGGTATATGAATTTATTTACAACTACATATTCTAAGTATAAGCATCCATCTATGAAAGATGAAGTACATGAAGAAAATAAAAACGATAGTTGAAGAGAATGTACCAGATGAATTCCAATCATTGGTACCTAAAAGGTTTGATCTCATTGGAGATATATTGATACTTAAAATTCCTTCAGAGTTAGAAGATATAAAATTGAAGCTAGCTAAAGCAATTCTAATTGAAAATAATAATAATATTAAAGTAGTAGCTAACAAGGTAACAAAAGTATGTCGTGAGGAAAGAGTATGCAAGTACGAGATTATTGAAGGTAACCGTTTAACAACAATTCATAGAGAAAATGGCCATAAATATAAAATTGATATTGAAAAAGTATTTTTTAATAACCGCCTTTCAGATGAAAGGTTGAGAGTTTTTAAACAAATACAGCCGAAAGAAAATATTGTGATCCCTTTTAGTGGTGTTGGGCCCTTTGCTATACCTCCAGCAGTAAATTCAAAAATAACAGCTATTGATTCAAATATATGGGCATGTGAGCTTTTAAAGTACAATTCATCTTTAAATAAAGTAGATGAAAATCTAAAGGTAATAAATGGAAATGCATTTAGTATAAATAAAATGTTCACTCACAAGTTTGATAGAGCAATAGTACCAACTCCTTACGGAAAAGATTGTTTCTTAAATGTTGTTTTAAAATCTGTGAAACTTGGAGGACATATTCATTTTTATACATTCAAAAGTCAAAAAGAAATTAGAAACCTAGTTAAAGATTATGAAAATTTGGGTTTAGAAATAATTTACTACAAAAAGTGTGGGAATATTGCACCTGGGATTAGTAGATGGGTTTTTGATCTTGTGAAAAAACATTAAATATAGTTTACTAGTGCCATTCTTACAAGGTAAGTTTTACAATGTATTCAGATACCAGCATTATAGATTCAAGTGAAGATAAAGTCACAATAATCTGCTCTAAAAAAGATGATGCTAGTCTAAACATAATGAATTCACTTTTACAAATTGAAATTTGGCATCAAGTTGATCACAAATATATTCCTGATGATTTTCATAGAGTCTTTGAATCTAAATTCCATAGAATAATAGAAATCAATTCTAGTCTTATCTACCAGGATGCTATAGATCAAACAATAAGGAAATCTGGATTTGAGCCTTCCTTGATTATTTTTGCATCTAAACACGCCAGTAAACAAGATAGAAAAGTTCTTACAGCACATTTTAGTGGTAATGTGAATAGTATTGGTTATGGGGGACGATGTAAAGAGCTTGCTATGTCTTCACCAATTGCTCTAAAACTAGTATTAAACTCGATGAAAACGTTATGTCAGGGTGGAGACTATGAAGTATCCCTAGAAGCAACTCATCATGGACCAAGTGACATACAAACACCTTCTTTATTTGTAGAAATTGGTAGTAAACACGCTCAATGGACTGATGTATATGCCGGCAAGATTGTTGCACAATCAATATTACAAATAAAGAATGACATTTTAAAGGCAAAAAAGCCTGTTGCTTTAGGTTTTGGTGGAGGACATTATCCTGTAAGACAATCTAAATTGATATTTGAATCTGGAATAACCTTTGGACACATTTTTTCAAATTACCAAATAAAGTATCTAGACTACAATTTAATATCGCATGCTGTAGAAAGAACAAAACCAGACTTTGCTTTTTTTGACAAAAAAAACCTGCCTATTAAAGAGCAAAAGAAGATTGAAAACATTCTTACTTTACTTGGAATAGAGATAATAGGAGAAAGTGAAATTAGAGAAATGAGTACAATCCCTTGGAGTTTCTTTTCTTTAATTAGAAATATTGCTAATTCTTATAAACCTGATTCATTTGTTAAAATATCACATATACTAAAAAAACAGCTATCATCCTTAGATTTACCCATATGCTATGAAAGCTCTTCAACCAATAAAAAAATACATAAGTTAGAAATTAATAAAAACTTAGTAGATGAAGTTAATAAATGTGGTCTTGAAGAGTTACAAATTAGTCTCGAAAAACTCCCTGTTATATACATAATAGAGAGCGATGGGAATATCAATAACTACTTCTTTGCGTTTAACGAAAACAACATATGTTTAAACTTAAAAGCCAAGATAACCTATGAGTGCATTCAAATACTAAAAAAACATTATGAAACTAAGCACGATTTGGCTGAAGGTGCTATCTATATAAAAAAGCAAAGGTTTAATCCTAAAATGGCACAAGAGTTAGGCGTAGAACCTGGACCAATGTTTGGAAAATTAGCTAGTGGAAATACCGTCAAAGTTAATACTAAGATTATAACACCAGAGATGGTTAATGATACTTATACAACAAAGATTTATCTATGAAAAAAATACATGCAAAAACTTTATTAGTTTATAGTTGGAGGATAATATATGAAGTCCATAGTAGAAGAAGCTCTATCTCGATCTGCTGAAGAAGGTAAATATGCCTCAAATGAAAGAGGTGGATCAGATATAAACGCAGAACTAGAGAAAATGTTACATGAACTGCAAACGTCGATAAAAGTGATAGGTTGTGGTGGTGGTGGTTCAAATAGCATTCAAAGAATGAAAGATGAAGGAATAAGGGGCGCAGAACTTATAGCCCTTAATACTGATGCCCAGCATCTCTTAAATGTTACTGCCGACAAAAAAATGCTTATAGGTAAAAAAAAGACCAGAGGACTGGGTGCAGGAAGTTTACCTCAAATTGGAGAAGATGCTGCATTGGAGAGTGTAGATGAACTGCGCACCATTGTAACTGGTGGAGATATGGTCTTCATAACAACCGGTTTAGGAGGAGGTACTGGAACTGGATCTGCCCCCATTCTTGCAGAGGCTGCAAGAGATGCAGGAGCCTTAACTATTGCAGTCGTTACTCTTCCATTTGGTGTAGAAGGGCATGTAAGACGTACTAATGCTGAAGCAGGTCTTGAGAGATTAAGAGAGGTCGCGGATACTGTTATTGTTGTACCAAATGATAAACTTCTAGAGGTAGTACCACGACTACCACTTCAAGCTGCTTTTAAAGTATCCGATGAAGTATTAATGAGAGCTGTTAAAGGAATTACAGAATTAATCACAAAACCGGGCCTAGTTAATTTAGACTTCGCAGATGTCAGAACAGTTATGCAAAATGGAGGAGTGGCTATGATTGGATTGGGAGAAGCCGATGGAGAAAACAAAGCTTCTGAATCCGTCCAGAAAGCTTTAAGGAGTCCTTTACTAGATGTCGATATTTCTGGTGCTACTTCAGCTCTTGTTAATGTTATTGGAGGACCTGATATGACAATTGCAGAAGCTGAAACTGTAGTTCAAGAAGTTTATAGCAGAATTGACCCAAGTGCTCGACTAATTTGGGGAGCTCAAGTTGATCCTGAGCTTGATCAAACCGTTCGTACAATGATTGTCGTCACTGGTGTGAAATCTCCACAAATATATGGACAAGGTAGCGCTAAAAATGTGACACGTAGATATGGAATTGATTTTGTTAAATAATATCCATTCCTCTTATTTTATTTGTTGAAAAGAAATTATACAAACTCAACGGAAAAGTATTTTATAGATAAAGTGTTTTAGTTGCCTCTATTATACCCACTAGAATTTGACTTGTGGATAAATAGAGCTCTTATTATTTAATAACTAACTAGACTGGTTGTGAAAACATTGGGAAACGGTACATTTCAATCTGATAAATCAAAAAAAGGTGTTCTTCAAAGCATTAAATCTTATCTCAGAGTCCTTAAATTGACTAAAAAACCTTCTAGAGAGGAATTTCTAATGATTTCCAAGATAGCAGCTATTGGTATTTTGGTTATAGGCACCGTTGGATTTATTATATATCTACTTTTAACAGAAGTCCCAAGATTGGTGTGATTAAATGAGTGAAAATGGGGATTCTGTGATATATGTTGTTAAAACTACAGCTAACCAGGAGAAATCTGTAGCTATAATGCTAACTCAAATCGCAAGAAAAGATCGTCTTGATATACGATCCATACTTGCTCCTGACGAATTAAAAGGTTATGTACTAATAGAGGCACCGAACGTTAGTACTGTTGAGCAAGCAATACAAACAGTACCTCATGCTAGGTCCCTTGTAAAGGGAGAATCCAGCCTAGATGAAATAATGCATTTCCTCACACCTAAACCAACCGTAACTGGAATTACTGAAGGAGCAATTATAGAAATCACTTCAGGTCCATTTAAAGGTGAAAAAGCACGTGTTAAAAGAGTAGATGAAGGACATGAAGAAATAACAGTAGAGCTATTTGATGCAGTTGTTCCAATTCCTATAACAATAAGAGGAGATACTGTAAGAGTTCTAAAAAAAGAAGAGCAAGCCTAACTATTAATTAAAAATGGTGATTTTAAATGTCAAATGTAGTAGAAGCATTAGTTGCTGGTGGTAAAGCAAACCCTGGTCCTCCTCTAGGACCTGCACTCGGGCCACTAGGTGTTAACATTAAGGATGTAGTCGATCAAATTAACGATAAAACAAAAGATTATAATGGTATGCAAGTTCCTGTCAAAGTAATTGTTGATGATAAAAAGAACTTTGAGATTGAGGTAGGAACTCCACCAACTTCTGCCTTGCTAATGAAAGAGGTAGGTGTAGAAAAAGGTGCATCTGAGCCTGGTACCGAGATCATAGGTGATTTGAAAATTGAACAGATTGCAAAAGTTGCTCGTATGAAAAAAGGTGATATCCTTTCATATAACTTCAAAGCGGCAACCAAAGAAATAATTGGTAGCTGTGTACCATTAGGAATTACAGTAGAAGGAGTTTCCCCTAAAGATTGCCAAAAGGCGATTGATTCTGGAGACTTTGATAGTAGACTAGAAGCTGAGGAATGGTAAATAGGTTAGTCTAACCGATAACTTTAAACCCAATAGATATACTATTGAACTGCTTACATGGAGATAATATACTCCAAAATATACCGTAGTAGGCTGAAGCCGCTGTGAATGGTTCACACAACTACGGGAGGTACAAAATGGTTGATAATAATATAGTAGAAGCTGTTAACAAATTGCTTGAGGATTCTAAAAGTAGAAACTTTGAGGAAAGTGTTGATCTGGCCATTAATCTAAAAAACCTGGATTTAAGTCAACCCAAGAATAGAATTGATGAAGAAATAATTCTTCCTCATGGTCTTGGTAAGGAAAGAAAGGTTGCAGTCTTTGCAAAAGGAGACGTTGCACTAAAAGCTAAAAATTCAGGGGCAGATTATATTTTTTCAGAAGAGGACATTAATGAATTAGCTACGGACAAATCAAGGGCAAGGGCTCTTGCAAATGAATGTAGTTTTTTTATTGCAGAAGCGCAATATATGCCCATGATTGGTAAAGCCCTTGGTACAGTGCTTGGTCCAAGGGGGAAAATGCCAACTCCTCTTACTGGTGACAAAGATATTATTAGCATGATTAACAGTCTAAAAAACTCAATAAGAGTTAGGTCTAAAGATAAGCAAACTTTCCATGTTTCTGTTGGAATAAGAAATCTTGATCCTAATAAAGTTGCTGAAAATGTTGAAACAGTTTTGTATAGAATTGAAAATGCTCTCGAGAAAGGAAAACACAACCTAAAGTCGGTTTATATTACAACCACAATGGGTTCATCCGTGAGGGTGGTATGATGGAAGAAACATTGCATCACACTGAGCATATCCCTCAGTGGAAAAAAGATGAGATAAAATCCATAAAAGATCTCATAAACACCTATCCACTATTTGCAATAGCTGGTATTGGAGGCATTCCTGCAAAACAGTTCCAGATAATGAGAAGGGAATTGAAGGATACTGCAGTACTTCGTGTATCTAGAAATACATTGATAAACAGAGCTCTAGATGAAGCAAATGAAGATATACAAAAAATGAACGATTTTGTAGAACTTCAAACTGCACTTATTTTTACTGAAGAAAATCCATTCAAGTTATACAAGATTCTTGAACAAAGCAAAACACCATCTCCAATTAAAGCTGGAACTGTCGCTCCTAAAGACATAATGGTAGAAAAAGGTCCAACTAGTTTTCCACCTGGCCCTATATTGGGAGACCTTCAAAGTGTAGGAATACCGGCTGCTATTGAACAAGGTAAAGTTGTTATTAAAGAAAATAAGGTAGTTGCAAAAGAAGGTGAAGTAGTATCTTCAAAGCTTGCAGCTATGTTAGCTAGACTTGAAATCCATCCATTAGAAGTTGGAATGGACTTAAGGGCAGTTTATGAAAGTGGATTCATATTTACTCCTGATGTATTAGAAATAGATGAAAACAAATATTTCAATGATATCTCAGTTGCTTTCCAAAGAGCATTTAACCTTTCAGTCAATGCAAGTTACCCAACAAAAGCCAACATCAATATCTTGCTTTCAACTGCATTTATTAAATCACAGAGTCTTGGTTTAAGTGCAGAGATTCTTGAGCCGGATATGATGGACAAATTGATTAGCAAGGCACATTCACAAATGGTTAGTCTTGCTACAGCCGCTTCAGCAAAAGATGAAAGTGCGCTAGATGATGATTTGAATGAAATTGTTGGGGCTAGGAAAGAATCTGCTGAAAGTTCTAATGATCAGAAGAGCACAGATGAAGTAATTGACACTGAAGAAAAGAAAGAAGAAGAGGAAGACGAGTCTGAAGATAGTGGTATGGCAGGACTAGGATCTCTCTTTGGATAACTGAAAATTTATAATTAACAAAAAATTAATAGCGTAGGTGATTAGTAATGGAATATATATATGCAGCACTTTTGATGCACAGTGCAGGAAAAGAAATAACAGAAGAAGGAATTAACTCAGTATTAGAATCAGCTGGGGTCGAAGTTAACGAATCAAGAGTAAAAGCCTTGATTGCAGCACTTGAAGATGTGGATATTGAAGAAGCGATTGCATCTGCTGCTTTTGCTGCTCCAGCTGCTTCTGCGTCAAGCAGTTCAGAGCCAACTGAAGAGGCTGCTGAAGAAGCTGCTGAAGAAGAGGAAGAAGAAGACGAGTCTGAAGAAAGTGGTATGGCAGGACTAGGTGCTCTTTTTGGATAATCTGTTCCTCGTATATCTCGAGGAACCTTTTTTTTTAGAAATTTATTCACAATGTATAAACTTAAATTGATGTCTATTTAATATAGTGTTGATGTCATCATATCTAACTGAATTACGTGCATTATATCAACTTCATCTAAAAAAAAGACCTGTGGTCTTATCCCATGAAATCAATTCGCGTTGTAACCTCAAATGTAGTTTTTGTGACTACTGGAGATATGAAAGGGATGAGCTCGATACTGATGAAATTTTCTATCTATTAGAACAAGCTAAGTCTTTTGGAATTCTTTTTTATAATGTTTGGGCAACTGAACCTCTACTTAGAAAAGACTTACCCGATATATTAGAACACGCTCATAAACTTGGAATGACTACCTCTTTAATAACTAATGGACTGCTTCTTGAAAATAGAATTGATGAATTAGATCATTTAGATTATTTATCTATTTCTTTGGATAGTATCAAGTCCCTTGAAGAAATTAGAGGTATACGTTTTAATACCTTACTCCCAGGAATTATTAAAGCTAGGGATAAACTCAATAAAGAAATACTAATTAACTGTGTTCTTAGCAAGAAAAATCTTGAAGATGTTGAAGATTTGGTGAAATTAGCTAAAGATTTAGGTATGAAAATATCCTTTGAGCCAATACATAAAATTGAATCAATCGATTCAACTGATTGGAGCACTTTAGATATTAAAAAAAACAATAAATATCAAAGGGTTATAGATAAACTTATATTGATGAAAAAAAAGGGTTATCCTATCATTAACTCAATAACATATCTTGAATTAGTAAAAAACATGAGCACAGATTATAAATGTCACGCATCAGATATCATACTGAACGTTACTTCAAATGGAACAGTTGAACATTGTCGCTTAAAAAAAACCAAATTAGGAGATATCAGTTCTAGCTTAGAACACATATGGAATAATAGTAAAGCTATTAGAAATGATGTCACATCTAATTGTAGTGGATGTCTCTTTTTTGGGTATGTAGAAAACAGTCTTCTTTATAATTTCAAACCCGAAGTCATCAAAAACTATGAATGGATGTGACAAAATAGAAAAAAATAAAGAGTTATAGATTATTTAGCTAAATCATAGCTCTCATTTACAATTTTAAGTGCACAGAAATCTCCACACATAGTACATGAGTCTTCATCTGCTGGTGCACGGCTATCCCTTATCTTACGGGCATATTCTGGATCCAATGCATGTTTATACATCTCTTCCCATTTAAGGCTAGCACGTGCCCTTGACATTGCAAGGTCTTGATCCATATTTCCAAGTCTAACCATATCTCCTACATGTGCTGCAATTTTTGATGTTTGCACTCCAGTAATTACATCTTCAACGTTTGGAAGCGCAAGGTGTTCAGCAGGAGTTACATAGCACAAAAAGTCACATCCAACTGAACTAGAAATCGATGCACCTATAGCTGTAACTATATGATCCCTTCCAGGGGCCACATCAGTAACTAGTGGACCTAGCATGTAAAATGGTTTATTATTGCTCATAGCTTTCATTAGTTTTACATTTGTTTCAATCATATCAATAGGAACATGACCAGGACCCTCAACAATTACTTGTAAACCTTGTTCATGAGCCTTATCAGCTAATTCTGCATTTATTATCAGTTCTTGAATTTGTGCTCTGTCAGTAGCATCGTGTACAGCTCCAGCACGCATTCCGTTACCCATTGAAAGCACCACTTCATGTTCTTTTAAGATTTCAACTAGGTAATCAAATTGGCTGTACAGAGGATTCTCTTTTTCATTGTAAAGCATCCATGTACTCATAAATGCTCCACCACGTGAGCATAGACCACCGTAACGACCATGTGCTTTAAGCCTATCTAAAGTCACTTGATTTATTCCTGTATGTATCGCCATGAAGTTAGTTCCTAGCTTTGCTTGATCTTCAGTGGCTTTGAACAAATCATCTTCAGTCATATCTACTATAGAACCGTGTTTTCTTGTGGCTTCAATAAAAGCTTGATATAATGGTACGGACCCAACAGATAAAGAAATGCTATCAACTACCTTTTTCCTTATATCTAAAAAGTCACCACCTGTACTTAGCTCCATCAGAGTATCTGCACCTGCTTGTTCAGCTGCTTTTGCTTTTTCTACTTCTAAACTGACATCAGCAATATCTGAGGATGTTCCAATTGAAGCATTAACCTTAGTCCTTAAGCCTTGCCCAATACCACAGAATTTAACATCCCTATATGGAGAAGTTGGAATTACAATGCGCCCAGAAGCTACTCCTCGACGTACAAACTCAGGTTCAACATTTTCATTCTCTGCCACAACTTTCATTGCTTCAGTTATTTTACCATTTTTTGCTTCATTAACTATGCTCATATAATGTACCTCTATAAAGTTTATAATTTAATCTCATTTACTCAAAAAGGAAGAATATTATATAATTCTTTTTAAAAAATAGATTTGACTATATATCAAGTTAACTTGCTATAAAGTCCTTTAGTACCACATTTTTTCTTGTCTAGGAGTAAAATTAGCTTTCATTCATTACTTTTCTTTAATCATTTTTCTAACAGACCTTACGGTATCTTTGTGAAGTGAAACAATTAAATCACTAATAAAACCAAAAATCAAAAATTGAAAACCGGACAGGATTAAAATGGCTGTCAAAATTGTCATAAGTTCTCTAGTAACTCCTCTTAGCCACTCAGTTATAACAAAAAAGCCAGCTATTACGCCACAAAATAGGAAAATAGAGCCGATTATCCCGAAATAAAACATAGGGTTATGGACTTTTGCTAGCTTATAAATTGTAGCCCCTATTTTAAAACCATCCCTTAAAGGATTTAGCTTAGTTGCAGCGCTGGAATCACGTGACAAATAAGTTATCGGAACTTCTACAATTCTAAAATCCTTTTTTACACTCTCAATTGTTATTTCGGATTCAATTTCAAATCCGGTCTTGTTTAAGTCAAAGCTCTTTATAGCCTCTTTTGTGAATCCACGATAGCCTGAAAGAATGTCACTTAGCCATTCACCGTATGCAAGGCCAAAAAGCCAGTTTATCAGCCGATTGCCTATAAGGTTCAATTTTGTGAAGGCGCCTTTTTCGTAGTCTGCAAACCTGTTTCCTATTACATGATCCGCTTCATCTTCAACAAGTGGAGATAATATATTGTGAATATCCGATGGAAGATAAGTACCATCCCCATCAGCCATTATGATATACTCATTATCAATTATCTGGAAAGCTTGTTGTAACGCTTGACCTTTGCCTTTACCTTCTTGAAGAATGACCTCTGAGCCTTCTGATAGTGCTATCTCTCTTGTCCTATCAGTGCTATTGCCGTCTATGACAACAATATTATTGAATCCTTCTTCTTTAAACTCTTGTATGAGTTTACCTATAGTTGCCTCTTCATTTAGTGTAGGTAAAAGCACACATACATCAAAATTTAGTTTATAGTTCAAGATACTCACGTATTATTTCAAAGCAGTCCCATGCTATCTAACTGTTGTCTAACAACTTCTACCCCTTGTTCACAGTCTTCAGGTGATTTCCCACCTGTAACTACAAGCTTACCTGAACTAAATATTAAAACTACTACTTTTGGTTCATCAATCCTATAAACTAGTCCAGGAAACTGTTCTGGCTCATATTCTATATTTTCAAGACCTAGTCCAATTGCAATAGCATTTAGATTAAGAACTGCGTGTAAATCTGCAGATGCAACGATATTTTGAACAGTTATGTCTGGGTTGGGAACCGTTTCTACGCCTATAGAGTTTAGCTTTTTTGCCATGTTTTTTATAACTGTATGCACATCATTAACATTTTTAGCGCCGGTACATACTACCTTTCCTGATGTGAATACAAGGAAAGCAGCCTTTGGATCAGATACCCTATATACTAACCCTGGAAATTTTTGTTTGTTATATTCGGCACCTTCAAACTCAATCTCAATTTTTGTTAAATCAAAACTTTCTGCAAGTTTAGTAGATGCAACAACATTCTCTATTTTAAGATTATATCCTGTCATAATAATTATCCTCAGTATTTAAACTATTTATTCATATAAATAACCCTTATTTATACTATACTATATAAATATATATTTAAACACCTTATTCTGACTTAGTTTCCTTCAAGCCATCTATGATAGTTTCATACTTTTTGCAAACCTTTTCAAATAAATCTTCATCTAGCCCATGTGTTGGTACCACTATCCCTATATTACTGGAATTATCTTTTTCAGCTATAGACAATTTGTAGTCAGGTAATATACAGACACCATCTGACGATATTCTGATGTGAAGATCAGATAATATCCTCGATATCATATCCGTTTTTGGATTAGCCTTTTTATCAATTACCATGGCTTTGGAAACATAATATTCTCTTTTTTCTTTGATTTTTTCTATTGACGTTTCTGCGACATTAGAATCATAAACATCACTTAACAAATTGATATTATTTATCAAATCTTCAAATGTAGTTGATTTAACCTCAATTATTTCTCCATCATAATACTTACTTACATTTGAACTATAGCCTTCAGCAATCAATAATTTGTAAACATCTGAGAGAGAATCAATTTCATCAGATGTTGGTTTATAAGCATTAATCACGCGATATTCAGATATTCCACACATATCCATTAAAGATTCATACATTGGAGTTACAGCTATAACTTTTCGCCCAAGCCATCTATCGAGTCCAAGATTTCCACTTTGATTACGAGATAGTTCTATGATTTTCTCTTTAATAGTTGTCATATCATTTGATTCTATACCAAAATAGTCCGCAAAAAGTTCTGTAGTTTGAAGAATTTTTGTGCGACCATGTGGGTTTGTATTTATAAAACCCCGGTTTTTCAGTTCATTTACATGATCGTATACAGAATTGCCTCTAATATCTACTAAATCAGCCTGGGATATGGGTTGATGGTAAGCAACCATTGATAAAGTTCTAAGAACTGGTGGTTTAATTTCACCTGGTGCAATTTTACTGACAATTTTTGAGTATTTAGGTTTAACTTGCATAGCAAACCTATCTGTATTTATTTGTATGATTTCTAAACCAGTTTCTCTTCGATCATATTCTTGAATTAAAGAAGTAATTAATTCTTTGATTTCATCCTTTGATATATTTAATTTTTTAGAGATACTAGTGCAGTCTAAACCTTCGCCCGAAACAAATAATGATGCTTCAATAATTTCTTTTTTATTCATATTTATCAATTCTCTTCAACTGGCAAAGATGCATCGTCTTTAACAATATATAATTCTCCAAAAAATTCTCTTTGGTAAAGTTTTATTTTTTTATCAGTGGCTAGAAAAAGGAGTGAAATATAGGTCATTAGTTGCTCTGATTTTTTATTAAAAGAGCTCGTTTCTAGGAACTCACTGAAAGATATACAGTCTCTATCTTTAAGACTCGTTTCTACTGATTTATAAACAGACTCATTGATTTCCGAAATGCTTTCTTCATGAGCAATGCCTAGTACATCTTCAATACTATCTTTTGAGCTATTAAATTGTTTTTTATTCCTATTTCTCTCTTTTCTACGTACCTCAACTTTTTCAGCTTTTTGCAATTCTGTTATAAGTTCTTCTAGTGTAACTGGTCTTTTTGAATTTCTACGGAGTGGTAAATCGGGTACAGGATATTCATCAACATCATAGAAGCCTAGCTCATCATCAAAATCATCAAAATCATCAATACAATCATCTTCATCGTTATCCATAAAAGCGTTGGACTTCATTCGGAGTAAAATTGAAGCATATAGCAGAGTTCTACCGGAGATCCTTAAATCCGTTAAATCCATTTCTTCTATTTTCGCTAGAAATTTATCAGTAACTTCAACAATATCAATATCCCATGGATTAATATGCTCTTTTTTAGCCAATTCAACCAATATTTCAATTGGTTCACCAGTTAAGTTTTCAGATTCTTGCCCTTTTAGCTCTTCAATTCCAAAAGCATTTAAATCCTCTAAAATACTTGATTTTAGTCTAGAGATTTTATTAAAGTTTTCCTCTAAGTTTTTTTCTGAAACCAACTCATTTTTAGGGTTCAACGTATTTTCACACCTGTAATATTACTAATATTATCATCTTGCATTGAAACTCCTATAGTCCTAGAAGCTGCCTCAATCATAGGCTTCCTTAAAGAAACAACTATGAACTGTGCATATTCTGTTGATTTTTTAATTCTCTTGGCGACTCTTTCTGCATTTGCACCATCTAAAAACATATCAATTTCATCAAAAGCATAAAACGGTGCAGGCCGATATTGTTGTATTGAAAATACAAAAGCAAGGGCTGTTAAACTTTTTTCTCCCCCAGACATTGCTTCAAGTCTTTGTAAGCTTTTATCTTTTGGTTGTGCTTTTAAGGTTAGTCCGCCACTAAACGGATCATCATAATTATCTAGAACTAATTCTCCACTACCGTCCGACAATTCATTGAATATTAATTTGAAGTGTTCATTGATTCCATCAAATGCTTCCATAAAAGAAGATTTTTTTAAATCTTCGTATTGATCAATTCGGTAAATAATTCCTTCTCTTTCATTAAAAAGAACATCTCGCTTCTCTTTAAGTTCTTCTAACCTTTGTTCAACACTATCATATTCATCAATGGCTCTCATATTAACCGGTTCAAGTTTTTCCATTGATCTTTCAATTGAAGATATTCTAGTCTTAACTGTCTCATAACTAGGAACTTTCGATTCTATTTCAATATCCCTTCTATCTATTTCAGATACCAAATCATCTATTTGATCTCTCAAAGCTTCTTTTGTAGATTCTAACCCATCTATTTCTCTCTTCATGGACTCAAAATTAGATTTTAAGCTTTCAAAGTTCTCTTTTAGTTTTTTATAATCTGATTCTTTTTTATCTCGCTCATTTCTAAGTTCTACTAGCTTTTCTGAAAGTTCTTTCTCTTTATTTTGCATAGATAATAGTTGCAAGTTCATTTGTTCTATTTTTTCCTTGTATGATGCGATTTGATTCTTATAATCTTCTTTTTTGGATTCTATTTCCCCTATGTATTCCCTATTATCATTGATTTTTTTCTTTGTGTATTCATAATCAAGTTCAAGTGAGTTTATTCGAGATTGAACCTCAAATGATTTATCTCCAAGATTTTTTATAGTTTCATCAATGTTAGAGACTTTTTTGTTTAATTCTGGAATCCTAGAGTCAGCTAATTTACTTTCAATGAGTTCAGCTTCTTTTGACAATGAAGTTATTTTTTCTTCAACTTCTTCTTTTTCACCTATTATTTGAGACATATGATTTCGTATGTCATTCTGTTCAATTTTTATTTGTTCAAGGCTTGAACTTCTAGATTTTATCAATTCATCTAAACGTTCACCACGGCTGCTTATTTCTTCAAGGTGGAGCTCTTTTTTAGAAATTTCATTCTCAGATTTATTAATTTCTTTTTTTATATTAGAGATATGAGATTCTACTGAATCTAGTTTTTTCAATGTACTATCTCTTCTAGATTCGTATTCCGTTATTTTTTCACCTAAACTCATCAATTTTTCTTTTTCAGCAGCTGCGAAGGATAGTCTGGATCTTTTTACAGAGCCACCGGTCATTGCTCCACTTTTCTCGATAGCTTCACCATCTAACGTAACCATTCTTAGCCCACCCATCAAACGCCTAGCGTTAGCAAGTGTATCCACTATTAATGTATCTCTAAAAACATACCAAAAAGCAGCTTCAAATTTTAAATCAAAATCTATTAAATCAATAGCATAGCCTATAACACCTTCCTTGTTGGATAAATCTTTATAAGGTCTTCTTCTTTCCATTTTATTCAGAGGTAAAAATGTTGCTCTGCCTGAGTTCTTGTTCTTCAAAAAATCTATAGCGTTAGCTGCATCATCATCATTGTCTACCACAATTGATTGCATCCTCCCGCCTGCAGCTACTTCTAAAGCTGTAGAATGTTCTTGATCAACTTTTCCTAGTTCTGCAATCGTACCATATATCCCTGGTATAATCTTTCTTTTACTTGCCTTTAAAATTACATCTACAGCTTTTGAATAGTTTCCTGAATCTTCTGCTGCTTTAACACGAGCTTCAACTTTAGCATATTTTTGTTGATAGTCACGGAGTTTACCATCCAGTTCATGAAGTACTTGTTTTACTTGAGCTCTATTACTTTCAAGATCGTCAATATCTTTTTCTAAAGATCCAATATTTTCTTTTAGTTTTTCAATATCATATTCAAGTGATTTTCTATCGCTATCTGCCGAGTAGACTTTTTGTTTAGATTCTTCTATTTCGTTCTCGATTTCCTTTAACTCAGAAGATTTTCTTCGTAAGGAATCTAGTAGCCGATCTTCTTCTCTTAAGAGTTCACTTTTACGGTTTTTTAAGCCTTCTAACTCATCTTTTATGTTATTTAATTCAGCTTTTGTGCTTGCATATCTAGAATCTATTTCTGAAATCTTGCTAATCAATAATTGCCTTTCATTTTTGTGATCATTAATTTGGTCATGCAAACTATCTTTTCTAGTTTCTTGATCCTTAAGTTGAGATTCAATATCCACAAGTACAGTTTTAGACTCATCAATTCCAATAAATGCATTTTTTTTCTTTTCTTCTAATTCTTTTATCTCAGCTTCCTTTAACTCGATACTACTATTGAATCGAAAGATATCGCCTCTTATTTCTTCAATTTCCTTTTTTACTTGTATTTGTTCATCCTCGCCCATCTTTCTTATATTCATATTTAAATCATTGAACTCTTTCTCAGCGGTTTGAAGATTCTCATATGATTTATCCACTGACTGTTTCAAGTTGGATTGTGATAATTTTTTATTTTCAAGTTCAAGGCTAATAGAATTCAATTCTTCTTTAGAATCTTTGAGTTTTGATAAAAGAATATACCCTTCATACTTTATTTTTTCATCTTTTAAACCTTTATATTTTAGTGCCTGATCCCTTTCTCCTCTTAGTTTTTCAAGTTGAGTTATGACTTCTGAAATTATAATGTCCACTCTTTCAATTCGCTCTCTTACGATTTCTAGTTCATTTAATGCCCTTTCTTTTTTGGCATCAAATTCTGAGACGCCAGCGATTTCATCTATTATTTTGCGCCTTTCAGTTGGAGACATTGTTATAATTCTTGTTACGTCTCCTTGCATAACAACATTATATCCCTCGGGAGTAACTCGCCCTTTTGCTAAAACATTATGGACATCTGAGAGACTAGCTGCTTTACCATTTAAGTAAAAGTAGCTATAGTAACCATTTTCAGTTTCTTTTATTTTTCGTGAAATAACAATAGTATCAGCATCTAAAGGCAATTCTCTATCTTTATTATCAAAGTAAATAGATACCTGCGTGTAATTTGGCTTTTTTTTCGCATGACCATTATTATATATCAAATCAGTTAATTTTTCAGCTCTTAAAGTCCTAGAACCAGAAAGTCCTAGAACAAATAGAATACCGTCAATTATATTAGATTTCCCACTTCCGTTAGGGCCAGATATTGTTGTAAAATCATCAAAAAAAGGTATTTTTACCTTCTTCCCAAATGATTTAAAATTAGTGAATTCAATTGATTTTATATACACAAGATACCTCAGATATCGGCCTAAGTACTATCAACACTACTATAGTTAATTTATTGAGCTCATTTAGAAAATAAATTAATCATTTGTTCTTTTACGAGTTGTAGTTATAACAGCATCTTCACCTTCACGATTTTCAACGGTTTCATAATCTAAATTACTTTTTCTTTTACGTTTTGCATCGTCATCTGCAATTATATATTCAGATGGTTCATTCATGGAATTCGTTGAAGTTTTTTCTTTTGGTTGGTTGTTTATTAGATCAGAATTATCACAGCTTTCAGCTACAATGTACTCTCCTGAATTTAGCTTTTCCTCATCCTTAATATGAAAGTCATTTGTTTCTCGATCAAAGTCTAAATCATGGATAAATCTAGCATTTTTTGATTTAAAACTAGAGTTAGAATCTAATATATCAGCTTCATTATAACTATTTTTTTCTATTGAAGTATCAACACCACTAATATCTTCAGATTTCCCCATAGTTTGATTTAAATTATCGAATGAATCTGATTGGAAGCAACTTTCATTCGATTTAATGTAATTGTTCTTTTTTTCTTCAATATTACTTTTAGAAATCGTGTCTTTTAATGAGTTAATCATCGACTTCTGATCGAGTAATTCATTCATAACCCCATTCAAATTGGTTGACAGATTCTTTACTTTTAGTTCTAACTCTGACAGTCGACTATCAAAAACATCATTGTTTTTTGAATTCGTAGGTAATTCTGAAATTATAGATTGTTTTAGTTCACTTTTCATATCTTCTATATCTTGATTTTTTTGTAGAAGTTTTCTCTCAAGTCTTTCAATAATTAAATCTCTACTATCATTACTCATAAAATACCTCACAAACCATTCATCCCTCTAAATTATTGATCTAAATACAAGTTATGCTTATGTAAAAAACTTATAATATAGGTTATGGTAGCACTCTTTAATTTAAATATTATATACAAAATATCGGAAAATTTATTTTGTATAAGAGTTACGCCCTTAAATGTGTTTTTGTACATTTTCCACTAAGACTAGTGAATTTAGAAATAAAAATATGCTTTCTCAATTAGTTAATCATTTTACCAAAAAAATAAGCTCATTAAACTTATTTTACTTTACATAGTTCTGATTTAATTTTTTTTTGAAATGAAGTAGACTTAAAAAAAATAAAAAATGCTGAACTTTAAAAATAGCCTATATTATTCAAACCTTTTCAACTAAACTCATAAAGAATCATACTAATATCGATTCAAATAAAATCAATCTTCTTTTTCAAGTTCATTTATTATATCAGTTATTGTAAGTTCACCTTTTCCGGCTCTTTTAACCATTGGATAGATAAAAGAGCAATCATCAATTGATGCCCACCTAGTTTCTCCAACGCGTCTAATTAGCTCATTCATTATTTTTCCACAATCTGAACAATATCTACTATCACTTTCAGCTTTACAAACATCGCAATGCATAAAAACATCCTCCTAGAGCAAGTAAAAGCATTTAAAATACTTTTCTTAATTAATTTAACTAAATACTACATACAAACATATAACCATGCATATATTTATAATTTAATAAAATGAAGATTAGTTTAGGTCAAATTCATTAGTAAGATTGAATAACTTTTTATGATTTGTAGATTTTTCAACTTTTATTTTTTAAATAGTTTCTAGAAGCTTATACAGATAAAAATTGAATTAGTTTTCAGCTATTTTACTTGATAAGGTTTCATGGAAACGATATTTATATATATTATTTCAAAATTTTTCTTTTCTTCTAATAATATATAAAGATTTTTTTAATATAAAAGTTAATTGAATTTGAAAATTGTTAAAGATTTTGATTGAATTCGAAGTCTAATGCCGTCCTAATTTCTTATACAACACTTTAATTTCGAGGTCTAATCTATAAAAATCTTTATATATATGAATTATTCAAAAATAATATTTATATACTATAGACTAATCTATTTTATTGCTAAACAAAAACACATGTAGATTGGATTAAGCTGATTGTTAAAGCAAGGAAGTTTTGCACTTGAGGTATAGTAACGTTAACATTGAATAAATCAAGTTGCTGTACAAAATTTTTAGGTGAGAACCATGAATTATAAAGAACGATTAATTAAAGCTCTTAAAGGAGAAGACGTAGATAAAGCACCTGCAGTTTCAGTTACACAAACTGCAATTGTAGAACTAATGGATATTAAGAATGCAGAATGGCCTGAAGCTCATAGTGACCCAAAATTAATGGCTGAGTTGGCTATTGCAGCACATGAATTCGGAAACTTGGAAGCTGTAAGGTATCCATATTGTCTTACTGTTTTGGCTGAAGCCTTAGGGTGTGAAGTTAATATGGGAACAAAGAATAGACAACCCTCAATTACAGACCACCCATATAAAAAAGGTTTAGATCGTGAGGATTTACCTGAGAACCTATTAGAATCAGGAAGAATTCCTGCTGTTTTTGAAGCCACTAACATAATAAAAGAAAAAGTCGATGAAAGTGTACCTCTTATTGCAGGGATGGAAGGCCCAATCACGCTTGCATCGGATCTTTGTAGTGTTAGTAAGTTCATGAAGTGGTCAATTAAAAAACCGGAGGAATTTGAAAAACTACTTGACTTTGCTACCGAAGCAGCAGTCAAATACGCAAATGGCCTAGTTGAAAATGGAGCCGATGTTATCTGTGTTGCTGATCCAGTAGCTTCCCCCGACTTGATGAATCCAAAAGACTTTAATGAAAGATTAAAGCCCCGTCTTACAAAGTTTGCAGAGGATGTTCAAAGTGTAACTGTGTTACATGTATGTGGTAATGTAACTCCAATCTTGGATATGATGGCAGACTGTAATTTTACGGCACTAAGTATCGAAGAGAAAGTTGCTAGTGTAAGAGACGCAAAGGATGTTGTTGGTGATAGAGTTTCATTGGTAGGTAATGTATCAAGTCCTTTTTCCCTTTTAAGTGGTACTCCAGATAAAATTAAAGACGATGTTACAAGGGCATTAAGTGAAGGTATCGATGTTGTCGCACCTGGTTGCGGAATTGCTCCTAATACACCTTTAGAAAATGTTAAAGCACTCGTTAGTGGTCGAGACGAATATTATCAATGATTTTGCATCTAGCAAAATCACTTTTTATCTCTTTAAAGACTATTAATATTTGAAAATTAATTAGTAGTAGACAAAATTTAACTGAGTCTTTACCCTTTAAGGAACAAAAATTAAAGGCAACTCTATGGTATTAGCATAAATAATAACTGTAAGCATTATTAGCTTCTTGTTCGTTGAAAAATGAGTAAAAGAAAATGTTCACACCCTATATAAGAACGATATTCTGAGTAGATTGGATTGAAAGGAAGTATCGTTGCAGGTGTGAACGATGTTTACTACGAAAACTTCATTATATATAAAGATTTCGTGCTTGAAGCAGATACCATTAACATTATTTCTGACCGAAAGCTTGTAATCCATCTTCAAATAAAAGTCATGTTAATCTTTAAATTGATTATCTAAGGTGAACTCGAGTTTATGTACTTTAATCACAAGCTTATGACAACAATAGATGAAATATCACCTGTGTTTTTATGCCTAAATACAGAAAAGGTTTTAACAGTCGAGTTTGCATCTAACAATATCAATCAATTCGGAATTTCGCAATCCGATTTAGCATCTAGTAATTTCAATTTTACAGATATTTTTTGTGAGAATGATAAGAATTTAGTCTTAAATTTTTTCAAAGATAGCAGTGAAAAAGAACAGCTTGATTTTATAGCAAAAGTTAAAATTAAGCACGTTAATAAGTGGATAAGAGTGATTTTTACCCCACGTAAAAAAAAACATTCGAAAAGAATAACTCATTATGAATGTTATATGAGTGACTTTACCAATGTACTTCAAATAATAGAAAAACCTATCTTAATTCTTAATAGGACTTTAGAAGTAGTATTTGCAAATAGTTCCTTTTGCAATCTATTCAATACATGCTCAAAAAATATATCTAATAAATCGCTATTTGAACTTGACAGTAATAAATTAAAATTAAAGGATCTAGAGAAAGCATTAACAGCTCTCTTAATCAACAATAATGATATTAAATACAGTGCAATAAGTATTCAAGATGATGGAAGCAACATAAAAAAAATAGCATTTAGTGCTAAAAGAATAGATACTTTCAAAGGTAACTCAACTCCGATATTAGTTGAGTTCGAAGACATTACTGAATTCAGAAAGATTGAAAGCGATCTAAAGGATTACAAGAACAAATACTTATCAATTTTAGAAAGTAGTAGTGATGCAATAATTATTGCTCAAGATGAAAAATTAAAATTTGCTAATTCTAAATTTTGTTATTTAACCGGTTATAGTGAAGAAGACATTCTTGAACAACCATTACTATATTTTATTTCAGTTGAGTATTTTAGAATGTTTATCAACAGATATCGAAAATGTTTGAGCAATGAACAAAAAGATGCCCGAGTTTATAGTGTTGACATCATCTCTAAAAGCGATGAAATGATTCCTGTTGAAGTTACTTTTATACCTACTAAGCATGAAAACAAAAAAGCTGCAATGATTTCCCTACATGATATTACTGATAAAGTTAGAACAGAGAATGCTCTTAAACTAGATGAAATAAGAACTGAGTCTATGTTAGAACTAAACCAAATGACAAACAAATCTGTTCGTGAAATTATAAATTTTGCAATTAAAAGTGTATCTGCACTGACTGACAGTTCACAAGGTTACGTTGCATTGATTGATTTAGTTAATTCAACAGTTAAAGCTTATTGCTATGACGCAGCCCAAGAAGAAGATAAGCGCTTTTTTGAAGCCATATTTAATGGAAGTGAAGTCAGCAGAATATATGAGCATATTTATCAAAAAGAAGCAATTATTAAAGATTGTTCGGATACATCTCCAAATATTATCAAACTAAAGTTCCCTAAAAAAAATAGGCCCTATGGAAATACCGTTTTTGTCCCAATATTTTGTGATGATAGAATTGTTATGCTTTCCGAATTTTGGGGCAGAAAGCAAACATATGCTAAAGTTGACCTACAAACCGTGATTCTAATAATCCAAGATACATGGAGAATAATTAATAATAAATTATCAGAAAGTGCTTTAAAAGCATCTGAAAAAAAATACTCAACACTTGTAGAAAAAGGAAATGATGGAATTATAATTGTTCAAGATGAATACTTAAAGTTTGTTAACTCTAAGTTTTGCGAAATTAAAGGATGCAATGTAGATGAAGTTGTTGGTACACCATTTCTTGATGTCTTTCCACTTGAATACAGTAGAATGATCTTAAAAAGGTACAATAAATGTTTAAAGACAGATACTAGTCCAATAAGAAGCTATGAGCTGGAACTTTTATACAAAGATAACACTAAGGTGCCAGTTGAAGCAAGCTTTTCTGCGATTGATCATGAAGGTAAGCCCGCTGTAATGATTACTTTAAGGGACATAACTGAACAAAAAAGAAAAGAAAACGATTTGCTTAATTCACTAGAAGTTCAAAAAATGTTGCAAAATGTAATCAAGACCAGCCCTACAATTGTTTTTTTATGGAGAGCTGAAACTAATTGGCCTGTTGAATTTGTATCTGATAATATTGAAAAGTTTGGTTATACTCCAGAAGATTTTATTTCCGGCAAACTCCTTTTTGGAGATATTATTCATCCAGATGATCTTGAAGCTGTACAGATTGGATTATCTAACCGTTTTGAAGATGGATTTAGTGAATTTTCCCAAGAGTATAGAATAATTACTAGTTCTGGAGAAGTAAGGTGGGTCGATGAAAGAACATTTATGCAAGCTGATCAAAATGGTAACCTTGAACTTCTCCAAGGGGTCATTGTTGACATAACAGATAAGAAGCAAGCACATAGTTTTATGAATGTTGACTCTAATTTAGGTTACCTATTACATCCATCAAATGATCTTCATGAAACTTTTGAGCAATTACTAGACCTAGCACTTCAAGTTAATGAAGTTGACTGTGGAATGATCTATATTGTCGATGAAATAACAGGTGATTTAAATTTAATTACTCATAAAGGTCTATCAGAATATTTTATTGAAAAAACTTCCCACTATGATAAAAATTCAATGACCTCAAGATTATTTAAGACGGGATGGCCCATATATAAATTACATTCCGAGTTATTGTCAATAACAAGGGAACAGAATTTAAACAGAGAATCCTTAGCATCAACTGCTATCATACCTATATACACTAACATGCATATTTGTGCAATCATGTTTTTAGCATCTTATGATAAGTACGAAATTTCAGAAAATTCTAGAGACTCTCTTGAAGCCATTGCTACAAGAATTGGTGTTATTTTAGAAAAAATTAAAGATGATGCAGAAACTCACAATTATCAACAAGATGTTCACAATGTAATTGAATCTTTAGAGGATCTCATTTTTATTATAGATTATAGTGGAAAGATATTATATCTAAACCAGATTGCTGCAGATAGGCTCGAATATGAAAGAGAAAGTATCATCGGTACAAACTTAGTCTCTTTACATTCCCATGACTCGCAGATCGAGGTTGCTACCTTATTGTCAGATGTTATCAAAGGTACCATTTCTTCTTGCAATTCCCCTTTTATTACAAAAAGTGGTGAATTAGTACATAAAGAAACAAAATTTAGCAGGTGTACTTGGAACAAAAAAAATGTAATTGTTGCTTTATGTAGAGAAAATAGTTCAAAATATTTTTGAGTTGTTGATATCATTACGCAAGCTATTTAACTAGTTTAAACTCAAACTAGTAAATATACTTTAAACATATAGAAAGTTGATGGTTAAGTCTTAATTTTATTGAACTTGGATGTATTTTTATGTTAGACATAAATCCTGATAAAATTCTAATAAGATATAACGTTAAAGTTGAAGATAATATGACTGCAGACGAAGCAGCTGAAGAACTTTATCCAACTGACAACCAAATCCGATTAATTACAAAAGCTATTTTTGAAGGCGACGAAGATGAGGTTATTTCATGTTTGAAAATTGCAATGGATGATGGACTTGACCCACTTTACCTCATAAATGAAGCTCTTATGGAAGGGATGGAGATTGTATCACGCCTCTATGATGAAGGCATAATTTATCTCCCAGATGTCATAATATCAGCTCATGCAATGATTGATGGAATTGAATACTGTAAAGAGATGTCAAATATTCCCTTAGAATATAATAAAGGAAAAGTGATCTCTTTTGTAGTAGAAGGAGATATTCATGACATTGGAAAAACTATAGTTACTATACTCCTTAGAGCAAATGGTTATCAAGTCATAGATTTAGGTCGGGATGTTCCAGTTGACGATGTTGTTGAAGCAGTAAAAAAAGAAAGGCCTCTTTTTTTGAGTGGTACAGCACTAATGACTACTACAATGCATTCTTTTAGACAAATTAAAGAAAAACTTGAACATGAAGGAATTGATGTGCCATTTGTATGTGGAGGTGGTGCCGTTACACAAGATTTTGTATCTCACTTTGATTTAGGCATATATGGTGAAGAAGCTGCAGACGTGCCAAAAATTGCAGAATCTATTCTCAAAGGTTTAAATATAACTCAATTAAGAGAAAAATTTCATAGGCACTAATGAAGGATTGAGTATTATGACTAAAACAAAATTTACACGAATGGCTTATAATAGTGCCGATGATATGGTTTTTGGTAGGTGTAAAAAACCCATTAAAACAGGTTTTGATTTAGAAATTGGTTCAGGTTCTACTATTCCTGAAATAAATTACGCACCACGACCTGAAGCATCTAAAAGTCCTGAAAAACTAATAAGTGAATATGACAGGATTACAAATGATATATTGAATAGAATGATTCAGCTAGGAGTACCTTCTGTGGTTTTAGAAACTGAACACGTTCAAGATATGACTATTAATGCTAAATTAGGATCTGAAATAGCTCATATACAAAAAACTATTTTGGAAGAGTTTTATGATGAATATGGAATTAAGTGTGGGCTTAGACATACAATAGCTGACATAAGAGAAAGAAAAAACCATTTAGATTTAAAAGATGGTCGTTTTTCTCTTCTTATGGAGTGTTTTGATAGTGTAGCCTCTAAAGGAGCAGATCTATTATCGATTGAGTCTATTGGCGGTAAAGAAGTGTTTGATTATTCAATTTTGAAAAATGACTTTAGAGGCATATTATATTCAATCGGCTGTCTTGGGGCAATTGATGTTGAAAACTTATGGTTGGAAATCACAAAAATTGCTAAAAAATACAAATCTGTTCCAGCGGGAGATACAGCTTGTTCTCAAGCAAACACTGCTATGTTTCTTGCTGGTGGACTTCTTGATAAAAACTTAGCACATACTTCAGCTGCAGTGATTAGGGGCGCATCAGCTTCACGTTCTTTAGTAGCAAATGAAGCTGGTGCTATAGGGCCTGGAAAAGATTGTGGTTACGAGAACGTCATTCTAAAGGCAGTCACAGGCATGCCAGTTTCTCAATGTGGAAAAAGTTCAAGCTGTGCACACTCTGACATAATGGGTAACTTAATGATGCAGTGTTGTGATATGTGGTCAAATGAATCAGTAGAATACCATGGTGAATTTGGTGGGATGTCAGTCCAGTGCTGGGGAGAGGTCCTTGCATACGACTGCAGTATGCTAAATGCAGCAATTGAGACTGGAAATGATAAAATTCTAAGAGATATTTTGATGGTATCAGATAGATATAGAGACCCTCAAGGATTTATTTTATCTTATGATAATGCTTATGAAATTGGTAAAGAAATTACCAACTATACAGATGATACTTATATGAGGACAAAAAAAGCTGCTCTTAAATGTTGTAATCTTTTAATAGAAGGATCCAGAAATAAGTTAAACTTATCGCGGTTTGAGTGCACTAATCTTGAAAAATTGAGACTGGAACTTAAAGCATTAACCGATGATTCTGATGAATTTCAAAATGAATGTTTGGATGAATATACCAAAAAAGTTAGAGGGTTCATTCCTGGAAATTATTTTTGATGACTAAGTCCTATAGTTTTTTTATTAAATAAATTATCTTTTTTTTTATTGTTAGGAGAAGTATTGGTGCAGGCTAATTAGATAAACTTGCCTTTTCCAGTTTTTACTGACAAACTTAAACTTCAAGGTCTTTTAGAAATATTCTCCATGCAATTATCTATAACTTCTTCTTGAATTTCTAAACTTCGCTCCTTTAAAGAAATCTAATGTATATGAGTTAATTTATACTATTTACAGAAAGTTTGATGAATATTCAAGTAAACAGCGAATTTTTCAGCGAAATATTTACTTTTTAGCATATCCATAAAGTGATTCTGGTTGTGTCACTATTTTGCTGTAAATTCTCCTGTACCACACTTTAGTTAGAGATCCATGTTTAAATATCTATTTCCTGTTAACCATTCTTCGTTCATATCTATTAGTATCGAAACACCCAATCTCATCAATGCTTCCTGATTTGGGAATGCACCTACTACTTTGCTTCTTCTTTT
>NZ_JANUCS010000002.1 GCF_024808815.1 Methanosalsum natronophilum | reverse complement strand
GAGCTAATATGAGATTTGAAAGTGGATATGATATGGTTTTTCACAAAACCATATCTACTTTAATAATATATATTTATTGTTATTAATTAGCTCAGGCTTTGCAACCCCAAAGTTTTTGACAGCCCCACGTTCTCAAGACTCGATAGACCAAAAATCTCGGCTAATAACCTGTTAGCTTTTCTCACAATACCTTTTTCGTCAACTAATGCGTATCCTATTGGTGCCATGTGGAACAGGTGATAATAACTTTCACGTTGTCTTACAAGTTCTGATTGGGCTTTCTTGAGTTCATCGTTCTGGATCTCAAGTTCGATCTTATGCACTTGGAGGTCGTGTAAGGCTTCACGTAACTTTTCGGGTGATAATTTTTCCAAATCATCAATATTTTCTGGGTTGGAACGGCCATGTTCTTTGGTATCAATGTCACTATCATTCATTGTAAGTACCCGTATCCATATCAAAATATGTTCGTGTTCGTCCGTACTGATCTATTTTATTTTTGGAATTTCGATTTATTTCACTTTACTTTACTTGATTGATCGATCAATTTGTAATTAGTTCTTTATTGGTTCATAATTATAATAGAATTTAATATGAAATGTTAAGGTTGACTTGGTTCGTGGAAAATACTCACGAGTTCACCACAGGCTGATCTGTAGAGGTGCAACTCGAATTGTTTAGTAGTACCTTCACTGTTACTCACAGTAATAGACTCGATATGTTCAGGTATACCTGTTTCCCAGACAGTATTGAACATGTTCTTAATATCTGACCCGTTCTCATGTAAGTTAACTAGATTGAAAAAGGACTTAGGTGGTATATTTCCATCATGTGCATTACCACTGCCATTATCATGATCAGTTTCCCATGTACCGAAGAACTGTTCAGCTGCACAGTTCATATCTGACACGATAATACCTTTATCCTTAAAGTTCTCACATGTTATTGTGGGACTGTTGATTGTATCATAGAACTCTTTATAGCTCATACGTGCATTTTCGAGTTCCTTATTAAGTGCAAATTGGTCAGTGATATCCTGGAATGACCCGTAGATGCGGTTAAGACCCTGTTCATTATCCCTGTCAGATTTACCTATAAGCCGTATCCATTTACTTGTCCTGTCATTTTTCTCATTTACATCCAAGTCTAATTGGAGGTCAAGTTCGAATAGTGTTCCGTTCTCAATTGTGTTATCAAGTGCATTCATTAATTTGGTCCTATCCTCTTTCCTGTAAAGTTGGATAAGGTTATCTATACTTGGCTTGAACTCGTTCTTATCAAGGTCGTGGATGGTATATACTTCATCAGTCCAGTCCATTTCCCTTGTATTGATATCGAGTTCCCAAGCACCTATTTTTGATAAGGTGGCTACATCATTTAACCATAATTTATTCTTTTCAAGCGACTTTTGCGTATTTTTGAGTGTACTGATATCTATAATAGTTACGATAATACCTGAATAGATGTCCTTTTCTACCCTGTACGGTAATACTTTGATCAAGTACCACTTCCCGTCCTTGGTATTGATCTCGTTTTCATATGACTCGTTATTATCCTGTACGGACTTGATGATGTCAAGGAGGTCTATTCCCAGCACTTTATCCGAGATGAACTCGATATTACGGCCAATGTCCTTATCGATAAGATGGAATATGGCTTTGATGGTTTCAGTGAATTTGCGGATCTCAAGATTCTCGTCAAGGAACAGTGCACCTATTTGAGTATTGGACATAAGATTCTCGATATCCTGGTTGAGTTCTGTGAGTTCGAATATCTTGTCCTGGTATTCCGTGTTCACTGTATGCAGTTCTTCATTGACTGAATGTAATTCCTCATTAGTTGCTTGGAGTTCTTCATTACTTGCAAAGAGTTCTTCATTAGTTGCCTGGAGTTCCTCATTAGAGGTTTCAAGTTCTTCGATCGTGGCTTGTAGATTTTCTCTTGTGAGCTGGAGTTCTTGTTCCAGGTCAGTGATACGTTGTTCAACGATCTGGTCCATGTCATAATTTGAGGGGTCACTTTCCTTGATATCAAGGTCTTTATCAGGGACCTTATCGAACAGGAACACTGCAGCTAATGGTTCATGTCCCTGTTTCTCGGGTAACATCTTTATCAGGATATTAAGTTTCACGCGTTCACCATTAACTGTTGTTCTCAGGTTGGTGTACTTGATATCTTCCTTGTTAGTGAACACTTTCTGAAGACCTGTTGTTATAGGGACGGAGAGGTCCTTTGACATCATTTTTGAGATATCGAAAATCATTCTGCCTGAAGGTACTTTGAAATAACCTTCAATATTACCTAAAGTATACACGAGTTCCATATTATGGTTTAATACTAGAGTGGTTGGAATATACTCGTTCTTTAATCCTTCTACGATCCGCTCAAGCATCTTATCTGGCTGACGTTCTCGCCTGTAAGCACTGCTTGGAGGTGTTGTGACCATGTTCATATTAGTATTATCATACCTATACTGCGCCTCGGAGTGATCCATAGAAATGTTCCTGATCTTATGCATATCCAGTATATTGGCCTTACCTCTAGACCTGTATATCTTCCATTTATGGTTCAATGGTTCAAAATAATCTGACGTATCGCCAGTTGTCTCGCTGGGACCCAGGAATAGGATACCTTTAGATCGTAAGGAATAGTTCATGAGTTCCAATGCTCTTGATTGGAGGATAGGTTGCAGGTATATCAGGAGGTTCCTGCAACTTACAAGGTCTATGTTCGGGAATGGTGGGTCGTTTAAGAGATCGTGTTTTGCAAATACTACCATTTCCCTGATATTCTTGTTTATAAGATATCCGTTATCTACTGGCCTGAAATATTTTTGTAATCTTTCAGTTGATACGTTTGCAGTGATACTTTCACTGAACTTACCGGCAGCAGCTTTCATGATAGCATCCGAATCAATATCCGTAGCGAATATCTTTACATTAACGTTCTTGTTAAGCTGTTCCATTTTTTCTTTGAAGAGTATTGCGAGTGAATATGTTTCTTCACCTGTGGAACAGCCAGTTGACCATACCCTGATATCTTCATTATCATTTACATTGAGGATAAGGTTTGAAATATATTTTTCACCTATTAGCTCGAAAGCTTCGGGATCCCTGAAAAAGTGTGTTACACCGATAAGGAGTTCTCTGTAAAGGTTAGTTATCTCGTGAGGATTATCTTCAAGGTACCTTACATAATCCTTGAATTCATTTATTCGTGTGATCATCATACGCCGTTCAACCCGACGCACTACCGTATTGGTCTTATAATAAGTGAAATCTAGTTTATGCTTTTTTCTAAGTAAAGAATACAGCCTGTCCATATTCTCCTTATCACTTACCAGTGAAGGTGGTGCTTGGTCCTGGACCTTTGCATAGGGGTGTTCTATGAATGAGAGGAGTTGGTCTGGCATGTCCTGAGTATCTGTCACGAAATCAACTATACCTGTTGAGATCGCACTTCTTGGCATACCATCGAACTTAGCAGATTCCGGGGTTTGGACCATGACCATACCACCCTTTTCCTTGATAGCCTTGATACCGCGCATACCGTCACTACCAGTGCCAGAGAGGATAATACCTATTGACCTGTTAGTCTGATCTTCAGCAAGTGATTCCAGGAAAATATCTATAGGGAAATTGGGTCTTCGTGATTCTCCTTGATCAGTTAATAACAATTTACCATGGAATATAGTGATGTTCTTCTTTGGAGGGATGAGGTACACATTATTAGGTTCAACTATCATCCCATCTTCTGCCCGTGACACTTTCATACTAGTCCTTTTGGATAAGAGTTCTACCATAAGGCTCTTGTAATCTGGTGAGAGGTGCTGGACCACTACAAAGGCCATACCTGTATCTTGAGGCATTCTATCAAAAAGAGATTCTATAGCTTCAAGTCCACCTGCAGAAGCACCTATTCCTACAATGTAATGACGGGAATAGTTACCGTTTTTGACTGATTCTGAGGTCATATACTTACTACCCTATTAACTGTTTGACTTATTTATTTTTATTATATAATCTTATATAAATTAAACGAAAATTTTCAACTCTGATACTTAAAACGTTGCATGCTAGCGATTTAAGTGTGAATTTTGTTAAATAGGAACTTTTATATATTATTTAGTCAGAATTCTAATTGTAAATTGTTTTTTTATTGAATATAAGTTGATGGAGTGAATCAAGATGATATTCAGCGCAATTATGTATATTGTTGTATTGTTAGCTGTGGTCCTGGGTATGTTCATTTATACCGGGGAATTGGGTACAGCTCTTGGTGTAGGTGCATTATTTGTTATTATTTGGGTAGTACTTTCAGTATATAACCGTAAGATTAAGAACGAGGAATGGATCGGGCAGATAGTTGATATCAGGCACGAAGAGGATTATGACGATGAGGGTGGGATAGTGAATTCACGTGATGTGGCACACCTTAACCTCAATAATGGGAAAAAGAAGAAACTTGATAGACAACAAGGTTGGCAGGTTGGGGATACTATACAGAAAGTAAAAGGTGAGATGTTTTACAGGAAAGTACAGTGAACCTTGATCCCTTGTTAATACCAACTAAAATGAAATGAAATGAATAAATCATATTATAAAAATGTGAATTAAATGGATGAGGATCAGGCTCAGGAACCTATTACATGGACTGCTAAAGTACCTATTATAGATTCGATGATATTGAAACAGATAGTAATTGCAGTATTCCTGGCATCACTATTCGTTCTTATTATTTTGTTAGTGATAGATTATAGGAATTATTTGGATTACTTACTCGTGTTTGCTGGTTTATTCTCATTCCTCTTAATTTTATTAGGAGTTTCAGCAGGAGTATTACATCTTATCACCAGAGGTGGGTTCATGACCGAGTTCAAGGTTGATAAGGTCGGTGTCTATTCAGAACAAGGTAAAACGTCACAGAAACTAGGTCAACTTGCTATAATCGGTGGTATTCTAGGGATTCCTGCTGGGAACAGGTCTGCGGGTATGACCACTGCAGGTGCAGGGCTGATAAGTAGATCGAGGGAATCCGAGTTCATGGGCTGGACTGAGATGAGGAATGCCGTAATTTACAGGGATAAGAGGATGATACAGGTTAATCGAAGATCAAGATTTACCCCAATGCTCCTGAAATGTACACCGGATAATTTCGATACAGTGTTTCACTATATTCGAACAAAAGTTGATAATATTATATTAAAATGAGCTCATCATTATGCTAGTGCTAAGGTCGTAGATCCTGGAGATAAGTTCATCTCGTTTTCACCAGTAAGTGAAATACTCTTTGGGATGGTTTTGTTCCTTTTTACAAAGGTCATATTTAGATTGAGAGTGAATTTGCCGTCTTTCACTTCAAAATTCACTTGAAGTTCAATTGGATCATGCATTTCATACTTACTTACATTGAATTTCTTAGATGCTTCTAGTATCTCAATCCCTACAATTCTGCCATTTTCGCCCACATCAAGAATAATATCATCATCTAGCATCAATGAGGATTTGTATTCACGATCATGGGGATAAATATACATACTATCATTTAGCCAATCATAATCAAAATGGCTATTATCATAATGAATTTTATAATAGCTCATATTATTTCATCCTCCTTTCCACTTCTTGCAGAAAACACGTTACTAATGAAATGCTGAATTTATTAGTACTTTTTACTGAAATAACCATGACCACATCGTATTTATTATTATATGTATATACTACTTTAAATTTGTTATTTTCCTGGTTCACAATCCTTTCAGGGATTTCTCTGGAGAACATATCATGCAAATTGGCTTTATTTTTTAGATTATCCAAGTTTCGTTCATGTGCTCGCTTTACAAAATGATTGCTGAAAGTTATATTATCGATATCAACTTTTTGCAGATACTCTTGGAATTGTGTTATGTTCAACAGTCTACCTCATTAGGTCAAGTATTCATTTTAATAATTTAGGGTATGTTCATTTTTTTAGTTACTTCCTAATTTAAAAATATAACAAAAGGCTCTGTAGAATTCTTTAGGTAAATAATAATTGTAAATAAGTTATACTTTTCGACTTTATGATTAACATCTTACATTTTACTATATTGACTGAATTTCTTCACCATATTTTTTCTAGAAAGAATAATCTTGTTTTTACTAGGCTTCTCGAAAGATAGAGTTCGTTTCAAATAATTATGGAAAATAGGACCTCTACAAAGCCCCCAACCAATTCATTCGTGCCTTAAAGCTTCTACAGGATCCATTTTAGCTGCTTTACTGGCAGGATAGACTCCGGACACTAATCCTATTATGATAGAGATACTCAAACCTAAGAAAATAAGTTGGATCGGGAAGATGTGAGGTAATCCTAAATAGATCTCAAGTGCAAATGACCCTACCAGACCCAGTAAGGTGCCCAGTATACCTCCAATTAAACTCACAATAACTGCTTCTATTATGAACAGGTTCAGTATATCTTGATAATCGAATCCGATTGATTTCATAAGTCCTATTTCTCGTGTACGTTCGGTTACTGTAACAAGCATGATGTTCATTATCCCGATCGAGCCTACAATAAGTGCAATGAAGGCGACTGCTGTTATTAAGACAGTGAGTGCGAACGAGAGTTGGTTCAATTGTTCAATAATATCTGCCTGGTTGATGATAGTGTAAGGTTTCACCTGTTCATTATCCAGGTCCCTTGCAGATATACCAATACTTCGTGCAATGTTTCTATCAATTGATTCTGAAACTGCACGTACTTCTTCACGAGTTGCCGTATTTGCTACAAATGCGCCAAAATCATCTTCATTTAAAAGTTCGTTCATTGTGGAGATCGGGATATAAATATTATCCTCAGGTGGTTGTGTGTTGAATGGGATCGCGTCAGGGTCAGGTTCTTTTGTGACTCCTAATACCCTGAATGTTTGTGTTACAACAGTACCGTCATTTCTTCTAAATGTGATATCAATTGAATTCCTGGTATTAATGGGTCGATCGAACCGTTCAGTAGCTACATTATACCCAACTACAGCCACATATTGGCCAGTATCAGAGAAATGGTTACCCGACTCCAATTCGACACTCACAATGTCCGGGTAATCCTGACCTATACCTTCTACATTGATCTGTCGTGATACACCACGAAATGTCACTTGTCCAGTACGCTGTTTCATTGGTGCAACTGACTCTACGCCAGATGTACGGCGGATAGTCTCAAGTTCCTGGTCACTGAAAAGGTTTGGACTCTCACCTATAACAATAATGAAATTATCACCGAAATCACCTAATTCTTCCTCAAAATAAAGATTAACACTTGCACCTAATGAAAGATTGGCTACAACTGCAGCAACACCTATAATTATGCCAAGTGTGGTGAGTGTTGACCTGAGTTTAGCGCTATTGATGCTCCCAAAAGCTAACATCAATGCTTGTTTTAATTTAAGATCGATCATTTTGTAGCCAATTATATATCTAAGTTAGAATTTAGTTCTAGGATGAATTCAATTGCGTGTAATTTTTGTTCAAGAACAATGTATGGAAATTGAGTGTGTTAATTTCTTGTTTAAAAGATAAGCTAGTTATAACACAAAACAATATATTTCTTATTATATATTTGATATTATTTTTTCTCAACTTTAATTCTAAAAACAGATTTGTCCAAATAGTCTTTGTCTGGCAAGATATCTAATTTCATATATTATTGGGGACACAATAATTGTTGTTACAATAATAAAGTAAATTCATCAACAGGAATTAGTAAATGAGTATCTGGAATCTGAATCTGGAATAAAGATTTTCGTTTGATTTCCATTATAGGGAACTTTAGGCTGAAAATAACCCATCTGGTCAGGGAAAGGTTAGATCATTTCATGGTCGTTTCTAAGTCCGGTTTTACAGAAGAGGCTAGAGATTTCGCAGGGAAATACAATATTTTGCTTTATACTTTAGAGGATATGCAAGCTCAGGTCTGAAAATTTCTGCTATAACTGCAGGAAGAAGGCAGACTTAACTTAAATATATGGTTAGGTAACTAATTAATTAGTTGTTGTGAGTGTGTTTGAACGTGGATAATGAGATTACTATTAAAGTACGAGATCTGAGTAAAAGGTTTGATAAACTGGTTGCAGTGGATAATGTTACACTTGATATAATGAAAGGTGAACTTTTCGGGCTCCTGGGTCCAAACGGTGCAGGGAAAACCACACTTATCTCGATGTTATCCACGATGTTGCAACCCACATCAGGTACTGCGACCCTTAACGGCTATTCTATTAGTAAAGAAGCTATCAATGTTCGTAGATCAATAGGTGTTGTGTTCCAGGACACTACACTTGACGAAAAACTTACGGGTCGTGAAAATCTTGAACTCCATGGCAGGTTGTACGGGATGCCACGTGATCTCAGGAATAGGAGAATCAAGGAACTATTAGAATTAGTTGAACTCGATCAACGTGCTGACGATATTGTGAAAACATATTCTGGTGGAATGATGCGTCGACTTGAGATTGCACGCGGGTTAATTCATCGACCCAAGGTTCTGTTCCTTGACGAACCCACACTTGGTCTTGACCCACAGACACGTAACCATATATGGGAATATATCAGGGAATTGAACCGGGAAGAAAGGGTAACTATGTTGCTCACCACGCATTATATGGAAGAGGCTGATAGTCTCTGTGAACGTATAGCAATAATAGATCAAGGTAAGATAGTTGCTTTAGATACACCTGAAAACCTTAAAGGGCGAGTCGGTGGTGATATCATTACACTTACTGTGAGTAACGAAACTGGTGCACAAAAATTGGTAGATATGGTTCAAGCGAGTGATGATCAGATCGATTTCTCATCAATCACCAGGAACGGTACAAATATTATGATCACTGTTAGTAACGGTGAAAGTGCCATCCCTGAACTCCTGAGTATCATATCCAGGGGTTCTGAGATAAAGGTAATTAACGTGAATCTAAGAAAACCTACACTGGATGACGTTTTCCTCCATCATACTGGTAAGAAGATGAGGGCCGATACAATGGATGATATGCAGAGGCTCAGGTTCATTGCACGTACAAGGAAAAAATGAATTGATACTAGAATTAATTTAATATTCTCAAGCTTTATATGATTCCTTAACCTGTTTTATCTGATCCCTGAGTTCAGCTGCACGTTCAAACTCGAGATTCTGGGCAGCTTCTTTCATTTGTGATTCGAGATCCTCTAATATTTCATCAATATCAACATCATCCCCAAACTCAAGTTCTGGTGTAACTTCTTGATAGTCCCCAACTTCCTCTTCCACCTCAATAAGTTCTTTCTGGATAGCTTTTTTGATGGTTTGGGGTGTAATACCGTGTACTTTATTAAAACTAATTTGAATATCACGCCGGCGGTTAGTTTCTCTGATAGCACGTTGCATTGATCCTGTCATATTATCTGCATATAGGATAACACGACCTTCAACGTTACGTGATGCTCGACCTATTGTCTGGATAAGTGACCGTTCTGACCGCAAGAACCCTTCCTTATCAGCATCCAGGATAGCTACAAGCGCAACTTCTGGGATATCTAGACCTTCCCTTAACAGATTAATACCTACAAGAACATCGAATTCCTTTTTTCTTAACTGTCTCACGATCTCTGCACGTTCAAGTGTATCAATGTCAGAATGCATGTACCGTACACGTACACCCGATTCTGCTAAATAGTCAGTTAAGTCTTCGGCCATTTTTTTTGTAAGGGTAGTGACGAGTGTCCTGAATCCCCTTTCTCGAACTTTATCTATCTCGTTTAAGAGGTCATCTACCTGGTTCTTGATAGGTTTCACTTCAATAACAGGGTCAACTAGACCTGTGGGTCGAATGATCTGTTCCACGGGTTCACCACTTTTCTCGAGTTCGTATTCTGCGGGTGTGGCTGAGACGTAGATCGCTGTATTGATCCTCTGCTCAAACTCATCGTACCTTAATGGCCGATTATCAAACGCAGAAGGTAACCTGAACCCATACTCGACCAATGACTGTTTCCTTGCTCTATCACCGTTATGCATTCCACGTATCTGGGGTATGGTAACATGAGATTCGTCAATTACCAACAAATAGTCGTCAGGGAAGAAATCTAGTAATGAAGGTGGTGCTTCACCCGGTTTTCTGCCATCGAAATGTCGTGAATAGTTCTCAATACCACTACAATATCCAATTTCTCTTAACATCTCAATATCAAACTTAGTTTTCTGGGCAAGTCTTTGAGCTTCAAGTAACCTGTTCTCTTTCCCGAGTTCAATTAATCTGTCATCGAGTTCATTTTCGATCGAGGTTATTGCGCGTTCAATCTTCTCTTGAGGCATGACAAAATGTTTTGCGGGATAGATTATCACGGGCTCATGTTCAGAAACTGTTCTTGTGACCTTACCAGTAACTGGATTGAAATAAGATATACGATCAATCTCGTCACCGAACAGTTCTACCTTTATCCCATAGGTTTCCTGTGCAGGGAAAATATCTATCGTATCACCGCGTGACCTGAAAGTGCCCTGTACGGGTTCAATGTCATTTCGCTCATATTGCATGTTCACAAGACTTGCGAATAACCAACTGCGTTCGACCTCGTCACCTACCTGTATCATAACTGTCATACTTTTCCATTCTTCAGGTGAACCCAGGTTGTAGATACAGGAGACACTTGATACTACAAGTACATCTCTGCGTTCAAGTAAAGATTTAGTTGCACGTAACCTTAATTTATCGATCTCTTCATTGATAGAAGACTCTTTCTCGATATATGTGTCAGTTGTAGGAATGTAAGCTTCCGGCTGATAATAATCATAATAACTCACGAAATATTCTACTGCATTATGTGGAAAGAATTCACGAAATTCTGAATAGAGTTGTGCTGCAAGTGTTTTGTTATGAGCTATTACAAGTGTGGGTCGTTGTACGTTCTCAATAACATTAGCTACAGTGAAAGTCTTACCAGACCCAGTGACACCTAACAGTGTCTGATGTTCTTTATTCTCAAGTATACCTTCAGATAATTGTGAGATCGCTTTTGGTTGATCTCCTTGAGGAGAATATTCTGAAACGAGTGTAAATGAATCCATGGTTTTAAGGTAAGAAAGTAAATGGTATTATCATAAATACATTATGGCAAGGGCAATTAGCATCAGGATAATAGCGAGTATCATCATGACCTTAGCACTCTGGTTATCACTCCCAAATATTATGGGTATTGGTCCGATCATTACCACACCACCCCCACGCACATTACTATGACTGTTATCATCATCATTGTGATCTACATTTTCACTATTTGGTGTGTAATGGGAATGATAATTATAATTATTAGAATATTTTTTACTAGAATCATTACCATCTCTAGACCTTCTTAATGTTGAGATGAATAACAGAAATATTCCCATTATTATTAGAACCGTGCCAGCTATTATTATGGAAGTACCCATACTCATAAGATCACATCTTCCTCCATACGAACATGTATACTAAGATTAAGATGATTGCGAGTCCGATCAATATCCCTGTGATCTCGGGCGAAGTTCCCACTATTATAGGTATGGGACCGATCATCACAATACCACCGAACTCTGTAGAAATACCATTACTATTATCAGTATTCGAGAATAGGTTTACTATCATTCCAATAAAGACTAACAGGAACCCTAATATGATAAGGGATATTGCAGTACGGCTGAGTTCACTGTTCATAAGAAAGAGTATAGATATTATCTTAAATTAAATGTGTTCCTTCATGGAATTGGTTATTATTAGGTTCAGAACTTTCGGTATTTTGCTGTGGTTGTGGTACATTTAAAGTATCCTCACCATCTCTGTCCCCAATATACATGTACTGTCTCTGTGTCCTGTTACCACGTCTATCAAGCAACTTCTTCCTATACATCCTTGAGAGGTATGTTGATACTGTACTCAACTTGATAGTACCATAAATACGTTCATAATGTTGTTGAATATCCTGTGAAGTGAACCAGACACGAGGATACTCGTATTTCAAGAAAAGTTCAAGTCGTTCACTTATTGTTAAAGTCGTATCAGTCAATTTTTGTTTAAGTGAATCTATTTTAGGCTGTTGTTGTTCTTGTTGATGAACTTGATTTGTTGTTGGTACTGATACTACCTGTGAATGTGAACCTGTGTTTATTCCATTGGGATCCTGTGATGGTGTTAATGGACTCTGTGGGTTATTAACATTATTCTGATGATATTGAATTTGGGGTTGAGGTTGTGTATTAACACCATGATATTGCGTGTTCACTTGTTGTTGTGGTGGTTGATATGTGAACTGAGGTGGTGGTGCTTGAGTGTAACCAGTATTTGGTTGTATTTGTTGTGGGTATTGTACCGGATTCTGTGGTATGTTAGGATTAGATGTTTGACCATTTTGATTGTGTATTAACTGTGGGTTAACTTGTTGTTGATCAACATGTGGTACGTTTTGTTGTGAAACATAGTATGGATTGTTCTGTGGCTGTACTTGATACGGATTATAGTTTGGATCAGGTACTGTATACTGTGAGTTCACGTACTGATATTGTGGTGACATGTGTGGAACCTGTGAACCAGCTTGGGGGTTGGGTGGCGAGTTGCTGTTAAAGTATGGCTGATTCACAGGTTGTTGATATTGTTGGGGTTGAGAAAAAGTTGAATTATTGTTATGAGTTTGTTGTGATTGTTTTATGGGCTGGTATGGAGGTTCGGCAAACGTTGTGGGAGTATTTGCATTATTGGTATTATCAATTGATTCAATAAACTTCAATAAACATTCTTTCCATTGCTTTCCTTCAAACTCGACATTGACGTCCTTATTACCCTCGTCATTGATAATTTCGAGCCGAACCTTCATCCTCTTAGCCTCTTTCCAAATCCGTTCATCCCCTCAGAAGACGGATCATAAACCATTCATCCCCTCAGACTTTGGTTCATGTGTTTATCTTGATTTGATATGTGAACTTATTATGTGGTATTCCTGTTTACAAGGTAATACCAAATTGTTTTTCATTCACTTACAAATAATGAGTTGTAATTTATTATATTTAAGTATATTGATATGAATCTGTATAAAGATGTATTTGACTAATTCTAAGGTTTATTAACCGTTATTTTACTTATATAACTTAATTAAACTCATTTATTCTAAATATTATAATCAAATTATGTGTATACACTAAAACAATATAAATGTTTATAGTTCCAGTAGAAATAAAGGGGTTGTATGGGACAAGTAAAAACTGTGCTAAAGTCATATTATTTTAAATTAAATATTAAAAACAATTTATTTTGATAAATAAATTGTTTAATCAAATAAATAAAAATTTAAAGATTAAATAGATACTAATTTTGCATATAACTTCAATAAAGGATATAATCTATACCTCTCATATAAAATTTGCATCATCAGTTGAATTTATATTATATGCTGATTATACTGGGCAATTATGTCAGATGCAAGTTCAGAATCACCGGTAGATTCATCTTCAAATATCGAGAATGAGAATAAGAATGAAGATGGTCCGTGTACTAAGAACATAAAGATGTTAGAGAACGAAGTAGAGTCTCTAAAAGTTCAGAACGAGTCAATGAAGGCTAAGTTACTGGACGCTAATATGAGGGCGAATTCTTACCTTCAAGAAGTTAATACATTAAAGGAACAATTAGATAAATTGACATCACCTCCACTCTTTGTAGCAACTGTTGTTGAAGTGGATAATGATGCAGATCTTGTACTTATTCGACAACATGGGAATAACCAGGAGGTAATGACAAAATTACCTGAGGGTGAGATGAGAGAGAAGATCAGGCCTGGTGCACGTGTAAGTGTGAATGCAGCGTTTTCCATTGTTTCAGTTACAAGCCAGGCAACAGATGTACGTGCACAGGTGATGGAAGTGATCACTTCACCTGGTGTTAGTTATGATATGATCGGTGGAATTGATGATATTTTAACAGAAATCATTGAGTCAGTGGAACTCCCATTGACCGAACCCGAGATATTCAGGAAAGTGGGGATCGAACCTCCAACAGGTGTGTTGCTTTACGGGTCACCTGGTACCGGGAAAACACTTGTGGCAAAAGCTATAGCATCACAGGCGAATGCTACTTTTATCAGAATGGCAGGATCTGATCTAGTCCAGAAATTCGTGGGTGAAGGTGCACGGCTTGTACGTGACGTGTTCCAATTAGCTCGGGATAAGGCGCCATCTATCCTGTTCATTGATGAGATCGATGCTGTTGGTGGTATGAGGACACATGATGGGACTACAGGGTCAGCTGAAGTTAATAGGACAATGTTACAATTACTCGCCGAGATGGACGGTTTTGATCCTTCAGGTGATGTGAAGATAGTTGCTGCTACTAACAGGATAGATCTGTTAGATCCCGCACTACTTCGACCTGGGAGGTTCGATAGGATTGTTGAAGTGCCATTACCTGACATAAAAGGTCGTTCTGATATACTGAAGATACATTCCAGGAAAATGAATTTGGCAGAAGATGTGGATTTCGAAAGATTAGCAGGTTTTACTGAAGGACTCAGTGGTGCTGATCTCGAGGTTATTGTCAAGGAAGCTGGAATGTTCGTTTTGCGAAGACGTGGTGAACAGGTGACAATGAACGATTTCCTTAGCTCTATTGAGAAAGTGAAAGAGGAAGATGAACCAACCGTAGTACAAGGCATGTTCGCCTGAAATAAATTCAAGTTTAAATATGTGGGGATATTTTAGTACTATATATCCCTCCATACCCATTATATTTTTTTTTAGTTTAAGATAAAATAAGTTGTATTCTATACAAGATACTTTTTTTAGAAGAGAGCTTTCATGTAAGGTAATTTTGGTTGTATCTCATTATATCTGGCTGTTACCTAAACAGAAAATTAGCGCATCATTGAAACTTAAAAACAAAACAACAACGATATATTATAAACTGGGCTTCATCTAAACTATGTATGGGAAAAAACAGATTTTTCTCGAAATGATCGAAATGATAGAGTAGGAGAATAGTAACTTGAACTCAAATTTCAAGCAAGTTTACGTGAACAGTATTGGTATGGAATTCGTAACTATTCTTCCATCTAAATTTATGATGGGATCTGAATTTGAAGAAGATGAAATGCCGGTACATCAAAGAAATATAGTGGATAAGTTTCAACTTTCAAGGTACCTGGTAACTCAAGAACAGTGGTATGAACTGATGCATACCGATCCATCTAACTTCAAAGGCGGTACAAGACCTGTTGAGAATGTTTCATGGTATGATGCGAATGAGTTCATTGCAAAATTGAATTCTATCGAAGGTACTGATATTTACAGATTACCTTCAGAGGCTGAGTGGGAATATGCTTGTAGGGCAGATGATACTGAAAAAAATATAAGTTTCTCTTTTGGTAATGATGAAAAACAATTGGATAAGTATTGTTGGTACGTTTCGAATTCGTGTGGTACAACACAACCCATTGGTCAAAAGAAAGCTAATTTTCAAGGCCTATATGACATGCACGGTAATGTATGGGAGTGGTGTCATGATAGATGGCATGATGATTATACCGGTGCACCTACAGATAACAGGCCGTGGGATGAGGGTCAGAATGAAGGACGTGTGATACGAGGTGGTTGTTGGCACAGTTATCCAGACTTTTGTAGAGCCACTAAAAGATATTGTATCCTGCCTGGGGAAAGACATTATAGTTTAGGCTTTCGTGTATTGCGACAGATTAAATCATGAAATTTGTATATTAGCTGATATTGTGATCAACAATCAATCTTTTTTTTTCGACTACTGCTGATTAGCTCTTAGAATAATGGTTGTTAGCAGTTTTTTAGTTTTTAAATGCGAGAGTAGTGTTACTGAACAAATTAATCATAATTATGTACCTGCAATTAAAAATAGTTGTTACATAAATATAATTTAGTAATATTTATTAATATTTAATTTCTTCATAAAACGTGATTAATATGAAATATAGTTCAAAGTATATTCTCTGTTTTGTTCTGATTGTTCTTTCAATAAATCTTGCATTATCGGGTTGTTTAGGGAACAATGATAGTTCTTCTTCACAACAAAATGGTGATGAGAAATTGTTACATATTGCACAGACTTTTGGACCATCACATTCTCTTGACCCGGGTTATGATTGGGTTGGATGGTATGTCAGACAAGCTGGTATCTATGAGACCCTGTTTAGTTATGATGAAGATATGGAATTAGTCCCAGAATTGGCTACTGGGTACCAGGTCATTGATGAGGTTACCTGGGAAGTTACTTTAAGGGATGATGTAAAGTTCCATGACGGTACTCCGATGGATTCGGAAGCTGTGGTATATTCGATTGAAAGGGTAATGGACCCTGAGAATAAACGTAGTAGCCAGTATAGGTTCATTGAAGAAATTTATGCAGTGGATGAAAATACTGTACGTATAGTTACAGATGAAGCGTTTGCTCCAACTATTGCTACATTGACGGACCCTATAGTATCTATAGTGAACCCTAAAGTTGACGATCTTGCAGGTGAACCTTCAGGTACGGGTCCATTCATGTTTTCGTCTTTCAATCCTGATACTAGACTTGAGGTGACCAAGAACCACGAATATTGGGGTGAATTGGCTAAGGTTGATAGGGTCGTGATAGAGTATGTGAGTGATCCAATGACCCGAGCTCTAAAAGTAGAGGGTAGGGATGTGGATATTGCTGATAGTGTACCAGCATCAGAAGTATCTCGGCTAAATTCATTAGGTCATATAGATACTGTGAACAAGGAGACTATGAGAACCGCGTTCATGTACGTGAACACTAATAAAGAACCTTTAGATGATGTGCGTGTAAGACAAGCTATAAGTTATGCGATTGATCGTGAACAGGTAGTTAATGCTGCACTTGAAGGTTTTGGTGGTACGCCTGCGATAGGAATGTTTCCATCTAATTTCATGTGGTCTTTTAATGAAGGACTTGAACCGTATCATCATGATAAGGAGAAAGCTTTACAGCTGTTAAAGGAAGCTGGTATTGAGGATAGGACAGGTGACGGAACCCTGGAATATGAAGGTGAACCGTTTACACTTGATATCAAGACCTATTCTGCCCGACCTGAACTTCGACCATCAGCTGAAGTAATGGCGATCCAGCTTAGTTCAATTGGTATTGAGAGTAGAGCTATAACTCTTGAAAGTGGTGCACTTAGTGCGGATATGAACAATGGTGATTATGACCTTGCATTATATGCATGGGGTATAGCTCCAACCGGTGATCCCGATTATTTCTTAACACAACATTTTGAGTCAGGGAATACTTATGCTGAATGGACTGGGTACTCTAATCCTGATGTGGATGAATGGTTAAGTATTGCACGTACTAATCCTGATGAGGATGTAAGGATGGAGTATTATAATAAAGTACAACAACAGGTGCATGAGGACTGTCCTGAACTGTTCGTGTTCTATTACAAGAAAACAGTGGGATTATCTTCAGGTGTTGATGGATTCATATTGTATCCAAACGAAATAACGTTCTTGACTAACAGGATCGCGGTATAATAGGATTAATAGTGGAGGTATTGTTCTGATGGATGTTAAGAGGCAGATACAGGAATATTGGGATTGGAGGAGTTCGAGTTATATTAATGGTGTGACCGGACTCGTGGATGAGGAACGAGATATCTGGAAACGGTATCTCTCTTCTTGTTTAGGGACACAAAGGTTAAAAGTTTTGGATGTGGGGACAGGTCGAGGTTTTCTTGCATTATTACTTGCGGAGTTGGGTCATGAAGTTACTGCGGTAGATATTTCACAGTCAATGTTGGACGAAGCAGAGAAAGAGGCTGGAAGTAGAGGATTGGATGTGAAGTTCATGGAATGTGATGCTGAAAATCTGCCGTTTCATGATGAGACGTTCGATATTGTGGTGAACAAGTATTTGTTATGGACATTACCAGAACCTGATAAGGCGTTAAGTGAATGGAACAGGGTATTAAGTTCAGAAAATGGGAAGGTTATTGCGATTGATGGTAATTGATTCGATCCTGCACCTTCTAAAAAGCTTAAACGGTGGTTAACCCGGGTTGTCAGGAGTTTTGGTGTAACTGATCGAAAGAATAGTAATAAGAGTACTGATAAGTTCTCACAACATTATTCTCAGTTTAGTCATGATTTACCTTTATACCTCGACGTGAAACCAGATAGTGTAAAATTGCTTTTTGAACGTACAGGTTTTTCACAGATCGATGTAACTGACATTCCTGAAATACAAAAATACAATTTAAGCAAATTACATCCTCTTTTAAGATTATTGAACACGGATTCTGTGTTTGTGGTAATAGCTAACAGAAAAGCATGAAATGAGCATGAGATAAGGATATTTAAAATGTTGAATTACGTACTGCGAAGATTGGTTTTCTTAATTCCCACACTTCTTTTAGTATCAGTGTTAAGCTTTTCTATAATACATTTTGCACCAGGTGATCCTGCAGAGATTCTAATGACGGGTCCTGACGGTATTGCGGATCCGGTTGCAGTGGAAGAGTTTAGGGAAAGGATGGGTTTTGATAGACCGTTCTATGTACAGTACGGTATTTGGCTTACACAGGTACTTTCGGGTGACCTTGGTTATTCTTACATGACAGGCCAGCCTGTTGGTGAAGCTATTGTTCAAAAATTTGGAGCAACGTTCAGGTTAGCTTTATTGAGCATGTTCTTCGCGTTACTTATCGCAATACCTGGCGGTATACTTGCTGCACTTGCTAGAGATACATGGAAAGATGATATTAGTAGGTTCATTTCACTTATAGGTGTCTCAGTACCCAATTTTTGGCAGAGTTATATAATGATACTGGTATTTGCACTAATGCTTGACATGTTCCCTGTTGGGGGGTATGGTGAGAGTGGTGAACTTATGTACATGATATTACCTGCATTGACATTGGGTACGGCATCTGCCGCGGTTCTTATGAGGTTGATACGGTCGAGTTTACTTGATGTGCTTGACCAGGATTATATCAGAGCAGCACGAGCACGTGGTATTCCTGAACATATTATTATAGCTAAACATGGGTTAAAGAACGCTTTTATACCCGTGATCACGATGCTGGGATTGAGTTTTGGGTATCTCCTTAACGGCTCGGTTGTTGTGGAAACAGTTTTTGCATGGCCTGGGATTGGGAATTTGATGGTTAGCTCGATATATGATCGGGATTATCCTATGATACAAGGTACACTTTTGTTCGTGGCAACTATTTTTGTGGTGATTAATTTGCTAGTAGATGTATCGTATGCATACCTTGATCCCAGGTGGAGGTACGATGAAGATCACGATTAATCGGAGTATGAGTATAGGCTTGCTATTAGCTGGTGTAATGGTATTAGTAGCACTGTTTGCACCCTGGCTTGCACCCAATGATCCTTATCAAGCAAATCTTGATGAAAGGTTGGTATCACCCACACTAACAGCAACTTCAGAGTATCCACTTGGAACCGATCATTTAGGTAGGTGTATATTAAGCCGTGCACTGTTTGCTACCAGGATAAGTTTGATAATAGGTATTTCAGTAATATCCTTATCTTTGTTTACAGGAACTGTTATTGGTGCAGTTTCTGGTTATGTCGGTGGTGTGGTGGACGAAGTAATAATGAGAGTAGTTGATGCGTTCCTATCATTCCCAGGTATGTTTGTTGCACTTGCAGTTGCAGGAATATTTGGTGGATCTATTATAGGATTGGTAGTAGCACTGGCATTGGTTGAATGGACAGTGTTTGCACGGATTAGTCGAGGGTCTGTCATATCTGTGAAGAACATGGATTTCGTGCTTGCATCCAGGTCTATGGGTGCAGGGAATTTGCATATATTAAGATATCACATATTACCAAACATAACCTCACCTCTGTTAGTGATTGCTACGCTGGGTATGGGTTATGTGATTCTTGCAGCAGCCAGTCTTAGTTTTCTTGGACTTGGTATTTCATCATACCCTGAACTTGGCATGATGGTGAATGATGGGAGATACTTTTTACAATCAGCACCGCATGTAATGTTTGTGCCGGGGATGTTCATTGTGAGTATTGTTCTTGGTTTTAATTTTATAGGGGATGGTCTAAGGGACATATTCGATCCCAAGGACACAAAACAAAGATGGAGAGTGTTCTAAATGTTGAAGTTGCGTGATGTCAGGATAAGTTTTCCTAGTGAGGAAGGTGTTCTAGTACCTGTAGATACAGTTGATCTTGATGTTAACAGGAACGAAACATTTACGATCATTGGTGAATCTGGGTGTGGTAAATCTCTTATTGCCAATTCCATACTGGGATTGTTACCCAAAGATGCTCAAGTATCGGGTCGGATATATCTTGAGGATGATGATCTTCTAACATTAACAGAAAAAGCATTGAAACGGATCAGAGGTCGACGTGTAGGTATGGTGTTCCAGAATCCATCGAGTTCATTGAACCCTGTATTCACTATGAGGTCACAGTTAGCTGAGATCATGAAATATTCCGGGAAATCAGCTACAATTAATAAAATGACTGAGATCACTAAAAGTGTTGGTATAGATGATCCTATACGAAGACTTGCACAATATCCTCATCAGTTAAGTGGTGGTTTTAAACAGAGGTTTGCTGTAGCTTTTGGTACTGCAAGTGATCCTGATATGCTGATCGCAGACGAGCCTACAACAGGTCTTGATATTACGATAAAGATACAATTGATTGAAATGCTGGCACAGTTGCACAGAGAACGTTCAATACTCCTGATAACCCATGACCTTGATGTAGCTTACACCTTATCTGACAGGATAGCTGTTATGTATGCGGGTGAGATCGTGGAGATTGCATCAGCTTCAGCATTTTTCTCAAGACAATTTCATCCATATGCCAGGAGTTTGATGGATTCACACCCATCGCGTGACATGAAACCAATTCCAGGGACTGCACCTCATATCTCTCAAAAGGTGGAAGGGTGCAGGTTTAATGATAGGTGTGAATATGGACATGCATGTTGTTGTAACAAACATCCTGAACTGGTGCAAGTGGATGTGGACAGGTTTGTGAGGTGTCATGCTTATGCTTGAGGTAAAAGGTGTTAGTAAATCATATTCTTCAGGTAATTTGTTCAGGAAGAAAAAAAGACTTGCATTAAAAGATATTTCGTTCAATTTAAATGACCATGAAACGTTATGTATTGTTGGTGAGAGTGGTTGTGGGAAAACAACATTAGCTAAATGTCTTGTTGGTCTTGAAAAAGTGAATGCTGGAATGATAAAAGCTGGTGAACATATACTCAATAGTGATAAGGGTACTGTCATATCAGAGATAATGTCCAGGATCCAGATAATTTTCCAGAACCCTGATATGTCACTTAACCCCAAGAAAACAATTTATCAAGTATTAGCAGAGCCTCTAATACTGCAGAAAGTCCCAAAGTCCCAGTTCAATAAAATAATTGTAGATTCGATTGAATCTGTTGGGTTGGGTGAGAGGTACTTGAAATATTATCCTCATCAGTTAAGTGGAGGCCAGAATCAAAGGATTGCGGTTGCTCGTGCTATACTCATGTCACCCGATATTCTAATTGCCGATGAGGTAACCTCTGCACTTGACGTTTCAGTCCAGGCACATATAGTTCATCTATTAATGAAATTGAAACAGGATAGGGGAATGACACTAATCTTCATATCACATGACCTCACACTCGTTAGAAGAATTGCAGATAGGGTTATAGTAATGAAAGATGGACGTATAGTTGAGATTGGTCACACATCAGATATTTTTCAGAATCCTTCACATGAGTATACTAAGTTGTTAATAGAGAATATGAACAAAATGTCTTTAACTACTGAGAATAAACAAGAGATAGAAAATGTCGTGGATCTAGAATCTCCTGTAATGACACGAATTCCGGTATTAGGTAAATAAGGTTGTTAAAAATTTTCATGGATACTAAACTAAAACTTGTATGTGAACGAATAGATGATATGTTGGGATATCCTGAAAATATTATCTATGGTTTTGCGGACCTAAGCGATGATAAGTATCTCCATCCATCGTATCCTTATTTGGGTAAGTGTGTAGTTATAGGGGTATCACTAAGCAAAAGTTCGGTCAGTGATTTGCTAAATGGTATATCCCAAGAATATATTGATGAATGTTATAGAGCAAATGCTGAACTCGATGTATTAGCAGCACAGGTACAGGACATTTTGGAAGATGGGGGTTATCGAGCAAAAGCATTGCTATCAAGTACTTCGGATTATGATCCTATCACTTACAGGACAGATTTCTCACATAAAAGAGCAGCTACTAAAGCGGGTCTTGGATGGATCGGTATGTCTGGACTGTTAGTTACTAAGAAAATAGGATCAGCATTAAGGTTGAACACTGTTTTGACAGATGCGCCATTATCTACTGATAATGAACCTGTGCGAGTGTCAGAATGTGGTGATTGTGTTGCGTGTATGAAACATTGTCCGAGTAACTCGATAAAAGGTGTTCTTTGGGACAGATCACTTGACCGAGATGATTTGATCGATGTTAAGAGTTGTTATAATGAGTGTGTAGATGCAGCTTCAAAAGTAGATTTTGAGTATCCATTATGTGGTAAATGTATCACTTCATGTCCCTTTACACTTAAGTATATTCAGAGATAATTATATAATGTTGAATGTAATTTTATTTTGTAATATATTAAATTTATAGAACTGATAGTTATGGTAGTAAGCATTGATGAGTATCATTGTATAGGTTGTGGTGGATGCGTTTTAATATGTCCAAATAAAGCAATTGCATTAAATGGTGACAATTTAGCAATAGTTGATCCAAGGCTATGCAATAATTGTGGTGATTGTATCTCAATATGCCCAACTGAAGCTATTTTGATTGAACTTACCTGAAAACAACACTATTTGAATTATTAGTTTAAGAAATAAATAGTGGAATTAGAAAAGAAAGATAAAGATCACCATTTTGGGAACTTGACAGTAAAATGTGCACCATTGTTATACTGATATTCTAGAGTACCATTTATTTGCTGTGCTAACATCTTTACTACTTTAAGGCCCAATGAATTTGTTTCATCAATATCCAAATCTTCTGGTAAACCTATCCCATTATCTTTCACATCAAGTATGTATTCTTTATCCTCTACCTTAAATCTAATTGATAGTTCTCCATGGTCTTGATCGGGAAAAGCGTACTTGAATGTGTTTGTGATAAGTTCATTTAAAATGAGACCTAATGGAACAATAAGGTCAAGCTTGATATTCTCGTTATCTGAATTGATATTTATCTCAATATCATTATTATCTGAGGAAAAGGCTTTTTTGATGTTATCTGTAAGGTTTTTAATATAATCTCCAATTTCAACAGTAGCAATATCTGAAGATTTATATAATCTTTCATGAGCAATTGACATTGAAGCCACTCTATTTTGACAATCTTTGAGTGCTAACTTGATAGTTTCGTCCTGGAAGGTTCTTGATTGCAAGTTTAATAGACTCGTTATTACCTGGAGATTGTTTTTTACACGATGATGCACTTCTTTTATGTGCATTTCTTCTGCTTCTTTCCTTGAAGTTATGTCTCTAAATATGAAAGCAAGTTCTAGATGTTGATCCCATTCATCGGTTATGATTGAGGCAGATATTAGAGCTAATAACTTGTTCCCGGTACGAGTAAGTAAATAGCGTTCTAGGTTTTGTATATTCTTATGTTCACTGTTCTTATCGTATAGTGAATATATGAAAGATGAATTATTGTCAGCTAATATATTTTCAATCTGTTGCCCAACGAGCTGGTTCTCATCATATTCTAATAATTTACATGCACTGGGATTGGCCATTGTGATCTGACCATTATTTTTGATCAATAACAAACCATCAGATATGTTATTTACAACCTCAAAAATAGTGTGTTTTGGTGAAATTGATAGAAACTTATATTTCTTGATTGAATAATGGAGAGCATAAGCTGGTATTAATGCAAGAACTACTGCTACCGGTGGAATAATGGCTTTACCAAGTGTTGGTAAGATATTATCTGTAATACCACCAAAAATGAAAACTATTGTGAAAGTTAATATTATAATGCAACCTAATTTACTTTCCCTAAAAAACTCAGTAACCTGTTTCCAATGATAAACTAATCCAATTGAGATTGCTACATAAACTGTGTAATATAGGTGAAATAACCAATCAATTACACCCATGTTTATTGAATAAAGATATGTCCATCCAAAATCGGTTTGAGCAAAATTTTCAACACTCATTCCACCTGCAAAAATATAATAATATAAATAAAAAATAGCTGGACTGTATATTACTAAATAACTCCACCACTTATCCAAAAACGATTCTTTGCTAGTTAATATTAAAGTAAAATGTAATATGACACTGTATATTGTACACCATCCTACAGCTGCAACCTTTCTCCAGAATAAAGCATCTTCGGGAGTGTTAGCCGGGATCATAAATACAAACCCTAATGCCCAAATTGCCATGAGAAAGGACATGACAGAGAATACTTGGTTCAATTTATTTGTTGGATCAAGTTTATAGGTATAAATGCTAAAATAAACATAGAATGCAAAAGTAAAGAATAACAGTAATGAGATAAGATCCATCTATTAAAGTCACCTATTTACTACTTTAGTTGTTGAAAAAACTAGTTAAACATTAAAACAACAGCACTTTATTTTTTGATTATTTAAAAGTTGAGTATGTGGCAATTATATAATTAGCCCAAAATCTAATAGTTCTTTTATCACCATAGGGACTACGGGAAGAGCCAGTGGGACTTGTGAACAATAGTTCAGAGAATGAAGCAAGAAGGACCATGCTTAAGCGGGGTGTAGTTCACGAAAACTACGGCCTTAAACAGGAAAATGTGAGACACGTAACTCTTAAGAATTGTCCAAGGTGCAACAACATTCTCAGGCCCACTGACAAGTTCTGTTCACAATGTTCCCTCGTTCTGAATCAGCAGTCACTCGATGAAATAGGGAAATATGAGGCCAGAATAAGCAAGAAAAGTGTTGTCTGCGATTAAGGAATAAGTGTATTCACAGCCACTTGTATCCGTGACCACGCGGAATTATTTCGAGTACGTATACAACATCATCCTCAATAGCAAAAATGACCCGATACTCTTCAATACGAAGACGATAAAGGTCTTGTCTGCCTTTTGTACCTTTCATTTTTTTAACAGCGTGACTCAAAGGGTCATTTTGAAGTTTTCTTAACCCTTCTTTGAGTCTGTCTTTTGTTTCGTTGTCCCGTGTCCTAAGAAACTTAACAGCATGTGGATGTATACTTACTCTATATTTCATTTAGATCTCTCATCAGATCTCATCGAGAGAGACAAACTGATTCTTTTCTTCCAAGCGTCGATACATTCTGTCCATGAATTCATCCTTATCAACTGAATCCATCAATCTTGTTAGAATGTCGGTGTATGTCTCGCCTTTTTGACCGTACCCTTTCAGTCTGTCTCTCACCACCTTTGTGGTTGGAATTGTTGTAGTGTGTGCCATGTAAGATTCACTCCATATCAGCTATTAGCTATTAAGTGTATTTATAATTTATTATCTATTATTCATAATAACTTATAACTATTTATAACTCGTTTGAAATCTGCCGATACAACCATACTGCGCCACTTGAGGTGATAGCTTGACCACCAAGAAGGAGATCTTTAAGGCCATCCGAAAGAACTGCATAGATTGTTGCTGTGGCAGCCGGAACGAAGTTGGAAACTGGCACATTGAAAACTGTCCATTAAATCCTTTTAGCCTAAGTTTGCCAGTTCAGTTAATTTTGTTGATTTTACTATGATTTTAGCCATTTTGGTTCTAAAATCACAGTATTTATTGCATCAAAGTTGATCCATCTCGCAAGGTCCAAGGCTTTACATCATTTAGTTGATTATGATAGTCTCAGTTTTTATCATAAAAAAAGGATCCTGCAGGAACAATTCTTGTTATAAATAATAATCTAAAAATACTTATTTGAATTTTCTTTGAAAAAAGCATCCAACATTAGGAGTATTAAAAAATCTAAAATGCTCTGATGGGGATTTGAACCCCAGTCGTAGGAGTGAGAGTCCTACATGATTGGCCATGCTACACTATCAGAGCACAAGGATAGTTCCGATTATCTAGCACCTTGAAGTAATTAGAATAATATTAATCTTTCGTTTCATATCGCTACCCAATGTCTTGGAAACGCAATGGAACTAATATGAACCCATAGTAGGTATCAATGAACAGAAAAACCGTCCTCAAAATAGATTTTAGATGTAAGTTATTTTTTTTGCAAGGAGGTACTCAATAACTTTATTCTGAAATTGTTTATGTTGTTTTACTTACCTATTTTAGTTGTGGTTTTTATTGATGTGTCATGTATTATTTTTATTTACTTTGTTCCATTGCTTCACAAGATCTAGCATAAAGGCGAACTCACTATATCGTAATGATATATAGACTATACTGTGGGTAATATGAAGTACCTAACTAGATATATTGTCACTCCATAATTGCATAAAGGTACAGTACAATACATGGGGCACGTGATATTACGGGAGATACATGACCATATATTTTTAGCAATTACAGTGAGTTTGATTAAGGTATTTGGACGAAAAAAGTTGTTCTTTGCTTAGTTAATAGCATGGCACAATAGTACCGCTGGAATCGCGTTTATATTTACCTAGTTCAGAGTTCTGTAATCGAGTTCCTCTAAAAACGGGTCCGTCTTTGCATACTCTTAAACCCTCTTCATCAATACAGCATGCACCACATACACCTATAGCGCACTTGAAGTAACGATGGAGACTGAACTCAGTTTTATGCAAACATTGTTTTGATTGGAGTATATCAAAGATACATGACATCATTATCTCGGGACCACATATGTATATCATATCATATTGGTCTAAATCGAGTTCTGAGAGGACGTCAGTTACAAAACCACATCGTGCACATGATCCGTCATCTGTGGTTATGTGAAGCATTCCCGAATTATTGAACCTTGACTCGAATAACAGTTCTGATTCTGTCCGTGCACCAAGTATAGTAGTAACTTTGATATTAGTACCTTGATTACCAGACATTTTTTCTGCAAGGGGTGCAAGTGGTGCTGCACCCACACCACCCGCGATGATGAGAACTTCACTCTTCTTCTTATTATTTTCAGGTAATGTGAAACCTGTACCATAGGGACCTCTGAGTCCTATACTGTCATCAATGTTCAGATCAAATAGTGCGGAAGTGGCTTCTCCCACTTTTTGCACTGTTATTGCGTTATTGTAGGATAATGCCATAGGTATTTCATCAATACCTCTGACCCATACCATAGCGAACTGGCCAATATTTTCTGATTTTAGTTCAGTGTCGAAGAAGAATGTACGGATAGTGGGTGTTTCATTCACTATATCTATGATACGTGCATTGATGGGTCGCATTTGATGTCATCTCGGTTCGTTCTTAAAATAACAAATTGATTTCAAGTCAAAGTTTGGTGTGTGCTATTCCTATAATATCTTCGATCTTAGTATAGGTATCATTTTCAGTTATGAATTGGTCTATTCCTTTAGAGACTGTACTAAAAATATTAATGTCGTCATATACTGCAGAACCTATCTGAACTCCCGAAGCTCCAGCCATCATCATCTCAACAGCATCTTCCCAGCAAGATACTCCTCCTGCACCTATTATAGGGATATCAAGAGCGGCATAGAGGTCGTAGATACATTTGATCGCAATTGGTTTTACAGGCGGGCCTGAGAGACCACCGAACCTGTTGCCCAGTATAGGGTACCCTGAACTGATATCTATCGCCATTCCTTTGACAGTATTGATGGCTACAATGGCATCAGCACCATTTTCCTGCGCTGAACGACCAATGGGTACGATATCTGTTACATTTGGCGTGAGTTTTACCCATACGGGTACATCGACCACATCCTTTACTGCAGCTGTTATGGTCCCAACAGCTCCCGGGTCGCATCCTATCATTGACCCGTAACCTTCTGCATGTGGGCAGCTTACATTCAGTTCGAATGCATCTATTACACCCTTCTCAGTGTTTTTTAGGAGTTGTGTTGCTATTTCTACGAATTCGGATGCTGTACCTCCGAATATACTGACTATTACAGGAGTGTCAGTGTTCTGTTCAACTTTCTCGATCTCTGCTTTGAAGTTATGGTATGAAGGGTTCGGGAGACCCATTGCATTAATGTATCCACCGGATTCCAGCTGGATCATTGTAGGGTTCTTATGTCCTTCCTTTTGGGATATTCCTATAGACTTGGTGACAAGTGCACCTGCACCACATTTCGAGATACGTATGAGAGATGCACCGGTGGTACCCATGATACCAGCTGCTAGTATAGTGGGATTTTTCAGTTTAAGACCTGTTATATTTATCATATGATATATCCTGAAACTTAGTTCATGAACCCTTTTCACATATCCTTCTGGGCTGCGAGTTGTTCCGCAGCGGCCCGTACCAGTCTTTTAGCCCCGAGGTCCACGAGTTTATGACCTAGTTCTAATGCATGTTCCTTATACTCGTCTCTGGGAATATTATCTTCAACTTCGATCGTTTCAGTACCGTCAAGAGATAGTACTTCGGCACGGACATAGATACTATCACCACTACCACTGATCTTTGCAAATGAACCTACAGGAACCACACAACCACCCTCAACCTCTTTTGTAATGATACGTTCGATCTCGGTCTCTATTCTGGAGGGTGCATGATCTAACATTGAGGTTAAAGTATCAGCTTCACTACCTTTCAATGTAACAACCGCAATAGTTCCTTGATTAGCTGAGGGACAGAAGTTCTTTGTGTCAAGACGCTGGTACTCCATATCTTGATCCCATTTCATGCGTTGGAGTCCCGCTTCTGCTAACATGATACCATCATACTGACCTGACCTTAGTTTTTTGAGTCTCGTATCGATATTACCACGCAGGTCCTTTATAATAAGGTCTGGTCTATATTTTAATAACTGGGCACGGCGACGCATTGAAGTAGTACCTATAATGGAACCCTTGGGTAGATCGTTTAATTTGGAGCCGTCAGGTGTTATTAGGATATCGTGAGGTGAGTCTCGTACCAGGACTGCTGAGGTAGAGAGGGTATCTGGTCGTTGTGTTGGTAGATCTTTCATTGAATGAACTGCAATATCGATCTCACCTGCGATCATTCTGTCATCGAGTTCACGTACGAAAGCACCAACACCGCCCAGTTCATGTAATGGTCTATCAGTAAATGAATCACCTGTGGTCTTAATGATCTGTTGGTCTGCGAATACGCCACGTTCTTCTAGCATCTGTGCAACAATCTCTGCTTGTGCACGTGCAAGTGAACTACCCCGGGTTCCAATTATCATGGATGATCAACTCCTGGTTCATTTATTTGAGGTTAGATTCATATGCTTGGATGGTTGTTTCAATCTCTTCTCGTGTATGGCAAGTTGATAGGAAATTGGTTTCGAACTGGGCTGGTGGTAAGAATATACCGTCGTTCAGCATCCGTTTAAAGAACTCGACATAACCTTGCTTATCACATTTTTGAATATCTTGATAGTTGGAAGGTCGCTCTGAGAAGAATATTTTGAACATTGAAGCAATTCCAGAAACGCTATAGTTCAGGTTAAGATCCTGTACAATTTCAGCTAATCTGACACGAACTTCATCTCCGAGTGTGTTAAGGTTTTCATGTACATTCTCAGATTCCAGTTTATCTATGACTGCAAGACCTGCTGTGACCACTGCAGGACTTCCACTGAATGTACCCGCTTGATAAATACCGCCAGATGGTGATACTTTTTCCATGATCTCTCTTTTACCACCAAAAACTCCTATTGGTAATCCGCCACCTACGATCTTTCCTAATGTCGTCATGTCAGGTGTAACACCGTAGAATTCCTGGGCACCACCCATAGCTAACCTGAATCCGGTAATGACCTCATCGAAAATGAGAAGAATATCGTTTTCTTCTGTTACTTTCCTGACCTCTTCAAGATATCCTTCATCTGGTAATATTGGACCGATATTACCCATAACAGGTTCCATGATAAGTGCAGCTACTTCGTCCTTATTGGATTCAATTCGAGATACCAGGGATTCAATGTCATTGTAGGGAACTTGAAGTGTATGTCGAGTGAAACTTTCGGGGACACCTAACGAATCAGGTTTACCATGAGTTGTTGCACCAGAGCCTGCTTGTACGAGTACAGCGTCATGAGCTCCATGGAATCCACCTTCGATCTTAATGAACTTATCTTTGCCAGTAAACCCACGTGCTGCTCGTAATGCGCTCATTGTAGCTTCAGTACCCGTAGACACGAACCTGAGCATATCGATGGATGGGTAGAGGTCAGATATACGGGTAGCTAGCTTGTACTCGTTCTCGATTGGAGTACCGTATAACCAACCTTTGTCGAGCTGATCAATGATAGCTCTTTTAATATCAGGGTCACCGTGCCCGAAGATGTTAGGGCCATAACCCATACAATAATCAATATACTCATTCCCATCAACGTCCCTTATAATTGAACCTGAGGCAGATTCGGTATAGAACGGATATGGTTTAATTGCTCGTACGGGACTGCTTACTCCACCCGGGAGTAGACTTTTCGCTTTATTGAACATCTCTTCAGATCTTTCCAAACTCATGAAAAAAACACCTTAATTGATTCTTAAATTCAAATAATATAATAAATATCTTGATCTATGCTATACTAACACAAGTCGTTGCATATAAAAATTGTTAGATTTTCTTATAAAACTTGTACTCTCATCTTATTCAAGTTAATTCATTTTAATAGTTCAGCCATATCCTTTGCGAAATATGTCAGGATCATGTCAGCACCTGATCTTTTTATTGAGAGTAATGATTCGTACATGACAGCCTTTTCGTCAAGCCATCCCTTTTCAGCTGCAGCTTTTATCATAGAGAATTCGCCACTGACATTATATGCTGCAGTAGGGATCTCAAACGCGCTCTTGATCCTGTAAAGTATGTCAAGATAGGGTAATGCAGGTTTTACCATAATAATATCCGCACCTTCCTGGATATCGAGTTCAACTTCTCTTAATGCTTCATTTGAATTCGCAGGATCCATTTGATAACTTGACCTGTCACCAAACGTATATCCCGAATCAGCTGCGTCCCTGAACGGACCGTAGAATGAGGATGCGTACTTTGCGGCATAGGACATAATGACAGTGTTCGAATGATTGTTCGTATCAAGGTCTGACCGGATCTTCCCGATCATACCGTCCATCATACCAGAAGGTGCAACTATATCAGCACCGGCATTTGCGTGACTTATAGCTACTTCTCCCAAGATCTCTAATGTGGGATCGTTAAGAATTTCTTTTGTACTCCTATCAATAATACCACAATGACCGTGACTCGTATATTCACATAAACAAACATCAGTTATAACGACCATGTCATCCCCCAATTCATCTTTAATTGACCTGACAGCGTTTTGGACCACATCGTCATCACCATATGCACAGGTTCCAGTTTCATCTTTTTCATGAGGTATTCCAAAAAGGATAACTGCAGGAATATCCAGGTCAGCTACACTTTTAGCTTCATTTGCAGCTTCTGATAATGGAACACGGTTCACACCAGGCATTGATGGTACTGGCTTATAACTATCTATGGTCTCGTCAACGAACATTGGGTATATCAGGTCGTTAGGGGCAAGTAGCGTTTCACGGACCATTTTTCTTATACTGGGACTCCTGAGTCTTCTCATTCTATCATGTGGGAACATAAGTATCAACTATCCTTTTCTTTTTGGTCATTATTGCATGTAGTATTACAGACATTGAATATTTTACAGATCGAATCAAGAAGTTCATCATCATCGTTCTCTGCAGCTTCTCTTAACACTTTAGTGGGTTCTGCCAGGATCTTGTTCACCATGGAATGTGTTAGGTCTTCTAATACACTGATCTCTCGATCACCTATTGTATGGTAAGCGCAGAGACGGTTAATTGCACGTTCTTTTTCACGTTCACGAACATTATACATCTCAGAATAAAGTTTAGCTATAATGACATCGGCTTTTTGCCGTTTATATTGTGTTTCAAGGTTTTCAAGTTCTTCAGCGATAATGATCTCAGCTTTTTTAGCTTCTTCCATTCTGATACGAATATTCTCTGCATTGATCGTTCTGAGACTATCTATATTATGGAGATTCACATTAGGAATATCACCCACACACTCCTCAATATCCCTTGGATTGGCTATATCTATAAGCAGTATTGGGTCGATCCTGTCCTTAATAGCATCCTCTACTATCTTTTTTGTAATAACGTGATGTGGAGCTGCAGTTGCACTGATGACAACATCAGCTGACTTGACACATTTGGTAATATGCTCGTAGGGTACGGCCATACCACCGAGTTCGTACGCTAATACTTGAGCACGTTTGAATGTACGGTTTGCAATGTATATGACATCAATATCACGATTCTTGAGTGCACGTGCAACAAGTCCACCCATTTCACCTGCACCGATAACAAGAATACGTTTACCTGTAAGGTTACCCAGTATCTTTTCAGCAAGGTCGACTGCTGCTGACCCAATAGAGACCGAACCCTTGTTCACTCTGGTCTCGTTACGTACACGTTTACCTACCTGTGTGGCTTTTTTGAATGCAGTATCAAGTATTTTACCAGTAGTACCGTTAGATCTCGCAGCTGCGTACATATCTTTCATTTGACCAAGTATCTGATCTTCACCCACGATCATGGATTCAAGGCCACATGCGAGACGGAGTAGATGATTCAGTGTTTCTTTATGGTCATAGAACTCTACAATTTCAGGAGAGATCCCTTTATCATCAGCAAAAGTGTAAAGTGGGTCAAGACCCGATTGTGAAACTATATAGATCTCAGTGCGGTTACATGTTTTTAGGACCACACATTCTTCAATACAATCATTAGAATATAACTTGTCAAGTATATCTTCAGGCTCGTCTTTAAGTGCAGCTTCCATTTCCTCAACACATGCTTTTTCGTGTGTTATGACCATACTTGAGATATTCGTCAAATTACTCCTCCACATAAGGGGATGGTATAATATTTAATTTGGATCTTTATTGGTAAATGTTCGAACTTCATTCTGAGCTATATCCAACGCTTTATTGTACCCATTTTCATAGGATATTGATAAGTTATCCCATACGTCCTTTGATTCGAGTATAGTCCAGAGTATATCTTTTCTTTTCTCTTGCTCAGTGACGTTTTGTTTTAAATATGTACGGATTTCATGTTGGACTCGTATCATATCAGCATATTCAGGAGTTATGAGTCTTTCGATTTGGTAACGCGTGAATTTTGATAATGCGGGACTTGACCCAGAACTCGAGATACTGATACATAGTTCACCACGTTGTACTATTGAAGGTACAACAATATCACTTCCCGGTCCGTTAACCTCATTGACAAATATTCCCGATGATTTAGCCAGTTCTGCTATTCTTTGGTTTAATTGTACATCACTTGTTGCAGTAATAACTATGAACGCAGTTGATATTAATTCATTGAGTTCAGTGTCAGTTACAGAGTGCAGGTCCATAATGACTAAATTGATCTGACCTGATTCACCCATTCTTTTGATAGTGTTAGTGAACTCGGAACTGATCACAGTGGTTTTAGCGTATTGAGAGAATAGTTTGGATTTACGTTCACCCACATTACCACCACCAAAAATAACAATCTCTTTATTGTCCATTTGTATCATTAGGGGAAGGAAATTGGGTGTTGATGGATTTGATGTCGACATAATTCACATATCCTTAAAATGATGTCATTGACTTAATTGAAATTAAATTAAATGAAATTAAATTAAATTCGAGTTCCAGTCTTTTTAAATTCCTTTTCACTAAAAAGGAGTTTATAATCAGTAATTCCGGTAGCTTCTGAGATACGTTCAGCTACTTTTATACAATCTTCTTTAGTATATGAATGTACCATGGTGAACAGGTTATAGGGCCAGTCAGGGTATCGCGGTCGCTCGTAACAGTGTGTCACTTCAACAAATTCTGCCATAACTTGTCCCACGTTTTCCACATCTTCTTCTGGTACGTTCCATGTACACATGGCATTAGCAGTGATCCCGATCTTGCGATGGCCTATAGATGCACCGAACCTGCGTATGATCCCATGTTCCTGCATTTGTTTGATTGTGTCCACAACTTCCTGTTCCGACATGCCCATATTATCAGCTATTTCTTTGAATGGGTGTTTAGTGAACGGGATACCATCTTGTGTGGCTTTGAGTAACTGTGTATATATTTCTTTCATAGTACCGTATCTCATTTAATATCGAACTGGACACCTATCTTGAACAGTCGTACCGTAGGCAGTTCTATAAGGGGGCAATCTGTACTGGTTTTGATCTCTTCAAGGATAGTATCCAATCTCTTCTTGTTCTCTGCGGAAACTGTGAACCATATATTGTAATTGTCACGCCGTAAATAGTTATGTGATACTTCAGGGTACTGGTTAATGAACTCTGCAACTTCATCAATTCTCTCATCAGGTGCCTTAACGGCAGCCAATGTACTTACACCACCTAACTTCTTTGTATTTATCACTGGCCCGATCCTGCGGATGGCACCTGCTCTGTGTAATCTGTCCAAGCGTTCAATAACTTCATTTTCACTGACATTGAGTTCTTCTGCAAGTTTGGCGTAAGGTCTTGTGTCTAATGGGAAATCAAACTGGATAGTGTTAAGTATTCTTTTATCAATGTCATCTAAGTGTATCATTTTATCGCCTTTTCTGTGGTATATAGACACAATATGGTTCTTCTTCAAGGTAATCCCCAGTTGCAGCATAAGCACGGGCTCTACATCCACTACATATGAACCTATACTCGCAAACACCACATTTGCCTTTCAGATTATTAGGGTCACGCAGGTCATTGAATATGGTTGCATTTTCCCATATGTCCTTAAAACTTGTTTCCTTGATATTACCAGCGGGTTCTGGGAGATAGCCGCAGGTATAGACTCCACCAACACTTGAAACAAAACAAAAAGATGTACCTCCAAGACATCCTCGTGTCATTGCACTGTATCCGTGAGGATGGGATTTGGAATGAGGGTGCTCAGAACCAGACATTGCGGGTGGTGGAGTCGTACCTTCTTCTTTACTTCTCTGTTTCATTATTCTGAAATAATGGGGTGCACATGTTGCCTTTAATTGGATCTTAGCCGTCTTTTGTTTGTCATAGAACCAGTTGAGGACATTTTCATAATCTTCTGGCGGGATTTCCTCATTCTCTATCTCTTTACCTCTTCCAGTAGGAACGAGCATGAAAATATGGAGTGCTACTGCACCTATATGTTGAGCAAATTCGTAGATCGATGGGATCTCGGAAAGGTTACGTTTTGTTATAGTAGTATTTATTTGGAACTCGAGTCCTGCATCTTTTATTATATTGATACCTTCTAGTGCCTGGTCAAAGGAACCCTCAGAACCCCTGAACTTGTCATGTGATTCTGCAGTGGAACCGTCAATACTTACACTTATCCTCTGAATACCTGATTCAATGAGTCTGTTCACCATATTTTCATCTAGAAGTGTACCGTTGGTGGCCAGGACTACTCGTAATCCTTTATTGGTTCCGTACTCAGCGATCTCATAAACATCTTCTCTGACAAGCGGTTCCCCTCCACTGAGTATTAGTATTGGATTACTCATTCCAGCGATCTCGTCAATGAATCTCTTAGATTCAATTGTAGTGAGTTCACCAGGAACTTCTTCGTCAGTGGATGCACCTCTACAGTGAACACAAGAGAGGTTACAACGTGCTGTAAATTCCCAAGCAATAAGTTTTGGTGGTGTGACCATGAAAATCATCTTTACCTGAAATATTATTTATACTTGTTCAATATTGAATATGATAAGCTTGTGAGTAGGATGTAGAGTATACTATAATTACATTTTTGTGTCGGATACAATAATTATATTAATACTGACAAATAATTGACAATAAGGTTCTTGAAACGTAAATGTGTTACTTGGGTGGTAAGTGAATAATGGACGCCTTATATCTCGCATATGGTATTACCGGATTATTTATATTATTATATATTTTATATCTTATAAAAACAAGAAAAGAGCTTAAGAGTGAATTGGATAGACTTGAAGAGCTTAGCAGAAGGGAAGGTGGACACTAAAATGAGCAGAAAAAACGTATTAGTTTCAGTTGCTGTAATAATAGTTGTTGCAGTAGTTGGACTCTGGGGTGTTGAATTTTCTGCGGGATACCAGACGGTATCGGAAACAATGTCTGGAAACTATGAGAGTGGTCAGAATGTTAATGTTATGGGTATCATAAAAGAAGATACACTCTCTATATCTACTGACAGGATCGAGTTTGTTCTCCATGATGATGAGAATGTTAATGACAATATATACGTTGAATATGTAGGTAATGCTCCAACAAATATCGTTGAGGGACAGACCATAAGTCTTAGTGGTACACTAGTAGATCAAGGGAAGATAGAAGCTGATAAGATAGTTATTGGATGTCCTTCAAGGTACCAAACATGAAATTGGAATTACATAACATTTATTTAGATTGAACTGATGAAGGTGCTTAATGAACATTGAGCAATGGGATGAGTACATTGCGGTCAAACAGGCCATGGACGACCTGGTTAAAGATCTGGAAATATCCCGACCAATGAAAGAGATGGTACAGCATGCGTGTATTAATGGTGGTAAATTAATTCGGCCAATAATACTCTTACTCACAACGGACCTCTGTGGTGGAGATTATAAGAAAAGCATTAATGCAGCTGTTGCTATTGAAATGATCCATTCAGCTTCACTTATTCATGACGATGTTTTAGATGAAGGTACATTACGTCGTGGTGCTCCTTCTATGTATAGGCAGTTTGGTTGTTCTTCTGCAATACTATGTGGCGATTTTCTTATTTCAAAAGCGATCGAACTAATATCACCTTATGATAGTAGGGCAGTAAGGGACTTTGGACGTGCAGGTATGCATATGTCTCAAGGTGAGGTCATGGATATCATAAGTTTCAAACAAGGTTTTGGAATAAATGAGTATATTGAATGTGTGACCAATAAGACAGCATCATTGTTTTCATCCAGTGCTTCGATCGGTGCATATAATGCTGGAGCTGATGAGGAAATGGCCATGAGATGTAGGCGGTTTGGAACTAATGTGGGTATTGCATATCAGATGGTAGATGATATTTTAGAGTATATGGATGTACTTGATGATAAGAACTCCAAAAAAGTATCAGTATCCTTACCACACATATTCGATGATCAGGATATGGATCGAGATGATATTATATCGAGTTCGGTAAATGAAGTTAAGAAATATGTCGATGCTGCCAGGTCTGAGCTTGGTTCATTCGACTGTACAGAAACTGTTCGCAAGTTGTATAGTATAACTGATTATATCACAATAGATATGTTACCATCACATGTCTTAGATTAGGTAGGTCAAGGTTCCAATATAAGTACGAATGAACGATTTAATTAACATTTTATGTTGTGTTAATAGGATAGACAAATGTTCTAATTCTAATAATGTCTATTGATAAGATTTTTTAGGTGAATTTATGCGTGTTTATGATAGTACGTTACTTAAGGTGAATGCAAATACAGAAAACGAAAGGGTTGTACTTGAAGCTGAAGGTACTCTGGGTGCTTTAGCCAGACCCGTGATCAGACGTATTAATAAGATGTTCGAGGACGAGAAACCGGTATTATCTGAAGATGATAAGATAATATTTTCCACATGGGTACCCCCGATACCAAGTGATGCCTTTAATCGCGTGATAGCTGCACAAATGGCACCTTTGCGGAACAGGAAAGTACCTGATCAATTATCCATTGGTATCACTATGAACTGTCCTAATAAATGTATTCACTGTGGTGCAGCAGACATTGTAGCTGACCCTGAACTTTCTTTAAATGAGATCAATGATACTGTAAATGAAGCTATTGAGATGGGCTCGTATTTGATATCATTTGATGGTGGTGAGACCATGCTTCGTAGAGATCTGGTGGATATGGTAGCAAACGTGAATTCAAGTAAAGCTATAGCTACATGTTTCACTTCAGGGTATGGTTTAACTGAACAAAGGGCAAAAGAACTCAAGGAAGCTGGACTCTATGCAATGCGAGTGAGCATGGACAGTCCTTTCGAGGAAGAACATGATAGGGTACGTGGTCGTAAGGGTTCGTATAAGGAAGCTATTGAAGGTATAAAGAACTCAAAGAATGCAGGGATATTCACTGATATGTTCATAGTAGTATCACCTGAGAATATCGATAATTTACCTGATTTCTATGAATTGGCATCTGAGCTTGGTATGGATGAGATGTCCCTTTATGAGATAGTTGCAGTTGGACGCTGGCTGGAACACGAGGATGAGGTCATATCGGAGCAAGATGTTGATAGATTAGCATCATTCCAGAAAAAAATGAATGCTAGAAAAGAAGGGCCAAGGGTAACTGCTTTCCCCTACTTTATGGGACCTGACCAGTTTGGGTGTTTTGCTGGTCGCAGATGGATACATGTGACCTCTGCAGGTGATGTATTACCGTGTGCTTATACACCATTATCCTTTGGTAATATCAGAGAAGAAGGATTAAAGGCAGCTTGGAAGAAAATGACATCACATTCTGCATACAAGTGTTCTGCTGAATCTTGTATGATGAGGGATACGTCTTTTAGGCAAGAATATATTCATACAATTCCCAGCAGTTCTACATTGCCTTATAGGATGGACCGTTAATTTTGTTTTTCAAAGCAGGGAATTCTTTTCCCATTTTCATAATTTTTGTGAAATATTTTTTGAATTCTAGTTGACATTAGAGTTATATATGACTTATTTTATTAGAAAAGCTACACCTGTCAACTATGTCAACTAAAACCGAATAACTTATATGTAAGTTAGCAATAGGAAAGAACATTCTTTTGACTTACAAATATCATTACAATCTCAATGAGGATTCATATGGCCAAAGCTGAAATCTTATCACAAATTAAGGAAACAGAAACAAGTGCAAAAGAAATGGTTGAAGAAGCCATTGAGGCTAAGAATAAAAAAGTGTCCAAGGCTCGAGCAGAGGCTAGAGAGATCATAAAGCAGGCTGAAGCTGAAGCTGAAGAGTCAGCAGATAACTCAATGCGATCTGCTCAAAAAGAGATCCAATCAGAGCGTGAAAAGATCATCGATAAAGGCAATGAGGAAGCTGAAGCACTTAGAAGCAAAGCACGAACTAATATGGATGAAGCTATTGATTATCTCTTGAAAGAATTTGAGAGGTCGGTACATGCTTAGTCCTAAACCAATGACACATGCTTTGATTGTTGGGCACAGGAACATAATGAAAGATACTGTCGATAAACTACATGAACTAAGTTTATTGCATATAGATGACTATAATGAAGAGGAAACCGGATTCAATATAGGCAAACCTTTCGAGAAGGCAAGTGAAGTATCCAGGAAACTTGTTAAGTTAAGATCATTGACAAGTTTACTTGAACTTGAGAAAAAGTATACTACTCCTACATTGGACGAAATACCTGAAGAATTCGACCAGAAACTGGAAGAACTCGATGACCTTGTTTCCCAGAAGACTGAAGCGCGTAAGGACGTGGAAGCACAGGTACGTGAACTTGAAACTCTTAAGAACGACCTTTTACCTTTGGCCGGTATTCCTGTTGACCTCGAACTATATCGAGGATATGATAATTTAAAGGTCTTTGTAGGCAGTATAGGTGTCAATATAAAGCCTGAGATCGAAGATATCACATCATCCTTTGAACTTTTCACTGATTCACATTCATCCACAATAGCACTCTTTGTTCCAATAGGACATGAAGAGGCAGTTTCTAACATACTTTCTAACCGATCATTCAAAGAACTTAAGGTTCCTGATGTCCACGGTCTACCTTCAGAGAACATTACGAAGATCGACCAGGATATTGAGAAACTTGAGCTCAAGATCGAAAGTATTGAAGAAGAGATCATTGATCTGAAAGAACAATATTCTGAATTCATTCTTGCAGGTGAAAAGAAATTATCTGTTGAGAACGAGAAACTTGAAGCGCCGCTTAGAATAGCAACATCAGATCACACATTTGTTATTGATGGATGGGTACCGACTCAGGATTTTGAAATTCTCGAAAAGTCATTGAATGAAGCTACTGATAATAGGATCAATATATCTAAACTCGAGGAGAAGGATTTTGGGTCAGCTGAACCTAGGGATCCACCTACTGAGTATAATAACAAGAAGTTCGCACAACCATTCCAGGAACTTGTGGACCTTTTCTCTCGTCCAAAATATCACGAGCTCGATCCTACGATAGTATTGTTCTTTACATTCCCATTATTCTATGGTCTGATCCTAGGAGATATGGGTTATTCTCTATTACTGTTAGGTATTGCTTATGCAGTATACAAACTGGTTAGTATACCCACAGTGAGATCATTAATGATTGTACTGATAGTGTGTCAGATATTCTCGCTGATGTTTGGACTGATATATATGGAGATATTCGGATTCCCATTAGCTGGATATTATACTGCTGATGGAGCGTTCCAGGCAGGACTGATACCAGGATTCATGACGATCGATCTGTTCGTATCACCTATAAGTAATGAGATGATACAGTATCCATTACATAGACAATACGTGATCGATACGATACTTGTATTATCAGTGGTCATAGGTTTATTACACATCAATCTTGGATACCTACTAGGATTCCTCAAGGTACACAGGAACCACGGATTTGTTGAAGCTGTCTTTGAAAAAGGTAGCTGGTTCGTGTTGCAAATATCCTTTTTGCTATTAGCACTTGGATACCTCGGATATATTCCGATCTGGGCAGGACTCGCAGTACTAGTGTTAAGTATTGGGATGCTGTTTAGAGGTGAAGGTGTTCAGGGACCTATCGAGATCCCATCATTTATAAGTAACACAGTGTCATACACGCGTGTTGCTGCTGTAGGACTATCCCACATTTACATTGCATCAACCATAAATATGATCAGTCTAGAAATGGTGATGCCTGAGTCATTTGGACTGATGACAATATTTGCAATACTCGTATTAATATTAGGACACGCATTAAACACGGTCCTGAGTATTATAGCCCCCGGTTTACATGCAATTAGGTTGCAGTACGTAGAGTTTTTCACTAAATTCTACGAAGGCGGTGGCAGAATCTATAACCCATTTGGAAATTTAAAATAAAAAAAATCATAGAAAAAAATTGGAGGAATAAGAAACATGACAGAACCAAGCATATGGACTAACCCTGAAGGATGGAAAGCAATCGGTGCAGCATTAGCAGTTGGAATTACAGCAATTGCAACAGCTCTGGTACAGAGAGAGATCGGAAGTGCAGCTATAGGTGCTATTATAGAGAACGAAGCTTTGTTTGGTAAAGCTCTTATCCTGACTGTTATCCCAGAAGCTATCGTTATCTTTGGCCTGGTAGTTGCATTGATCATTGCGTGAGCTGGAAAGTGTTTTAAAGGGTATCTTACCCTTTAATTATTTTAGGATGTGATAGGATGGGTCTTGAACCAGTACTTAATGATATAAAGGAAGCTTCTAAGGACGAAGTCTCTAAAATTCAACAAGAGGCAGATGAAGAAGCTACCAGGATACTAGATGAAGCAAGACAAAAGGCGAAGAAGATCAAGGGAGATAGATTGCTAAAAGCTGAAGAAGATATCGATAATATGCGTCGGCAGGAATTATCCAGTGCCAAACTTGACGTAAAACGTATTATTCTAAATGTCAAGAAAGAAATGCCTGACGAAGTTTTCGATAAAGCCTTAGAATCGTTATCCCACTTGAGTCCTGAGAAGAACGAGGAATACTTGAAAACCATACTCGATAAACAGGCTGAAAATGGTACTAAAGTCTATTCTAACAAGGAATCTGAACCAATTGTCAAGAAACTTACATCTCTCGAATATGCCGGTAATATTGACTGTGTTGGTGGCGTTATTATAGAGGACGAGGATGGAAAAGTCCGTCTAGATTATACTTATGAATCTATACTCAAAGAAGTAAATGAGCGCTCTCTTAAAGAAATATCTGATATCTTGTTTGGGTGAGTTTAAATGTCGTTAATGGATACAATAGAACGCGGTTGGAATGGATTGAAACGCGGTTGGAATGGATTGATTGGTACACGCCATATTAAAGGTAGTAGGAAAGGTACTGCCAATTACTCTTATCTCAATGCACGTGTAAAAGGAATGAAAGGCCATCTATTTCCAAAAGAAACGTATCCCAGACTTATGAATATGGAAATTGATCAAATTGCCAGGTACATTCAGGAATCTTCATATAAAGAAGATATAGATCAACTGGCTCAGTCGTACGAGAGTGCTGATTTGGTAGAACATGCGTTGAATCGAAATCTAGCAGTATCTTTTACAAAATTGATTAATATCTCAGAAGATGAACCAAAATATTTGATTACAGAGTATCTGAGAAAATTTGATGTCTGGAACATAAAAACTATTCTTCGTGGAAAACATGTTGGTGCATCATCTGCTGAGATCAAAGAAAACTTAGTTTCTGCAGGTGAGTATACTTATACCTTCTTGTCAGGTTTAGCTGGAAAAGAGTCAACTGATGAGGTGATAGAAGCGTTTTCTGAAAGTTATTATTATCAGATACTAAAACAGTTTGACGGTACTAATCTTTCTGACATTGAGAATATGCTTGATAAAATGTATTATGAGCATTTGTATCAGTCAATTTATGAGACTAGGACCAAAGAGTTCAAGTTATTTTTAAGGTTCGTTCAGACCGAGATCGATGTGAGAAACTTGCTTACTTTGTTTAGGACCAAGAAAGAAAATCTTGCAGAAGACGAGATCATGGAAATGATGATCGATAACGGAAACGTATTTGAAATGGACGATTTAAAGAAACTGGTATCGTTATCTTATGAAGAGTTCATAGATGAGTTGAAACGGTATTCTCTATGGGATAAGATATCGGACTGTTGTAGTATTGAGATGAGTTCACTGATAGCTATGGAAACGAGTTTAAAGAAATATTCATTGACTTATGCAAGACAATTCTCACATGCAAATCCTCTATCCATTGCGACTATCATGGATTACATTATCACAAAGAACAATGAAGTTAACAATTTACGTATAATAGTTCGAGGTAAGTCTGCGGGACTCTCGGATGAAATTATTAGGAACCAGTTGGTGATTTGATGGAATTGGCTGTTGTTGGAAATGGTGAATTTGTAACTGGATTTAGACTGGCTGGTATCAGAAAGGTACATGAAGCCAATGATAATGAGCTTGAGAGTACTGTACGAAGTATTCTTGAAGATCCAAAAGTTGGTATTCTTATAATGCATGAAAATGACCTTAAAAAACTACCGGAAATATTGAAATTGAAATTAAATGAATCAGTTGAACCCACGGTAGTAACTCTTGGAGGTACTGGGGAAAGCTCGAATCTACGAGATAAAATAAAACAATCGGTAGGTGTAGATCTGTGGAAGTAAAAGGTAAAATTTATCGAATTGCAGGGCCTGTTGTCACTGTTGTCGGCATTAAACCAAAGATGTATGATGTGGTTAAGGTCGGACATGAAGGACTGATGGGTGAAGTGATCAGGATCGAAAATGAAAAAGCTACTGTTCAGGTATATGAAGAGACTGCAGGTATCAGACCTGGTGAACCTGTTGTGAATACAGGTATGCCGCTCTCTGTTGAACTTGGACCCGGATTATTGGAAAGTATTTATGATGGTATTCAGAGACCACTTAAAGTACTTGAAGAAAAAATGGGTAATTTCATACAAAGAGGTGTGACTGCAAACGGGCTTGATCGCGAGAAGAAATGGGATTTCAAACCCACTGTATCCAAAGGAGATTCGGTAAAGGGTGGAGATGTTATTGGTATAGTTCAAGAGACACCTAACATTGAACATAAGGTCATGGTGAAACCAGGTGTATCAGGCTCAGTATCTGATATCAAGAGTGGTGAGTTCACAGTTGATACTCCTGTATGTATATTATCTGACGGTACTGAACTTACAATGATGCAGGAATGGCCTGTTAGGGTACCACGACCTGTAGTAAAGAAATTGATGCCAAACAGACCATTGGTTACAGGTCAACGTATCCTTGATGGAATGTTTCCTGTAGCAAAAGGTGGTACTGCAGCAATCCCTGGACCGTTCGGGTCTGGAAAGACTGTTACTCAGCAACAACTTGCAAAGTGGAGTGATACTGATATAGTTGTTTATATCGGATGTGGTGAACGTGGTAATGAGATGGCTGATGTTCTCAGTGAGTTCCCAGAACTCGAGGATCCAAAGACTGGCAGACCTTTGATGGAAAGAACTGTACTTATCGCGAATACTTCGAACATGCCAGTAGCTGCTCGTGAAGCTTCAGTTTATACCGGGATCACTATTGCAGAATATTATCGTGACATGGGTTATGATGTATCACTGATGGCAGATTCTACTTCGAGATGGGCTGAAGCTATGAGAGAGATCTCGTCACGACTTGAAGAAATGCCCGGTGAAGAAGGTTATCCTGCATACTTGTCAGGTAGATTGTCCGAATTCTATGAGAGGGCAGGGTATGTTCAATCACATTCTGGTACTGAAGGTTCAATTACAGTAATTGGGGCAGTATCCCCACCGGGTGGTGACTTCTCAGAACCTGTTACTCAGAACACGCTTCGTATAGTGAAGGTTTTCTGGGCACTTGATGCAAAGCTTGCACAAAAGAGACATTTCCCATCGATTAACTGGTTGACCAGTTACAGTTTATATTCTGAGAACTTGTCAGATTGGTTTAGTGAAAATGTTGCTTCTGACTGGGTTAAGCTCAGGAACTATGCTATGGATATGCTACAAGAAGAATCTGAATTACAGGAAATTGTACAACTTGTAGGATCTGACGCATTGCCAGAAGACCAACAATTAAAACTTGAAGTTGCACGACTTATAAGAGAATATTTCCTTCAACAGAACGCATTCCATCCTGTGGACACATACTGTCCTTTCGAGAAACAGTACAAGCTCCTAAAATCGATCTCAAAGTATGGTGATATGGCCTCAGAAGCACTTGAATCTGGTGTACTCATCAAGGATATCATTTCAGTAAAAGCAAAGGACGAGCTTGCTAAGGTCAAGTTCGAAGAGGAATTTGAGACTGAACTGAACAGGGTCTTGGAGATGATGGATGAAGAGTTTGCACAACTGGGAGGCAAATGAACATGACCAAAGAATACAAAACAATCGTTGAGATTTCTGGACCACTTATATTCCTTGAAAAAACTGAACCTGTAGGATACGATGAACTTGTTCAGATCAATTTGCCTGATGGAACCACAAAGAGAGGTCAGGTACTTGACACATCTGAAGATATAGTTGCAGTACAGGTGTTTGAAGGTACTGGTGGTTTAAATGATGAATCAGGTGTTATATTTACTGGAGAGACTATTAAGTTATCCGTATCAAAGGACATGCTTGGTAGGATTTTATCAGGATCTGGTGAACCACTTGATGGTGGACCTCGAGTAGTACCTGATAAGAGATTGGATATTAGGGGTGCTTCAATGAACCCTTACTCCAGGAAACAACCTGAAGAGTTCATTCAAACAGGTATCTCTACTATTGATGGTACCAATACACTTGTGCGTGGTCAGAAACTTCCGATCTTCTCGGGAGCAGGTTTACCTCATAACGAGATCGCGTTACAGATTGCAAGACAGGCTAAGGTCAGAGGTTCTGAAGAGGATTTCGCGGTAGTCTTTGCTGCAATGGGTATCACTAACGAAGAAGCACAGTATTTCATGCAGGATTTCGAGAAGACAGGTGCTCTTGAACGAGCTGTGGTTTTCCTGAACCTAGCAGATGATCCTGCTGTTGAACGATTGATCACACCTCGTATGGCATTGACGGCTGCTGAATATCTGGCATATGAACATGACATGCACGTACTTGTTATCTTGACAGATATCACTAATTATTGTGAATCTTTGAGACAGATCGGTGCAGCTCGTGAAGAAGTACCAGGTCGTCGTGGGTACCCTGGTTACATGTACACTGACCTTGCTTCGATCTATGAAAGGGCCGGTGTTATCAAGGGTCAGAAAGGATCAGTTACTCAGTTCTCTATCCTAACAATGCCTGGTGATGATATAACACACCCAATACCTGATTTATCTGGATATATTACTGAAGGCCAGATAGTAGTTTCAAGAGAATTGCACAGAAAAGGTATTTATCCACCTATCAATGTCCTACCGTCACTATCACGTCTAATGAACTCTGGTATTGGTGATGGTAAGACAAGAGATGATCATAAAGCAGTATCTGACCAATTATATGCTACTTATGCAGAAGGTAGGGACTTGAGAGGTCTGGTCGCTATCGTTGGGAAAGAAGCATTGTCTGAAAGGGATCAACATATCCTTGAATTTGCGGATGTCTTTGAAGATAAGTTCGTGAGACAAGGTCGTGATGAAGATAGGGATATTGAAGATGATACTCTAAGGATAGCGTGGGAGATTCTCTCACAAATGCCTGAATCTCAATTGACCAGGATCGATAATAAATATATACAAAAATATCATCCAGAACACAAGGATAAGAACGAATGATCTTTGAGCAATATAGGTGATAATCATGGGCGCAACTGAAGTAAAACCAACTCGTTCGGAACTCATTGAGATCAAGAAAAAAATAAAACTCTCTGAGAGTGGACATAAGCTACTTAAGATGAAGAGGGATGGTTTGATCTTAGAGTTCTTTGAGATCTTAAATCAGGCAAAAGATGTTAGATCCGAGTTGGATGCAGCCTATGAAGAGGCTAATACTAAGATAGGAATTGCAAAGGCAGTTGAAGGTACCATTTCAGTGAAATCAACTGCATTTGCTTTAAGCGATGAACCTGATATTGAACTCGAAAGTAATAATATAATGGGTGTAGTAGTACCTAAAATAAAGTCTACAAGTGTATCAAAACCAATGAATAAACGTGGGTACGGTATACTTGGAACCAGTTCCTATATTGATGAAGCTGCAGAAGCTTATGAGATATTAGTTGAAAAAATCATTCTCGCTGCCGAGATCGAGACAACTATCAAGAAACTACTTGACGATATTGAGAAGACTAAAAGGCGAGTTAATGCTTTAGAGTTCAAAGTGATCCCTGAACTGACAGAATCAATGACCTTTATCAAACTCAGGCTGGAAGAAATGGAACGAGAGAATACGTTCAGGCTTAAGAAGATAAAGGATAAAGCGGAATAATTATCTTATTATTACGCTAAAAAAAAATGAAACAGGTATCCAGTACTTATGAAAGATAAAAAGTTTTTGAAAAGGCGAACATTTCTGGACGATCTCATATTCAAGTACAGTAAACCTGAAAAGACTGTTCATATCCTGAAATGGGCATGGGTAGTATCTCTAGTGGTCATGCTCATAGGGTTCATTATAATATTGTATAATATTAGAAATTACATTCCTTGATTCTATAAAAGGGATGTACATTATTTTTTTTATAGTCACTACTGTTCTTTAACTTGAGTTCAGGTAGAAACACATATATCTATTGATAATATCAATAATATCAATATTATATTTATTTGAATTGTTTTTGAAGGTATGAGTTGTTATGACCGAGTTTACAAAAATACATGGTAATGGTAATGATTTTATAATAATTGATGAAACCAGTGAAAAAATAGTTCCTGATAATGAGAAAGCGAATTTTGCAGTAGAGTACTGTGACCGCAGGTTTGGTGTAGGTGGTGATGGTGTTATTTTTATATCGAGACCAGAGAATGCTGATCTTAAAATGAGGTTATTCCAGCCGGATGCATCTGAGGCCGAGATGTGTGGAAATGGGATACGATGTCTTGTGAAATATGCTTATGATAATCAGTATATCCCAATTGGTGAATCTACTGTGGAAACCATGGTAGGTACATTAAAAGTATCTACACGTGAAGGTGAAGGGAAATTCTGGGTAAATGTGAATATGGGTGCACCTTTTGAGAAACGAAAAGATCTACCTGCTGAAGGTGAACCTGAATCAGAGTTCATGGACGTTGAAATGCATGGATATGAAGTATCTGTAGTAAATACAGGTGTACCACATGCGATTGTGTTCGTTAAGGAACTTGATAAGATTGATATCCTGGATGTTGCACCACGTATTAGATACGATAATGTGTTTCCAAATGGTGTGAATGTAAATTTTGTTAGTATTGTTTCAGATTCAGTTATTAAAGTTCGCACATATGAGAGGGGTGTGGAAGATGAAACTTTAAGTTGTGGGACGGGTTCAGTAGCCGCTGCATACTTATCGTTTAAAAAAGGATATACTGATAATGAAGTAGAAGTACATACACAAGGCGGGATACTTAATATCCAGGTAGATACTGATACTACTTTCATGGAAGGACCCGCGGAAACTGTTTATAGTGGAGTAATCCTTAAATAAATAACTAACATAGATTCTATCAAATAGTATTTTCATTTTAGTAAGTATATTGGATAAAAGTTCATTTACTCAAATTGATTTTAAGAAGTTGGTTTTTAATGACGGATTTACCATGGGAACAAAACAAGAAAACTGGTAAAAATAAGGACGGGAGTTCTGAAACCGTTGAATTTCCATGGGAACAGGGTGATAATGAACCCAAAAAAGACATTTCTGCTGATATTTTTAATAGTGCTTTTGAAGAACAGCCGTTACAAGAAGTATCTTTGGAAGACATTCCTGATGATGAGGATGAAATAGAGGATTTAAATGATCTTCAGTTCAATGAGATCCAAGACATTTCCGATCCAAGTCAATTCGAAGAAGGTGAAGAACCCCCATTTCTTGATGTAGCAAAGGTTGCTGCTGAAAGTAAAGGTAAGAATGAAATAGAGCGGCCACCGTTTGAAATTGATTCTGGCGATGAGGATATCAATAACTTTGCACCACCATCATTTGAAGGTATACCCGATATTTCTAATCTATCATCTGATGAAGAGCAAGGAGCTGTACCTGAACAAGAAAAACATGACATTCCACCGTTTCTTGATGTAACTAAAAGTTCTCCACAAAAGGAAAAGTTACCTTTCACAAATGAAAATAATGAAACAGAGTCTGTTGATAATGAAGTTCCTACATTGGATTTTAATCTAGATAAGAATGTAGAAATACCTGATTTCCAGAAGGATAATGAACTATTTGACCAAACCGAATTAGAATCAATAGATCTCGAATCTTCTAATAGTTTTATTGAAGATGATATAAAAACAGAATTTGAAAAAATTGATACTCCTATAATTCCTCAAAAAGATTCATCTGAGAATAACACTGAGATTGAAATGGATGAAGCACAGTCATCTTCTTTTGAATTTCAAAAAAGTGATAATAAGAATAATATTGAGGACCCTGTTGAGACTATCAAAAGGATTAGGGAACAATTACTTGAAAATCGGAGAATGAGGGAAAGTAAGGATTACAGTGTTCAGTCATTAGATGATGAAGATTCATCAATTTCTGCAGAGATACCTTTTGATGAAGGTCAATTCGGTTCAGATGATAAAGAAACATTGAGACCAAAAACAACTTCTAAAACCATGGATGAAGTGAATGAACCAAGCTCAGTTCCAACTAATCATACACAGTTCGAGTCAATGGGAAGTGGCATGCAGGATAAACCTGAAACGGGAAATGTGAAAGAAACTAATAAAAAACAATATCAAGTACCAGTATCTTCTTCGGTACAGCACGAAACTGAACCTAGCCCATTCATTCCGCCTGTCCAGGGTCTTAGTACTAAGGGTACTAGTCCAGATGTTGGACTAAATGAAACTGACAATATGTCCAATACTAATTTTGAAACACCATTTCAAGAAAAAACACCCGATGATTTCGATCCATTTTCAGATGAGGATTTTTTTGGTGGTGGAATTGATGAAGATGATGGTATTCCACAGACTAAACAGAGTTCTGTTAGTATGGTCATGAACAAGGCCTCTTCTTTTTTTAAGAAAATGGTTCAAGGTCTTAGTAGAGGTGGAAGTTTAAAAGATAGAATGGACGATATCAGTTCTGATTTGAACAGGGATAAAGAAAGTCCCTTTTTAGAAGAAGATCCATTTCAAGATGAGATTGAAAAGAATAAAGATGATACTGATATTTTCAGTACACCTTTTGAAGAACACGATCCGAAAGATCATACAGATGAACCTGAAACTTTTCAACATAAAGGTTTAGATTTAGAGGAAATTGATGATAATGATACCTCATTTGAATTTAAACCTAATGAATCTGAACCTGTACCAGACATCCAAAATAACAAAACACCTATTGAAGTTGAAACTGATGAGTCTGACACAATAACAGGTATCCAAAAAAGCAAAGAGTCTGATATATCAGAATCAGTCACTATAGATGAAAGGACAGAAGACCATTCTAAATCCAAGATATCACATGAAGACGAAACAAACGTTGAACTAACTGGTAAAGATTCGGAATTAGATGAACTAAGACAAAATATCACTGATCTTAGAAGTTCAGTTAATGATATTAGTCAAATGGATAGTAAACTAGAATCATTTAAATCAGATATAGTTGAGATTGTTAACACTGAACTCAATTCAAGCACTAAACGAACGAATGAAATCAGTCAAGAGATTGAACGTATTAAGGAAAACGTACAACAATTTCGTGAAGAAAATGAATCTAATAAGAAGAACTTGTTGTTATTAGGAGATAGTATTCAAGAACTGAAAGAATCTCAAGAAAAATTAATGCAATCAGTTCAGGATACATATACTAATTTTGATACGGATATTCAAGAACTGAAAAGTAAGGTTACCAAGTTAGATCAGATCGATGAGATTGAAGAATGTGTGGCTGAAATCAACCAGAAAAACGAGGATATGGAAAAAGTTTTTGATGATCTGGGTGCAAATGTAACTACTATTTTAAATGAACTTTCTCAAGCATACGATTCGAACGAAGAACTGAGAACCAATATTAGTACTGATATTTCTCAGCTATATAAAGAGATGAATAAATTCACTCAACACGTAAACTCTGAACTGAGAAAGATTGGCGGGAGAGGCTATTCATTTTCAAATAATAATACTAATAATAATGTATATCTCTCCCATATTCAAAAAAACTCTACTAACATTAAGTTATGTTTAGAATGGGTCTTAATTTTAATGAAAATGGTTGGTAGGAATAATATCGGTTCGATCTTATCTTATTATGAAGAACTTGGGTGGATCAGTACGGATGTTAAATTAGAGCTATTAAAATACGCTGAAAGTATTAATTATTATGAGAATAAAGATCACTGGAAACTCAACCCTGAAGATCATTTAAGGTCTATATGGTTCATTGAAAGGTTGGCTGGTGTGAAGATTGATAAGAACAGGCTTTCTATAGTTGATAAGGATATTGAAAAGGTAAAGAAAGGTACCGAGATATATGGTATATGAGCGGATAAAATGTGTTCATAAAAGATTTTGGTGTAATGATAGGGGACAACTTACTATAGATTATCTGGTAGCCATTATTATTTTCATGGCAGCTGTCTTTTTCGTATTACAATATACTGCATCTTTATACTTACCTTTTCACTCAAGTTCAGATGATGTTAATATTATAATTGACCGTATCTCTGGAAATGTCATGGAGCAAAGAATAAGTGAATCTGACCTGGAATCAGGTTATGTTATCAGTCCGTCTAAAAAACAGTCTTTTTTCACAGATTTGAACAATGATTATGATTCAGTACGTGAAGAACTTGGATTGATTGGTTCACATAGGTCATATGATATTAATATATCTGTAATTGATAGTTCAAATAATGTTATTTCTACAAGCGGTGCACCCGTACCTTCCAGAGGTGATATTGGTCAGATCAGACGTATCGGTTTGTATGCTAACCCTACTTCAGAGAGTGGTCATGAACTTGTGAGTATATCATTTAGGATATGGTGATATTTTGAAATTGTTCTTTTGGTGTAATAATGATGAAAAAGGTCAAATGCATACATTTGAAGCAATAGTTGCAGCTATAATCATTATTGGTGGAATGTTGTTTGTAGTACAAGCAACTGCACTTACTCCCCTCACATCATCAACTGCGAGTGTTTATATTGAAACACAATTACAGACAATGGGCCAGGATACACTTTCAGCACTCGCGAATTCTAAAGGTAATAGAGATTCTGATCTGAAACAAGATATATTGAATTGGGATGGACACACATATATTTGGAGTGGTTACACTTATCGTTCGGCTTCCAATTCAAGCAATGAACTAGATATGGATAACAGTTCATTGGCCAGTGCAATGTTACAAGTAGCAGTTCCACGTGGTATAGCGCACAATATAGAGTTCATATCACTTGATCAAAATAATGAGATGGTTAAGAAGGTGTACATATACAGCGGGGACCCTTCAAACAATGCAGTAACTATATCCAAACCAGTCGTGATTAATGAATCTGATATTCTCGAAGATCATATTGAGGAATTTGCAAGAATTACTGGAATTGAAAATTATTCGGATTCGAATTATTATAATACAGTAAATGTTAGATTAACACTATGGAGGATGTGAGAACCTTTTGCAAATATTTGATGAAGATGGCCAATTGTTACTAGCAGCAGCATTTTCTATAGCAATACTCGTGTTGGTATCCACAGTGTTACTCAATAGTATAATATTTACTAGTAACATTGCAGCAGACTCGGGTTCTGATACAATGATATATAAGAACAATAATTTGATTCAAGCTACCACAAATGCGTATCAGAACGCTTATGAGCATGATATAGGATTGAATCAGACCTACTTATCAGATTTTGAATCTAACCTTAAACGAATGTACGCGCAGGAAGGGTATCTGATATCTACAAGACAACATGATATTTTCACACCATACTTTACAGAAACTGGTATGGCTGGCGGTGCTGGGGATTGGATTGTTGTCAAGAATGTAAAAACTGTTAAAAATATGGTATTTGAAATAGAAAGTCTTGAAAGTCTTGATGGAACTGATTTTGAGGTAAAAGCTTTAGACAGCAATAATAATATTAACTGGTCAATATCGTATAATGGTTCTTTTGAATTAGATAATGTTGATGAGAGTTTTGATAATGTTGACGAAATTGGTAATTCAACGATTAGGTTAAGTAACGGTAACGATTCATCTGTTCACAATATTGTTATTAGGAATGGTTCACAGGTTACTGGCTATTATTTGATTGAAGGTACACTTGATAACTCGGTTGAATATCACGAACAACGTGGTAAAATGATCAATGTTACTTTTAATATTAATTCAGCAAGACATAGCACCAGCACAACTATTCCTATTTCACTACCTTTCAATTATTCCAATAATGAGGCTTGAATGAAATGAAAAAACTGGTCAATGATGAAAATGCTGTTTCTGTTTCAGTAGGATATATTCTAACATTTGCTATCACAGCACTGGTTATTGTACTGATAATGGGTTCCTTTTTCATGCTTGTTGAGCAGACAGAGAATAGAGTGAGTTATGACGAGTATAAAGTATATGCCAACTTGATATCTAATCAGATATCTGAGATGGATAGGTTCATTTATTCTATTGAATCTCAAGGTGGTGCAGTGAATTCTATGGAGTATGAGGTAAAATTACCTCTAACTATTGCAGGAAATTATTATACAGTTGAACTCTGTAACAGTTCTGAAGAGATCATATTCACATCACAGACACCTACAAGCACTCAGTTCAGAACACCGTATTCCATCAATTCGAACACTGAAATAGCTTCTGGAATAATTTATGTATCTCATAAGAACCATTATTTGATCTATGATAATGAAACTAAAATGATAATGCTTGAATGACCCTACAAAATCTAATTATATTTTTTAGAAGTTGAAATTATGGTATTAAATAAAATGATGAAGTCAGAAACCGCAGTTTCTGAGATATTAGGGTATATCACAGTACTTGGTATTATGCTGATTGCAATATCAGTAATTGTGGTATCAGGATACCCTGCAATAGAAAATATCCAGGATACCGCGCATCAGGAAAATATAAGGCAGAGTTTTGTGGTAATGAGTTCAAGTTTTGATAAATTGTTTGAAGGTACAGCTCCTTCTAAATCGGTTGAGATGAAGTTATATGATAGCGAGGTTGCTATAAGAGGTTCGAGTTATATCAATATCACCTCCACCACATCCGATGGTCCTGAACATTATGAGCGTCAATTAAGGATGGTTGAAATTAATTATAGGGATAATTCTTTAGCTTACGAGAATACCGGTGTTTGGGAAAAGGATGGGTATGGTAATACACAAATGATATCCTCACCTAATTTTGTTTTAACAGATGATTCAATGATAATCCCTGTAATGTTATTTACAGGAACTCAAAGTATTTCTGGGCAGAGTGTTATAAGAATAGTTGCAGAGAGTGGTTCTCGCTCAGTCATAGTACATCAGGATGTGTCTTCTGTATCTATTACATTGGTATCTGAATATTATCGTGGTTGGGCAAGATACTTTGAAGATGAGATAGGTATGTCAGTGGCTGAGGATAGTGAAAATGAGTCAGTATATGCTTATATTGGCGACCTTGATGATATTGATGTGTATATTTTGTATATCCCAAACAGATTAGCTATTGAACAATAATCATTTAATATGATTAAATTAATAAATTTATAGGAAAGTTACAATAAAGGATGTTATTGTTGTGTTCCAAAAGTTTTTAAGGTCAGAGAAAGCCGTTTCTTCAGTAGTTGGAATGGTACTTATTATAGGGTTGACCATAACTTCGATTGGTATAATTCTGATATACTCAGTACCAGCAATAGATGGTATTGAGAATACAGTTAAGGTCAAGAACATGGAACAGTCTTTTTCTGCACTCGATGCTAGAATGAGTGAAGTTACATTAGGTGAAGCTCAATCACAGGTAGTAGATATACCATTAATGCGAGGTAGTTTGAATATCAATAATCCTGGAACTTCTGATATTGAAAGTAAACTTGCTATTGTAATCATTAGTACAGATGCTGATATTTATGAAAAATATATGGACTCGGGGCTTGTATGGGGTGCTTGGGATGAATATCATGAGAATGAGATTGATTTCATCATAAGTGAAATGGGTTCAATTGAATATACTCGTGGTGGCCATAAAGTAGCATATGAAGGTGGTGGTGTTTGGTCACAATATCCAAATGGGAGGTCTATAATGGTATCACCACCAGAATTCCATTATAATGGTGAGACTTTGACACTGCCTATCATGAACATAACAGGTTCAGGGTCAATAAGTGGGAATGGTGATGCTGGTTTATCATTGACTTCTGATAATGCACCAGATCAATTGTTTCCTAACAATGATAGTTCTAATCCACTTGATGCGGATAAAATCTTGATATACATAAAAAGCGAATATTATGATGCTTGGGCATCTTATGCAAATTCACAAACATATAGTAGTGCTGTAATGGATCATGAAAATAAGACTGCAGTGATTGAACTAGATGTAATACCACCTATGGGTAGAAATAGTTTATCAAATTTTTTCAAAGTTGGTGCTGTTGATGATACCGTTATTTCGCCTATACATTCATTTAAACTAGATTTTTATGGGGCAGGGCCAAGTCCGAGTAAAGGAAATCCCCAATCTGGATTGAGGACATTAAATGATAATATGACAGCATCTTCTGGGTCAAGATCTCTAGAATATCATTTCCATGGTAAAGGTAATGAAGTTACTTTAGAGGTAACCTATGAAGATAGTGATATAAGTGATAAATCTGAAGTATGGGAGATTAAAAAAGCTTTTCCTTTAGAAGACTCCGATATGGATGGGTATGAGCATTCTGAAATTGATCTTTTAAGCAAAGAGATTTATCTGAGCTTTAAAAGTGATGAATTTTATTCCAATCTTACGGCTACCAATAGCACCATAAAAGGTCCTGTTGATTACGAATCTCTATATAATATAACACAGCATTACATGAAGCTGATTACAGAAGAAGGATCTGTAGTTTTTGAGCTTAGTGGTAAAGAGTCAAGCCCTGTTTGTTTTTCTCATTCAATGATTGATATAAATTATGACACAAGACCGGGTAGTATGATATATCTCCACGTAACTGAGAATAAAGTTAATGTGGAATTAACTTAACTAATTTTTTAAAATCAGTATAATATCACCTAAATCCACTTTCATATTCAAAAGTTTGGCCTGGGCCCAAAAATAACTCAAAACTTATATATTAAAATCACTAATATTACATATCAAGTAACTGTGATTTGAGATTAAATTATTTTTTCATATTCTGTATTCTTTAATATTTGAGGATATTGATGTTGATTAGAATATGATTATCAGGGATCTCAAGATTATAGTCAAAGGTTGGGCTTTTTCATGGTAGATAAAAGGATATTTGTGTTAATAGGGGTTCTTATACTAATTATTGGTATTACTGCAATTTTTACTACTCAGGTAGTTGATGATGAAAGTGAACATGTTGAGATAGTTGCAACAATGTATGCTCTTGGTTTCTTGGCAGAAGAGATTGGTGGCGATAAAGTTAATGTTGATCTATTGATACCAGAGAATACTGAAGTACACTCGTGGTCACCATCTTCTTCAGATATATTGAAAGTAAGCAGGTCAGATATGTTTGTTTATAATGGTGCTGGTCTGGAACCTTGGGTTGAAGGTAATCTGATCCCATCTATCAGTACTGACGGGATAAAGTTAGTAGAAACAACTAAAGGTCTAAAATTAGTAGAATCTACTGAGATCGATCTCACACGCCTGTTCATTTTCGATAATGATGAGACTAATACACATGTTTATGACATTTATGGTACAGATGCCATTTCCGTAACATCGTTAGATTTTGGTAGCGAGTTGAGCCGTGATGCTAATGTCCCAAGTGCACAGAACATATATGGTTATATGTATCTCTTTGTGCCTGATAATAAGGGGATAACAGTACTTGATACTGGATTACATGGTGACCATTTTCATTCACCTCGCACGATCACAACAATAGATGCTGAACAACCAGGTGATTATGCAATATCACATGATAATAAGAAAGTAGCTTTTGCAGTGAATGGTGAACAGGAAGTTCTTGTAATTAATATAGATAATCCTAATATTGATCGTAAATATGATATTGGTGATATTAATGAGGGTGAAGGGACTCTGATAATTCAATTTGATAAGGATGGCTTATTATATGTTGCTAACAAGAACGCAGCAGAAAATGAGAATCTCAGGATTATAGATACCTCTACACATGATGTCGTAGCAGAAGGAAATGCGGGTGATTCTCCTTATAGCAGTATTTATTCTAAATATACAGGTTATGTTTATTTTACTACAAATGATGGTATTCTAAAAGTATCCAATACAGGAGAATCTGAATTAATAGAGTATACTCATGAAGGTTCATCGAGTTTAGTTGAGTCGTGGGTAACTCTTGATGGTGGAAAGCTTGTATCACTTATAGGTGATGATAACGATAGTAAACTACCATACTCTGGTATTGTAGTCTATGACCTTGTAGATGAAGAGTTGGTAAGGGAAGTCCCAATTGAACTTGATAGGACCACAGACTCAGATCATGATATCCCCGCACAAACTTTATTTTTGCAGGAACAGAATATTTTGGCAATATCTGATCCAGAGGTAGGAAATATTGAATTAATTGATATCGAAGATGGAAGTATGGCCTCGATACAAATTCAGGGCAACTTTCCTCAATCACTAAGACTTGTGGGTAATGAAGATATTGGTATTCTCTGGTCAGTAACTTCAGATGGTTTAGTGCATGCGATTGATTTGAATAATAAGGAAGTATTAGATCAGTTTGAGTTGGAGGAAAGCTTGGGTAATGACCTAGCTCTTGCACAAGTTCCTGTAGAAACTCCTGCAACTGAGGGTGATGAGTTATATGACCCTCATACATGGATCAGTCCCTACGTAGCACTTAAACAAGGTCAAAACATTTACGAATCACTTGTTGAAATTGATCCTGAGAATGAAGAGTATTATACACAAAGGTGGAATGAACTTAAGTCTAAGCTAGAGGACTTGGATCAGAGGTATATGGAAGAACTTGCTGAAACTGAAAAGGATGAGATTTTCGTGTCCCATGAAGCGTATGGATACCTTGCAGATAGGTACGGTTTCACTCAAGCTGGTGTCATAGGAATAGAAGCAGATGAACAACCAAGTTCTTCTGCAATTGCTGCTTTAGTTAATAGGATGATCGAATCGGAAACTTACGTGATCTACCTTGATCCTATTTATTCAGATGCGTACATGAATACCTTAAAAAGGAACGTGGAACAGATCACAGGTCAAGAAGTTAAAGTAGAAACATTATATTTAATGACTGGTGAGATTGATGGTCTGAACTATTTCGAGCAAATGGAACATAACCTTGAAGTCATTAAGATGGGCTTAGAAGCCAAATAAAAAGGAAAAGAAAAATAAAATATTATATATCTCAATACAACCTTTTTTACATGTGAAATCTGGGATGTATTGATGTAAAGATGGATTTTATGTTTAGTTTCAAAAAGTTTAGGGTAAATCAATCATTTGGATGAATAAGAGGTGAAAATGGTAGTTTTGTTTAATTAAATGAGTATATTTATAGATACTATATAGTTTCAGCATTTATGGTTCCATAAAACTACCAATAAAAATGAACATGACGAATCAGCAGAGTTTCGATGATAATGACGTTGTCCTGGAAGTAGATGGTCTGGACGTTTATAGGAGTAATAGTAAGGTAGTGGAAAATGCATCATTCTCGATCCACCGAGGTGATTATGTAGGAATAATCGGTCCAAACGGTGGTGGGAAAACCACATTACTCTTAAGTATCCTCGGTGAGATTCCAGTAGATAAAGGTCATATCAAGATGTTTGGTGAACCTAGTCATAAGTTCAGTCAATGGGATAAGGTAGCATACATTCCTCAAAATGCAATGGATTTCGATCATTTCTTTCCATTAAGTGTGAAAGAACTTGTTTCACTTGGCCGTGTACGAAGATCTAACCTGTTTCGCAGCCTTAATTCTAAGGACTGGGAAAAAATAGATGAAGCTATTGAGTTCATGGGACTCTCGGAACTATCTGAACGAAGGATTGGACAATTATCAGGTGGTCAGAAACAACGTGCATTCGTTGCAAAAGCTCTTGTAAGAGATCCTGAACTCCTTTTCCTGGATGAACCGATTTCAGGTATGGATTTTGAATCTCAAGAGAAATTCTATAAGATGTTGAGTAATCTTAACACTCAAAGAAATATAACCATAATGGTAGTTTCACATGACCTCACTGCAGTTTTTTGTCGAATGTCTAGAGTAATATGTGTTAACCATAATGTACACGATTCTCTGATCGAACCCGATACTGACCCGAACAATATCCTGAAAAAAGTTTACGGTGAACACTTCCATTTCGTGTTCCATGACCATAAATGTAAAGGTGAATTCAATGGTGTTTGAACCACTTTTAGGTGATCTACCACAATTGTTGAGAATGCCTTTTTTTCAAATGGCACTAATAGGAGGGTGTCTAGTATCTATAATATGTTCTATAATGGGCTTGTTCTTAGTATTAAGACAAGAGTCTATGATAGGTGATAGTGTTGCACATACTGCATTTGGAGGTATAGCACTAGGGTTACTTTTGGGGATCGACCCGATACTTACTGCAATGGTGATATCTGTATTGGCACTTCTAGCAATATCATATATGAGGAGTAAGGGTATTGCACAATCAGATTCCGCAATGGCGATAATGCTTGCAGGTGGATTTTCATTAGGTCTTATTATTATCAGTATTGCAGGCGGTTTTACAGTAGCTATAATGGATTATCTTTTTGGCTCGATATTGACAATAACATGGTCGGATATGTTGTTGATAGGAATACTTGCAGTTGTAGTAATATTGGTGGTGATATTGTTATATAAGGAACTAGTAGCCATAACATTTGATGAACGAGCTTCTAGAATGAACGGTATACCAGTTTCTGCAATCTCTATAGTGTTCAATATTCTTATGGGTATCACAATAGTACTTTCAATAAAAGTTGTGGGAATTATATTAGTTGTTGCACTTTTGGTCTTGCCGGCTCTTACTGCACTCCAATTCCAATTATCGTTCAGGAATACTATAATTTATAGTATTATGTTCGGGTTAATCAGTATGATCACGGGTATTATTGTTTCTGGTATGATGGATGTAGCAGCTGCAGGTGTAATTGTATTTACTGGAATACTCATTTTCCTGGCAGTCACGGGCTATAGAAGATATGTAGTACCTTCTTGAACTTATTTTATTAAAAGAAAAAGTAGTTCAGAGCTCATGTACAGCAACATGCTTCTGTATATGATATATATTTATACATTTCTATTGTTTTTGCTAAGTAAAGCTGTATAAAATATCACGCATTTTTATAACTTTCAAATAAAGCATAATATGATGAGCGGATTGGGGAGTGGGGGTTATTTTATAAAAAGAGTTAACCGCTCATCAAACTATACTATTCTATTTATAGGATATAAAGATGTCGATTAAAATTGATAATTTAGTGTATGAAAGTTAGATTACTACCTTAGTGTATATACACTTAGTCAATAACATGTTTTTTTGTTTATTAGTTCTTGCATTTTAAGCTTATTAAATAAAAGAAGTAATATGGAATCTTTTAAACATTCATTTCTATATTGAACTGCAATTGATATTAGTGTTCACCTTTCATACAAAAAACATTAAATTAACTTAAATTAATTAATTTAGAGAATGTAGTCTAACGATTAAAAGTATATTATTTACTCTGAATATTAATTGGTTAGGGTGGATTTAAAATAGCTAGGTACTCATATTTTAAAGTATAATAAAGGGAAGTGTTATCAATGGTTTGGATTAAAAAGGAAAGTGCTGCGAAACTAGCTGCTATACTACTATTTCTTGTAGCTTTGTTTATCACATTAACATGGCCAAATTCTGATCCAGTAGATGAGGTAAGTGTAGATGATCAAGTCAATGGAGTTATAGAGTTACCTGACCCGGATATTGATAGTGATTATTCAGTAGAACAAACCATTGAACAAAGGAGATCAGTGAGGAGTTTGGATGCTGAAAAAGGGCTGAGCTTAGACCAAGTTTCGCAATTATTATGGGCTGCACAGGGAATAACTGATGATGATATGATGTATCGTGCAGCTCCTTCTGCAGGGGCTACTTACCCGTTGAAATTATATGTTTTAGTTGGAAATAATGGCGTTGAAGAGATTAGTGCAGGAGTGTATCTTTATAATCCAGATTCACACCAGCTTGAACTTGTAAAGGAAGGAGATATAAGGTCTGATGTGTATCAAGTGGCGTTAAGACAATCTCCGATCAACAATGCACCAATTTCTATTATAATGGGTGCTGACTTTTCACGTACAACTGATAGATATGGTGATAGGGGTGAAAGGTATGTGTATATGGAAGCTGGGCATAGTGCTCAAAATATTTATCTTCAGGCTGAATCACTGGGTTTAGGCACGGTTGTGATTGGTGCATTTGATGATGGTAATGTACACAATATAGTGAATATGGATGAAGCACATGAACCGCTGTATATAATTCCAGTGGGATATCCTAGATGATGTGGAATTTCCAAATGTAGAGTATTTGCATATAATTATTTAACAGACGAAAAAGTGAAAAATTTTAGGTTTAAGTTGAAGAAAAAAATAAAATTCATATTGAAACCAATTTGAAATATTTTATAAAAAAATAGTGCATTAAAGACCTTTTGTAATTTATTGAGAATTTTAATTCATAAAATAATAGAGGTATTTTAAATACCTCCAACACTTTACAGATTATACTTCATTTTCTCCTGTACATCATTAAAAATGTACCAGTCAATCCGATTAGACCAATTAGAACTAATGGGTTTGTTGTTGGTACTTCAACACCAAATGGATTTCTAATTAGAATTGATTCAGTAACTACATTTTGGATTGTGCACTCTGGATGCAATGAAGCTTTAGTAGTTACTTCATGCAATCCAGTAGGATAGTTACCTATGTTTAGAGTGGCAATACCATTCTCATCTGTAGATGTGTTTCCAACAGAGTTTCCATTGACATAAAACTTAATGTGAGAACATTCAAGAGGTGTTCCTTCATTGTCAGTGAATTTTGCTTTAAGCACAAAATCAGTTCCTGTAATAGCCATCTGATCTCCTATATAGCTAATCTTGGTTGAATTTAGATCAATCCAAGGTTCATAGTTAACCATTGAAGAAACTGAATCTCCTGTACCAGGTCCTTCACCCGAAGGTCCAGAGGAGTCACCCCACCAGTTGTAGCGAGCGTCTACTTGGCCGTTTGATGCTAGTACACCCCAGCCATCGTTATTACTATTACCAATAATACAGTTATTGAGTGCAATTGTTCCATCAGCACTTCCGAATTGTCTTATTGCAGCCCATCTTGACCCGGTTAAAGCATTATCTTTAATGTAATTACATTTTATAAGAGTATTATTCGAATTTCCCCAAATAGTAAAACCATCTCTAAGTGCATTTGTAATACTGTTTCCTTTAGCTACTGTATTATCTGCACCATAAACAACAATTGATTCCCTAGCTTCTGAAATAGTATTGTCAAATATCTCATTATTATCCGTAAATCTAACTTCAATACCACCACGGGCATCAATTACTTTGTTCTCATAAATTTGGTTATATCCAGCATCATTACGAACAATTATTCCTCTCCAACCAATGTTGTGTCCAGCTCCATGAAGTTCTGCAGTTCCACCACCAATATTATTATTTCTAATTATATTGTTGCCACCACCATGGGCAATATAAATAGCTGTTTCAGTTGCTTCGATGTTCAGATTTTCTACTGTCATATTATCGCATCCAAACAAGAACACAGCACCTGCATTCTCTGGAACTGATTTATGCGATTCATCTTTCCAGTAAATCAGTGGCTTGTCATTTACATTATTGGATTCGTCGATATCATGTGATCGTAGTATTTCAATACCATCAATTATATCAGCAAAGGATAATCCTGCATTAATAAGCTGATTATTACGAACAGTAATATTTTCAGCATGGTAAAGGAATAATCCACGTGGTTGCCTTTCAGTGCCCCAGCTACCCTGGTCGCGCACAATATTATCTTTCACTAGGTGATCTTGTCCTCTAACATTTATAGACCACCTTTTAATATCTTTTACAATATTATTTTCAATGGTGTTATTCGAATTTCCGACTCTGACTCCGTTTTCTGCATTTTGTACTGTAAATCCTGAGAAAATCACTCCCTCAGAATTTATATTTACAAGTATTGTATCAATATTGCCCCTGTCTATAATAGTTTCTTCAGGACCATCTGTGGATATAACTGTTAATTGTTTGTTGATGACTACACTCTCTTCATAAATGCCCGGTAGTACAAAGATTGTATCTTCATTTTCTGATTCAGACACTGCCATATTTATTCCAACGGATACAAATGATCCGCTTGATATGTAAGCTCCTTTGTCAAAGCTGTTCATATTTACTATTTCATCGATCTCAAGATTGTCTTTGAGTGTATCATTTCCTATCAGCAGATGGTAATTGGTCAGGTTTAATCTGTCACTGTTAAACTCATTACCGACAATCTCAGTATCTGTACCTCTGCATCTTAAACTGTTTGCATATCTGTCAGTTTCACCACTGAATGTATTATATGATACATTGGCACCATTTGCATCAATAGTAGCCAGTGTATTACCCTGTGGATTTCCTTCCGGATTAATTCCACCGGCTATACCGGTGATAAGATTGTGTGTGAATGTTATGTTTGCTTTATCATCTCCTCCAATATATATCAGATGACGTGGTACATTAGAGAGGTCGAACTGTTCTCCTGTACCCTCACCCGCAGGATTATCTCCTAAAAAAGTTTGACCTGAAAATTCATTCCCTGTAATCACAAGACCGTCAATCACAGCACCCCATTCCGATAAAAGTCCAGTTTCACCATCAGCAACTATATCATTACCTCCGATGTAGGTATTGAAATGTGAGTCTTTTAAATAAATTGCTGCATTTTCTATTCCTGGGCTTCCATCATCAAAACCTATTATGGTAAAACCCTGACTCGAGGCTCCAATCTGTACATTTTCAGTTGTTCCTTCAAGTATAATTGTTCCTAGTGCACCATTCGATATTCCCTCGATAGTCGTTTCAGAAGCTCCTTCCGATGATAAAAGTATAATGTTCTTGTTGATCACAAGGTTTTCTTCATAAACACCAGGTCTTACCAGAACAGTATCTCCATTATCTGCTGCATCAATCGCACCTTGAATTGTGCAGAAAGGATCACTAGATGTTCCGACTCCAGGGCAAGTCGCACTCGCATCAACATAGATAGTTGAAGTTGCAGCTGCCAAACCTGAAAATGCAATCAAAATTGTTCCCACTGCAATACATAAGCATAATATTTTATTCATAATTAACCCCCATTAAATATTTTATATATACTGAGATATAATTTTTCAGATAAGCCTTAAAAAATATCTCCTATGTGAGTTACTTCTTCAATTGTTAAATAAATCGCGAATTAAGGTTCCTGAATTAAGTTTCAGAACAAAAGTAGAATTATATGTACAAATAAAGGGTTATAGAAATTAGTTAGTATCCTATAAAGATCAACAAGATTAACTTGCTTTTTCTAAAGTCTTAGAATCTGTATTTGAACTTTTAATAGCCTGCAGATATCAATATGTTGGTTCCAAAACCCTATTTGCTAAAAAAATGTTAAACTAAATTTAATATTTTTTCAAAATTAGAGATGAAGCTTATTAGCTATATTTTAATAGAGCATATTATAGAGTTTAAGTATGTTCATTATCCACGGTTCAACAAACACAATTGTCGTGGTATATAAAAAGAGGTGATTAGTGAAATTAATTAGTTAATTCTACTCTGAAACATGAGTTCTATTGAATTCATGCTATAAGCAAAAAACAGTACTTCGGCTTTGTACGGCATTCCAAAGCATGTGAAAATTCGAGTATGTATACTGTGTGCACAGGGAACAATTGGTGATTTTAAAAAAGAAAAAAAGGTAACAACACACAGGTGTGTGCTGTTAGGTTTAGACGAATCTAATATTTTGGTCAGATATTAACTGGTCAGTCTGCGTATCAATTAATAGTAGCCTAACTGTTGTGCCAGATTCTGTAACATTCCCATCAGTCTCTTCAGAATCTTCTACAGTACCTATTTCGATAGTGCCATCATCCTCAAACACTATTAATGTATCTCCAACAGAGATTGAATCTACATCATCGGTTGATGCGATATTATCATTTATAGTAGATCCATTATTCGAGTAAGAAAGCTGAATTCTTGTTTCATCACCTAGGCCAACTGTTTGTCCACCACGATGGCTCAAAGCAATTGCATTGCCACCCTCATCTGTTGTTGCTGCACTTGCGCTCAGACTTGCCTGTGGTGCCGATTCGACCTCACCACCGAGTCCAAACACGAACGCTGCGATTACTGCTGCAAGGATCACGGTGATGGCTACCATTAGGATAACGCCGATGACCGGTGAAACCGCTTCTTTTCTTTCGATTAGTTCTTTAAGCTTATGCACTTATTTCCCTCCAATATAATTATTATTTAGCTATTATTTTAGTATGTATATGTACTAAGTTTTGTTCTACAAGTGTCACTACATATAGTTATTAGACTTCATATATTGCACATGAACTTGAAAACAATTGATTATTGAATTAGAATGTATATTTTTGGGACCATGTACAGTTTTCATTAGTCTAATCACACGATTTTTTATGTTCTTATCTAAGCTAAGATATGTAGTTTACATTAGAATCTTAGATACTACAAATAAGAATATATATGTATAAATAAGTTTGTGGACATGATTTGGTTAAATAGATACTAAGTCATGTACATGCATGAACAATTTTTTTATTTATAAAGTGCATTTATGTTCTATAAACTAATATTGGTTTAAAGTAAAAGTTAAATAAGTGATATTAATCAATATACTAGTAAGTTAATTGGAGGTTACCTTTTTGGAAAATAACCTATACAAGAAAATATTGATTGCAACTGATGGTTCTGAGAATTCTCGTAACTCTGTAAAATTAGGCATACAAATAGCAAAATCTACAGGTGCAGAAGTTCATGCGGTCACAGTTGTTCCTTCGTTATCGTTACCAACACAGATGAAAACACATATTGAAGAGCTTGATAGTCCATACTGCACAATAAAACAAGTAGCAAACAAGGCAATAGGGCATGTAATCGATATTGGTAAAAAAGAAGATATTCATGTGAAAGGTGTAATTCTTGAAGGCCATCCACCTGACCAGTTAACATGCTATGCACATGCCAATGATTTCGATCTAATTGTGTTAGGATCGCTTGGTAGAACAGGGTTCGAACGGTTTCTAATTGGTAGTGTAGCAGAAAAAGTTGTTCGTCATTCAAAGATAAAAGTTCTTGTTGTACCCTCATCTAAAAAGAAGAAAGAGGATGATTAACCGGAACATAAATGTATTAATACCGGTATAATACTACAAATAAAAGGGTAATGGCCTTTGTTTTTAGAAAGTATCTTCCATGTTTGTTCTAATAAGGTATGGTAGTATAATATATTTAACAAAAAACAGTGATCTGATACTTTAATTAAATGATGATACGAGAGATTTTCATCAGTTAATACAATTCAATTAATTTGATTCTATTATAAATTAGTTATAATTATTCATGCGTGTTAATTATGTATGGTCGATTCAAATATGACAAGAATATCTTCTATGGAGATGTTGTAGGTAAAGATGTATATGGTAATTATGGTTACGAAGGTTGGAACTTTGCTATAGAAGACGTAGAGATATTACCACCCAGCACACCATCCAAGATAATATGTGTTGGACTTAACTATGAGGATCATGCAAAGGAGTTCGATATGCCTATCCCAAAAGAACCAGTACTTTTCATGAAACCCACATCTTCAATAATTGCTCATGGGGAGAAGATAGTATATCCGGCTGGTGTGGAACAGTTGGATTATGAGGGTGAACTTGCTGTAATTATTGGGAAGAAATGCAGGAACATTGAGGCTAAAAATGCGAGTGATGTAATTGCAGGCTATACCTGTTTTAATGACATAACTGCGCGTGACTTACAACGGCGTGATGGTCAGTGGACTCGAGCTAAGAGCTTTGATACATTTGCGCCAATTGGACCCTACATTGCACGGCCTGACGAGTTTGATCCAAAAAACTCTATGATATACACATATGTGAATGACGAAATATGTCAGAGTTCAAACACGTCGAATTTGATTGCCGATGTTCCAAGACTTGTAGAGTTCATATCTTCAATTATGACACTGGAAGTTGGAGATATTATAGCAACAGGTACTCCACCAGGTGTAGGTGAACTCCATGTTGGGGATAATGTAAAAGTGAAAATTGAAGGAATTGGTACACTTTCAAATGAGGTAATTTGAATGCTTTTTGACCAGGTCAATAAAGAATTGGATATTTGTATTCGTCATCTTAGGGTATTGAAGAAAGTAGTTGATGAGGAACCTATAGGTATACTTCGATTGGCAGAAGAGATCGGTATGCCTACACATAAGGTTAGATATTCATTAAGGGTACTTGAACAACAGAACCTGATCAAACCTTCTTCACAGGGTGCTATAGCTGGAGATAAAGTGGACGAGTTCTTCAAGAACTTTGACACTGATCTACAAGAGATAATGAACCGTACCAAAAGTATACAGGAACTTGGCAGTTCAAAATGAGATTATTTTAAAAGTGTCTTTTTAAAAAGTTGTATTGCAATAAGCTGACTCCAAATTCTAACAACATTCAATTTTGGTATTGGAAGATCAATACTAAATTTTCAGTTTGTTCCAATTCGATAAATATTTGTATTATTCATCTAGTGTAAAACCAGATTTCATATTATTAGGAAATATTAAGTTGGGTTTTTTAATTCATTTTCAAGTTTAATGGTGAAATTATGACAGTTAGTGATGAGGAAATTGAGATTATTGAAAAGTATGCACTCCAAAACGCTGTAAAGTATGGGAAACCTCCTCAGATGGGAGCTGTGATGGGTAAAGTTATGGGTGAATGTCCTCATCTTAGAAAAAATGCTAAACAAGTTTCATCTCAGATAAAATTGGTAATTGATGAAATAACTAATGGTGACCCTGAAGGATGGAGAAGTAGATTAGAAGAACTTGCACCTGAACTGATCGATGAACTTAGTGTTAAAAAGGAACCTACAAAAGGATTAAAGGACTTGGACGTATCCGAGACTGAAAAAGTTGTTATGCGGTTTGCACCAAATCCTAACGGTCCGCCAACTCTTGGTAGTACTCGGGGTATAGTTGTTAATTCGGAGTATGTGAAAAGGTATGGTGGAAAGTTTATTATCAGATTCGATGATACTGACCCTCAAACAAAACGGCCTATGCTTGAGGCTTATGACTGGTATATCCAGGACTGTGAATGGCTCGATGCTAAACCTGACCGTGTAGTACTGGCATCTGATAATATCGAGACGTATTATAAGTATGCTGAGCAGCTGATCGAGATGGATAAAGCTTATGTTTGTTTCTGTGAAGGCTCTGAATTCAAGCAATACAAAGATTCAAAAGAACCGTGTCCACACCGTGACATATCCCCTGAATCAAATCTTGATAATTGGGAAAAGATGATCGATGGGGAATATGATGAAAAAGAAGCTGTTTTAAGAATAAAAACCGATATTCAACATCCTGACCCTGCACTTAGGGATTTTGGTGCGTTTAGGATCGTTAAAACACCACATCCTCGCCCTGAGATTAGTGACAGGTATGTTGTCTGGCCATTACTCGATTTTGAAGGTGCTATTGAGGATCATGAACTTGGTATGACCCATATTATACGTGGAAAGGATTTAATGGATAGCGAGAAGCGCCAGAAGTATATCTATGATTACCTTGGTTGGGAGTATCCTAAAACAACACATTGGGGTCGTATAAAAATACATGAACTTGGAAGTTTTAGTACCAGTCAGATAAGAAAGGATATAGAGGATGGAGTATACGAGGACTGGGCGGACCCGAAATTACCTACTCTACGTGCTTTTAGACGTCGTGGAATCCAACCTGAAGCTATCCGCAAGTTCATGATAGATATGGGGGTAGGTGAGACTGATATAAGTGTTAGCCTTGATTCTTTATATGCAGAGAATCGGAAAGTGATAGACCCGATAGCTAACAGATACTTTTATGTCTGGGATCCTGTTGAAATGAGCATCGAAGATGGGCCAGATGATATTATAGTGAACCCTGCACTACACCCATTTGAGAAAAGGGGTACAAGAGATATTCAGGTAGGTTCTTCTATCTATATATGTTCAGATGATCTTAATCTAATAAAAATTGGTGATAAGGTAAGGCTCAAGGACCTTTATAATGTAGAGATCATGTCAATAGAACCTTTAGTAGGAAGATATATCGGTGATTCTGTAGATGATATAAAGAAACAAAAAATGCGTATAATTCATTGGTGTTCTTTAAATGGCGTTGATGTAACTGTACGTTCACCTGATAAAGAGTTTAAAGGAATATGTGAACCTGGTATCTTGAACGAGCTGGGTAAGGTTGTACAATTTGAACGTTTCGCATTTTGTAGAGTGGATACGATCGAACCTGAAATAATAGCCTACTATACACATAAATGATATATTTGCTGAATATATCTTATTATAAAAAAATAATCCTTGTTAAAGGTATGAAGGTTAGGTTTTGGTATGTCTAATAAAAATATAGCTAGTACTTTAGGCAGACCAATTGACCTAAACTATTTACCAAACGTCTTGATAACTCTCATGACAGTATTGGTGTTGGTTGGCGGTACTATATTTCAATTAGTTCAGGGTTATACTTTTGTTGAGAGTATTGTATTAAGTGGACAAGTAGGGGTAACAGTCTTTATTACATGGACAATTCTGCGTGAACTTGATCCTGACCACGATTCTAGTGCACTTATTTGTTCTCTCACCATACTTATTTTGATCATTGTTGATTTTATCACAACACCCTCTATTATTCCATTATTGTGGTTAATGCTCCTATTTCGTATAATGAACATTTCTACTGGCTTAAAACCTACATTCTTTGATTCTACTATACTGTTTATTTCAGGTTTGGCTTTAATGTGGTACTATAGTTGGATATACGGGCCAGTTTTATCAGCTGTATATCTTATTGTTAGTAAATTACCTGGATATCAGGTGACATATTTGTATTATGGTCTAGCTGGCTTGCTCATATCACTTATTTACATGTTAGTTGGGACACATGAAATTTCAGTTCAAGTAGATTCAATGTTATATATGTGGTTAATATCCCCTCTAATATTGATCTATTTAATATCAATAATTTTCATGGATGATGTTAGGAGTAAGAATGATATGGGGACTAATAAAATTAGTAGTAAAAGTATTCAGTTAACTCGCTTGATATTATTAAAGGTTGTTCTGATGTCTCTTATTTTCTATGGTGTGGATGGTCTAGTTGCAGTATCCCCTTTGATTGTAGGTATGGTGATATTATCATTATATTTCTTAGTTCTTAATGTCCGTACATTCTCTGCAAGAATACCGATATGATAAGTGATATATAACAATGTAAACATAATTTCTTTCAAGTCAATAGATGGGGGATTTAATATCGGTTATGACGAGGATGAGATGGACTACGATGAAAAAATGAAAAAAGTATGTCCTGTTTGTGGTAGTTCTGACCTGTACTATGAGGTCGGAGGATATATGGGCATGATATATCATTGTAAGAACTGTGATTATATTGGAGCACTTGTAGTTGAAGCTAACCAAGAGATGATCGATCAGATAAGGGAAGAATATGAATCAACTGATGATGATGATGTTAAAGAAGATGATGATAATACGTCTGAATGAAAGGGTAATATCTAATCGAAAGTAATATTCTGAATTTTAAAAAAAGGCTTATTTCTGATAAAAATAAATTAATATGAAATAAAAAATGGAGTTCAAGCAGCTACACGTGCTGCTAAAACTTCTGTTTTCCTGATCTCGACTCTTCTGATAGGATAGATTGTCTTCACATTTCGGTAAATATTTGCTGAAAGTTTACCACCAACTATTTCTTCAACGAACTGTTCAAATTCTACTTCTGATGCACGTTTTCTTACTACATCGTCCATAATGCCCCTAATGGCTTTAATTTGGCTTGAACGTGCTCTTTTCACAGTGAAACAGATAGGTTTTACTCTGATCTTCATACCGTCTTTTGTAGTAACGTTAAGGTTTGAATCAATTCTAGAAGTTTGACGTTTAACTATTGACCTTAAGTAATCTGTAGTTATCTCGTGACCTAAGAATTTAGTGTTAGCAACTTCTCCTACAACATCATCCACTCGAAGTTTTAATTTGATGTTATGTTTGGAGAAATCATTAGTGAGTTCACCAACTGTAGTTTCTATGATTCTTCCAACAAGTTTTTGTGGTTCGTCTGCAGGTGTTTGTCCAATAGTAATACGGCCCATGTAATCAGGTGTTTCCATGGTGTACCACTGTTTTGACTTCCATTTATCAATTTTTCTCTGTACTTTTCTTGCCAAGATATTCCTCCAATGATAATAATAAAAGGATATTATTTGTTAATGATTTGTATCTCTATTTCTCGCCTATAGTCTACATATCTATATATAAATAATTCGCTCATTTGTTAATGTGGCAGGGACTATATGCACTAATGTTATAAAAAGCTGAAGCCTTTAGGTAACTCTCCCATTCTTTTCCTGAACTCATCTGGCCAATTCTCGGGATCAAGTCCCTTTTGTGCAAGGAATGCAGATGCCCATCTCTCGAGTCCAACCCCAGAACAACCTGACCAAAGTTCTTCTCCTGACTGAGATTTTACATTAAACCCTGATGGATACTTATTACCATTCACACTAACGTTTTGAAACTCTAACCATTCACCATCTTCACCTCGGTAAGGTAAAGGTGCTTCGTAATCAATAGTACCTACATCTGTTTGCTGAGAAGTACCTGCAAGCCCTTCTTGTGCCATGAACCATGGTGTGACCCATGCCATTCTCCACTCGAGATCAAGTATATTGTTGAAAATATGTTTAAATCTTTCTTGGAGTTCTTTTGAATCAGATACTACTTGTTCAGGTGTTCCTGTCCATAATATCTCTATACGGTGGAATTCATCTACACGCTCCATTCCATGTATGCCCCCACTTTCATAACGGTGAGATGTACCTGATTTATCAAACACCTTTATAGGGAATTGATCGTTCGCGATGGTTTCTCCTTGAAGGAAAACCCAGAAGGGTGGACATTGTGCGTAACAGAGACCTCCTATAGGGTCACCAATCTTATCTTTGATCTTATCTACTGGTACTTCATGGGTGACCTTATAATAATCACTTACTTCTTCCCAATATTCAGGGTCCCTTGTTTTTGGTGGACATACATAATATATTTCGGGATAGACACCTTTAGCATGTCCAGACCGTTTCCATACTTCCCAAGGTACGAGTTTTGGGAATATCATTTCCTTGTATCCAAGTGGTTCCAATAGTTCTTCAATGACTATTTTTTCAAGTGTTCTGAAAAATTTAGTGGACTCTGGCCCATGGATCCATTGGCCTCGACTTGCACCTCTTTTGATCCAACCTTGTTTTACAAGTTCCTGGGTAGGATCTTTATTGAACTGATGTTCTTTTTTATCACTTTGCCATAATAGGTCCCAATGTTCTGCTTTACCACCGTAGGTGAGTGCATTGATCTTATCTTCGATCAGGTTTAGGATCCTATCAGGTATTCTGTTCTGGAGTTCGGATTCGGTTACATTCAGATCGAGGTAGAGTACATCATTTTCATGAACTATACTTGAAACGAAAGGAATCTTTAAGTGGCTCAGATCGGTAGTAGAAGGCACATTAATATTAAATGAATTTATTTCGATACCCCTAACACCTATACGAAACTGTTTTCCAAGTTCGGGAGTGATCTTTTTCTTTAATCTGAAAATAGCGTCATGTACACGTACATATCTTCCGGATGAAAGTTCTAAATTGATCTTATTATCATCTATACTCCAGCTATCTATCTTTGCACCCTGTCCTTCAGGGGCACCTTTTGATAGGATATCAGATGAACTTTTAAGTATCTGTGATATGACATCTTTCGCATTGGATGCATCTGCACTAGTTTTTAATGATGCGTTAAGTTTAAATTCCAAGTCCATATATTTTCCTCGAGTTACAGGTTTAATTCAATGTAGGTCTAGGTCTTGTAGAATATAGAAAATTGATACTCAGTATTTACTTTGATGATTGAGTACTATTGTTCTATTATTTTAATAATTTGTTATGCAACTTGATATAAGGGTAGAGTAGTTTAAACAGTAGAATATATAACTGCTTATCCTAATATTAATGGTACTAACTTAGATATGATAATTAACTTGGAGTAATTGCTTGACAACTTATTTCGGAAAAGTGCGCAATATTCTGATAGCTATCCTGTTCATAAACTTCTTGGTTGCTATGAGTAAGATATTTTATGGCTATTATACAGATACTTTGAGTATCCAAGCCGATGGTTATCATTCTCTATCCGACGGTATTGCGAACATAGTAGGAATTATCGGGATACAGATAGCATCAAAGCCGCCTGATAAGGACCATCCGTATGGTCATAAGAAGTATGAGAACCTTGCATCCATTGTTGTAGCTATGATGTTGGTGTTCATTAGTTTAACAATTATACATGGTGCATATGAACGATTTGTTACCGGTGCTATACCTACGATTACAAGTATAAGTTTTCTGGTAATGTTAATTGCAATGACAATAAGTATTATTATATCTGTATATGAGCTTAAGAAAGGAAAAGAACTTAATAGCGAGTTCTTATTAGCAGATTCGGTACATACAAGAAGTGATGTATATTCTTCAGTGGCAGTTATCCTTGGTTTGGGTGTGATCTATGCAGGCTATCCTTTAATAGACCCAATTATAGCTATTATCATTGCTATTTTAATAATTAATGCAGCATATAATATAATCAGGCAAAATTCTGAGAGTCTCTGTGACGCATCTAAACTTGATAATAGGTCAATAAAATGCTTGGCCGAGTTGGTGGATGGTGTAGAGGACTGTCATAATGTTAGGACTAGAGGATTTTCGAATGATGTACATGTGGACCTCCATGTTACGGTATCACCTGCACTCAGGACAGATGAAGCACATGAAATAGCAAATGAGGTAGAAAATATGTTAGAAACGAGTTTTCAGGAAGTTACTGATGTTGTTGTACATGTAGAACCCGAGCTCTCTACCAAGGGTACTAAAAAGGAAAAATAACGGGTTTTATTTCTGTTTTGTTTTTTTGACAATATCTTCTGCTATTTTAGCATTAATTAAATAATCATCAACAGTTGCGATAAGTGAACCTATTTTTTCAGTCTTTATTTCCATTGAAATATTATCTTTGGTGATGGTAGTAGACATATTATCTAAATTATCTGGTTCCAAAGCTCTAACTATCATTTCTGTGAATTCTGGTTCATTTATATCTTTAAAAGTTAATGTAAATTGTATTTTCATGGGGATCAGAGCTAAAAGTGATCATTTGGTCTGTATACCTACTATCTCATTAACCTTTGTAACAAACTCTTCTTGCTTACCTGGAGGTATGGTTGCACCCGAGGCAATGCTATGTCCTCCTCCATTCCCGCCAACATTGGTTGCAGCATCACGAAATGCAGTAGCAAGATCCACACCTTTACCTATAAGTGAACGTGTAGCTCGACCTGAGACTTTAACTATACCCTCAGTTTCATTCATTCCAATAAAAGGCTTATTTGGATACAAATAGCGTACCATTATACCTGAAATAGAACCAATGGAATCAAGGTTTTCAGCTTGAAGGTATTTTATATTCTCCATATCCTTGACTAGAGATTCACATTCTTTGATCTCTTGTATGATTCGTTTCTGGCTTTCTTTAGTGACTGCACTGGCTTCCTGAACAACACTTTTGTCTCTTAGGCATAATGCGATAGCTAAACTGCTTTTATCTTGTTTGCCACATGTATCAAGGATCGATACTAGGTCGTAGACGTTAGGGACCACTTCATTATTTAAATAATATATTTCACCAATAACAGCATCTACAGCTTCTGGACTTGCACGTTTAGCTAATTTCAATGCAATTGAGGAGGTAAGTTTTTTCATATCCTCATAACTAAGTTCACTTATATCTCCACTAAGATTGAGAAAATCGAGGAATTTGTTTATTTTCTCCCTGTCACCTGTAATATCAAGGAAAGGTTCAAGTGTGTTCTCAAGTACGTCACCTATCTCCCCACTACCGACCTTTAACCCCTTTTGGATAGATATGACATTGTTTTCTATAGCTTCTTTTAATATGGTAGCATTAGCGGATTCAAATAATTGTTTATCTCCGATTGCACCTGTTATCGCTAGGCCTGCAAGGTCAATATTATCTGAACTTAACTCTTTGCATACAAGATAAGTAGTACCAGAAGCTGAAAGGTAATATGACCCTTCAATTCCTGCCATATGTGGATTGACCATGACCTTTGAAGGTGAGTTTCCTACAGGTTGGTGATGATCAATGACCAAAACATCTGTATTGATTTGCTTGATAAGCTCAGGCTGACCTGACCCCATATCACAGAATATCACGAGATCGTTTTCTTTTATGCTGTTATTTACATCGTTTACAACGGATTCGTTTAATCTACTTACGATACTCGCATGGAAAGGAATCTCGATCCTATTTAATGCTTGTATTAAAATGGCTGCCGATGTTATCCCGTCGGAATCATTATGCGAGATCAAGCGAATAAAATCTTGGTTCTTGATTAGACTTGCACCTTCTCTGGCAAGTTCTACTATTTTTTCGATCTGTTCGTCATCTGAGGTCAATTATACCACTCTGTTAAATTGCGGTTATGTAAGTAGAGGCTGGTTTTTAATAAATATATATGTTCTCTTGTGGGTGAGATGGTTATTAAAAGAATCATTATTTTATTTTTGTATTAAATGCAATAAAGCGATATATATTTTGTTGAAGCAGCTTTATTTAATTCTTAAATGGAAGAAAAAGAACAAAGAAAAAAAGCAATACCGGTACTGTTAATCCCGGTATTTTTTGTTGTAAAAAAGAGCTTTATCAGTTGCTTACCTTGTGATAAGCATTTCTGCAGTAGCTGGTTTGTATTTCCAATCTTCCGGTAAGACCTTTGATGCCTTATAATATTTCACAAGTCTTCTTATCTTCGACTCTGTATTCTGAAGTGCTCTTTTATTATGTACATCATGATTGTTCAGGGCAAGATGTTTCCTCATTCTGATAGCCTTGATGATTAGGTTCTCAAGATCTTCAGGTAATGGTAAATCAACATCATTTTCTTTAAGTACAGTTGTAATTTTCTTGCTAGTAATTAGTGTGGAATCTGGTATACCGTACCTATCTCTTAGAATCATACCTATTTCACTTGTGGAATTACCTTCGTTCCACAGGTTTACGATAATAGTTGTCAATTCATCTTCTTCCATTTGTGACCATGACGGTGCTTCGGTCCTATATGGACGGGTTGCCATTGACTTCCCCTTTTTACGAGTATGCATTTTTGCCATTTAGTTTATATCCTCCTGATATGTGATATTGATGATATTTTTGTTCTTAAGTATGGTTTATTGTCATTATTTAATTTTTATTTTTTTGTGACTCAATAGTCAAGATTGAGCTCGAGTCCAGGTTGATATGAACGAGGGGAGAGCAACCTGAAATAGATTTTCTTTTACTTTGGCGAAGTGGTTGAAGTAAAGTAATTATTAGTTATATATTTTTTGATGGTACCTGAGGTGTATATAACTAATATTCTCATTCATGAGGTTAGTCTATCTATAATATCATCTATGTGGATAGTCTCCTGGTAACCTGTATTCATATCCTTCAATGTGAATTTACCCAGTTCTAGTTCCTTCTCACCTACTATCAGGACATGGTCTGCACCTATATTATTAGCATGGGATAACTGTGCCTTGAAGTTACGATGCATTAGATCTACTTGTGTGGGTACTATTTCACGTAATCTTTGTCCTATTTTGATAGCTTCTGATCGCGTATTATCCGTAGAGATGATCATTAGATTCTTTGGTTTAGGGCATACCAGATCGCATATTTGCATTAATCTATCAAATCCGATCCCGAACCCAGTTGATGGGACATCACCTCCACCGAATAGTTTTATCAGTTGATATGATCCACCGCCACACACCTGGTTCTGAGCACCAAGATTATCTGCATAAATTTCAAAGACTATACCAGTATAATAATCGAGTCCTCTTGCAATACCAAAATCGATATTGTAAGGAATTTCGTAAATATCCAGGATATTGAGTACGTTCTTGAAATATTGGAGTTCTTCAATGTCTCCTACTACTTCTTTTGCTTTTTCTAGCGCATCATCTCCTTGAATACTTATAAGTTCGAACAGGTTACGCCTTAAAGAGGCAGTTGCATTAATATTCTCTAAATAATCATCTAAGCCAGTATCATCTTTTTTATCAACGTATCTCATAATGTTTGACTGGTGTTCAGTATCAAGTTCTTTAAGGATATGTCTTATGACTCCTAGATGTCCAACGTTTAGTGTACCATTTACTTTGATTGCATCCAGTATAGACATTGCTAATGCGATAACTTCAGCATCAGCATCTTCTTTTTTGCTACCTATTAACTCGACACCGAATTGCCAGAATTCACGGTATCTTCCTTTTTGAGGTCTTTCGTATCGAAAACAGTTTTCGAAATAATATAGTTTTAGGGGTTTGGAGGTAGCTTGAAGTTCGTTTGTGTACATTCTCATAACAGGGGCAGTGAGTTCTGGGCGTAATGCCATTTCTCTATTCCCTTTATCTGTAAAATTATAGAGCTCATCAACGATAGTTTCACCGGACTTTAATGTGAAGAGATCAAGATGTTCAAATGTTGGTGTCATTATTTCGCGATAGCCCCATTTTTTCACTATGTCTCTCATTATGCTTTCGATATACCGCCTTTGCTCCATATCTTCAGGCAGAAAATCACGGGTACCTCTGGGTTTTGTTATGCTCATCTCGATCGTATCCTGATTGATTTGTTGTTAACAAGTATTATTTCATTGTTATATGGTAATGCTCTGATTATTCTGATTTTTACTTTAAAGTGTTATGGTTTGATCCTTAATTACTCAGCTACTTTCTTTAGAATAGAATGACCTGTCAATGTCTTCCTTTATTTCTTCTTCGGGTGGTCTATTAATGTGTCTGTGTACTGTAGGTAATTGTTCTAAGTTCTCGGAAGAATTTAATTTGTAGTACTTAACTGTCCATATATTATCTTCTTTTACAATTTCGTAGTAGATGTCCTTGTATATTCGCTTTTTTGGTAAGATATGTTCGGTGTGAGTTAATATGATCTGATCTAAGGCGTCATCTACAGTTTCTAGATCATTAATTGCTTTATATTCATTTAAGGTACTATAAGCTTCATTTGAAATGTTCACAGTTATTCTTTTCATTTGCAATCCCTGTCCAAGCACAATTCATATTTCCAGCTAGCCTAAATGTATTTTAGGAACAAAATGTTTTAGTAAAGTATATTTGTTTTATGGGATAAATCCAAAATTAATTAATATACCTGTTGTCATTTGAATTGTTTGTATATTAAAGTGCAGTTGCATAAACTCGATTTAAAACTTTAAGGGTTATGGTTTGGCAAATAGTAGGAGTTAAGGATGAAAAGATTATTTTGTTCTATTACTAGATTAAGGGAATATGAGTTATATAATGAATGTCTTTGAATGCAATATCAAAATTTGAGGGAACATAATATCAGATAAAAGAGGTGCATATTTCGAATGGATGCTATTGTAATGGTTGGTGGTAGAGGCGGTGATATAGGTATTGAGGAAAAACCGACATTATTGTTGTTAGATAAACCACTGATCTGTCATGTCATAGATGCTCTTGAACTAGCTGAGCATGTAGATGATATTGTGATAGCATTATCTCCTTTGTCTTTGAAGACCAAAGAAAGAATCGAGGAAATATACGGTGAACGGATTAAAGTGATAGTTACTCCTGGTACCAATTATGTTACTGATATGGTACATGCAGTAAAACAATCTAATATACTAGATCCTGTACTTATTGTGATGTATGATCTGGCAATGATAACTCCGGATATTATCGAGTTTGTGATAGAAGAGTACAATAAATGCGAAAAACCTTCTATGTCAGTACATGTTCCCTTATCCATATTCAAAGACGTAGAATCAAAACCTGAAACTGTGTTTAACAGAAATGGTCGATTTATCTCACCTGCAGGTATTAATGTGATGGATGGTAAAGATATAGATCGAGAACAGGAGGACTGTAATTTGATAATAGATCGGAAAGAACTTGCGTACAACTTAAATACAGTGTATGATCTAGATGTGTGTGAGAGAATAATGGCTACACGTAGAGGTTAAGTTGTATATTTAAATCGTTTAATTTATATTTCAATTTACTACTCAATGTTATATTCAAAAATCATTCATTAATTAATAAGATCCATCTAATATCTTAATATTCCTAATAAGAAGTAGGCGATACGTGTGTTGGAACATAATTTACCATTAAAAGAATCTATTCAAAGACTTTCACCTGCAGTTCATGGTGGTTTGATCAAGAAATATGCACAGAAACATGGATTTGATGAATCTGAAATACTTGATTTTAGTGCGAGTTTAAATCCAATGGGTACCCCATTTGACTATTTCAGTACTAAATATAATATTGATCATCTGTTAGCAAAAGCGTTGAAAAAGATTCATCAGTACCCTGATAATAGATATTATGAGTTTAGGAAAGCTGCTTCAGACTTTTTGGTGGATTATTTAACAACTCCTGAGAATATAGTTCCTGGTAATGGCTCATCCGAAATAATCAGGTTAGTGGTCGAATCTGTTGTTGGTCCTGGAGATAAAGTATTGATTCCCGAACCCACTTTTAGTGAATATGAGGTCCAATGCAATATATTTGGAGCTGATATTGTAAATATAAAACAAGAAGATGTGAATGAACTCACGGATGAGCAGCTCAAAGATATAAAAATATTGTTTTTGTGTAATCCAAACAATCCTACTGGTATATTAAGACCTCATGAAGAACTAGAAGTTCTTGCAGAGAAATGTATGGAAAATAATGTTCTTTTGTTTGTAGATGAGGCTTTTAGTGAATTATCTGATCCAACTCAAAGTATTGTAGATATTGCTTTAAATAACGATCATGTCTTTGTATTAAGATCACTTACCAAATCGTTTGCAATACCGGGTATCAGGATGGGGTTTGGTGTGACCACTCACAAAATGGCTGCATTCCTGAACGATGCAAGATTATCATGGAATTTGGGGTCCATACCGGACACTATTGCGACTGAGCTCTTAAGTATGCCGGGTGGATACAATAACGAGTACCTTGTGGAGTCAAGGGAGCTTATTGCTCAGGAACGCGAATATTTATTTGAAAGGTTCTCTAATATAAGGGGTTTTGAGCCTATTCCTAGTGATGTTAATTATATTTGTGTTAATCTCGATAATTTTCTAATGGATTCTACTGAACTGTTTAAAAGACTTGCTGTAAAAGGTATTTTGATCAGAGATTGTGCTTCTTTTAAAGAGCTTGGCACTTCTTATGCTCGTTTTGCTGTCAGAACACGTGAAGAGAATGAGAAGTTAGCTGAATCTATAGGTGATGTATTGACGGGATGGGGAAAGGAACAAGCAAGGGCTGAACTCAGGGATACTATGGAAAAGGTTGCTGAAGGTGCATCTCTTGGTAGGACCACGTGTGAGTATTATCCTTGTCACTTCGAGGATCAAGATTGTATATTTTGTTTTTGTCCGTTTTATCCATGTGAGGATGAGAGGACTGGTGGAAAGATGGTAGATCGATCCAGTGGTGGTAAGATTTGGAGTTGTCAAGGATGTCATGTTATTCATTATAAGGACGTTGCACAAGATGTATTGGATATTCTAATGAATGAAGGCGATAATGAAGAAAATCTTAAGTCGGCTTGGAAGAGGGTCATGGAGCCATATCTATGTTAGATTTGATCATTCCAATATTTTCTATTGATGGTACTTTTTTGATATATGTACTTATTTTAGCTTTTGTGTTTGATATTTTGCTCGGTGAGCCACCGGCAGCAGTTCATCCGGTAGTTTGGATAGGTCGCTTTGTCCAGTTTTTTAAGGAGAGAGCACCGGTTAACAACAGGAAACTGTATGGAGTAATATTGGCTGTTTTAACGATGATATTTTCGTCATTGATAGCTGTCATGATCCTTCTAGTGCTCACGTCTGTAATTATACCAGAGGCTGTAAGGCTTCTTATAGGTGCATATTTCTTGAAATCTACTTTTGCTATCCAGAGTCTATTAAATCCAGCAAAATCAATAGCTTCAGATATACTGAACGAAAGATATGCGCAGGCAAGGGAGAAGTTACCTATATTCGTTAGTAGAGATCCCTCTACTCTATCTGAAGAACAGGTATCTTCTGCAGTAATAGAATCAGTTTCTGAGAATTATGTTGATGGCATAATCACTCCACTTTTCTATTACATGCTGCTGGGACCACTAGGGTTGGTAGCAGCTTATGTATACAAAGGTGTGAATACACTAGATTCAATGATTGGTTATAAGGATGAAGAACATATCGAACTTGGATACTTTTCAGCTAAAATGGACGATGTTCTAAATTGGGTACCTGCAAGATTATCTATTCTGTTTATAGCAGGGTCTGCTGCAATAATATGGTTACTTTTCCCTGCAAAGAAAGGTACTATGGATGTGCGTTCGTCTCTAAGACTGGCTTCAACTCAGTCGAAGAGGACACCGTCACCTAATTCTGGTTATCCCATGGCTGCAGCATCTGGTGCCATAAAGGTTCGTTTGGAAAAACCAAATAACTATGTACTTGGAGAACAATATGCTCTACCAAAACCTGAAGATATAAACCGTGTATCCCAACTTATATTCATTGCTTCTATACTTTCATTTGCTGCATTTGCAGCTGCGATAAACTTTGCATGGATATGGTACTAAATACTTAATGGATGGTTATTATGAAATTGTCTGATATGGATTCAAAGGATTTTAAGGGTGATCAGCCCGAAACAATTGATGAACCGGCAGAGTATGATATAATGGACGTGCTCGAAAAAGAAGGTATAACTGTTGATATGTTAGTGGAATCTGCGATGGAAATGTATGTTCCACACCCAGGACTTGAGACGCAGGAGAAGGCTGAAAGTATCTTTAAAAGGGAATTGAAGATCGCAGTTTCTGACCCAAACTTGTCACTACTAATATATTCAGGGATATTGCTTGAACGAGAGGGAAAGGTGGGCAACCTTCCAGGTGTTAGTAAGGACTCCTTTGATAAGGATCTGACATTCATAGTGGCAGATGAAGTTATTGGGATGAGTATTGCTAAATATATCAGTGGCGATAAAGGAATGTTTGAGTTTGTCCGTCTTGATAAATCAAAACCTGGGATACTGGCTAAAATGGGTCCTTTCATGGACGATGTTTTAGCAGGCCTTATTGGTGGTGTTTCAGCTAACATGTATACAAGAGCTATAGCTGAACTGAACATGTAATATTGGTATTCTTGTTTTAAGGAATGGGAACCTGAATGATTTCTTTTTTAAGTGGAGTGAAAGCCAGTATTGGTTTTCTTTCAACAATACCCGTGAAAGTTGATCAGAACGGATTTGATTCATTCAATGCTCATATCTATTTGTATACTGTAGTTGGTTTTTTATTAGGTGTAATAATAGGTCTATCTGCAGTTATTCTTGATTTCTTATTACCATCACTTATTAGTGCGTTTCTTATTGTTGTGGTAATATACTATTTCACTGGATTCAATCATTTGGATGGACTTGCTGATATGGGTGATGGAATCACTGCCCACGGATCGATTGAAAAGAAAATACAGGCAATGAAAGATGTATCTCTTGGGATTGGTGGAGCAGCTTTCTGTACAATACTGATACTTGGGTTATTTGTATCTATATTGACAGTTAAGGCAGAGATCACAGCTTTTAGTCAAGATACTTATTATACTGGACTCATTGTATTCAGTTCATTTATTGTGGCTGAAATGAGTTCTAAACAGGCAATGTTGACAGTAGCAGCGTTTGGCAGACCTATCCATGATGGAATGGGTGTAATAACAATTAAAAGCACGACACCTTCAAAGTATTTGATAGGTTTCGTTTTCGGATCGATAATATCATTTATAGCATTTTGGTTATTGGATCTAGGTATAATTGGACTAGTATCTTTTATAATGACAATGGTCGTTTCACTTTTCATTTTAAATGTGAGTAATAGGCATTTTGGTGGACTTAATGGTGATGGGATAGGAACTGCTAATGAAATTGGGCGTGTAGTATCTCTTATTATACTAGCTATTTGTATAAAATTAGTATCAGGAGGATTTGAATGGATGCTATTGTAATGGCAGGGGGACTTGGGACAAGATTAGGTATGGGAGAAAAACCCTGTGTGGAGTTGTTGGGAAAACCTCTTGTAACATATGTTATAGATGCACTTGTAACTTCTGAAAAGATTGATAAAGTATATGTTGCAACGTCTCCTGCAACCCCTAACACAGGGATTATTGTAAATAAGTTATATGGTGAACATGTTAGGGTAATTCCCACAGAAGGAGGGAATTATGTAAAAGATATGGTACAGGCGGTTGAGACGGCTAAAATAGAGGGACCTGTAATGATAGTTATGGCGGACTTGCCTGTACTTACAGCATCTGTAATAGATGAGATAATTGATAGTTATGAGAGTTCGGATAAACCTGCAATGTCAGTATTTGTGCCAATTTCGGTTTGCAAGAACATTGGTACCAGACCAGACACGATATTCAATAAGGATGGAGAACTGATAGTACCAACGGGGATCAATATACTTGATTCATATAAAATAAGGACAGAACAAGAGTACATGACACTCGTATTGAAATTACCAGAACTGTCACTTAATGTAAATACCGTTGATGATCTGAAGATGTGTAAAGAAATGATCAAAAACAGAAAGGATCAGTAAAGCGTTTCTAGCTTGTGTACCAGCTCTTTATCATGACATAATAGTTCATCAAGTAAAAGTATTGTATCTATCATTAAAGCACAGCTCCATCCAAGGGGTATTGCCCATGCAGGAGTTCCTTTATCTTGGTCAACTTGTTCTGGTAATAGATTAGTAGTATTTGTTCCTCTAATACACCATTGTATAAGTTTAAGTGCTTTGCTAACTAAACTATGTTTAGTTTCAGTGCATTCTTTATTATCTTCAATTGATTTAGCTAAGATCAACATAGATTTTGCAAGCCACAGTGTAGTTACTGTCCATGGATTTCCATTGATGTATTTATCTTTCTCGTAACGTTTGATACCGTGATAACCATTAATATCTAAACTTAGCTTATGTTCAATTGTTTCTATGATAGAGCAAGCTTTTTCCCATTCATCATTGTTGGATAATGATAAAAGAGCAAATGGTGTAATTGTACCAAGAATGCTTGCATCTACAGTGTTGTCGATGTTACCATTCTCATCAAAACATCTTGCAAAAAACTGTTTATCTTTTAACCAGAGGTGTGATAATACCCTCCTTTTTATCTGTAGTGCATGATCTTCCCATCTAGCAGCAAGCTCATGTTGATCATGATCCCTTGCGATTTGTGATGAGAACATTAGTCCTGAATAGATGGAAGTATTAGTGTATGTAAAGGTACCAACATGAGTTTCCCAGAGGTCCATGCAGAGTTCATGTAAATGGTCTTTACTTCTTTTGATTAGATATTCTGCACCCCTTAATACAGTTATCCAGATACGGTCAAGAAATTCTGTACGATCAATACCTGTAAGTGTCGAATAATAGCTACCTATCAGGAATAAGGTACATGCAGTTTCATCTATTTGTGTGGTATCCCTGAAATTGCTCCATGAAGGAGCATGTTTTCCATCGGTCCAATATCTTTGGAACCAGGAACCTTCAGGTAATTGAGTGGTAATACACCAGTTAATGAATTCGTTTGCATATTCTGGATAACCAGCATTAAGTAATGATTGAGCCATATCTACAGAATCACGGTTCCAACAAAAGCCGTACCCCCCGCTCATCTCAAAATCGGGGTCGAATTCAGGGGATGCAATAAAAGAACCTTTAGTTGGCTCATAAAGAAGATCAAGTGTCAATAAGGACCTGTTATATATGGTTATCAGGTCAATATCGTGTATTTTCTGGAGAAGAGGAACTGATTTAAGTGGTTTTTTAGTAGCTAATTTAGTTTCACAGTTAGATTCAACGGTTTCTGAGATCATGTTAAGTGAATCTGTGATCAAACCTCGCATCATTTTATACAGGTTTTTTTTATTATTATTGAGTCCTATGTATACTGTAAGCTCGAAACGCTTATTTTTATTAATCGCACGGTTCCAACCAACTACAAAACCAAGGTCTCCAATATCTTCACGGTTGTTCTGAAGGTGTCCATCTTGCATATCATATTGTGGGTTATTCCACCAACTGTTCCCAGCTAATTTACTAACTTGCCAACTTTCGAATTCGGGTATTGTGCTTAGTCCGACATGATAATTTTTCCAGTATTGAATGACAGTCTTACTATCAGCATCAACATAACATGTATTTTGTTTCCTTGAATCACCTGCATTGAAGCTGGAATAATAGAATACCTGGAAGTCAAAATCATGTGTGCTAGATATATTGAACCTTCTAATGATCGTAGGTAGATATGGGTGTACTGTATCTATTATTGTTACATTGAGTCCACATTCGTGGCTAAGATGCGTTGTAACTGTATATGTATCATTCACATATTTTTGGTCATGTCTCCAACTATCATCATCAAGCCATAAAAGGTACTCAGACCCTTTCTCCTTATTTATATTAACAAATTCTTCGGAATAAAAACATAAAAGGGATTCATCTACATTCTGTGCATGATCTCTTTGTGGATAGAATATTCCATTGATCTCTGCTTTTTGACCCATGGTTACTAAGATGTTAGGATTACCAAGGATTGCGTTTGTTAATGTGACCATAATTGAAGTTTCTCCATTAATTGGTAAGATTCTTCTCTTTAAGTGTTCTGAAAACCAATGATTTGAAGTCTAAGAACGCGCTCATGAAATTAATTGATGCATCGTATGGTGATGAATGGATACTGAAATAGGAATGTACATCAGCATCATCCAGCCATTTAGTTGACATGTAATAATAGTGGTCAGATGTAAGAAAATGTTTCCAGATATGGATGAGGTTCTGATCCCTTGTTTTTTTAACATAAGGTTCAATAAGTCTTGCTTCCTCGAAACAACGCAATTGCATATCATTACCAATCCAAGCACTTGTATCGCGTTCGATATCCGCCCACGAGGTGGTAGAATAATCTCCAATATCTATTGTGCCTACAGGCTGGTAGTCCCTGATAGTTTCACTAGGAGTTTTGAAAGTTAGACCATTGTCTTTTATTTCATAGGGATATGCTTTGAGAAACTCGAAAATACCAGTATCTGCCCACTGATGCTCACCAAATGTCTCATAGTCCATGAAAATATTTAGAGTATCACCTTGGGCATTAGATGCCCAATTCGCCCATTTTTCTGCAGTTAATGGATGTTCGGGCCATGAACTTGATGAGAATCTATATCCAATATCATCACTTAATTTATAGTTTCTTAATAATACTTTAATATCGCAATTATTGGATTTATAAACGTAATTCGGTGAAAAATTAGTACCTTCAAATATATTTCTTGTATGAAATGACTGGATATGGTTTGATGCCGAATTAATGATGTGATCTGCACCTTCTGCAAGAATACAATTATACCCCATATCAAAAACAGTTTCTGCGATACTGTTGTTATAGATCAGTTCAGTATTTCTAAATGTGGTTGGTAGAATAGAGAACTGAGAATATATATTATCTCGATGTTGCTTAACCTCTTCAATGAACTCATTCCTATCTTCAAAAAGGCTTGATATTGAATGATAATTAGTTTCATCTATAAATTCTACAGAGCCAGATTCTGCTAGTTGTATAAATGTATCTAGTACTTCTGGTCCCCATTTCTCACATTGGTCTAGTAAAGTACCTGTGATAGATATACTAAACTTGAACTCATTACGATGTTCATCTATAAGTTCTAAAAGTAATCTGTTTGCAGGGATATAACATTTCGTGGCAACTTTTTCAAATATTTCTTTATTTACATTATTATCAAAATATCTTTCAAACCCTTCAGTTTGATCACCTGGCCAGAACCACTTTAAACGATATGGTTGATGTATTTCAAAATAAAGGCAAATTGAGTTCATTTATCTTTCTCCCCTATGATCAACCCTCTTTTAAAGTCAGAGAATATAGAAAATAAGTTTACTGCATTCTCATATGCTAATGGATAATTTGTTGAGTTCATATCCAAAAAAATGCTATTCTGCTGAAAACATCGGTGTAGATCTTGGTATCCTTTATTATCGGTTTTATTGATTTGATATAGTGTATGTTCTAGCTCGTGCATGTATATATGCTGGACATGATTGCCCACAAGACTGTTCACACCATATCTAGCTGTCATTTCTTTCTTGAGTGCAGAGAGTGGATATGTCTTACAACGTGTAGTTACATCAAGAGGATTTACCATTTCAATACCAGCTTTAGCTAAACTTTTTGGTAATTCTTCAATGAATTTGATTATAAGGTCACTTTGATTTAAATGTTTTATAATGGAATCGTAATCTAAATAAAGTGTAATTATATCTCCCTCTATACTATCGATCCAAGCAGTGAACTTGTCTGCTATAAGAGGGTAACCTGACCATGTATGGTTAGTAAATCTTTTTTCAATATCTTCACTAAGATTAATGTGTCGAAGAAGTAGAGGTATGTGGTTCTTATAGAGGTATGTAGGATCATCTTTTTGTAGAATGTTATGAGATCCTTCACCGATCATACACTTAAAACCAAGTTCTTCACCTAATTTTGTAATTTCATCGGAAATGAATAACTGTGTGTTTATAAGAGTTTGAGGATTTTGATGAAATGTGTTTTTGATCAAATTAACGTGTTTTTCTATCTGAGATATGAACTCAGACTTATCGTGAAACATAAAACTAACTGATTGATAGTAAGGTGATGCTGTAAACTCTACACAGTTTGTATTTGTTATATCTTTGAACGATTTAAGTAGTTCTTTATTAGCTACGATTTGTTCTAAGCAAGGTCCAGAAATGTTAAAAGTATATTTAGCACCGGAGTTGATAGAATTTTTAATTATCTCATTCAATTTTAAAATATTGTTAACAAGATCGTGATTATCTGTGTTTGACTCGAAATAAATGTCAAAACTAGGTTTCTTATACCCCTCCGATGGCCAGTACCATTTTAATTTATATGGACTGGTAAGTTCCCAACAAATACAAACTCTTTTCATAATACTTAAATGCAGGAAAGCTTTATTTTAGTATATTGGTCAGTTGTTGCAAATTGATATGCTTTGAATTTGAATTCATATCCACTTTTTTATTTTGAAATAAGATAACATCCCTAAAATAGTAAGTAACATGACTGAAAGGACTAGTGGATAACCATACTTCCATCCAAGTTCTGGCATATATTCGAAGTTCATACCATAGATGCCCGCTATAAAAGTTAGTGGAATGAATATAGTTGCAATTATTGTCAATACTTTCATGATCTCGTTCATTTTATTGCTTATGCTTGATAGATAGACATCTAGCATACTTGCTACTATTTCCTTAAATGTTTGAATTGTATCGATCACTTGTATTGTATGGTCATAAAGGTCATGGAAATATATCTTGGTTGAATCGTGAATTAGCATAGATTCAGTTCGTAGCATTGTACTGATAACATCCCGCAGTGGCCAGACAGACTTTAAGAGTAATGTCATTTCTCTTTTGAGGTCATGGATTTCTTTTAAGACATTATGGGTTGGATTGGAAATGAGTTCATCTTCTATACTGTCTATTCTATCCTCAATTAACTCTAAAAAGATGAAATAATTATCTATGATCGTATCTATTAACGAATAGGTTAAGTAGTCTGTCGTTGAAACACGAATTTTGCTCTTATTGTTATGTAACCGCTTTTTAATGGGATTCAACGTACCTGTTTCACTTTCCTGGAATGAGATGACATAATTTTGGCCTAGAATTAAGCTAAGTTGTTCATAATTGATTTCTTCATTAACAAGATATATTTTTTTTAAGACTATATAGATGTAGTTATCATATTCTTCAATCTTTGGTCTTTGTCGAGTGTGTAATATATCTTCAAGTGTAAGGCTATTTATTCCAAGTTCATGTCCAATCTTCTCGATAATTTTAGTATTATGTATACCCGAAACGTTGATCCAAGTTATTGTATTTTCTTTAATATGTTCTAAACATTCTTCTATATCATCTGCACTTTTTTCTATAATGTGATCTTTATTATAATGTATATAAGATATTTGTACATCTTCAGATATTTTGTTTCCTACATGGATAAGAGATCCTGGGGGACAACCTAATTTTTGGGAAGTTCGGTTCATAGTTATTTTTCTAGGATAAAGAAACAGTATGATTATTTCAAAGAAATCGACCACTTGTTAGATTTACATATATGAACCTTATCTTCTCTAGCAAGCCAACCAAGTGCCATTAGTGCAGTTGTGGTATTATATCCTTTCTCATGCAAGCTTTTTTCCAAGGTTGATAAGTTCATCTTCTTGTTACTTAGTTCATGGTATATGATACCTGCAGCCAATCCTATATCTATACTATAATCTTCAATCAATTAGTTTTCACTCCCAATGCTTTTATTACTGTATATTGGATTTTTGAGTATTAATAATAATGTGGTACTATGTCTTCAACGTAAGCCCGCAATACCTCGGCGACACTCCAAGATTGGGACACACAGCCTCGTGGTAAATGTGGATGGTCACCATCGAATATTTCGGATATAGATCCAATACATGCTTCTAAAAGGTGTGGCTCAAAGTTAAGTACAAGTTCCTTTGAAAATTCTATACTGGACTGAGAATAACTGTTCATTTTAGTGTATGCTGAGATAAATGGACCCATAAGCCATGGCCAGACTGTACCGTTATGATACGCTTTATCACGCTGGAAATGATTTCCATGATAACGTCCTTGATAATTTGTGTTTTTTGGAGAAAGAGTACGTAGTCCAAATGGAGTTAATAGTTCTTCACAGACATTATTTAGTACACCTCTACTTTTTTTAACATCAAGTAGTTTGTAGGGGAGTGATATGGAAAAAATTTGATTAGGTCTAATAGAATCATCTTTGAGATGGTTATCAACTCCATAACCAATTGTATCAAAAAGGCAGTTCTTGCTGTTATTCCAGAACTTATCTTGAAATGATTTCTTTGTTCTTTTAATATCTTCTGAACTAATAGAAATTTCCTTATCCAATATATGGGAAAAGTCTAAAGCTATATTTAGTGAATTATACCATAATGCATTGACCTCCACAGCTTTTCCTTCTCTAGGTGTTACCGGTGTATCTCCAACCATTGCATCCATCCATGTTAATTGTGGACCATGGTTCAAGAGACCATCATCATCCATTTTTATGTCGTAATGTGTTCCATTAATATATGACCTAATTATATTTTCTAAAGTGGCCCAGATATCTTTTAAAAAGTGAATGTCTTTAGTATATTCGTAATATTTCATAGTTGCATGAATGAACCATAAAGGAGCATCTACAGTGTTATATGCTGGTGGTTTGGTACTATTATCCGAAAATTGGTTTGGGATCAAGCCATCTTTACAATATTGTGAAAATGTTTTAAGGATACTTCTAGCAGCATCGTATCTTCCAGTTACTAATGTTAGGCCTGGAAGCGATATCATTGAATCTCGACCCCAATCCGAGAACCAATGATATCCAGCTATCAATGATAGAGAATTAGTAGATCTTCTACTAACCAGAAAAGAATCTATAGCGGGATAGAGCTGTGATATGAACGGATCCTTATAGTAGTTGAAGCTATGCTCAATCTGCTTTTGTCTTTCAGTTTCGTTTTCATAAATTGTTTTTATATCATTTAAAGACCAATCAGATTCATTTTTAGTTGACGCTACTATAAAGATATGATTTTTTCCTTTTTTTAGCTGGGATTTAAAGTAACCAGGATTGAAATTATCATCAAGGTGACCAGTTCCACGTCTGATCTCGCATTCGTATTCAAAGTTGTAAAACCAGTATGGATCTTTAACATATTCTATGTTTGAATCAAGATAAAGGTTAGATAGCTCCGTGAAAATATCAGTACCGTACTCTCTACTAGACTGTTCAATTATGGTGTTTTTAGCGTTCGATGTATGATGAAAATTTCTTGAGTTTGTTAATGGTATTAGTTTAAAGCTAACTTCTTGCTCAGACACATTGTTATCTATTTCATATTCTATGATGGTGGTGTTATGGCCATAATGCATGAAGATTCGTTTATTTATGATAATATTATTTACTTCATAATTATAGATCGGTGATGGTGTAAATTGAACTGATGTTAAGTATTTATTGCCTTGTGGGTGAACTACACCTGGATATTTGTGTACCGCTAATTCGAAATCCTGGTCATTTATAGTAATTATTTCATCTATTGATGATAATAATAATGTTCTATCTACAGGTGGATTAAGAGAAGCTATAAGTAATCCATGATAAGTTCGTGAGTTAGTTAATGTCAGTGTAGATGAGGCATATCCACCTATACCGTTGGTAATGATCCACTCATGATATAATCCATTATTGTAGTTCATATCATAAGTATTTGAACTCATTTTTAGGCTTAACATGGTATTGTATTTATTTTACACATTTTTGATAGATATCTATAGTTGAACTTGAAATCGAGTTCCAGTTATAGATAGTTTCAACAAGTCTTTTTCCTTCCAGTCCTAGCTTATTTGATCCATTTCCATCAAGTACATAATTTATTCCCCATGCTATAGAGTATGGGTCCCTATAAACTGATATTCCATTCTTGAATCCTTTAATGATCTTAACGGCATCAGTAGCTACTACAGTTTTAGCTGCATCCCAAGCCTCTAATACAACTATCCCAAAAGGCTCGTTCCTACTGGGTACACAGACAATATCGCAGGCATTATTCCATTCGATTGCAGTTTCATCTGGTGCATAACCCAAAAAATGACATTTATGACCAATTCCCAGCTCATTAGCTAGTTTTTGACAAGGCATTCTCATTTCACCTTCACCAATAAAAACGAACTCAGGGTCTCCTCTATGTGATAGGATATGGGGAATTGATTGTACCATAAGGTCAGGACCTTTTTGATAACTCATACGTCCTATAAATAATATTACTGGAGTGAATGGATGAATTCCATATTTTTGTTTTATTTTACCAGGATCTATATCCCTCTTAATTTTTCCTTTATATATTCCATTAGGTACAATTGAAATTTTGTAATCCGGGATCTGATAAAGATATTGTACTTCATCTCTAAGAATATTGGAAGTGATTATTACTTCTGAGGCTTCATAACCTCCTAACCATTCACGATGTGATATCTCAGTAGCTTCCCACCAGCTAGCGTGTTTGTTTCCGTTGCGTCCCCATTCTGTACTATGGTATGTGAGAATGAAAGGAACCTTGAATTCAGCTTTGATTTGACATAAAACGTTAACAGGGTGCCAATCATGTCCATGTAGTATATCAAATTGGCCAAACTCGTGAACAACTTGTAAGTACATGTGATACATTGCATCACACATTTTATCCATCTGGTGTATTATGCTTCCAGACTGATCAAACGAAACTCTATGGTAATGTACACCGTTTATAATATCATGATCATTAGTTTCACCACTACTCCGGGTGAAAATATGTACTTGAATACCTTTTTTAGCAATAGATTCAGAAAGTTCGGTAACATGTGGTGCAATGCCGCCTACCTTTACTGAATAGAGACTTTCCCATGTGAAAACACCAATTTTCATTTCACTATTTTTTATTCTAAGGCCCCCAAATAAAATTGTAACCAATTGCAGTCTTTGAATAAATAATATTCTTTTAACTTATATTATAGAACTTTATTAATGTATATAATTGCTTATCTGCTGATAACTTGGGTGGGATTATTATAACTAGATTAGCTTCCAGGTTTAAAAACTGTATGATTTTCTTGTAATGAACTACCATCCATTAAAAGAAGTAATTTCCTACTTTATTATAGAAACAAATTGTTCAATTTCTAATACTTTAGCTATAGTTTCTACAGGAGTTGTATTTCACACCCCCTGATTCATTCGAAGAAATGGGCTTTTCATTAAATTCTTAATTCAATGTGCTAAACAAAAAGAAATTAGTTAAATATAGCTTATTTTTCAAAGTAGGTACCAGTCCGTATCATTAATAGAATGATTTTCATCTACGCCCACCTTTCTTTTTGGTTTACCACTGAGTTTACTTAAAACATCTGCCAAGTCCTGTAAGTAGGGTCTTCTACTCAGACTTCCGTAGATGAAGCTTTTGTCAGGTTGAATGTTCTGTTCAAGAGTTTTTTCATCTGGACATATATCAACATCAATATCAACCTTTTTTACTGCTATGTCCATAGCTTTTCTGAAATCACCAAGACAATATGCTACTCGATACTTGTAATTTGACCTTGTTTTATCTAGATAGGTTGCTAACCTTTCACTTTCCATCTTTATAAAATCCCTTTTAATTTTAGCTACATTACATCGTCCCATCATGAACTTGTAGTCTGTGAAAGGATATTCTGTGTCTAGTTCTCTAGGTGTAACTCCACATGTTCCAAAAGTTACTATATGAACATCGGATGGATTAAGTATTTCAAAGATTATTCTATCATACATCTTGTGAGATGGGCTTGTATGATATGGTTTCTTTTTAGAACAAGGTACGAATATACAATAATCTCTGTGTGGCGGTTCGTATTCATTTAAAATCCAGTCGTTTGCTTTTTTCATGTCTGGATGATAAATAATTTGTTCTGTATCTAAAGGTTCATCTGACCTTTCATGTTCTGGTATTATCGGGGTCACGGGAGAAAAATCACTTTACTTCGTATATAAGAGTAACGATGTTGGTACCTTAAAGAAATAGGTATTTGGTTTAGAAAAAAAGTATAAGTCCTTTATTTTTAGGTTAAGGACTTTTAAGGATAATCAGTCTTTTGCCCATACGGCTATGATCTTATCAATTGCAATATGAGTTAATTTATCTTCTTCTGTTTTTAGAGTTACTACACCATCGGCACATGCTTCGATTTTTCCACGAAATACATCTGGTCCACCGGCATAAATGTCTACATCTTTGTATAGATAGTGTTCTACTATAAATGATTGCATATCTTATATCCTCCTTTTAAATCGAGTCCCCACATCAATTAATGTCATATCTGGTATTTACATAATATCCAGCATTGACATAATATAATAACTTGTTCTAACTATTTAAATTTTAGTATATTGATTAGTCAGCTAGCTTGTCTTGAATTGAACCAGCCGCCTAATATTGAACCTATAGTACCTAATATAGCTATATGTGTTAGGAGAATCAAAGTTATTATTATGATAGAGAATGCACCAAGGTATCCTAAAAATACCATACCTGAATATATAAGACCTATAGCTACCAGAGCTGCTAATAGTATGCTTGGAATTATCATTATAATGGTCATCCAAAAACCTACACTAAACCCTTCAGAGGAGTTGGAAACTGTGAAGTAACTGCCAATAAACCCACCTGCAAAGGGAGCAATGAAATCAATTCCAGGGATTGTGTATAATATTAGAGTTGAAAGAATCGCGATAAATGCACCTTTAATTTCTTTTTTCATTTTTTACACTCAGTTCTATAATTTTATTCTAAATCAGATATGAATTGTTCTATTCTTTCAAGTGCAATTTTTATATTTTCAGTAGATGCTGCATACGAACATCTAAGGAACCCTTCCCCAGACTCACCAAAAACATCACCCGGTACTGTAGCTACCTTTTGTTCATTTAATAATTTTTCTGCAAAATGTTCAGAGGTGAGACCTGTAGATCTAACACTTGGGAATGCATAGAATGCGCCTTCAGGTTCAAAACAAGATAGACCAATGTCATTGAAGCCATTTACTATAAGTCTTCTTCTTCTATCATATTCTCGAACCATTTTGTCCATTGAAGAATTACCGTACTTTAATGCTTCAATTGCTCCAATTTGTGCAATTGTGGGTGCACAGAGCATAGTATATTGGTGTATTAACATCATTGCATTGATTAGTTCAGGTGGAGCAAGTGCATAAGCTACTCTGAACCCTGTCATTGAGTATGCTTTTGAGAAACCGTTAAGTAAAATAGTCCTTTCTTTCATGCCTTCAAGTGTTGCAAAACATGTATGTTTTTTGTTATATGTTAAACATTCATAGATTTCGTCAGATATCACTAAAAGATCGTTCTCCTCAACAATATCGGCTATTAACTCCAGCTCCTTTTTGCCCATTGCTGCTCCAGTGGGGTTGTTAGGGTAGTTCAGAATTATTGCTTTTGTTTTATCACTGATTGCAGATCTCAGGTCCTCTGGCACTAACTTGAAATTATTTTCGACATGAGTTTTCACAGGAACTGGTGTACCTCCAGAAAAGATGACCGAAGGAGTATAAGCTACATAAGAAGGTTCAACAATAATTATTTCGTCTCCAGGGTTCACTATTGTGCGTATAGCTATATCTAGGGCTTCACTTACTCCAGTGGTTATAAGAACCTCATTTTCAGGATTATAGTGTGTACTATGTCTTAATAAGTAAAGATTAGATATCTCTTCCCGAAGTTCCTTTAATCCAAAATTAGATGTATATGATGTTTCTCCTTCCTCGATAGCATGAATACAAGCTTCTCTAATATGCCAAGGAGTATGAAAATCAGGTTCTCCTACCCCTAAAGAGACGACATCGTCAATATCTGATACAAGGTCAAAGAACCTTCTTATTCCAGAAGGGGGTACATTTTCTAATTTACTCGCAAGAAACCTGGAAGGATCACAATTGTTTAACATCTATGTTTCTCTCGAAAAAGTAAGAAGTGTTTGTTCATGGAGTTATTGGTAATCTCTTGACCTGCTCAGTTTCTGAAAGAATAACTCCGTCCTCTTTGTAAGTTTTGAGCACAAAATGTGTAGATGTACTTTGTATGTTCTCTAATGTAGCTATTTTTTCAGCTACAAAAAAAGCTACTTGTTTCATTGATTTACCACGTACTGTCAATGAAATATCGTGATCACCCGAAATGAGTCTGACAGACCTGACCTCATCGAATTTGTATAACCTTTCTGCGATGACCTGATATCCTTGCCGTCTTTGTAGAGTGACCTTAAGTTCGATTATAGCATAAACGTAATCTTCCCCGGCAACGTCCCAATCGACAATAGTTTTGTATTTCCGAATAATTCCTGCTTGTTCGAAACGTTTAATTTTTTCCTGGATCTCTTCACCAGATATGCCAGTAAGTTTAGCTATTTCATCAGGTTTGGTCCTTGCATCTTGTTCTAAGATCTCAAGTATGTTCTTATCTACATTATCCATTTTTGATGCTCTCATATCTTGGAAATGAATAAGGTGGTGTGATGAAGGAAATAAAACCTTACTCTATTAGAACTGCGTTCACAACACCATCTTGACCTGGTCTACTTGTAACTCTAGCATTACCTAATTCGGTTTTTATAATAGCACCTTTTGTGATTATGTTCCTTCTTACATAGTGGTCATTTGCAGAGTTTTGGTCAACTGATTCTATACTTGCGGTTTTGGTGGTACCATCTGAAGTGTTTGTTACATTTGCTACATCGCATTGTAATAATCTGACTTTACTGTTACCGCCACGTGTAGAAACTATCTTTCTTTTTGTCTTATTGGCCACAGTTTCAGCAGATTCTCGACCAATTTCGAACTTTCTTTTACCTCTAGCGAACTTGAGTTTAGCACTTGTGTATTTCCTTTTAGATCTTCCTTGCCATTTCATAGTTTAACCTCATTGGTAGTACATAGTTTATTGCTTGTTAATAATGATTTTAGTTAAATGTATAATTTTATGGATTTATCCTTACTAATAGGATTCTATATTAAGGTTTCGAATAGTTTAAATTTAAATTTTTCTGAAAAACAATAGTTATGCATTTAAGTTTAAGGTAATTGTTTTTAGTTCATTAGAGTATAACTTATATATAAAGCTAAATTTAAAACATGGTAACCATGTGCTTTAGATCAAATTACATAGGATAATCCTTTTAATGGTTATAGTTGGTTGTATAGATAGTACAGACAGTAGATCACTTAAATAATAGTTTAAACAGATATTTGACCAATATGCTTCGTGTAATATTTCTTGGTACAGGCGGTTCTCTTCCAACTCGTAATAGAAACCCCTCATCAATTTTGATAAATCGAGATGGTGAACTTTTGTTTTTTGATTGTGGTGAAGGATCACAAAAACAGATGATGAAAGCTAAAACGGGTATGATGGCGCTATCTTCGATATATCTTACCCACTTTCATGCAGATCATATACTAGGTATCCCGGGTTTAGTTCAAACAATGTCTTTCCAAGGTAGGACTGAACCACTGGATATCTATGGCCCGCCTCATATACATGATTTTGTTAAAATGCTGATCGGTATTGGTTATTATAAGTTAAGATTTGATGTACGTTCAAGAGAAGTCGCTCCAGGTGAAATAATACACAAGAATGGATATGATATAGAGATAATTAAGACAAAACACAGTGTACCCAGTGTAGGGTATGTATTGCGTGAACATGTAAGGCCAGGTAAATTTGACCGTGATAAAGCGATTGAACTAGGGGTACCAGTAGGCCCCATGTTTTCACAATTACAAAAAGGATTTAATGTTATAGTAAATGGGAATCGTATAACTCCACAAGACGTATTAGGTCCATCTCGGCCAGGTAGGACTGTAGTTTATAGTGGTGATACTAGACCTACAGAAGATGTTGAAAGAGCATCTAAAGGAGCTGACCTTTTAATCCATGAAGCAACATTAGCCGAAGATAAAAAAGAGTGGGCTAGAGAATCAATGCATTCAACATCAGTTGAAGCTGCTAGACTTGCCGCCGATGCTAATGTAGAACGATTGATATTAACTCATATAAGTTCAAGATATACAGATGATATTTCACCAATCTATAATGAGGCAAAACAGCATTTCAAATCGGTTATTATAGCTAGTGACCTAATGGAAATAGATATACCTTACAAAATAAATAAGGCATCTGAATAAAAGGGTTATAGAAATGTCCAGTCAAGTTTGTTATTATCCTCATCGTATAGAGAAACTTCCATACTTCTGTCCCCGATATCAAAGTTAACTGGTTTTGCACCTAGGTATAAAGTATCTCCGGGTTTAATATGATCTATTTTTGATCTGATCCTTCCAAAATATACTCTACTTTTTGATTCACCGTGTTCTACTACGACACCTTTCCAATTTTTGTTATCGAATACATTAATGACTTTACATTCAAATCTATCAGTCTCGTTCAATTCTACCATTGTAATCATCCTACTATTTAAGAATACATTGTATCTAATGCAGTTCCTTTTTCGGTTTTCATAAGTTTGTTTATAGCTGTATCAAAATCGTTTTGATCTATATATTTTTTATCTTCTACTATGGCTGAATGTAGCACAGATTTTAAAAGTTTTTCAACCAAGTCCCTTCCTGATAGACCAGAAGTATATTTAGCAATTCGTGAAATGTCAATTTCTGTAATAGGTATTGGGAATGTAGTTATGTTCTTTTGAATTATTTCTGCTCTTTCACTTTCATCTGGCAGGACAAATTCGATTTCTTCTTCAAATCTACTTCTTATAGCGCTATCTAACACGTCTATTCTATTTGTAGCACCAATTGTACAGATTCCTTCATGTTCGATAATTCCGTCCATTTCGGTTAAAAGCGCATTTACAATCTCTGATACATCTCCTCTAAGCTCCTGATGTCTTCTATCTAAAGCAATAGCATCCAGCTCATCAATAAAAATAATACATGGTGCCATATTACTTGCTTTTTCATATAATTGATGTATCTGCCTAGCACCTTCACCAACAAACTCCCCAATAAGTTGTGTTGCTTTCACAGGGATTATAGGTGAGTTTGTTTTGTTAGCTAATGCTTTAGCAAACATTGTTTTTCCAGTTCCTGAAGGGCCATGGAAAAGAACGTTTCTTGGAGCCCACTTACCAAATCCTAAAGGGTTCTCGAGATACTTTTCAATTAATTTACATTTCTTTCTGGCAAGTGACTGGCCAACCACATTATCCATAGTGATACGACTCTTGAACTCAATCGGTTTAGATAATGTCTTTTCATCTTTGACGAATATCCTAGTTTCCATACCAATAATGGATTCAGGTGGTTCTACCTCAAGGATTTTGTATGCGAAGTCAGGATACATTCTGCGATCGAACAAGAATTCGTTTTTATACGCAACGTATCCGTTCCATTGTTCTCTTGCATAAAACTGGAAAAGTTCTTCATTTTCTATCTCTGGATATTCTTCTAATATACTCGTAAGTGGATATCCGATTGGTTTTAAAACTATATACTCTGCAGTAGAGTCACTGAAATCGGGATAGTCTTCTCTTTTTATCTTCTTGTTTGTTCGCTGCATCGATCGCAATTTTAGAACGTCCTATATAGTTTTATTTTTGGGAATAGTATATTAGCTACAGAAAATGGCTTTGATTATTATAAGTACGCTACATATAAGATAGTTTTAGTAGAAAATCAAATTAAAGTGATTATTTAAACATAAACCCCTGTCCCTCGAATGTGCATTTAATATGTTGATATAGTAAATGAAAGTATCTTATTAAATTCCACTAATTTAGTCATTTGATTTTCAATTTATATATAGATTATGTGTTTTTGTAGAGTTATTTTTCATATAAAGAAATAAGGTAATTAAACTTGATTTCCAGAAGAGCTATTATAGGCGGGAGAGGGTTGAGAGGATATAATTCAATCCTCTAACTTAAAGTCACCATGTTTTTCAATATGTGATGCTAAACCACCGTCATTTAGTATGCGTATCATGACATTAGGTAATGGATTAAATGTAATCTCAGTTCCTTTTGTTTGGTTATGTATGACACCATTAGAAAGCTCGATACTGAGTTTATCACCTTCATCGATTTTATCAGTATCACATATTAATACAGGTAAGCCTACATTAATTGCATTCCTATAAAATATCCGTGCAAATGACTTTGCTAGTACTGCATTAACTCCAGCCAACTTTATTATCGTAGGTGCATGTTCTCTACTAGATCCTAGTCCAAAGTTCCTACCGGCCACTACAAAATCTCCTGATTTTACTTTAGCAGGGAATTCTGGATCTGCATCTTCTAATACGTGTTTTGCAAGTTCTGGTAGATTGGTTCTTAGATGGAAATAGCGGCCAGGAGCAATTAAGTCTGTGCTAATATCGTCTCCAAACTTCCATGAATTGCCGTTTAATTCTTCTTTCATACCAGTACCTCCCTCGGGTCGGTGATTTTACCAGTAATCGCAGCTGCTGCTGCTGTAGCTGGTGATGATAAGTAGATATAGCTGTTAGGGTTACCCATTCTTCCTTTGAAGTTTCTGTTCTGTGTTGCAATACATACTTCTTCATCCCCTAATATTCCTTGATGTACTCCTACACATGGTCCACATCCAGGTGCCATGACTGCAGCTCCGGCTTCTACTAGAGTTTGAATATATCCTTTTTCCATTGCTTGTATGTATACTTGCTTTGATGCGGGTGTAACTATCAATCTTGTATCGGGGTGCCTCTGTTTTCCTTTAAGTACACTAGCTGCAATTTCTAGATCATCAAGTCTACCATTAGTACAAGTTCCTATGAACACTTGGTCTACTTTAGTGCCCATTAGTTCATTTAAGCTTTTGACATTATCTACAGTATGTGGTGCTGAAATCACGGGTTCAAGCTTTGAAGCGTCTATATCAAAAACCTTCTCATATTCCGCATCCTCATCAGCTTGTATGTACCTGAACTCATCACCTCTTCCAAGCTCTTCAAGGTACTGCTTAGTTACATCATCAGCTTCAATTAGGCCGGTCTTGGCTCCAGCCTCTACAGCCATGTTAGAGAGAGTGAACCTTTCAGACATGGTCATGGCTTTAATCGTATCTCCAGTGAATTCGAGTGCTTTATAGGTTGCTCCATCAGCTCCAATTTGTCCAATTACATACAAGATAAGGTCTTTAGCATATACACCCTTTTGAAATTGACCCGTTACATTGATCTTGAACGTCTCAGGAACTCTAAGCCAGGTTTTTCCTAACGCTATACCTATAGCAACATCAGTCGATCCCATACCCGTAGAAAATGCACCAAGCGCACCTGATGTACATGTATGCGAATCTGCACCTATTAGTATATCTCCAGGTTTAACATATGATTCTACAAGACGTTGATGGCATACACCTTCACCTACTTCTGAAAGAACCACTCCTGTCTTTTTAGCAAAGTCTCGTAATAATCCATGTGCGTTAGATAAATCTTTATGAGGACTCGGTGCAGCATGGTCAATGAATAAAACTGTACTTTTTGGATTAGCTGCTTGCACTAGATTAATTTTGTTCAGTTGCTGTACAGCTAATGGCCCTGTACCATCTTGTACTGCAGTCACATCGACATTAGCAACAACTATATCACCAGCTGAAACTTCTTTTCCAGCATGTTCTCCTATAATTTTTTCTGAAATAGTTTTTCCCATATATTCACCTAAAAAAATGCTTTATTTGATTAGTATGTTATGCGATAATTTTCTTTTTTATATATGACCTTAACGGAATATTACTTTATTGCACTTATAATTCCATTCTGATAAAATGAAAAAACGTGTGTTAAGTTTAATTTGAGCTAAATTCGAGTTCTACACAGTTTTTTTGTTACAATGCAAATTGTTCCATAGGTTTTGACTAATTCATTAGATTTAAGTTAGATACTGATAATTATGTGAAGAACATATTAACTAGATAATTATTTAGTTGTTGTTATGAGGTAGATATTAATGGAACTTGATGAAGTAATAATTACAAGAGCAATTGTAGATGAATTCTCAAAAATGTTCATGGAATATACAGATGTTGATGTAGCTCTAGCTGGAGGTGGACCTGCAAACCTTGTTGCGGCGAAGCATCTTGCAGAAGCTGGCTATAAAACAGTTTTATTTGAGAAAAAATTGGCAATAGGTGGCGGTATGTGGGGAGGAGGGATGATGTTTCCACGCATAGTTGTACAAGAAGATGCCAAAAGAATACTTGATGAATACGATATTTCTTATAAGGAATACGAAAAAGGTTATTATGTAGCAAATTCAATAGAATCGGTTTCTAAACTGGCAGCAGGAGCAACTTCAGCAGGTGCACAGATTCTTAATCTAGTTAGTGTAGAAGATGTAATGATACGCGAAAATGATACTGTTTGTGGGCTAGTAATTAACTGGACTCCTGTAGGTCTAAACAAACTTCACGTGGATCCCTTAACAATTAGATCAAAGGTTGTTATTGATGGTACTGGACACGATGCAAGCATCTGTGATATTGTTCAAAGAAAAGTTCCAGGTGCACAGATAGGTGAACTTGGAGTTGTGGGTGAAAAGCCAATGTGGGCTGATGTAGGGGAGAATTTGTTAATGGAAACTACTAAAGAGATATACCCAGGCTTGGTTGTAACGGGGATGGCTGCAAACGCTGCTGCAGGTGCACCAAGAATGGGTCCCGTATTTGGTGGGATGCTCCTTTCAGGAGAAAAAGCAGCTCAGATTGCAATCTCTAAACTGAAATAAATCATTTGATTATTTATTGAAATGGTTTATTTTATTTTTTTATCATAAGAACTTATAATAAAATTCTATTCAGAATACATATGAACCATTTTTTGGAACTCCAATAAATAAAGGAAAAGTTTATTTAACAGAGGTACATCTATAGAATGCTTTAAACCTAGAACCCTTAAATGCCGGGGTAGGGTAGCGGTTATCCTTTAGCCCTGTGGAGGCTAAGATCCGAGTTCGATTCTCGGTCCCGGCCCTTTTCTATAAACAATAAATATGATTTTGCTCCATACTGTAAAGTATAGATGGTTTATTATCAAGTTGATCTAAACAAAGTATTATAAGATTTGGAAACAGCTAAGTAGAAAATGCAATATACTTAATGTAAAATACTTACTATTAAGTAAAAGAGAGTTTATATAAAAACCTAATTAAGAATAACATTTATTCGCATTGTTCGCATTCAATTTTTAGTGGATAAAGTCCGGTTATGCATCCAATACAAAGTTTACTTTTTTCAATCCCGATTGCTTTTACTAAACCTTCGATACTTAAATATCCAAGTGTATCCGCATTAATTAGTTCTCCAATTCCATCAATGTCTCTGCAAGATGCAACTAGTTCGTCTCTGCTTGCCATATTAATACCCATGTAACAAGGAGCAATTATAGGTGGGCTACCTATTCGAGCATGAACTTCTTTTGCACCCGCTGAACGAACCATGTTAATAATTCTTTTAGATGTAGTACCTCTTACAATACTATCATCAATTAGCACTACTTTCTTTCCACTAAGATTTTGTGATATTGTGTTCATTTTCAGCCTTACAGCAGTTTCACGCAGTGATTGTCCTGGTAAAATAAAAGTCCTACCAATATATCGGTTTTTCATTAGTCCTTCACGATACTTTATTTTGGATTCATCAGAGTAACCTACAGCCGAAGTTATTCCTGAATCAGGGACTGGTGATACTATGTCTGCATCAATAGGATGTTCTTTTGCAAGTTCACGTCCAATCTTTTCACGAACGTCATAAACTAATTGTCCATCTATTATTGAATCGGGCCTTGCGAAATAAATGAATTCAAATACACAGTGAGAAATTCTTTTTTTAACTGGGATTTTAGAGCTTTCATATGTTCCATCTTTGAATATGATGATTTCTCCAGGCTCTAGTTCTCTAATTAACTTGCCGTTTAATGTATCGATAGCAACACTTTCAGAAGCAACTACATAACCACCATCTATTTTCCCAAAACAAAGGGGTTTGAATCCATGTGGATCTCTGATGGCTATAATCATGGAATCGATCATAATAGCTAATGAAAAGGAACCTTCAAGGCGTGACATAACTTTTTTTATAGCCTCTACAGGATCATGGTACAGAAACTCTTTAACAAGAAGATGAACTATTACTTCAGTATCAGATTCGGTAGTAAAAATATGTCCCTGTGATTCTAGCTCTTCTCTTAGTTTTTCACTGTTGATCAGATTACCGTTATGTGCTAGAGCGATATTACCGTTTTTGTAATTGATTATGAAAGGTTGACAGTTTTCTAGTCGAGAATCACCAGTGGTAGAGTATCTAACATGACCAATACCCACATCACCTGTAAGGTTTAGTAAGTCATCTTTGGAATATACTTCAGGAACGAGCCCCATTCCTTTAATGGAGTGTATCTCATTCCCATCAAATAAAGCAATACCAGTAGATTCTTGTCCTCTGTGTTGGAGTGCATATAATGCATAATACATTTGGAGTGCGATGTCAGGCTGTGAAAATTCGTTCTGAGTAACAGAGATTCCCAAAACACCGCATTCTTCTTCCATTTGTATCTCCAAAAAAGAAATTTTTAGGAATTAAGTTTTTTATTTGCTCCAACTATATTTTCTCATACGACTGCTTTTTCCAAAACCACATGAAGTACATATTTTTGTATGAATGTTGCGTGAAACACTTCCACATCTTCTACATTTCGCATGAGTTCTTTTTTGTCTTTTACCTTTTGATGGAGTTCCTTTTGTCATTAATTATCACCTGTTTGAAAATAGGATTTGTTGTATAAGTAGTTTTATTAATCTTATGTTGTACTGTTATTATGTTGATTTATGGTGAAAGGTATACCACATTGTCGCCCCTTATGACAACACTTCCAAGCTTCCTAACGATCTCTCCATCTTTTAGTTCTTCAGCATCATCAAGTACAAGATTCATATGCACATCATAACCTTGTAACTGTCCACGAAATTCTCGTGCACCTTTCAATCTAACTATAACCGGTGTATTCAAAGCATTATTCAGTATATCAAGAGGTCTATTAGCCATTTTGAGCACGCCCAATCTTTTTGTTTAAAATAAATTTAATTAAATGATATTGTTTTATGATGCATGAATGTTGCAAATACAATATATAAAACTATCGAATAAGCAATAGTTTTGTGCTTTGCTTATATATATCTCGAAGTATATAAACACAGAGATAGGAATAAAGTAGGTGAGTTTGAAATGAAAAAGAAACCAGTTGTTATGTCGATTGCAGGCTCAGATTCAGGCGGAGGTGCTGGGATAGAGGCCGATTTGAAAACATTTTCTGCACTAGATGTACATGGAACCTGTGCCATAACCTCAGTCACGTCTCAAAATACTACAGGTGTTATAGATAGTTTTGATTTACCACCTGATGTAGTTTCGAGCCAGATTAAAGTAGTATGCGATGACATGCATCCATCATGGGCCAAAACGGGTATGCTCCCCACATCCGAAATTATTGAGTTTGTAGCTAAATGTGCTAAAAGGTACGGATTTGGCTTAGTAGTTGATCCAGTTATGTCAGCTGAAGCTGGCGGTTCATTAATGAGAATGGAGGCTTTAAGTACTCTCATAGATAAGCTTCTGCCTATTTGTGATGTAATTACACCAAACGTACAAGAAGCCCAAGCAATTTCAGGAATTTCTATAAATACAGTAGATGATGCTATCAAGGCAGCTAGAATTATTGGTAAGAAAGGACCAAGATATGTTATTGTTACTGGAGGACATTTAGAAGGTTCGGACTTGATATACGAAACCAGTACCAACGATACTCATGTAGTCCCAGGTGAATTATTGCAAGGCGGTACACATGGATCAGGATGTACTTATTCTTCTGCTCTAATCTCTTATTTAGCAAAAGAATATTCATTGGTTGAAGCTGCAACATTATCAAAAGAATTTGTGGAAAGAGCTATCTTTAACAGCAGTGATGTTGGCAAAGGAGTAGCTCCAGTTGACCAAAGTTATTACATCCTAGATAACTCGAAGCGCTATTATGTGCTCAAAAAAATGAACTTGGCTCTCTCCAGACTTCTGAAAAACCCTTCATTTGTTAATTTAATACCAGAGGTAGGAAGTAACCTTGCAATGGGTAAAGAGAACGCTTATGAGCTTTCAGATATAGCTGCAGTGGAAGGTAGGATAGTTAAAATGAACAATATACCAAAAGCTGTGGGCTGTATTGGTTTTGGGAAGAGTAGTCATGTGGGAAGGATCATCCTAACATCTATGAGTTTCGATCCCACAAAAACATCTTGCCTTAATATAAAATATTCAAGAAAAATTCTTAAGGTTTGTAATGAAATGAATCTGAATATCTCAAGTTTTGATCGCAGCTTGGAACCAGATAATGTTAGTACAATGGATTGGGGTGTTTCAGAAGCCATTAAAGCCTTTGATGGTGTTGTTCCCGATATTATATATGATGAAGGTGGTATGGGGAAAGAGCCTATGATAAGGATTATTGGTAAGGATGCAGTTGCAGTAGTAAATATAGCAATGAATATTGCTGATCAAGTATGAAAATTTAATCAAAATGGATATATATTATTGAAAGTAGTACATTTATGTACTATATAGTACTGTTTAAAATAATGAGAGGTTTTACATCATGGAATTAACAAAAATTATACTAGATGAAAATGAAATGCCAAAAAGTTGGTATAATATTTTACCAGATTTACCAACACCTTTAGACCCACCCTTAAACCCAGGTACAAATGAACCTATTACTTTTGAGGAACTGGAGCCTATTTTTTCAACAGAGCTCATCAAACAAGAAATGAGTAATGAAAGATATATTCGAATTCCTGAAGAGATACTGGAGATATATAAATTATGGAGGCCAGCTCCATTGTTTAGGGCAAGAAGGCTAGAAAAACATTTGGATACTCCTGCGAAAATATATTATAAATATGAGGGTGTTAGTCCACCAGGGAGCCATAAACCAAACACGTCATTACCACAGGCCTACTATAACATGAAAGATGGTACTGAACGTTTAACAACAGAAACGGGTGCTGGTCAATGGGGTAGTTCACTTTCATTTGCTTGTAATTACTTTGATCTAGAGTGCAAGGTCTATATGGTAAGATCAAGTTTTGAGCAGAAACCATATAGGAAATCTCTGATCAATTTATGGGGAGCTTCAGTAGTTCCATCGCCAAGTACAGAGACTAATTTTGGTAGGAAAATACTAGAACAATATCCTGACACTACAGGAAGTTTAGGTATAGCTATTAGTGAAGCTGTTGAGGATGCAGCACTTAATGAGAACACCAAGTACACTCTTGGTAGTGTACTAAACCACGTGATGTTACATCAGACAATCATTGGTTTAGAGACACAAAAACAGATGGAAATGGTAGAAGATTATCCAGATGTAATTATTGGATGTTGTGGTGGAGGCAGTAATCTTGCAGGAATTTGTTTTCCATATGTTAAGGATAAGATCGATGGTAAAAGTGATGTAAAAATCCTTGCAACTGAACCTTCAGCATGTCCAACACTTACAAAAGGAGAGTTTAGGTACGATTTCGGTGATACAGCTGAAACCACACCATTACTTAAGATGTATACACTAGGACATGATTTTGTACCACCAGCCATCCACGCAGGTGGCTTAAGGTATCACGGTGAGTCTCCTATTCTCAGTAAACTTGTTCATGATGGGTTTATAGATGCTGCTTCATATCACCAGATTGAGATATTTGACGCTTCCTTAAAATTTGCAAGGACTGAAGGTATTGCACCAGCACCTGAATCATCTCATGCTATTAAGGCTGCAGTTGATCAAGCTATGGAATGTAAAAGAACAGGTGAAGAAAAAACTATTCTATTCAATTTAAGCGGTCATGGTCATTTTGACATGTCATCGTATGATAAGTATTTTACTAAAATGCTTAGCGATGATTGAAAAGTGAAATTGATGTGGTATTGTATAATATCACATCAAAACATTTCATTGCTTACTTATCAACTTAATATCGTGGACTAATTTACATATCTGATTAAAAGTATTTATTGATGTATTTATTATAAGCTCTTATATATTCAGCATGCGCCCATATAAGTGGAAATGTGATGTATGCTAGACCATCTTGCCATTTTGGATGTTCTTTAGCTTGCTTGATCATTTCTAGTTTACTGTTCCTTAAGATCTTACTGTTAGTGTAATCTTCGAGCCAGAGTTCAAATCTTTCAATTGTGGATACATGCTCAGGTAATTTATAATCGTGTGCTATATCAACTAACCAACTGAGGTATAGTTCTGCCATGTCACGATTATCTACTGCTATATAATGACTTGCCATCTCACCAGTAAAATGGCACCAAGGTCCATAACCACCATTATTTCGGTTCCAAAGTTCAGGGTATCTGTTCATACCACCAATTTCTTTATCCCACAGATTTTCATGTATTCTTTTAACCGTAGAGATATTTTTCATATCATTTTCATCTATTAGGCCAAAATAAGCAGGTGAATGTTCAACAACGTCAACATCAATAACATTTGAAGCAAAGGAGTCATAACCTATGGGTTTACTGCTTTTATCCTTTACTCGGATACATTTGATAAAAGACCTTCTTCTTGGGCTGTATAACCGTTTAAGGATAGCTGATTTTATTTCATCAGCTTCTTTTCTCCAACCAGATATATCTTTGCCAAGAACTTCTCCCATTTCTATCGCTGAATAGAGGCCTGCACAACATGTGGCGTTGGCATAGATCTCAAATCCATGTTCATATGCTGGGTACTCATGGATACTATTAATTGTATGGATCAAGTTAACTTCAGAATTTTTATTTGAGATTATGAATTCAACAGCTTTTACTATAGTGTCCCAGTATTGTTTTATGAAACTATTATCTTTCAATCCATCTTTGTGATATTTTTCACTTGCATTGTAATATTGTCCTAATGCGTACAATACTAGTCCATTACCATCTATTTGAAGTTCTTTGTAACTGGCATCATTTCCATCTACATCATATCTTTGTGAAAATTCACCAACAGGTTTTTGGGCATCTAGAATGAATTTGAGTGCAAGTTTTGCTTGATCCATCAGCCCTGCAGATATGCATCCAAGTATTGCTATTGAATGATCTCTTGGATAGATAAAAGGATATCGTGTACCAGGTGGACTTGCATAGAATCCACCATTTTCATGTTGGTTTTTTTTAAGTACCTCGACACTTTCTTGGTAAAGCTTATGTGCCTTTTCTAAGTTCAAACTGTTCACTCCTGCTTGATTTTTTCCATTTTATATACATAATAACCTTTTTCTAGAACTTTATCAACATCCTCTTTTGTCATATTAGCTCTTTGCATTCCTTTTTCATTGTATACATATTTTTCATTTAATGGACATCTTGTTCCAACATTAAGCAACCTTATACCCATCATTTCTGCTCTTTTATAGTTATACCAATGGTGTAATATTCCTAGGATATCTGTTAATGCTGGATATTTCCATCCTTCGGTAGAATTATCTTTCAGGTTGTTTGAATGTTCTACTATTTGGTCAAACTCATCTGGATGGCCAAAAATTTCTATAAATTCTCTAATGTCAGTTATACAAGGTGAAGTTGGTAGGTAATGTAAATCACCTTCTCGTGCCCCTTCAATCCCACCACCTTCACTTTCTCCAATTTTCTGTGCAATTTTTACTAACCAATCATGTGCCTTTTCAGGCCCTACCTCATTAACAACTTCTACTATTCCAAGAAGAAATGCCTTAGGTAACATATTTTCTAATCTGATCATAATATAACCCCATATTTGTAAATATATATTTAATATAAAATGTGGTAATCAACTATATTTAACAGTTTTTAATAGAAGTACCTTCATCAACGATCTTTGATCAATATGTTGGTAATGGCCTTATTCCATCCAACTGGACCAATACCGTCAATATAATTGATTGAAGGATCAGTTATCTCAGGATCATGTGAACCCGTAGGCTTTTGAACGAGAATTGGTATATCTACAGAGTGCAGCATAGGTAAATCGTTAAGACTATCTCCTAAACCAATAGTTTTGACATTACCTAATTCCTTTTGGTATATGTCTGTTAAAATTGCAACAGCTTTTCCTTTATCATTGTCGCCCATTATATGCCAAAACCTGCCACCTTTTGTGTAAGTAAGACCAGATGATGTTATCTTTGAAGTTATGATATCTATTATCTGATTTACATCAATATTTTGTTCATCTTGTATTTTTATTGTGAACGCTTCATCATACTCTCTAACACTGGCATTTTCTGCAGATTTAATATCCAGACCTGTAAGTTGACTTATTTGAGTTGCATCAAGGTCACCAAAACCAACTATTTCCGTTTCAAGAGCATTCTGAATATCTTTCAGAACATTTCTTAATATATTGTAACGTGTACCTAATTCAATAACATTATACCCTTCGTATTCAATGTCGTAATCATATTCTGCTGCAAAGTAATTTATTGGAATGTAAATTGCACCTCCATTTTCTGAAATGAAAGGATGGTTTACCTCCATTTTATTGCAAAACGTTTCTATTTCTTTTCTGGTTTTGCTTGTACAAAATATGAGTGGTATATTGTTTTTTTTTATAAGCTGTAATGCATCTTCAGCTTCTTTATAGGAATATGTATCATGATCAATTAGAGTACCATCCATATCCGTAAAAATAATATATTTCATTTTAAACTCTCCTTATTATCTTTTTTTGGAGTTGGTAGATCATTTTTATACACAACTGTACGGTATGGGAATGGTATTTCTATTCCTTCAGCATCAAATCTTCTTTTAATTGATTCTCTTAGGTCACAGCCTGTTCCATATGCTTCGGACCTGTCAGCTATCCAGACAAATAATCTGAGTTTTATGGAAAAATCACCAAGATCTGTTACAAGGACATTATATTCGTCACCAGGAGTGAAATCCTGTTTAATAATTCTAAGCTGATCTCCAGTCATTACCTTACGATGTTTTTTAGCTTCTTCCAACATAATTTTTCTAGCTAATTTTATATCAGAATCGTAACTTATACCTACATCTACTGGCCAAACAACAGTAGGATCAGCAATAGACCAATTAATTATAGCTTCATCGCTAATGATATGGTTTGGGATGAATAATCTACGGTTATCCCAAGTTCTAACAACTGTATAACCTAAGGTGATATCTTCTACTTTTCCATAATCACCTCTAAGAGTTACTAAGTCACCAACTCTGAATGGTCTAAATGTAGCAAGGGCAATACCCGATATGATATTAGATAGTGTGCTTTGAGCTGCAAGACCTACCACAATACCTGCAAAACCGGCACCTGCAAAAAGTGCTATTGAAATATTCCTTAATACTGGTATGGTCATTACGATTGTCACTATACCCATTAGATAGATGATGGCAATTATGATCCTACGGACAAGCGCATAAACAGTTTCATCAATATCCATTTTCTTGCTAGCTACTTTAAAGTAAGCAAGTAACATTTTGTTGACTAACTTTGCTAAAACTATAGTGGCAATTAGTACTATGAAAATAAAAAGAAAACTTACTATGTCCCAAGAGAGCCAATCGGGGATTAGTGTATTTATCTCATCCATTATTGTAATGTCCATATAACCTGTTTTATTATGAATAAATGAGTGTTTTTATAAATATAGTTTATTAATTTAAATGATGTATTTTAGTAGACGATTTTTGTAGTATGTTGATATATAATAGTAACTTATTTACATTCTTGCTTAACTTACTTTATTAAACATGAAAATAAACGAACTAGACATTCCTGAGCAAGTAAAAGGATTTTATAGAGACACAGGGTTAGTAGAACTATATCCTCCTCAGACCCAAGCTGTAGAAAATGGTATACTTGAGGGTAAAAACTTGGTTGCCGCTATACCAACGGCTTCAGGTAAGACATTCATAGCCGAACTTGCAATGCATAAAGCAATCGGAAAAGGAGAAAAATGTTTATATATTGTTCCTCTAAGAGCACTGGCATCAGAAAAATACAATCGTTTCTCTGAATTCTCAAAGTTAGGTATTAAAGTTGGAATAACTACAGGGGATTTCACTTCTAAAGATGAATGGTTAGGTCATAATGATATTATAGTGACAACATCTGAAAAAGCTGATTCTCTTCTTCGAAACGAAACTTCATGGATTAAAGATATAAGTACTGTGATTGTTGATGAAGTACATTTACTTGATTCAGGGAACCGAGGTCCTACTTTAGAGATTACATTAACTAGATTAATGAATTTGAACCCGAATGCTCAGATAATTGCATTATCTGCAACTATTGGTAATCCTGAAGATATTTCTAACTGGCTTAATGCAAACCTTATTGTCAGTGAATGGCGACCTATTAATCTTTTTGAGTCGATATTCTGGGCTGGAAAACTGTATCATGATAATGAGGCAAGGGATATCAAAAGTTTCACAGATGATAATTCAATTAACTTAACTTTAGATATTATCAATACAGGTGGACAATGTTTAGTTTTTGAGAATAGCAGGAAAAACTGTATGAGCTTTGCTAAAAAAGCTGGCAGAAAAATAGCTCCAAGACTTGACGATCACGGAAAAACCGTTTTAGAATCAATGGCAGAAGATATTACTGAAATTAGTGAGTCTGATATTTCTGAAGTACTTTCAAAGTGTGTGCGTCAAGGTGTTGCATTTCATCATGCCGGTTTAAGTGCTGAACATAGGAAAATAGTAGAAGATGGCTTTCGAAGTAATCAAATAAAAGTCATTTCAAGTACACCTACACTCGCTGCGGGATTGAATTTACCTGCAAGAAGTGTAATTATTAGGAATTACAAGAGGTATGACTCGAATTTTGGGATGGTACCAATACCCGTACTCGACTACAAGCAAATGGCTGGTAGGGCTGGTAGACCAACACTTGATCCATTTGGGGAATCGGTACTTATAGCTAAAAGTAAAGATGAGTATGATTACCTACTTGAAAAATATATTAATGCAAGACCAGAAGATATTTGGTCAAAGCTAGGAGCCGAAAATGCACTTAGAACACATATACTTGCCTTAATTGTGAGTAAATTAGCATCTACATACAAAGGACTTCTTGAGTTCATGGAGAAAACATTTTTTGCTTATCAGGGTAATGCTGAGGATCTTGATTCGATTGTTTTAGATTGTGTGAATTTCTTAAAAGATAATGAAATGATTCAGTTAGAGGGTCCTGGTACATCCGTTCTTGACTCATCATTGATTCCTACAAGGATTGGTAAACTAACTTCAATGCTTTATATTGATCCTCTCTCAGCTTCTAAAATACTAGAAGGCTTGAAAAATGGCAATTTGATTGAGGACATTACACTGTTACATCTTGTATGTAGTACTCCGGATATGAGAAAACTGTACCTGCGCTCTTCTGATTATCAAGATATAGTTATGTATGTAATGAAGAATAAAGAAAAGTTCACAAGTATACCGAGTGAATTTAAAGCTACTGAATATGAATGGTTTCTTGGTGAGGTCAAGACCGCGAAGCTGTTGATGGACTGGATTAATGAGATACATATTGATGAGATTGCACGTAATTATAATGTTGGAGAAGGAGATATTCGAGTGTTTTCAGAAACATCTTTATGGCTAATGCACGCATTATCTTTACTTGCACCTTACACAAAAAAGCCTGAAGTTAGTACGATGGCAAAACAACTTGAGAAACGAATAAAATATGGTGTGAAGTTAGAACTAGTAGAGTTAGTAAGTTTGAAACGTGTAGGAAGATCAAGGGCACGTAAACTTTTCAAGAATGGATATAGAAGTATAGATGAATTAAAAGAAGCCAATCCTTCCAATATATCAAAATTGATAGGTTCAAAGATAACTATAGATATATTCAAACAGCTCGATATTAGTGTCAGTTTATCTGAATTGAAATTGAGTCGATCTGAAGAAAGGACATTAAGCTCTAATACACAAAAGACAATGAGCGATTTCAGTTAAAAAATTATTTCATTTTTAAACGAGTTAACTTATTTGGAATGATTATCATGTTATGCAAGAATATTTTAGAATTAACCAGAGAGGAAAAATCTCGACTGATGGATAGAGGTTGTGAATTACTTGAAGTCAAAGCTAATGTTCAAACTATTGTGGACGATGTGAGAAAAAAGGGTGACACTTCAATCAAATATTATACAAAAAAATTTGATGGAGTTGAAATCAATAGTTTTGAGGTTCCTAAAGAAGATATAGAGCAGGCTTATAGTATGGTAGATTCAGAGATAATTGAGGCAATTCAATTATCTGCATCAAATATTAGAAAATTTCACGAGGCTCAAGTACCTGAAAAACTGTGGTATATTGATGTGGGGGACGGAGTGAAATTAGGACAAAAGTGTTCTCCTCTAGAATCAATAGGAGCCTATGTTCCAGGCGGCAGTGCATCTTATCCTTCAACTGCCTTGATGACTATAATTCCTGCAAAAGTAGCAGGAGTTAAAAAAGTGATCATGTGTACACCACCTGGACCAGATGGTAACATCAATCCACTTACATTAGCAGCTGCAAAAGTAGCTGGTGCGGATAAGGTATATTCAATAGGTGGCGTACAAGCCATAGCAGCGATGGCTTTTGGTACTGAATCTGTTGAAAAGGTGACTAAGATTGTGGGCCCTGGTAATGTGTATGTTACAACTGCAAAAATGCTTATCAGAGATCATGCTGAGATAGACTTTCCAGCTGGGCCTAGTGAAGTATTGATTATTGCAGACGATACAGCTGATCCAAAAATGGTAGCCTCTGACATAATAGCTCAGTCTGAACATGACCCATGCGCTGTTTCAGTACTTGTTACTAGTTCTTCTAAACTTGCAAAAGCAGTTGAACAAGAAGTAAACATTCAAAGTACGCGTGCTAAAAGACGTAATATTATTGATGAAGCACTTCAGAACGCAGCTATTTTGGTGGCTGCAAGCATTGAGGAATGTGTCCAGTTTTCAAATGAATTTGCACCTGAACACTTAGAAATAATGGTATCTGAACCAGATAGTGTTTTAGAGAATATAGATAATGCTGGATCTATCTTTGTTGGTAACTTTGCTCCAGTATCTGCAGGAGATTATACATCTGGAACAAACCATGTTTTACCAACAGCAGGCTATGCAAAGATGTATTCTGGGTTAAATGTCAACCATTTCTTGAAATATTCTACTATACAAAAGATCGATAAGCCAGCTTTGAAGAAATTATCAAATGCAATTATCTTAATAGCTGAAAAAGAAGGCCTGTATGCACACGCAGATGCTGTTAGGATGAGGTTTATGGAAGAGGATTGAAGTCTACTAATTAAAATCTGAGCAGTTGTTTTCTAATCAATCATACTAAACTTATTTAAACTATGCAGTATAATAGTTATAATAGTATGATGTTCAACTTCTCAAAATCAATTTTTTAGTCTATACAAAGCTATAGTCTTTTGGTTTTTGGTTGAATAAAGATATAGTATACAGATTCATACAATTGTTTAATAAGTCCAAAATGTTAACATATATAGGGGGTTTCTCATGAAAATTAGAATAGTGAGTACTAAAGAGGAGATCAAAGAACTTGATCACAACGAAAAGATAGTTCATTTGGCATTTAGGCCATCTGATATGGATGTTTTCACTCTCGTAAAAACATGTCCCGAAATTGTGATGATTCAATTACCTGGATCATATAAACGTACAGTTTCCAAGTCAGTTAAGATGTTTTTAGAAATGCAAAATATTCGATTGGTTGAAGGTGATGTTTGGGGCCATAGGAAAGATATTAATGAATATTATAGCATAGCTCCTTCCATAAAAGAGAATATTAATACATTTTTATCTGAAGGTAAAAGTGAGGATGAAATAGTTGATTTAATTAGTCGCGAAAATAAAATAAGTAAAGATATGGTAAAATATATGCTAGAGACTGAATGAATTTCATTCTTTATTTTTTTATAGATTGTTTGAATTAGATTTATATTCATTCATGTCTTCAAGTGCAGCTTCTTGTATCTTTGTTCTTATGTTCGGGATAGCTGAAAGTGCCCTTTTCCAGTCAGGCAAGAGAACATTCTCCGGCTCTTCTAGGTATTGTTCTCCACCGGACATAATGATATCAGCAAAAATGTCAACGTATCGCTCTTCTTTGTGCCTGTTATAACTAATTCCATTACAAAGAGCATCTGCATGGTATTGCCTAATAAGATCTTGTGCCATACGCTTATATTTAACTGTGACACTATGTAAGAACGGACCTGAGATCTCTCGACAACTTCCATTTGTGGACTCAGTTATAACTCTTAGGAATGTAGTTAATATATCATGTGCCATTTTGCATAGTCCTTCCTGAGAACTTTGACCCAGTTTTTGGTGCTTATGTTCATAGAAATCTAGATCAATTTGACATATCCGCTTTGGTGTTGTATTTCTATAAATTTCAGCAAGGATTCCTACTTCTAAACCCCAATCACCTGGAATTCTTATATTAATCGCCATATCAGTTGTCATTGCAAATTCACCAGAGAGAAGATATCTAAAGGCTTGCATGTATTGTAATATGCTTGAATTATATCCGACTTCTACCCTTAAAGCCTCTATTAGAGGACGCACAAATAATCTGTAGACTCTTCCATACATTATTTTTGTATCTATGCCTATTCTTGCATAGTAACCTTTATTGAAAAAGAAATCTAGCTCTGGATCCACAATTGGATATAGTAACCTTACTGGATGTGATTTAGAATAATTCACAATATCTGCATCATGGAAGGCTATTGCGTAACTGTTTAAACTTGCTACACCTATAGCAATCCAAACATCTCTACCTTTACCCTTAAAAGAAGTAATATCAAGGTCTTTCTCTTTCATATCATCTATAATCGCCTCAATACGTGGTCCGTTACACCAAATAACGATGTGGGGAACTTCTAAAAATTTGAAAAAGTCTATAACCTCAGTGTATTCTTCACCAGTTTCTGCAGCAAGTGGGATTATAATTTTTTTGATGAAACTACATCTATTTAAATTAAGAACAATATCATATAATGGGTCGTTTTTTATTTCTTTATATAAAATTGGTAAGACTAGTGTTACTGGTCTTGTTACCGTTAAATCTACCATCTTTTGTTCCATTTTCTCAGTATCAAGACAGAAATTATGGATGGTAGTGATTTCTTCTTGTAAAAAGTCCATTATAATCCCTCAAAATCATGTTGACAGATTTCAAATCAATTTGATACATAGTACGATTCTTTCTAATAATTCATTAAATCGAAGTTCTAGCTATGTGAGCTAACTAGATATTGTAGACTAACTTAAAAAATGAGTTTAACAATTATAAATTTATGTTTATTAATGAGTACCCTGGCAAATTGTGATATATAGTTACAATTTGCCTGGGAGTATTGGCATATTATATATTGTGTTCAAATAATTTAAAGTGACTTATTTAGGTAACTTACATTACCTATTAAGGTAATATAATAATGCAATATTGTAAAAACAATATAGTTATATAACTGTTTAGAAATCATGAATTAGATATAAGAAACAATTTTAAAAGGACGAAAATAATTATGGTTGACCAAGGTAAAGTGTATTTGATTGGTTCAGGACCTGGTGACCCTGAACTTATGACTATTAAAGCAAGGAAATTAATTGATAGTGCCGATGTAATTGTCTTTGATCAGCTCCCTGGGAAAGAAATTCTAGATTCACTTCCTGATAAAGCAGAAAAGGTTGATGCTGGGAAATATGCTGGTAATCATAAGCTTACACAGGATGAGATTAATAATATTTTAATCCAGAAAGCCCAAGAAGGAAAAAGGGTTGTTCGACTAAAAGGTGGGGACCCATATATCTTTGGTAGAGGAGCAGAAGAAGCCGAAGAACTGATAAAAGCTGGTATTGAGTTTGAAGTAGTTCCCGGGATAACATCCGCTATAGCTGTTCCTGCTTATGCAGGAATACCAATAACGCATAGAAATCATGCTTCTATGGCTTTATTCATGACAGGTCACGAAGATCCTACAAAAGAAGAATCAGGTCTAGACTGGGAATTTTTAGCTGGTTTTGAAGGTACTATTGTTATTCTAATGGGTGTAAAAATGCTCGAAAAAAACATAGGAGCATTAATAGAACACGGTAAAAATCCAAAAACACCAATAGCAATAATAGAAAGAGGTACTCGTCCAGATCAGCGTGTAACCATATCTGATCTAGCTAATATAGTGGATGTGGCAAATGAAAAAGGAGTAAAAGCTCCAGCAATTACAGTTATTGGGGATGTTGTGAAAATAAGTGAAGTGTTGGGCATTATGTGTACTTGTAACTAAAAGCGATCAATAGATGGATATGGTGAGATTACATGACTTCACAAAGAAATAGACCTGTCATAGCAATAATGCGACCTGAAAGGTATCTTGAAGAATCTGCAAAATTGGCTGAAGATATGGGATTTGAACCAATTTTGGTGCCAATGGTTCAATTAATAGAAAAAGAAAGTGAATATTTTGATGGCTTTGTCACTAGAGTGATTGATGGATCATCAGATTATGTTATATTTACTAGTGCGAATGGCATTATATTTACTTTGAATCAAATTGAATTATCTCAAAAAAAGAGGTTTATAAATGCCTTGAATTCGACAAAAGTTATTGCAATTGGTCCAAATACTAAAAAAGAGCTCGAAGTGAATGGAATTAAGATCCATTCTATTCCTGATGTTTATAGTACACATGGGCTTCTCGATCATCTTTGCAACAAAGTAAGTGGTAAAAATATTGAGATTCCACGCAGTTCATATGGAGCGCCAGAACTAGTAACTGGATTAAAGTCATGTGGAGCAAATGTGCATGAAATTCATGTATATACACTTCAGATGTTGGAAGGTGAGAAACAAAAACAACTAATAAATTCAGCTATTAGGGGAGAGATATCTGCATTTGCTTTTACAAGCTCAATGATGGTACATAGTTTCTTCAAACTTTCAGAGAAAATGGGGCACAATGAAACTATAGTTGATGCTTTAAACAATTCAATTGTTGCGTCAATTGGGGCACCAACTGCAAAAACTTTAGAATCTTATAATATTGTTGTGGATGTAATACCTGAAAACTATGTTTACAGAGAAATTTTGATAAAGATTAAACAGTATATTGGTAGCTAAAACTAAAACAGTTATTTAATCACATATTTACATTTGTATAAAATATTAAATAGATTGAAAACCATTTATATATAGTTGGTATGAGCAAAATGAAATGTTCTGATATAAATCATAAAACAAAGATTGATGCAGAATAGATATACAACATTTGGCTTGATCAATCCAAACATGGGGACTTTTATTAGGAGGTACAGATATGACAAAATATGTTATAATATCTAAGTTAACGGACGACGGGGCAAAGACATTAAAGAAGAATCCTAAAAGGATTAAAGAGGTAAATGAAGAACTCAAATCCATGGGAGTAACTGTTTTAGAACAATTTTTCATACTAGGTAGATTTGATTTCCTTAATATCGTTGAGGCTGAGGATGAAAAATCGATATCTAAAGCTGTCGTGGAGTTAGCATCTCGTGGAAGTATCCGTACGACTACATTTACAGCAATTCCAGTAGATGAGTTTAGTACATACTTTGATTGAATTATTTATATATAATTCCACAACCAATTTTATTTTTTCCAATTTATGATTTAATTTGTGAGGTTTCTAATATGGAAAATGTTCCTTTTAGCAAGATATTGCTTGCTACAGATGGCTCTGAAAATTCTGCAAAAGCTGTAGATGCTTCTTTGCAATTAGCCAAATCTATGGGCGCTTCTATTGAAATAGTTCATGTAATACAAGCCGCATGGGGTACAGAGGTAGATACTGACGCACGAACTAAAGGTGAAAAGATTGTAGCCGAAATAAAACAAAAAGCTCAGAGTCAGGGAATTCATGCAGATGATGCTGTTTTAGTAGGGAATCCTGCGGAGATGATTATAAACTATGCTGATAGAATAAAGGTTGATTTAATTGTACTAGGGACAAAAGGTCTATCAGGAATAAAGAAGTTCATGTTAGGTAGTGTTGCTGAAAATGTGGTAAGACACTCAAAACGACCAGTTATGGTAGTACCTTAAGTGTATAAACCTAGCTGTAATTTGATTTATTATTTTTGAGAAATCTAAAGATTAAAGTAAATCAACTTATTTTCTTATAATCCCTAAATTTTTATATGACTCAACCGAAATAATTATATCCTGCTGAATTACTAATTACCTATCCAGCAATAAACATAGTAAATATATATTGGCAGATATATAATAATATTTTATTGAATTAAAGTTCGTACATTATTTATTTTTTTAAGATTAGGGATATCATGATTGGAATTTCAAAACTTTATTGTGGAACCGTTGAACCCTCTGATGCGTTGAGGTATGGACGCGACTCTAAAAAATTACCACCACATCTTCTTCAATTCTCTAAAGATAAAAGACCTGTTGTTGTTTGGAATGTAACAAAAAAATGTAACCTTAAATGTATTCACTGTTATGCTCATGCTGATGATGAGAATGATAGTGATGAACTTACTACCCAAGAAGGAAAGGAACTGATTGATGACCTTGCAGATTTTGGTGTACCAGTGATCTTGTTTTCGGGTGGAGAACCACTCATGAGAAAAGACCTTCCAGAGCTGGTAACTTATGCTAGATCAAAAGGGCTACGTGCTGTCATTTCTACAAACGGTACACTTATTGATGAAAAGATGGCTAGGAGGTTGAAGGAGATAGGCTTATCCTATGTTGGAATATCTATAGATGGAACTATGCCAACAAACGATAATTTCAGAGCTATATCAGGTGCGTTCTTAGCTGCGATTGAAGGTCTCAGGAACTGCCAGAAAGAAGGGATCAAGGTAGGACTTAGGTTTACTATTAATAAATATAATATGGACGAAATACCGGATATATTTGATTTGATAGAAGCTGAAAAAATTCCAAGAATATGTTTTTATCATTTAGTTTATTCTGGTAGAGGTTCTGAGATGATCGATCATGATCTTTCACATGAGGAAAGTAGGAAAACAGTTGATTTGATATTGGATCGAACAGAAGAGTTACATAAAAAAGGTTTACCAGTTGAAGTTCTTACAGTTGATAATCATTGTGATGGTCCATATATTTATATGAGATTATTAAACAAAGATCCTAATCGTGCAGAAGAAGTTTTAGAATTATTGAAGATGAATCAAGGTAATTCTTCTGGAATTGGGATTGGTTGCATATCATGGGACGGCTCCATACACCCTGATCAATTTTGGCGTCATTACAGCTTTGGTAATGTACGTGAAAGAAATTTCAGTGATGTTTGGAAAGATACTTCTGATGAACTCATGAAGGGCTTGAAAGATCGGAAAGGTCTAATTAGGCAAAATGCAGATAGATGTGCGAGATGTAGGTGGCTTGATGTATGTAATGCTAATTTTAGAGTTCGTGCAGAAGCCGTTCATGGCAACTTATGGGCCGATGACCCTGCATGTTATCTGACAGAAGAAGAAATTAGCTCCGAAAATAAGTCTTAACTAAAGATTAATTTATGAAAGAGTTAATTCCTTTATCTATATACATTTCAATTCAATCATTTGTATAATGAAATTGATAAATCTTTTTATGAGCATATATATTGAATTTTCAGTTTTACATGCGAAACGAATTCAGCTTTAAAAAGAATAATGTTGAGAATATGTGGCTTTAATTAAGATATTCATCTATCCATATAAATTTAGATAAATCTTTTACTCTACTCTTTGTTGGATGATTGTCTGGTTTACCACAGAACTATGAAAGGAGGGTTATTACTATCATTTGTATTTTGATGGTGAGTAAATATTGTACTTAATATCATTTTCAAGTTATTTTTTTTTTATCAATTTAGAACATTTAATCAATTATTTCCATTAAAATTTTCAGGTCGTTGATATTAGTTATTTTAATGGCAACATTTCTATGTTAATAGAACAGTAGATTTGAGAGATTTTTTTTGGTATTCTTAACTACTAAAAAGAAAATAATAAAACTAATGTTCTAAATTGACTATTACCTAACTACATTTGTATCAAATTTAAATATGGTTAATCTGTTGTATGTAATTAATGCTAATATTATTGGAGTGTTTTAATGTCAATCCCTAAAGAGTATATCCCCCACGAAATTGAGTCAAAATGGAAAAGTGCATGGAATGAATCAATTTACTATTTTGATTGGAATGAAAACAAGCGTCCTCAATATGTCATTGATACACCACCACCTTATCCAACAGGAAATTTTCACATAGGAAATTCTTTGAATTGGTGTTATATAGATTTCGTTGCTCGATATAAAAGGATGAGAGGATATAATGTTATGTTTCCTCAAGGCTGGGATTGCCATGGACTTCCTACAGAAGTAAAAGTAGAAGAAATCAATGGTATTACTAAAAATCAGGTTCCACGTGCAGAATTTAGACGTCTTTGTGAGGAACTGACGTCTGAAAATATTAAGAAAATGCGTGAAACTATGCTGGAACTAGGCTTTTCTACAGATTGGAGCAATGAATTTGTCACCATGGATCCTTCTTACTATGTTAAGACACAACGCTCTTTTGTTAAAATGCATGAAAAGGATCATATCTATCAAGAAGAGCATCCAGTTAATTGGTGCCCACGGTGTGAAACTGCTATAGCCTTTGCTGAAGTTGAATATGAGTCGAGGTACACCAATTTGAACTATCTTCACTTTGATAAACTTAAAATTGCAACAACTAGACCTGAACTACTTGCAGCATGTGTAGCTGTAGCCATCAATCCAGAGGATAAAAGGTATAATGATTATATCGGAAAGGCAATTAAAGTACCCGTTTTTGGTCAAGAAGTAAAAGTAATATCAGATGATAACGTGGATCCCTCGTTTGGTACTGGCGTAGTTATGATATGTACTTTTGGTGATAAACAGGATGTTAGGTGGTGGAGCGAACATAATCTTCCATTAAGAAAAGCAATTGATAAAAATGGATATATGACAGCTATTGCAGGCAAATACGAGGGAATGACGATATCCGAATGTAAAGCAGCCATTATAGGTGATCTTGAATCTAAATCTCTACTGTATGATCAAGAGCATATGGAGCAGAATGTTGGTATGTGCTGGAGGTGTAAAACACCAATAGAAATCCTTTCCGAAAAGCAGTGGTTTGTTAGAATTAATCCTGATGAAATATTATCAACTGCTGAACAAATAGAGTGGATTCCAGAGCATATGAAAGTACGTCTTCAAAACTGGACAGGTACTATGGAATGGGATTGGTGTATTTCTCGACAAAGAATATTTGCTACACCTATACCCGTCTGGTATTGCAGAAAGTGTGGTCAAACGATGGTAGCTAAAGAAGAATGGTTACCACTTGATCCAACACAAAATAATCCACCAGTTAACTGTGAATGTGGTTCAAATGATTTTGAAGCTGAAGAAGATGTTCTCGACACTTGGATGGACTCTTCTATAACTCCTCTGCATGTTTCAGGCTGGCTTACCAGAGATGACACTTTACTTCCTACACAATTAAGGCCACAGGGTCATGATATAATTCGAACATGGGCATTTTATACAATTCTAAGATCGATGTCTTTGACTAAAATAAAACCTTGGGATACAATTTTAATTAATGGAATGGTACTTGGTGAAGACGGTCACAAGATGAGTAAATCTGCAGGTAATATTATTTCACCGGATGAAGTTATAGCAAACTATGGTGCAGATTCTTTTAGACAATGGGCAGCTGTAGGTGGAACTCCTGGTTCTGATGTGATGTACAGATGGAAAGATGTTATATCTGCTTCAAGGTTTTTACAAAAAATGTGGAGCATATATAGATTTTCAATGACCCATCTAGAAAATTTTGATTTTGATAAAAATAAGAGGAACTTGAAAGAGTTACCTTTAGTTGATCAATGGGTACTAAGTCGGCTTAACAAGGTTGTAATTTCTACAACTAAAAGCATGGATCAGTATCAATTCGATGAAGCTTTTAAGCAACTACGTGGTTTTATATGGGATGTAGTTGCTGATAATTATATAGAATTAGTAAAATCAAGGTTATATGGGGAAGATATAGATGATAAATTATCAGCCCAATATACACTTTATACTATACTTAATATTTTGATTAGGATGTTAGCTCCATTTGTTCCTTTTATTTCAGAAGAGATGTATTCAAGAATGGGCTTTGAGACTAGTGTCCACTTAAGTGAATGGCCAGTGGGTTATAAGGGCGATATAGATGATGATATTGAACAACAAGGCGAACTTATAAAAGATATTGTTGCTTCAGTTCGTAGATATAAATCCGAGGCAGGTATAGCTTTAAATGCTCCGCTCAAAAAGATTGAGATATATGCTACAATTCCTGACATTAGAGATATTGCTGGGGCAACAAATTCGAAAGTTGAATGTATGCCTGGAACACCTGATTTTGATTATGTACCAGTTGAAATTAAAGCTAATATGGGTGTAATTGGGCCTAAATTTAGGAAGAAGGCAGGTAACATAATTAGTAAACTCAATGAACTAGACCCAAAAGTTGCCCATGAACAAATTAGTCATGGTAATTTAGTAATAGAGGTTGATGGTGAAGAAGTTGAACTTGAACCTGAGGCCTTGGTTATAGAGAAAGAAGTTATGTCAGGAGGCCGTGAGGTAGATGTACTTGATGTAAAAGGAATTGTTATAGTTATTGTAAAATGAAATAAGGTCATATCAAATGGTTTAGGTTTAAAAAATGGAATAAGTTTCACATTATATGTCAACCTTTAAATATAAGCAGGATTATCGGAATCGAAATAAAAAATTTATGAGTTAATGGTGGTATTATGGGAAACATTAGTAAGGTACTTCTTATCCTGAAAAATATGGTTTATGAGAGTACATCTCCTCAAGAGATAATCCGGATGGCAAGATATTATCAAAAAAAAGGAATTGATGTAACTGTGGTATTATTTGGGCCAATGGGTGCAATATTTGGCAAGAAAAATAAGCATGGTGCTCCTTCATATGATGAAAAGATCAGTGAATGTATAGATATAGGTGTTGAAATAAAGTGTTGCGATCTTGCAGCTTCCATGGTTGGATTAAAACAGGAAGAGTTGATTAAAGGGATAGAAATAGTACCTTCTCATGAACTAGCCGACTTGTTTTTAGAGTATCATGAAAATAATAATCTCATATTAACATTTTGAAGTTTTATTTATTAAAAAAGAAATTTAATCATTACAATTTTTAATTGGTGGACGTACTAATGGATTCTAAGAATGAATTATCATCATATGAAAAGGAAATTGTAGATAAGGTTATTCATGATGGCTTATCCATCAGAAAAGCTTCAGAACTTGCTGAATCTCAAGAATCCGCTATTAGAATCAGAAGAAATGCGGTTGAAAAAGTTATGGGTATTGAATTTAATCAAATTCAAAATTACTCAATTGATATTACATCCGTAGTTCAAAAGAATATTGAAAACATGATAGGTGTTGTGCAGGTTCCTTTAGGTGTTGCAGGACCCCTAAAAATAAATGGGGATCATGCTCAAGGCTCTTTCTATATCCCATTAGCTACTACCGAAGGAGCTTTGGTTGCTAGTGTTAACAGAGGGACTTCTGTTATAACAGAATCTAATGGAACCAATGTTAAAATATTCAAGAATGAAATGACACGTGCACCTGTATTTAAATTTAAAAATCTGTATGAAGCTAAAGATTTTGTAGACTGGTTAGAAAAAGCTTCTTCAAGGGAACTAATGAAAGAAAAGATTAAAGAGGTAACTCGCTTTGGTGAACTAGTTGGTATAGAACCATATATTCTGGGAAATACTGTCTACGTTAGATTTTCATTTGATACAAAAGATGCAATGGGTATGAATATGGTTACCCTTGCCACAGAATCAATTGCTGAACTTATATCTGAAATGTTTGATGTCAAAATAATATCTTTATCAGGTAATATGTGTACTGATAAGAAACCAGCAGCAATTTCGTCTATAAATGGCCGTGGGAAAACAGTTGTTTCAGAGATAACCATTTCTCGTGAAACTGTGGTCAGAAAACTAAAATGTACTCCCGAAGAGATGGTGGAAGTAAATTATCGAAAAAACCTTTTGGGATCTGCTAGGGCTGGTTCCCTTGGTTTCAATGCGCATGCAGCCAATGTGGTTGCTGCACTATATATTGCATGTGGTCAGGATCCTGCCCACGTTGTTGAAGGAAGTTATTGCATAACTACAATGGATGTTGATAGTCATGGTAATCTTTATGCTACTGTTACCATGCCTGCAGTTTCTGTTGGTACTGTCGGAGGAGGCACATCTGTAGAAACCCAATCAGACTGCTTGAATCTTTTGGGAATTGAAGGTGGTGGGCAAATTCCCGGAAATAATTCAAAAAAGTTAGCTGAGATTGTAACAGCATCTGTTTTAGCGGGAGAAATATCTTTAATTGGAGCTCAGGCAGCTGGGCACTTAGCCAAAGCACATGCAGCTTTAGGTAGATGATTTTTATGAAACAGAACATTTTTTGGAAAACGATTTCTTTAAATGTTATAATGTATTAATATTCTATAATTAGGCTAGTAAACATTGGGGGATTGGCTGACAAAAAATAAATCTAAAACTGAAGACACTCAAGAGTTAAAGTTGTTTTTAGGCAGTACATCAGATTTTTTATCTGGATTAAAAAAAGTAGTTGATTGTACTAAAGAAAATATTAGTATTTTGATTACGGGGTTAGATGAAAATAGCAGAGCTGCTACAGCTTTAAGTATAGCTCAGTACTTAGACACTAATTTCATTGTAGATGAATGTGTATTTTCATCAGATGATTTTGAAGAGATAAAAAAAAATGCTTATTCAAAATCTTATGTATTCATAGAATTTGATTGTGATTATGAATTTGGTGAAATATTTAATTTACAAGCATTAGGGAATAAGCTATTGATTTATACACTAGAGGATGTTCCATCCAATTGTAAAGAAAAAAAGTGGTATAATTTACATATAAGATTGGAATCTGAATCAATTATTAATGGTTTAAATGAAGATGTAGTTAGTGGATTTAAAGCAAATGCTTATATCATTAGAGCTCCACAAACTCATGAAACTTATGACAATACGTCAAATATTTTCAACAAAGATGTTGCTACCATTTATGTGACAAAACCATTATGTGATACATGGAGTGCATTTACTAACCTGAGAATGTCGAAAAGATCTCAAGAATAGATACTTTGATTACTCATCTATTTTTTCTTTTGCTTTATGTAAATACATTGTACATGTTTCCATACTTTTTGAAGCTGCCTTTATCTCTTCAGCAACGTCTTTAAATCCAGCTTCTTCTATTTTTGATATCCAATCGTTGAAACTGGTAACATGTTGCTCATTATGTTCAATCCAATGATCTAATAAGTGTACTAAATTTTTTTTATCTAACTCTTTATTCATAAATTTTAATTCCTCCTCTGGTCAAACTCTTCTTGGGTCTGTAATTTCACCATTGATTGCAGAAGCTGCAGCAGTAGCAGGTGAGGCTAGATAGACGTATCCTCCTTTTCCCATTCTTCCTTTAAAATTTCTATTGGCTGTAGAAATACAAACTTCCCCTTCTCCAATCACTCCCATATGTCCACCCAAACACGGTCCACAACCTGGTGTAGCTATCGTGGCACCTGCTTCTAGTAGTGTTTCAACTGAACCATTTCTTGTAGCTTCAATTAATACATTCCTTGATGCGGGAATAACAATTGTACGTACATTTACATTTTCATTTTTTAGGATAGAAGCTACAGCATCTAAGTCTTCTAACCTACCATTAGTGCATGTTCCTATGAAAACCTGGTCGATTTTAGTACCTTCGATTTCAGAAACACCACAAACATTATCCACCTCATGGGGTCTTGATACTTGTGGTTCTAGATCATTTATATTGAGATCTACAGTGCTTTCATATGATGCATCAGGATCAGCATAAACTGGCTCATAGTCTGTAATACCTAAACTATTCAAATAATTATCAGTGGTCTTATCGGGGGGTACTATTCCAGCTTTTCCACCCATTTCTATAGCCATATTGCATAATGTCATTCTACCAGACATAGTTAGATTTTTGATGCTATTCCCATAAAATTCTAAAGACTTATATGTAGCACCATCTGATCGAATCCGGTCAATTATTTTTAATGTAAGGTCTTTTGGATATACTTTATCTTGTAATTTACCAGTTACATTAACTTTGATGGTTTCTGGAACCTTGAACCAGAGCTTTCCCGTTGCAAATATTTCAGCCATGTCAGTTGCTCCTACACCAGTCCCAAAAGCTCCAAAAGCGCCATATGTACAAGAGTGTGAATCGGCACCTACTATCAATTTACCAGGTCTTGCAAAACCTTTTTCAGGTAGAACTTGATGACATATGCCTTCACCTACATCATAAAAATTATTTATATTCTGCTTATGGATCCAATTACGAATATCTTTTTGTAATGTAGCAGTACCATCACTATTAGCAGGAGCTAGGTGATCAAAGGGAATTATTATCTTATCGGGGTTCCAAACGTTTTCAATTTCCATTTCTCTAAATGCCTTGACTGCAAGTATGCTGGTACCATCATGAGCCATTGCATAATCTACATTCGCTATAACAAAATCATTTGCATGAACTTCATTCCCTGATGCATTGCTAAGTATTTTTTCGCTTATAGTTCCCAAAAAATCCCTCTTAAAAATCAATTTCAGTACATGGTGGTATTAGGTATTTTTATGCTATAAAAAGTAAGATAACTTTTAATGCCTGTAAGTTATCTAATTAATTAGTATTTTAACTAAAGTTTTACATTATGCTGAGAGCTCATGTAATTTATTATAATTTAAAATTTCATTTGTAGAGTAGTGATATAACGATTTTATTCACTTAAGTAATAATTTAACTAATATTGTGTACCTGTTGCTTATAGCTCAGGACTTAATATTTAATTTTAAATTGATTATGTTAATTCTTTTAGTCTTTGTATATCTTCAAGGACACATTCTTTTTCTGTAATTATCTCATGTTCAATAGATTGAATTATGTTTTCTAGCGGAACTGTCAGTTTGTAGAGCTTTATTGGCCTTCCTTTTCCAAGACTTTTTTTCTCTTCTTTTATCTCAACCCATGAATTCTTTTTTAAGTAACGCATTGCGATACTTACTTCAGGTTGGCGTAGATTTGATATCATTTCAATTTCTCTTGATGTAATTTCATTTTTAGTAGCTAAACAAACAAGGCTTAAAGCTATTGGACGTGTTAAGTTGAGTTTTCTTAAAAGTTCTACCATTTCATACTCAGTATCACCCAGTACTGATTCATATTGCTCTCTCACATAATCACCATTGTTATTACTATTAAAATATAATAAGACTAAGATTTTATGTTACTTATAAGCTTTATGGTTTTACTATTATATATGTATACTATATTTAAACATGGGATGAACTTATCAAACCAAAAAGTGTAAAAACTGGAAAAAGAGTTTGTTTTGTTTGATGGGCCCGCTGCGATTCGAACGCAGGACCTCACGGTTATCAGCCGTGCGCTCCACCAAGCTAAGCTACGGGCCCATTTGGATTGTCTTTAATTTTAGTTATTAAAGCGACACTTCCATAAGCTTACTCCTACTTTAAGATTTCGATTTGTTATGGTCGTTTGTGCATGAAACTGTTAAATATCGATAGTTTTATCAAACATAATAACCTCTACAATACAAATCTCTAACATGGGCCGGTAGATCAGGGGAAGATCGCTACCTTGGCAATTGTTCTCCAATTAAATGTGGAACATCCAAAATGGTAGAGGCCTCGGGTTCAAATCCCGACCGGTCCATTATTTTAAAAATTATATCTGTTAAATAGTATTTTTTATTTTTGAGGTGTGGATTTTACTCACATCTAGGTGGATCAAATTCGATTAACTATGAAATTTAAGAAAGATTTTGTCCAAACTCTGGTTGTTCAAGCTTGAACCTAAATAGCTTCTGGAATGTTTTAGTTAGAAATGTAGGATAAGTTTTGTTCTCTTTTGGAATTGTTATTTACATAAGTAACTCTACAGAATAATTGTGTTATCTATTATGAGCTACAATACGGATAAATAGATTCTGAATAGTATAGAATTTAAATATATACACTGTTGAAATTCATTGTTCTAAAAAAAGACGGTACAAAAAATAGGGTTATTTCTGAAGGTGAAGATGTGGGAGAGTGCACTCCCTCATTTTCGACTTTCTGCATATGCGACGAGTGCATCTTTTACTCCCCACCTAAAAGCCACAACTATTGCAATACCCCATCCAAGCGGCATTAGGAATGCATACAATATTCCTGTTTCGATTAGCATGGTATCCAATGCAATGAGAATCACAACCAGGAACAAGAAACCTCTGACTAGTGGTGTTATGAAATTCGCAACCTCTACATTCATTTCAGTGATAACATTTTGTATATATCTCATGAAAAAATCAACAGATACTATACCTATAACTAATATCAAAACACCAAGTATCACACGGGGTAGATATGCTGCGATTGCTATCAAGAAATTTGTTATCAGAGTTAACTGAAGAATGTTAAGTGCTGCAATTATAAATATCAAATAACCAAAAACCTTTATCAAAGCAGCAATTAGTCCTGCAGCAGTTGTATTTGTAGCTTTAATTGGTCCTCCTATAGCACTGTTGTCAATTTTTTCATTGATTCCTGTAGCATCGAGGAGCTTATGACCAGTATTTGCAATAAAATCAACAACAATCAATCCTATCACTAGCACCAAAAGTGCTGCAACTATAACTGGTACATACATGAGTACTGTTGTTATGAAATCCGCAACCACTACTATATTGAGAAAGTCTATGATTATTGCAGCAAAAACAATGTAGACAAACCACCGAATAATGCCACCAAAAAAATCAGCCGATGTAGTCCCTGCTTTACTTATCACATCTCCTAAAGATGTTTTATCAATCATATTTACAAGCCCAACTTTAGTAAATAATTTAGATCCAATTTTACCCAAGGATCTTCCTGCTATCCATCCTACAAGCAACAAAACAATAACAGCAACCAATATAGGGATAACTGCTATAAATTGATCTAGCGTAGCCATTAAACTATCCATTACGGTCATATTTATCCAACCCCACAAATTAATTTTTTTTCATTCTATAGAGTAATTTTGTACTCAAATCTGAAAAATTGACGGCTTTTTTAGCCCTATAAATAAGTCTATATTGATTTGAAGAGTTAAATAAAAATGCGAACCATTCATTTGAATTCATTATAAGAAAAAAGTATTCTGAGTCTAGTATAAAGTGTAAAGTATCTAGGTATAAATTATTTTAAGAACTAGCAGTTTTATATGAGCTAGCTATATAATTCTTTTTAGCAGTTGTTAGATAAATGCAATATCAAGTTAGAAAAATTTTTTAATTAAAACCACTTCAGCATCAAGCTAGTATCTAATGTCCAATAATAATTAAAATTTCATTCTAAATATGTTTTTTACAAATAACAGACTTATAATCTATTTATTCATTATCAGAAAACAATATAAATTAATAAAGATGATTATAGAAGTATGAAAGCTTGTATTATGTGTGGTGGGGCCGGTACAAGGTTGAGACCATTGACTTTTGGAAGACCTAAACCAAATATTCCTATACTAAACAAACCATCTGTTGCTCACTTGGTTGAACATTTAGAAAAAGAAGGTTTTAATGATATTGTAATTACGGTAGGTTATATGGCTGAAAAGATAGAGGAATATCTAGGCGATGGCCGTATGTTTGGTGTGCATATTGATTATGTATATGAGGATAAAAAGCTTGGAACTGCAGGTAGTGTGAAAAACGCTGAAAAATATCTCTCTGATGAGCCATTTATTGTTTTAGGGGGAGATCATGTTCTAAACTTAGATCTTCGTGAAATGTATAGATTCCATAAGATAAACGATGGTATAGTTACAATTGGTCTCCTTTCAATAGATGACCCACGGGAGTTTGGTATAGCTGATATGGATGTAAATAACCGTATAAAAAGGTTCTTAGAAAAACCTGGCCCAGGCGAGATATTTAGTAATCTTGCAAGTACTGGTATCTATATGTGTGACCCTGAAATATTTGAGTGGATACCAAGCGGTAAAAGATATGATTTTGCAAAAGATGTTTTTCCAGACATTCTTGGAAAAGGAAAATTCATTAATGGAATGCTTGTAAGGGGTCAATGGACAGATGTAGGTAATCCAGCAGCTTACAGGCAGGCTCAGAGATGGATGCTTGAAGGTTTACCTGAAACACAAATAGAAGGGAGCTTTAGGGCAACAAAGTCGCGTATAAACGGTCCTTTGAAAATTGGGAACAATGTTTCGGTAGGATATAATTCTGCACTTGTTGGACCGCTTGTAATTGGAGAAAATACAGTAATTGGAGATAATGTTTTGATTGGTCCTTATACTACCATTGGTTCTAATTGTAATATCATGAACAATAGTAGAATACTCTCATCTTATATATTTAATCATATCAAAATTGGAAATAATTGTAACCTTTCAGGTTCGATTATTGATAATAACACAAATATTGGTGATAATTGCAGTATTGAAAATGGTACTGTTATTGGACCTAATGTTTTAATTGGTCAAGGGTCTACAATTCATTCTGAAATTAAAGTTTGGCCTGATGTTACAATCGAGGAAAATATGAATGTTAAAGAAGATATAATAAATATGGATTATGAAACATCACAAGATGGATCTTGAAAAAACTATATATCAACTTTAACATAATTATTTGTTCAATGAACAAATTCACAAAATTTTTGCTTGCATCTTTTATTATAAGTATTATAGCAATTTTGTTTATCTTAATTATCACAGTTGATGCAACTACTTTTCAACATTTGCTTTATGTTCAACCCCAGTATCTTATTTTAGCTATTGCTGTTCATATTTTTTCTTACTTTATATGGGGACTTCGGACAAAGTTCATGTGTTCTGCTTTAAACTATGATATAAGTAGTTTAAAAGCAACTGAAATAATAACGTCAGGTGCTTTTGCAGCCACTTTCACACCTTCTTCAGCAGGTGGTGAGCCTGTTAGGATTCATTTACTTAACAAGCACAATATTCCTTTAGGCAAATCAACAGCTATTGTGTTGGCTGAAAGGTTGCTGGATGCCTTCTTCATTGTGCTTACTTTACCTTTTGCTCTATATATCTTTGGTGATTTACTTTCATCATCTGGAATGAATGCCTTTTTAATATATCCGATATTGTTTTCTATATTTATCATAATGATATTGATTTATGCTCTTTGGCGTCCTGACCATACACGAAACGTTGTCCACTTTATTGCTAATAAAATTGGAAAAACTATAGGTAAAACTGCGGACAAGATGACTGGAATCTTATCTAAAATTGATTCAGAGCTTGATAATTTCCATAACAGTATTTCTTTATTCTTAACAGATGGAAAAATTGGTTTAATTTATGGGATTTGTTTTACTATATTTTATTGGCTAGTACAGTTCTCGATATTACCTTTGATATTGCTAGGTTTAAATCTAAATCCATCTGTAATAGCAGCATACTCGGCTCAGATATTAATCACTTTGATCTCGATTGCAGCGATAACTCCCGGCTCAAGTGGTATTGTTGAGTTAGGTGCAACACCTATCTTTGCACTTTTTGTTCCTTCACCAATGCTGGGACTTGTTGTTATTGCTTGGAGATCAATTACATATTATCTAAACATAGTTATAGGTGGGTTTGTAAGTATAAAAATATTAAAAGACATGGATATAATTAATAGAATATTAGATTGATATGTATTTAATGAAGTCATTATGATCTTCCCCTATTTTCCGCAATAGATCGTTTTTGCTGGTGTATGGTCTACTGGAAGTAATATTTATAGCTTGTTTCTCAGTAACACCTGGAATTTTTCTAATTAGGTTCAGAGTTGATCTATTTACATTTAGTGGATAGGGTAATCCATGTAGTGCCCTTGGTTTGTGAGAAAAAATAGTTACATCCAGTACTTTTCCAACAGGATATTTTATTGGAATCTTTACAATAAGGGGATATGTCCCAAGCTGCCTGGCCAAAGTAAAGTTATCATGGGATTCTTCGCATATGACATCTTTTAAAATGGTTCCTGCAGGCACAACTTTTTTTAACATTGGTAAATCAATTTTGTTTCTAATACGTTCTTTATATTGCATGAAAAGTTTCTTGTTTTTATTGAGTTTTTTCTTTTTATTGTAGATTGGAGTTCCAGGAAAAGCAATTACTTGTCTTATATTGATCCGTCTTAGGTAATAATCATTTTCAAGGACTCTCTGCAAGAACTCATAATTAAGTTGAAATGTTTTTTTTGATTCTCCTGCTAATCCATGTACTATGTTTAGTCCAGGTAAAAATTCAGGTAATCCATTGTAACCTCTTATTTTTCCAACACTGTTAATTAACTTTATAGCAAAAAAAACATCATCTGGATCTGCTTTCAGATTATTTGCTTTAATCACAACTGGATCTGCACTTTCCATTCCAATAGCAGCTACGTCACCCGGTGTATGATACTGAATTATTGTTTTCATGATTTCTAGAGATTCATCTGGATATTGTGCTATAGTTGCTGGATTGACATTGTCCATATGTAGTGTTTTTAATTTAGGGGCTACGCTACGTATGCCCTTATATAATTTATTGATCATTTCAGGTTGTGGTTTTGGCATTCTTTCACTGGTTTCACGTGCATGGTAACCAAATAGATCGGGTTGACGACCTAATCTAAAATGCAAAGTACCTTGTTCATATAAACTTTTGATCTCTGAAACAACATCTTCTATTTGTCTAAAATAAGGTTCACCATAGAAATGTTCAGTACAAAAATCACAATAGGATTTCCTTGCACACCCTCGATATGTTTCTATCTCCGCAACAATGTGAGGGAATTTGGGGTGTAAGATTGGCAGATATGCACCTATGCAACTCCATCTACTAATTTCTTCATTGGTACGCAACCTAAAATCAATATTAGAAATTTCATTCTTAGTTTCGTATTTTATCAAATCGAAGACAAATGCTTCTATATCGCCCTTTACCAGTAAAAAATTATCAGTTTCAACATCTATGCTTTTGGCTACGCTTCCACCTTCTTTACTAAGACCCAAGTGCACAGGGCCACCTAATAATTTGATTCCTTTTGATGCTCTAAATAATGAACGTATTTCGTTTTCACTTATTGGGGTTGCATTAAGGTATTTTCCCGGGACTGTTGAACCTGCAATTATTATCAAGATATCTGAATTCACAATCCAATCTTTTGTATTTTCAGGATAAACTCTTAAATGATCTATTGTAGTATAATTTATGCTGTTTTTAGATAAACCTGCGTCAATGAGTGCACCAGCTATATATCTTGGATAAGGTGAAATGTATGGATCTACTCCAAGGCAAGCAGGCTCGTCAACATATCCATCAATTATCATCACTTTCATTTTATCATTTTATTTGCTAGTCTTATATTGAAGTAGTATATCTTTAATCAAGGTATATTTACTCGTGGTTTACATCAATAAAAGTGTTCTTATATTTTGATTAATATTTAACTATTAGGTGTTTTATTTTATGAGAAGTGATAGTATTAAAAAAGGTGTCGAAAAGGCACCTCATCGTTCTTTGTTAAAGGCAGCTGGACTTACAGACTCTGAAATCAAAAAACCCTTCATAGCAGTAGTAAACTCTTGGAATGAAATCGTTCCAGGACATATACACCTTGATAAACTCGCTGAAGGAGTAAAAGCAGGGATAAGGTCTGCAGGAGGGGTACCTTTTGAATTTAATACAATAGGTATATGTGATGGTTTGGCTATGGGACATGAAGGAATGAAATATTCACTTCCAAGTAGAGAAGCTATAGAGGATTCAATTGAACTAATGGTTCAGGCTCATCAGCTTGATGCCATGGTATTGATTCCTACATGCGATAAAATTGTGCCTGGTCATTTAATGGCCGCTGGTAGACTTGACATACCTACGATTGTTGTTACAGGTGGACCTATGCTACCTGGCTTTTCAGATGATAAAAATAGAGATCTAGTCTCGGTTTTTGAAGGCATTGGTGAATTCAGAAATGGTAAGATTAGTGAGGAAGAGTTTCATTTAATAGAAACACTATCTTGTGGGGGAGCAGGATCATGTGCAGGCTTATTTACTGCAAATACTATGGCTTGTCTTACTGAAGCACTAGGGTTATGCTTACCTGGATGTGCTACAGCACACGCAGTTGATGCTAAAAAAATACGTTATGCTAAAGAATCTGGTGAAAGAATTGTGGAGATGGTACATGAAAATCTAACACCAAGTAAAATAATCTCACCCGAATCAATAGAAAATTCAATAAAGATCGATATGGCTATTGGAGGAAGTACTAATACGACCTTGCATTTACCTGCTATTGCAAAAGAGTTTGGAATGGAGCTACCTTTAGAGTTATTTGATGAACTCAGCAAGACAACACCTCATTTAGTATCTCTTAGACCAGGTGGAGAAGACCTAATGCTTGACTTTGACCGTGCTGGGGGAGTCCAAGCTATAATTAAACAACTTGAGCCTTTATTGGATATGGATGCCAAAACTGTAACTGGAAAGACGGTCAAAGAAAATCTTAAACAACTTATAATCGCTAATCCAAAAACAAACCAAAGAGTAATATCATCTTTAGAGAATCCCGTTCATGCAGAAGGCGGTATTGCTATCCTAAAAGGTACACTTGCACCAGAAGGTGCTGTTGTAAAACAATCAGCCGTTAGTGATAAAATACTAGTGCATACAGGAAAAGCTAAAGTATACAACAGCGAAGAGGATGCAATGAAAGGTATCATGGATGGTAAGATCCAAGAGAATGATGTTGTAGTAATACGGTATGAAGGGCCTAAAGGTGGACCTGGAATGAGAGAGATGCTATCACCAACATCTGCAATAGCTGGACTTGGTCTAATTGATTCTGTTTCTTTGATAACTGATGGAAGGTTTTCTGGAGGTACTAGAGGCCCATGTATTGGACATGTTTGCCCAGAAGCTATTGATGGAGGCCCTATTGCTCTTGTAAAAACAGGTGATGAAATAGAGATTAATATTCCTAAGAGAATTTTAAACTTAAATATAAGTGAAGAAGAACTAGAATCAAGGAAAAAGTCGTTGACACATCCACCCAAAAAGGAAATAAAAGGATACCTATCTAGGTATCAGAGATTTGCCGGTCCTGCAAATAAAGGTGGTGTATTTGATTGAGGGAATAAAAAAATCACTTATATTTTTTATTTTTACTATTAGAAGGATGTTTTAATTTGGAATTTATAGGATTATGTACTGCATGTAACAGAAATACTAAACTTTATACCTGCATAATATGTGGTAGCTTGGTATGTAGTAGTTGTTTGGAGAATAATACTGGATTATGTAAATTATGCATGAAAGGTAAGAATATATGAGACTTTGGACTATTGCTCAACAATCAAGCTCGAGATAAGTAAGTGATACCATCTTCTTGGATTTTATTGATTTGACCTGACTCATGTAAATGTTCAAGTTGTTCTTCGATCAGCTCAACATTATACTTTTTCGCGAGTAAGTTTGTAACAACATCTTTTTTTATAGTTGATCTAATTGGGATATATGCAAGCAAATTCTTCTTCAATGAATTAGAGTTTTGTGGGCTATTGTTAAAAAAGTTCTCATCATCTTTGAGTAAAGAGCTTTCATCATGATGGTAAAATGTTTTATTTTCAATTGATAGACTATTACTTATTGGTTGATTATCACCAATATCAGCAATCAAAAAATCTTTATCCTTTGGACAATGGATTAAATTGAAGTTTTCGTAATTAATGGTATCAATGGTATCCTTATTTTCATCAATTTGACATTCTTGAGTTTCATCTCTGAATACCTTTTGTTCTAATTCATTAGCATTTTGAATATTTATTTTTTGATCTAGGTTAAAAACAGTGGTTTCTAAAACTTCAATTTTTTTTGTGATAACATTTAATTCATCGAAAAGAGTAGAAAGGTCTTTGTTATTTTCAAAGTCTTTGCTATTATTATCTTCAACAAGAGAAGACTGTGTTTCCATAGGCTCAGCTGAATTTAGATGATTTTCTATTAATTCTCTTACAAAATGGCTTTTGTTTTCTATTTCATTTAGTTTTTCAAATAAATCATCTGGTAGACTTATAGTTAATCTTTTCATGTTGATCATTTAAAGGTCTTTAATGAATAAATCATACAGTTCGAACATATTCTTTTTATTAATAGGTATAGGTGTTTTAAATTATTCCTCTACAAATAGCTGTTTTAATACATGGATTTACTATTTTATACTAGATAATTTATTGGGTGCATTAAAGAGGATTCAATACCCAGATCATCTACCGATTCACGTACCATGATGTCAGCCATTGAGACAATGGGAAACACATAAGGTGAATTTTCTATGGGGCCATATAATACATAATCTCCTGCCGCTACAACTTGCATACTAACTGATCCAATATCGCATATTTTATATTTTAGGTAATCTTCTTTTTTCTTTTCTTGTAACCATTTCCAGGATGATGGTGCATTATGTATTCCTGAGCCAACAGGGAGTCCCCACTTAGCTTTTGATACAATTGACATTCGAAGAGCTATTCCAGCACCGTTTCCCATAGGAGTAATACTAGGATCAATTAATTTATTTCGGATCCCACATTCTTCAGCTACATCTATTAGTCCTTTATCTAGTAAATTACCACCATTATCCAATAAACTTATTCTACCGTCTAATGACGAATCTACTGCATTAAAACCTAAAATAATCGCACTATCAACATCTGAAATTTTCAAGGCTTCAATTTCTTCATATTCAGTGCTCATATTCAAAGAATTATAGATTGCTCTATCAGCCAGTCCAGTTTCTGTAACATGCTTAGAAGCATTTATTCTAACATCTGGTTCCGAGGAATCAACAATGAAAGGTACATCAGAAATATTGTCAATAAAATCAATATATCGTATAATACTTTCAGATGATTCTGCGTATATATGTATGATAGAAGGTATTTTAGTTTCATCTGAACCTTGTTGCTGAATGTTAATTAACTCTTCAGCAGAGCTCTTATCGAACAAGCCCTTTGTTGGATCACTAACAATCTTGTGACCTTTGTAAAATATAGTTCCAGCAATAACACTTGGGAGTTCTCCAGGCTGTCCACCTACTTTAGTTCCCGCAATGTTGCAAATTGTTTGATCTTTTTGAAATCTGAACATTATTAATCCTCATAATTTATACATTAATTTTAAATATGGAACCTGTGACCGAATCTATGCCAAATTCTTCACTTATAATTATATCTGCAGAAGAACCTGCTTTTATAGTTTTAGCTGGTTTTTTATTATTTTTTTGAAGTATGTAGGGATTTTCCTCATATGGTCCGTTTTTTCTGTAGTACTCATGAACTAATCTATGAATTTTTTCTGTATCTGTTATTCCAGTCATATCAACGATATCAACTTGTTCTTGGAACCTTTTGATAGCACTTTCAGGAATATTTTCAATAAATGGTATTGCTCCTTCTGAACCAATGATTCTTCCATTATTATCTATTCCATTTTCATGTAATGAAATTAAAGATTTTCCTGATAAGTGACCTCTAGATTCTCCACCACATAAAAGAATGTACCTTATATTTGAGTTTGATATTACATTGGTGACTACCTTTTCAACACCCAAATTTTCTGTTTTACAGGTTCCCCAGATAGCTGCCTCATCACATGTTTCGATTGAACTAGCGAGAGTAACAACTGCAATACATGACTCAGGATCACCAATGATATAATCACCTTTGAAAGGTGGCCAGTTTTCAGCTATATTGTCCATCTTATCCTCTAATTTTTATTTTTTACAAATAAAGTCAAGTAAATTTAACTAATGCACTAGCAAGTGTTATTGCCTTTGTATAATGTCCACCTACTCTTGATGTATCTACGAAAATATGTTCTTCATTTAGGATTGGAGCTCCTATTCCATCACCACTACCTAAAAATACGAGTGTTCTGAATATAAGATTACCAGAAATACCATCGGGTGCAAAAATAAAGTTACTTTCTTTTATAGCATCCTCAATTAGAATGGTATAGTGCTCAGCTTTAATTCCTTTAGATCTTATTTGGTTGAGCAGAAATTCTCCATCTGCTAATGTTCTGTCAACAACTGGATCTCTTCCAAGATCTCCCATTCTGCCTCCTGATAAAATTCCTACTCTCGGCTCGATATCAAATCTTTTAATAAGCTTTGTTCCGCTGACTATAAATTCAATTCTATCTGCAAGGCTTCCAAATTCGTCAATTCCAACGGGTGCTAAAAAGAAAAATTTACCAGAAGAAGTTACAAGGAGTGCTATCCTATGTAATTTATCAATTTTTAATTCTGATTTCACTACTTTTAATGTATCGGAAGCATTTGCAGTTCCTCTTACTGCTGCATCAACTTTTTTAGCAGCTAATAGTTTTCCTAATTCTTGTTCAGGGTCATTGGTATCAAATATGCGAGAAATAGGAGCGAAAGGTTCAATTTGTTTCTTATTCCCAACTATTACTACATCTGCATACCCTTGCTTCTGAGCTAGGTTTATGCTTGAAATCATTTTAGATGTCGGGTTTCTGATACCGATTGCAACTCTAGCCTTGTTCTTTAATGCTTCTTTTTGAATTCGTTCTAAGAGCTCATTATTTTGTGAGTCCATAGCGTCTCCTCGACTGTTACTTGAAAAAGAATTAAATGCAAACATTAATTAATTTTCCCCTTTATGAGTATACAAGATGATGACTATAGATGAATGGGCCGAAAAATATCGCCCCCGTTCTCTTTCTGAAATAGTGGGTAATAAAAAAGCTATTGAGACTATGAGTCGTTGGGCCGATGAATGGATTCGTGACATCCCAGAAAAAAAAGCTCTTTTACTTACAGGAAAAGCAGGTATTGGGAAGACATCAGCAGCTCATGCTCTAGCTGCTGATTTTGGCTGGGATATAATTGAGCTCAATGCAAGTGATAAAAGAACTGCAGATGCTGTTGAAAGAATTGCCGGTTCAGCTTCAACAATGCATTCATTGGATGGTAGTACTTCTAAACGTCTCATAATTCTTGATGAAGCTGATAATCTTCATGGAACTAGTGATCGTGGAGGAACACGTGCAATTGGTAAGATGGTAAAAGAGACAAATCAACCTATTATACTAATTGCTAACGATATGTATGGCGTGGCATCGACCATCAGGTCATATTCTGTTGAAGTTAAGTTCAATTCAATTCAAACTAGGTCAATGATTCCTCTTCTAAAAAGGATTGCAGTGAATGAAAACATTAAATGTGGTGTTGGTGTCCTTGAAAAAATCGCAGAAGGAGCAGATGGAGATCTAAGAAGTGCACTAAATGATTTCCAAGCAGTATCAATGGGTAGAGATGAGGTAAACCTTGAAGACATTGTTATATCTGCAAGAGATACACAAGCTTCAATATTCAAAGTTCTTCCTAAGATATTCAAGGGACATAATATTGTGGAAGCTTATAGGTCAGTATATTCGCTTGATGAGAGCCCAGAAGACCTTATACACTGGATAGATGAAAACCTGATTTATCAGTATATGACAGATGATAAAAAAATAAATGAGGATATAATAAATGGACTTTTTTGTCTTTCACGCTCAGATATTTATCTTGGTAGAGTTAAAAAAAGACAAAATTATGGTTTGTGGAAATATGCGAGTATGATGATGACCGCTGGGGTTCTAGTATCTGGGAGTAAGCGGAAATCTGGATTTGTGAGATATCAGCCGCCTTCTATGTGGAGAAGACTCGGGCAATTAAGAACAAAAAGAAATCTTAGAGATAATGTATCTGTAAAGATTGGTGAACACTGTAATGAATCAATGAGGTATTCAAGATCTAATTTAATACCTTTATACTCTCATTTTATTAAAAATGAAAATAATGCTATCGATGCAATATCGAGACTTGATTTGAGCATGGATGAGGTTGTATATCTTTCTGGTAATACAAAACCTACTAAAAAAATGAAGGAAATTTATGAAATTGCACAAACTCGCTCATACAAGGAGCAAGAGGAAGAAACATTATTTTATCAATCTAAAAAGAAGCAAGCAAGTGTATCAGAGTTAGATAAATACAAGATGGATATCAAGGCTGAAGACGAACAAAAAAACAATGAAGAAAACAGTCTTAGTCTGGTAGACAATGAAAAATCTTCGAAAGAAAACAAAAAATCTCAAAAAACAATATTTGATTTTTGATCATGAGGTAAATCACATGAGTACTTTAATCGCTGAAGAACTCGCAAAAAACCAAAAAGCCATCAGTGTAGCGGAATTCTTTGAAAAAAACAGACAAATATTAGGGTTTGATTCAGGGCCAAGGAGTTTGATTACAACTATCAAAGAAGCTGTAGATAACTCACTGGATTCATGTGAAGATGCTCAAATACTCCCAAATATTTTAGTTCATGTACAGAGGATTAGTAAAGATCATGTTATTGTAACTATTGAAGATAACGGACCGGGTATTGTAAAAGAACAAATACCTAAAGTGTTTGCTAAATTACTATATGGTTCTAGGTTTCATTCACTAAAACAAAGTAGAGGGCAACAAGGAATAGGTATATCAGCTGCTGTTCTATATTCTCAACTCACTTCAGGACAACCTACTAAGATAATTTCTAAAATAGGAGCACACTCTCCTGCACATTATTATGAATTGATGATTAACACTCGTACGAATGAACCTGAAATCTTTAAAGATGAGGAGATTGACTGGGACCGAAACCAGGGGACTAGAATAGAGTTAGAAATGGAAGCTTCTTATGTAAAAGGTAGAAGACAGTCAGTCTATGAATATTTGAAATCAACGGCTGTTGTGACGCCACATGCAAGAATTACTTTAATAGAGCCGGATGGAAATGAAATTGTGTTTGAACGTGCGACAGACAAATTACCTAAACAGGCACAGGAAATTTTACCACATCCACATGGAATTGAACTGGGCACACTAATGAGAATGTTGCGATATACAGAAAGAAAGAAACTTGGTGCTTTTTTACGTTACTCATTTTCTAAAATAGGTCTTTTTACAGCTGAAGAGATATGTAAAGCTTCAGGATTAGACTTTGATATTGACCCGCATGATATCGATCGAAACCAGGCGAAGAAAATCTTAGAGGCCTTTAAAAAAGTGAAAATCATGTCACCTCCAACAGACTGTTTATCTCCAATTGGAGAAGAACTGATATATAAAGGGCTTCAAAAGGAGTTTGACGTTGATTTTATAGCTACAGCTACACGATCTCCATCTGTATACTCGGGGAACCCATTTGTTATAGAAGTTGGAATCGCGTATGGTGGCAGACTTCAAAAGGACGATAGAGTTGATATCTCAAGATTTGCAAATCGTGTTCCTTTACTATATCAACAAGGTGCCTGTGTGACCACTAGAGCAATTGAATCCATTCGATGGAAACAATATGGTCTTAATCAGCCTGGAGGGGGGCTTCCAATCGGACCAGTTATTCTTCTGGTTCATGTGGCTTCTACGAATGTACCATTCACTTCAGAGTCAAAAGATGCTATCGCAGAAATACCTGCTATACAAAATGAGACTGAGCTTGCATTGAAAGAAATTGCTAGAAAGCTTAATAGATTTTTGAAGCGACAAGGTACACTTAAAAAGAGAAGAGAAAAGGAAATTATAATCACCAAAGTTTTACCTAAAATGGCTGAAAAGCTTGCAAATACGCTAGAAAAACCAGTTCCTGATATAAGCCCAGTTGTTGCTAAGATCATGGGTAACGTGCATATTGACTCAAGTGCAGATAAACATGAGACAGGTGAGATTAATGTTAGAATTAAAATAAATAACCATGGCTCCAAATCGTTCGAGTTTGATATTCATCAACTTCTTCCTTATGAAATTAAAAGGGCAAGTCCTGAACCAAAGGTTGTGAGTGTTGGTGATCAGTATGATTATATTTGGCCTGTAAAAATAAACCCAGGTAACTCTAAAGCCTTAACATATACTTTAGAGCTAATTGATGAAAATGATGAAAATAAATTAGGAAATATTATCGTGGAAGGAATGGAACAAGAACTTGTAACTGGTGCTAAATGTGTGAAAGGGGTATAAATGGCGTCTGAAATCTCAAAAAAGAAACTTGAACATGATCGGCTGGCTAAGCAGAATTTATTAAAGGTAACAGAATCCTTATATGATCAATTCAAGGAAGGCATAATTCCAAACATAGTTATGCCTAGCCGAACCAAAAAAAACATTGAGTACAATGATGAAAGTGATGTATGGGTATATGGGGGACGAGAAAGTGAAAGAAGTTCTAAGACGGTTAAAGGTGCATTTCAACTACTGAAGACCACCCATACAATTGATTTTTTATTGAGCAATCACCTATCTCAAAACCGTGGTTCAACTTTAAGGGAATTATACTACATTTCTGAAAACTGGGATGTTGCTAAGTTTAAAGAGCAACCTGAAAGTGATAGGCTAATTGAAGACCTTGAAATAATCACAAATCTTCAGCGGGAATATTTCCACATGCGTCCAGAAGAAGATGGAGCAACCATGTTTGGACCTATTAGGATTCATGAAGAGACAAAAAGGGGTGACCGGATAATACACTGTCAGGAAGATATAGGTGAAAGTGGTTATCAAATACCTTTCAATGTAGAGAACATAAACTTTGTGGACCATGATGCAAATTTCATAATCGCCATTGAAACAGGTGGTATGTACGCAAGACTGATTGAAAACGGATTTGATGAAAAATATAATGCTATACTTGTCCATTTAAAAGGACAACCTGCTAGATCTACTCGTAGATTGATTAAAAGAATGAACGAAGAACTTGGTATACCTGTGGCAGTATTTACTGATGGAGACCCATGGTCATACAGAATTTATGCTTCAATTGCTTATGGAGCAATCAAAAGTGCACACTTATCTGAATTTATGGCTACACCTGCTGCAAAATTTATTGGAGTTCAACCAACAGATATCGTTGAATATGAACTATCTACTGATAAATTAACGGATAAAGATATAAGCGCACTAAGAAGTGAACTTTCAGACCCGAGGTTTGAGACAGATTATTGGAATGAACAAATAAATCTCCAATTAGAAATCCAAAAAAAGGCAGAACAGCAGGCTTTTGCAGGTAAAGGATTGGATTTTGTAACAGATATATATCTACCCGATAGATTATCCGATATTGGTATAATCTAAATCAAGAAGTATCAATTAATCAGCCAATTTCATTCAGATTTATAACTTTCATTTTTAAGTGTTGAGGCTATTCTTACGACATTTGTCAGAAAACAAGTAGTTTATTTACAAAGTCAAGGTTATAGAAAATCTTATATCATGTATCAACAATTCATTTAGTTGATTCATATGTCAGCAAATAAGGAAGAAGTAAAAGATGTCAAAGGGTTCATGCCAAGGGCAGTTAAATATGCTCAAAGTGTAGATAGTGGCTTTGCGAATGGAATTTCTGAGCTATACAAATCGATATGGACAGATAGAGAAAATGGCCTATCTATGAAACAAAAGCATCTAATCACATTTTCTATAGCTTGCTCAAAGAATAATACGGACAGTGCTAAGAAAATACTTGAAAGGCTAAAAAAATTTAATGCAACACGTCAGGAGATTGAAGATGTGATGATGATAGCTACATGGACAAGTGGTGTTCAAAACTTCACTGACTTTAGTATTGTAGTTCTTGAAGAAATGGATAGACTAGGTTTCTAAAAATCATTGTCAACAATTAGCTTTAACTATTTTTTATATAGAGGTGATTCAATGGATAAAGATACTAAAATTAATTTAGATAATAAAATTTACCTCTATATGATAATCTCAGCTGGTATCATAACTATCCTTTTTTATTTAATGATGAGGTTTGCTGATCAGGGAAATCCTATTTTGGTAATATTAATGGCATTATTGATAGGCGCTGTTGCATTCATCATAGCTAAGTTAATGAAACACTTTTATTTGAAAGAACTTTAATCACTTTCAACCACATTATTAAGAAATTCCTGGTAACACTTTTCAATTAGTTTTGGGCTTCCATTCATATCTACTATCTTGAAATTAAATATTTTAGCAAATTCTTCTACTTTTTGATGAAAATCTCTTTCGTAGTTTAGTCCAGTATCAATTTTTCCAACGGTATTATAACCAACTTGTTCAAAAACAAACTTGGACATTTCATCATCGTAAGGATCCGCACACATTCCAGCAGATTTAGCCATATCTCTCCAATTAGCTGCCCACATTGGTGTTAAGAAAAAAGTTCCAGATCCCCTACAACTCTTTAATGTCTTGAGGTATTCCTTTCTTCCACCTAGAACCGCAGCTATACAGTCATCAACTATTATGCCCTCATCATCTCTTAAAATTTTCACAGCCGTCTCAGATGAATTATATTCACTTTCTACATCAGCAAGCACATTTCCACATAGTCCATATAATAAGAATATCCCATTACAATAAGATGACATTTCATTAATGGATTCATAAACAGATTCTTTCAATTTGTTTGGATGTGCGTGTAATGCAAGTTCTAGTATGTGTATAATAAGTACAATTCCATTTGTTTCTTCCTGATTAAGATATGGTTCAATCTCTTTTTGCTTAAACTTACTGTATGGTAATCCTTGCGAATCGAGCTTTTCAGTAAAGTTATCAGCTTCTCCATTATCGATAATAAGAATATTTTTTGGTAAGGGTCCTTTTTGGATAATATGTATTAATTCATCTTCGAATATCTTACACAGAACAATACCGATATTTGTTGAACTTTTATTTTTCATGGAAAATCCCTGTTAAACATTCGACTTAATTCTTAAAGTATTTTTGCTGAAAAGATAAAGATGTTTTTATTAAAAAAATTCAGTTCTTGTTCATGTGGCTGCACTATAATCATGCCGTGAAACTATATAAACAGAAGTTTGTTGAGTAAATTTCCTTCTAAATATAGTGGCTTTAAGCTTTAGAGTAAAAAATGTTTGGTGTAGCATCCACATCATTATGCGCTCTTTGAGCTCCATTAGGATATATGATAGTTAGAACATCTACTGGAGCAGCCAATTTTTTTGAATCATGTAAATAATATTGGTCAGCTTCCCTTGAAATATCATACACGTTAATTATTGCATAGTTTCTACCAATCTCTTTAATTTCTATTGAATCAAATTCGTACAAGAAATTTTCAAAGGTCTGCTCTAAATTTCTACTACCTAAGAATAATGTGTAAATACTAGAGAAAAGATCTAAATTGTAATAAAGCGAAACTTCAGCATTTTCTTCTTGAAACTTTATTGTCATATGGTATACATGCATGTATTCGGCTGAATTATGGTCAGATATCGCATAGGCTATAGGCATCGAAAGAATAACAGATACTAATAATAAGGAGATTAAGACTTTTCTTCTCATTTATTTCACGACACTACTCTAATTTTTAATAAATGATCCCAATTCTACGTAATCAATTATTCAAAACAACTATAATTCTATATCTATTTATTATATTCGACCGTATTAGTAGTAAATATTAAATTATCAACCTAAATATATTATATAAGATATCAAAAGTTATAAATGGCGTTAGTTATATAAAGTTTGTGTAACTTTCAATACAGAAAATAGTCATCATAATCAACTTGTTTATGATATTTCATCCCTTGATTACCAATGGGCTGAAGTATTTACTAATAATCTACCCGAATGATTTGCTCGATCCTAAACAAAAAAGGTATAAAGCAAGCTGAATTGGAGTAAAGGCAATTCAAATGCAAATATTGTGTTAAATCTTATCCATATACCTATAGAAAGTGGAATAATCTATACTTTCAACATAATCAAATGATGGACACCATTTTGCTTAAATTACTGATACACTAAGACTTTTATTGTATCCATAACTATTGAGAATCAAACATGGAAAATGAAACCACTAATGAAGAAGATACTACTAAAGAAGAGACCAACATAGTAGATTCTAATATTGAAACAACAGACTCAATCGAAGTACCTGATAAACTTATCGACCAAGTGATTGGGCAAGAGCATGCAGTTGAAGTGGTAAAAAATGCTGCTCGACAGAGAAGACATGTAATGATGATAGGTACTCCCGGTACTGGTAAATCACTTCTAGCCAAAGCAATGGCTGAACTCTTACCAAAAGAAGAACTTGAAGATGTTCTAGCATATCCAAACTTTGAAGACCAAAACAATCCTAAGATCAGGAAAGTTCCAGCAGGCAAAGGCAAAGAAATCGTTTCTGCACATAAAATGGAAGCTAGAAAGAAAGCTCAATCCAGAAACATGATTATTATGTTGATTATGTTTGGTATTCTTATATATTCGTTTTATGTGGGGCAATTGCTTTGGGGAATTATTGCTGTTATTTTAATTCTACTCTTATCCCGACACTTTTTACCTAAAGAGGATATGATGGTACCAAAGCTACTTGTTTCAAGTTATAAGAAAGAACATGCTCCATATGTTGATGCAACAGGTGCACATGCAGGTGCTCTTCTTGGAGATGTCAGGCACGACCCATTCCAGTCAGGTGGCTTGGAAACACCTTCTCACGACAGGGTTGAAAGTGGTGATATCCATAGAGCTCATAAAGGTGTATTATTCATTGATGAGATTAACACACTTAGACTAGAATCTCAACAGAGCCTATTAACAGCACTTCAGGAAAAAGAGTATGCTATAACAGGGCAATCTGAAAGAAGTTCAGGAGCACTTGTTAAAACTGAAGCTGTTCCATGTGACTTTATAATGGTTGCAGCAGGGAATCTTGATGCGATTGAAAAAATGCATCCTGCATTAAGATCACGTATAAAAGGATATGGATACGAAGTTTATATGCGTGACTCAATGGAAGAAAATGAAGAAAATCTTAAAAAACTCTATAGATTTGTAGCTCAAGAAGTGGCTAGTGATGGAAATATACCTCCGTTTAATTCAGAAGCAGTAGAAGAAATTATAAGAGAAGCTAGAAGAAGAGCGGGACGAAAAGGACATTTAACCCTAAAACTTCGTGACCTTGGTGGTCTTGTAAGAGTTGCAGGTGATATCGCTCGGTCCAATGGTGAAAAAGTAACAACTGCAAAACATGTAGTTGATGCAAAAAGAACCGCAAGGTCAATTGAACAACAGATTGCAGATACTTATCTTGAAAGAAGAAAAGATTATCAACTCTTCTCAAAAGAGGGAGTTGCTATAGGAAGAGTTAATGGACTAGCAGTTATGGGCGGAGATTCAGGTATTGTTCTTCCAATTATCGCTGAAACAACACCACCTCTATCTACAGCTCAAGGAAACGTTATTGCCACAGGTATGCTCAAGGATATTGCAAAAGAAGCAGTTCAAAATGTATCTGCAGTAATTAAAAATGTTACTGGGAAAGATATTACAAATAGAGATATACATGTTCAGTTTGTAGGAACTTACGAAGGTGTTGAAGGCGATAGTGCTTCAATTTCAATTGCAACAGCAGTTATCTCAGCAATTGAAGAAATTCCAGTAGATCAACAAGTTGCTATGACGGGTTCACTTTCTGTTCGAGGTGACGTATTGCCTGTGGGTGGAGTTACTTATAAGATTGAGGCAGCTGCTCAGTCTGGAATTAAAAAAGTTATCATTCCAAAGGCCAACGAAGCTGATGTTTTAATAGAAGATCATTACAAAGAGCTAGTAGAAATCATACCAGTCTCAACAATAACTGAAGTTATTGAGCACAGTTTGGTCGGTAAAGAAAAAACAACTATAATCAATAAATTAAAAAAAGTAACTCATCTACAGCTGAATCTCGATATACCAGAAGTAGTTCCGGCATCACTTAATAAAGTGAATAATTCAAACAAAGGTAGTAACAATGTCACAAATTGACTTTTTTGATGCTAGAATTATTGAAGGTACAGTAACCGCCATTACGTTAGATAATGGTGATGTAGATGACATATCAGTCAACTTTAGTCAGGGTGCAAGTGTCAGAGCTCTTTGCCATGGGTCTTGGGGCTTTACATCTATTGAAGGAGAGATAGAATTAAATAATGCTCTGGACTCTGCTAAAGAGCTAGCCTATAAAATGAATTCTTATAGCCCAAAAGATAAGATTGAACTTGCTTCAATTGAAGACCCTAAAATAGGGAATTTACCAACTATAAAAATCAATCCTAATGATATATCGATTGCAGAGAAAGTCTCATTACTTAAAGACATCGAAAAAAATGCAAGAGTTAATGGTGTGAAAAGTACTAGCCTGATGTATGCAGAATCTCAGGTTAAACTAGAATATACCAATTCTGAAGGAATTGATTGCGAGTATGAATCTGTTAGGACCGGATTTGCAATAAGTGCAATTGCTTCAGAGAATGATCAATATCAGGTAGGAAGAGAAAGCAGGTTTGGTATACATGGCTATGAAATTTTTGATTTACATGATGCCTATGATTTAGCACAAAATGCTGGAAATACTGCAGTAGATCTTTTAAGTGCAAAACAACCACCTGGAGGGACATTACCCGTTATACTTGATCCTGAACTGGCTGGTGTTTTTGTTCATGAAGCGGTTGGACATGCTTCTGAAGCTGATTTAGTACAAGAAGGTAGTTCTGTATTAAAAGGGAAAATTGGTGAAAGTGTAGCATCTTCTATAGTAAACGTCATAGATGACCCAACATTACACGAGTATGGATACTACCCCTTTGACTCTGAAGGTGCACAAGCTAAAAAAAATAATATCATTAAAGATGGAGTACTAAACTCCTTCTTGCACTCTAGAGAAACAGCTCATGAGTTAGGAGGAAGGCCTGGAAACTGCAGGTCACAAGGCTATTCAACACCTATAGTAAGAATGAGTAATACTTACATAGAAAATGGCGATTCAAATTTTGATGAAATGGTTGAGATGATCAATGATGGGATATATCTTAGCGGATCACGTGGTGGTCAGGTTAATACAGGAGAGGGTATTTTTCAGTTCAACGCAGAGAAAGGTTATTTAATAGAAAATGGAGAAATAACTGACCTATTAAAGAACGTTTCACTATCTGGTAATACTTTAGATATATTAAATAATGTTGAATTGGTAGGAAATGATCTTAAAATGCACTCTGGAAGATGTGGTAAAAATGGACAGCTAATCCCAGTAGCAGATGGTTCTCCTCATATATTTGTATCTCAGGCACTCGTGGGTGGTGATTAATAATGTACGAACTTGGAGAAGCGGCACTAAAACTTGCCACCTCTGAAGGAGCCGAAGAGGCTGAAGTATATGTTCAAACGAATTACTCTACGAGCTCTGATGTTAGGAATAACAAGATAGAAAGTGCGAAAGAGCAAAAAGTAGAAGGTATTGGTATAAGGGCAATAATAAATGGTTCTGTAGGCTTTGCTAGTACCAATATTTCAAGTAAAGTTGAAGAAGCTGTTAGAAGAGCAGTATCTTCAGCCCGTGTCAGAGAAAACGATCCTGATTGGCAAGCACTTCCTTCTAACTCAAAATATCCAAAAGTTCGTGGAATAATGGATGAAAACATTAAATTTATGGAATTGGAAACATCACTCGAGCTAACAAATCAAATGATAAAATCAGTAGATGAGTTAGATGGTGTTGATGTGACATCAGGTAGCTTTTCACGTTCATATGGGAAAAAATTGATTATGAATACAAATGGAGTCAATGTGTTCGAAGAAGAGACTTTAGTCTCTGGTTTTGTGGATACTATAGCTAGAGCAAGTAACCCAAGCCATATCTCTACTGCATATGATTTTCAAATATCTCGAAACCTTGATATTGATATACATAATATTGGTAAAAATGCAGCTCAATTGGCTCTAAAATCACAAAATGGAGAGTCCATAACATCTCAGAAAACGGATATTATATTGCATCCTTTTGCAATTACTGATTTACTAGAAAGCTCATTTGTTCCGTCTCTTAATTCTGATAATGTACAAAAAGGAAGGTCTAGTCTAAAAGGAAAAATTGGAGAAAAAATAGGCTCAGAAGAACTAAGCATTATTGATAGTGGTCTGTTAGATAATGGGATCAATACATCTATTTGTGATGATGAAGGGTCAGCATCAAAAGAAACAAAAATAATAGAAAACGGTATTTTCAATTCATATCTCTATGATAGTTATACTGCTGGCAAGGACAGTACTGAGTCTACTAGTAATTCAACAAGAAGCTCATATAATATGATTCCAAACATAGCCCCAAGAAATTTTATTTTAAAATATCCACAATCTAATGTTGTCGAAGAAACGGCTGATGGTATATATATTACATCACTGATAGGTGCTCATACTGCAAACTCTATTTCTGGAGATTTTTCAGTGGAAGCTAGAAATGCATTTACTATCAAAAACGGTGAAATAAGTAAACCTATTAAATCTGTAATGATATCGGGCAATATATTCGAATTACTACATAAAATCTCAGGTGCTGGATTTGATGTTAGGCTGGTTGGTGGAACGGTAACGCCATCCATAAAATTGACTGATATGAAAGTAATTGGTTCTTAATGCTGAACTTATCTTAAGAAAGATTAATATTTAATGTGTATTAAGCTTAATAAGGCCATTGAATCTATGTCTTCACCTAAGTTTCTATCAACTTATAGGGAAATAGCCTATAATAAGCAGACAGCTGCATTTAAAGTAGCTCAAAGTATTCCTTTAAAATTTGACCATAAAATGTCAATAAATAGTCTATGGGAAATCCATGATAAGGGAATTGAAGAATATAAAAAGATCATAAAAGACAGTGCAGCTAGAATGGGTTATATTACAAAAAATGGAGTATCAAACTCACTCTTGAAATTAAAACTTTTAATTAGTCAAAAACTGCTTCAAAACTGTTGTTTTTGTGAAAGAAAATGCGGGGTAGACAGAACATCCAATGAAGTCGGATATTGTGGTGTTGGAGAAATATCAAAATATGCGACAGAGTTTATTCATATGGGGGAAGAGCCAGAACTTGTTCCTTCACATACTGTTTTCTTTACAGGCTGCACATTCTCATGTATTTATTGTCAAAATTGCAGTATATCTACATCTCCACAAAGTGGTATTGAAATTGATTCTTACAACCTTGCTAAAATTGTTGAAGATAGAAGAAAAAAAGAATCTCTTAACATAAATTTTGTAACACCAATACCCCACTTGCACACGATTTTAGATATAGTGAACAATATAGATACTAATATGCCTATAATTTGGAATTCTAACATGTATCATTCAATAGAGACTTCTAAACTGCTTGAGGGTGTAGTTGATTTATATCTCGGTGACTTCAAATATGGAAATGACGAATGCGCTAAAAAGCTTTCAAATGCAAACGAGTATATGAACACTGTCACAAGAAACTTCCATAAAGCCTATTCTACATCAGAAATTCTTATTAGACATCTTTTATTACCTAATCACATTGAATGCTGTACTTATCCTTTAGTGGTTTGGATAGCTGAAAATATTCCTAAAATAAGATTTAACTTGATGTTTCAGTATTATCCACACTATAAAGCATATGAAGATCCAAAGATTTACCGATGCTTAACAAAGGAAGAAATGCAAAAAGCTTCTTTGTTTGTAAAAGAAAAAGAAACTTTGGACATTGTGTAGTTGATGTATTTGTAACCTCATACTCAAACTTTGTTTAAGGCCTTATCTATTATCTTCATTGCACAAAGATCCCCACACATGGAACAAGCATCACTACAGCTAATTCTACTTTCTCTAATATTACGTGCATGCTCAGGGTTAATTGAAAGCTTATACTGTTTGTCCCAATCTAAACTTTTTCTGGCGTATGCCATCTCTTTATTTAGTTCTAATTCTTTTTCTTTCTGACCTTCTTTTACCAGATTGGCCGCGTGGGCTGCAATTTTAGTAACATTTGCCCCTTCTTTAATGTCATCTATTGTTGGAAGCGCAAGATGTTCGGATGGTGTTGTCATACAAAGAAAATCGGCACCATGCATACCAGCAACACTACCACCAATGGCAGCGGTAATATGATCGTAACCTGGAGCTAAATCTGTCACCAATGGTCCAAGTAAATATAGAGGAGCTTCGTTACATAAATGTTTCATACTTTTGACACTGATTTCGATTTCGTTGATCGGAACATGTCCAGGCCCTTCTACAAAAGTCTGAATGTTGTTTTCCCTTGATAGCTTAACTAATTCACCAAGTATAATAAATTCGATAAATTTTGGTCGATCTGTTGCATCGGCGACACATCCGGGACGCATTCCATCACCTAGACTTATAGTTAGATCATATTCTGCCGCAATCTCAAGTAAATAATCGTATTCTGCATAAAATGGGTTCTCTTTTTCATTGTGCAACATCCATGCAAGTGTGAAAGATCCTCCTCTACTAACTATATCTAAGATTCTATCACTTTTTTGAAGCCGTTCTATGGAATTTTTGTTAATGCCTGCATGTATAGTTACAAACTCAACTCCATCATCCGCCTGTTTTCTTAAGGCATTGAACATATCGTCTGCTGTCATATCAACTACTGAACTTCTTGACTCAGCTGCTTGGTAGATAGGAACAGTTCCAATAGGAATGGTAATATTTTTGATTATTCTTTTTCTAATTGCATCAAGGTTACCACCAGTTGATAGATCCATTAAAGTATGAACACCTGCACTTTCAGCAGCTTTTGCTTTTAAAACTTCATTATCAACATCTGTAAAATCACGTGAAGTTCCTATATTTGCATTTATTTTTGTGCTCATATACTTTCCAATAGCAAAAGGCTTTGAATCTCTTTTGATGTTTTTTGGTATTGTAATTAAACCCTTTGCTACACATGAACATATTGTCTCCTCGTCAATATCCTCAAATAGTGCAACTTTTTTCATTTCATCTGTAATAATACCATTTTTTGCATCTTTCATTAAGGTCATAGTTTTTCCATCACTTTAACTTAGTAATTAAAGAGTGTGCTCCTTTACACAATAATTGTTAAAAAAAGCAGATAAATTCAGTTCAATAAAGATGTTTTTTTAATATATAGTTATTGCAAACTAGGTGGTAATAAGAACTTATATCTAATAAGTTATTTGTACAGAACTAATCATATCTATAAATAAGTTTAGGATTTAATCATATGAAATACCATATTGAAAATAATACACTTTTAATAAAGGGCAATTTTGAAGCAATTAGTACAGGTATAAATGGTGGTATGTCAAAAGTATCTTGTATATTTAATCATTCAGTAACTTCTGACTTTGAATATAAGGATCCAATCGAATATGTAGTAAATTTAGCACAATTAAATGACATTAAGGGTAAATATTTTGGACTTTTGACAGCGGTTGACATGACAAATTTATGTATTGAACAAAATGAAAATATGACTGTATTTGTCACAGCTGGAATTACTCATCCATCTCCATTTAAGCTAAAAAATATCGGAACAATAAACATTATAATAGTATCTAAAATAGCCTTATCAAAGGGAGCAATGGCAAGTGCTATTATTACAGCTACAGAAGCTAAAAGTTTGTGTTTGTTAGATCTAGGATTTGATTTTCTAGGAACAACTACTGATGCAGTGGTGGTGGCTGAAGATAAAACATCTTCAAAAAATGGGGATACTATTACACAATATACTGGTAGCTATACTGAGTTTGGTAGTGATCTAATAAAATCAGTCAAAAAATGTGTTTGTTCTAGTATACTAAAAACACATCCTGAAATAAGCACAAACTTGGTTGATTAATTTTCTTTGCCAATTCAACCCTGGCTTGCTTTATATATTGTCGAAATTCATATATATAGTGAGACCTGTAATCAGCCTCTTAATAAAGCAGATTACAGAACACCTTGTTGGGTGAGGTTACTTTTGAAACATAGGCTGGTGCCCAAAAACATCGAGAGATGCCAATGGGTAAAGCAGGGATTGTCGGCTTAAGGCTCTACCAATCCAGCTGAATAGAAGTTCGGATTCTATTCTACGTTTGATTATGCCAAAACTGAACTAGGAGAGTGTTACTAAGAAATGGTTTCATATTTCGTTAGCAAGGTATTATTGTACACTTTCCTTTTAACCTAAAAGCTCTGTCTTCTGGTCAAACAAAGTTAAATCAGTAGTATTCGAAGTGTTGAACTTTTTGATATAGAATCGAGGAGGAATGATTATGGATGATGATGAGAACATTCACGCAAATCTTGTTAAAGATGTAATGGATGAAAAATATTTTTCAGTTGATAAAGATACCTATGTAGAAGATACAATCTCTCGATTCAGATATTATCGACCAGAAGCTGAAGAGACTACGATATATTATATATACGTGATTAATACCGATGGGCAACTTATTGGAGTATTGTCACTTCGAGACTTGCTTAATGCTAAAGGGACTCTTCCTGTAGAAGCTATCATGAAAAAAGATGTAACATTTTTACATGAAGAAGAGGATATAGAAGTAGCAGCTAGAAAAATGTCTGATGTGGCATATAGAGCATTACCAGTTGTAGGAACTAACAATAATCTAGTTGGAATTATCCGTTCAGAGGAAATGTTAGATGTGGTTGAAGAAGAAGCATCAGAGGATATATTCAAAAGTGCTGGTATGGTTTTCTCTGACGCTGAGGTTTCTAGGAGCTATGCTATACTTGAATCTTCACCCTTGGATATTCTCCGAATTCGTATTCCATGGCTCTTGTTCGCTTTAATGGGTGGTCTACTTGCAGGTGTTGTTATTGAAGGATACGAGGAATCTCTGCAAGCTGTTATTGCATTAGCATTTTTCTTACCTGTTATTATGGATATGGGTGGAAATGTAGGTACTCAAGCCTCTACAATTTTTGTACGTGGACTAGCTGTAGGCCATATTGACGATAAAAATGCTATAAAACACTTTATTTCCGAAGGACAAGTTGGTTTGATGATTGGATTCTTAGTAGGAGTGATTGGTGCTCTAATAGCTTATTTGTGGCAAGGAGTCTTTGAGCTTGCACTTGTAATATTTTTAACATTATTAAGTGTTTGTTTATTAGCATCAATTATAGGATTTGTAATTCCATGGATTGTAAATAAAGTTGGATACGATCCAGCTGCAGTTTCTGATCCAATGATAACCACCGTTAAAGATGTAAGCGGTTTGATTATTTATTTTGGATTAGCTGCATTATTACTCCCAACAGTTCTATGAATAATATTCCTCTATTATAGCACAACTAGTAGAATTTATTACGGCACAAAAATAGGGATATTGGGTAAAATATGTTATTTGAATCAATAAAAATTGGTAATTTAAATATTAGTAATAGGTTTGTCCGTTCAGCAACTCATGAGTGGCTTGCAGAAGAAGATGGTAACCCTACATCCAAAATAGGTGATATATATGAAGAATTAGCTAAAAACGAAGTTGGTTTAATAGTCACTGGTTATTCCTATATATCTTATGAGGGTAAAAGCGCAGAAAAACAACAGGGTATACATAGTGATTATTTAATTAATGGCTATATTCCAATCACTAAAAGGATAAAAAATCATTATGATTCAAAGCTTATAATACAGCTAGTCCATGGTGGTAGACAATCTCTTGTGACAAGCTCTAACCCAATACCCAAAGCACCTTCTTCTGTGCGGGATACTTCAACTAATATAAAGCCACAAGAAATGACTGAAAAAGATATCTATAATACAATAGATGATTTTGCAACAGCTGCAAAAAGGGCTAAGAAAGCAGGCTTTGATGGGGTACAATTACACTGCGCACACGGTTTTCTACTAAGCAGCTTTCTTTCTGCTTATACAAATAGGAGAAATGATCAATGGGGTGGCTTTATAAAAAATAGAGTCAGAATTATAGACTTGATTGTGAAAAAGATACGTAACTTGGTTGGAAATGATTTTCCAATCCTGGTTAAACTGAATGCAACAGATGGTTTCGATATTGAGAAGATACCTGAATCATTGGATCTTCCAGAATGTGTAGAAATCGCTAAGTGTCTTGAGGATTTAGGGATAGCTGCTATAGAGATAAGTGGAGGTATTTTCGAAGCTGGGGATGTAATGTCCCAACCTAATATTGACTTAAAAGACAAAGAAGCATATTTTAAAAAATATTCCCTAGCTATTAAAAGAGAAGTTAATATCCCAATTATATTGGTAGGTGGTATAAGATCAATAGATATTATGCAACAGGTTATAAACAATAAATATGCTGATATGATTTCAATGAGTCGTCCTTTTATTGTAGAACCAGATCTTGTAAAATCATTAAAAAATGGAATAACAAAAAAAACCATTTGCACCTCCTGTAATTTATGCTTTGATAGAACCGGCATTAAGTGCAACTATGAATTCTAAAGAAGGGTTCAGATGCGACTTGATATGTACCTTGTAGAAACTGGTCATTTCTCTACCCGAACAAAAGCTAAAAAGGCTATAAAAGATGGATTTGTAAGATTAGATGGTTTAATTGTATCTAAACCGTCTAAAAGAGTTAATAATGCAGATAAAATTGTAGTTGAATCGGGGCATGATAAGCCAAAAGGATATTTTAAATTATCTTATATCCAGTCACATACGAATGTATTAAGAAGTAATGATCATGTATTGGATATTGGTTCAAGTGCTGGTGGTTTTTTATTATTTTCATCAGAAATAGTTGATCATGTACAAGGTATTGAATACAGCTTAAGCTTTAAAGAAGAACTAGATGAACTTGTTTCTATTTATGATAACATATCGGTCATCTATGGTGATATTTTTTCTATCCATTTAACAGAATTCGGAGATAAGAAGTTTGATGTTATATTGAATGACCTAACATTAGATCCACAAGATTCGGTTACTGCTTTGAGCAGGGTAATTCCAATGCTAAGGGAAAATGGTCGTTTAATACAGGTTCTAAAAACTGAGACCTTTAATGAGATTGAGCCAATATCCGAAAAACTTCAAGAACTAGGGTTTAGGATTAAAAAAAAAATTGGGTCTACTAAAAAAGAAATATACCTTTATTGTGTACTAGATGCATAATGGAAATAATGGTAGAGCAGTCATATTTTAAAGACTGCTATTTTTCGTTATCTAATTACATCATTCCTGAAGCATCATAGTTATGGATGTTATGTTCAGGTTTAACATTCATCATATCTTTTTTATCGGCTCTTAAGACATCATCTACTCTTAGAACCATTGCTGTAGCCTCAGAAGCTGATTTAATAGCTTGCTTTTTGACTCTTACTGGATCCAGTACACCTTTTTCAACCATATTGACAACTTTTCCTTCATATACATCTAAACCTACATACTTATCTTTTCCACTTCCTGAACGAAGTTTTATTAGCATGTCGGTACCATCTAATCCAGCATTTTCAGCTAAGGTTCTTGGTATAATTTCAAGTGAATCTGCGAATGCTGTTATTGCAAGCTGTTCTCGACCTCCTACAGAAGGAGCAAATGAGCGTAGTATGTTTGCAGTACTTATTTCAGACGCTCCGCCACCAGGAACAACTTCATGATCTTCCACTGCAGATGCAATTACATGTAAGGCATCATCAAAAACACGTTCAATATTCTCAGTAACATGCTCGGTTCCACCTCTTAATACAATAGTAACTGTTTTTGCATTACTACATTCTTTGATGAAAGTTTTAGCATCATCAGATTCACCAACTTGTTCTAGTAATCCGGCAGATCCAATGTCAGTTTCATCTATTTCATATAAACTTCTAACAAGCTTAGCACCTGTAGCTCTTGCGAGACTTTTCATCTCGGATTCTTTTACACGTCTGGTAGCATAGATACCATTTTTCTGCAAATAGTGGACAGCATTATCATCAATCCCTTTTGAACAGAATACGGCATTTGCCCCACTTTTGACAATAGCATCTACCATCTTCTTGAAACCTTTATCTTCCTCTTTGACAAAAGCTTCCATTTGGTCAGCAGATTTAATTTGGATTTTAGATTCAGTTCCTGTCTTTTCAACTTCTAATGGAGTATCTATTAGAGCTATTTTTGGATTTTGAATCTTTTTTGGCATGTTTGGATGCAATGCCTTTTTTGTTAAAACGACACCTTCAACTAACTCACTGTCGGTTATTTTTTGGCCTTTATCTTGTACAATTAGTATATCATCATCGATGTTGACCTCACCGTTTTCTAGTACCTTTAGGACAGCATTTACAGCAATGGTTGATATGGTCTCACTGTAGCTCTCAGATGCTTTTCCAGTGATGGATGTGTTTGAAATATTCTTCAAAATTTCTACATCTGATGAATCTATATCAATCTTGTATTCATCTAAATAACTCATTGCTTTTTCAGATGCTAACCTATAGCCATTAAGGATGCTTGTAGGATGAACTCCTTGCTCCATTAGCTCTTGTGCTTTTTCTAGTAACGTACCAGCAAGAACGGCAGCACTGGTTGTACCATCACCAGCAATATCTTCTTGGGTGCGTGCTACTTCTACAATCATTTTTGCTGTAGGGTGTTCAATATCCATTTCATCTAGTATGGTTGCACCATCATTTGTGATAACAACATCACCTATTTGGTTTACTAGCATTTTATCCATACTCACGGGTCCAAGCGTAGTCTTAACTAAAGTCGCAACTGCTTTTGCTGCACGTATATTCATTGATACGGCATCCCTACCTTTAGTTTGCTGCTTATCGCTACCCATTATGTAAACTGGTTGACCGCTATAATTGTTATAATTTGCTGACATAAAATATTACCTCCGAGAAGTGATTTACCTTTGATTTAACTTCAAATCTTACATGTCATATATTGATTTAACTGTTAGTAGTTCTATAAATATTTGGCGGAATAATTCCAACTACAAGTGATGTAAAATATGTTCATTCTATGTACCTTTCAATTCTTTGGGAACAATATTTCCATTTTGGTACCATGATTAGATTCAATAGTAAGTTTGCCCTGTAGTTGTTTTGTAAGCATTTCAATTAACTGAAGGCCAAGTGAAGGCTTATAACCCTTGATTATGTCCTGAGGTATACCAACACCATTATCACATACTTTAAGCCTATATTCGTCACCTATATCTTTAAATTCAACTTTAATTTTACCATCAATTTTTCCTGAAAACGCGTGCTTGAGGGAATTTGTTACAATTTCGTTTATCAGAAGGCCTAAAGGAGTTGCTAGATCTACTTCAAGGTTTATATCATCAATGTCATGTTTAACTAAAACCTTTTTATCATGACAATATAGCTGAGATAAATAATCAGATAGTTGCTTTGTATAATCTGGAATATTAATGCTAGCTGCACTTTCTCCTTGGTACAGTTTTTCGTGAGCTATTGACATTGAACGTATTCTTGTTTGTGTTCTTGTTAAAATGGTCAAAAGCTGTTCATCTTTGATATTCTTTTTTTCTAAATTAATTAAGCTAGAGATTACCTGTAGATTGTTTTTTACTCGATGATGTATTTCTTTTAACAAAAGATCATTTTTTTCAGCTTGTAAAGCTTTTACTTTGTTAGTAGTGTCATGTAAAATAATAAGATATCCGAGTAACGTTCCATCATTGTTTGATATTGATGACCGCTTGATTTCAATCCATTTCTCTTGATTAGCAAGATCTATTTTGAACATATCATCAATTTTTCCATTTTGGGATGATAAAGCCTCATATAAATGATTATAAATTTGTTCGTTCACTTTTTTATTGTTTTCATAAATTAATTTAGTAGCACTTGTGTTCATATCAATGATATGTTCCTTTGTGTCTAGTATAAGTACAGCATCATCTATCTCATCAAAAACTTGAGTTCGTGCTAAAGGTAATGGATTTAATATGTCATGTCTAGTGAAACCGTAAGCAAAAAACAAACTTCCTATAGTGAGTCCAAATGGACTACTATCAAAGCCAAATGGATTTAAAGATAATAAGTTAATAATCAATGTGAACAAAGGAATAAGGGACCCTATTGCTAATATTAGATAGTTAATCCTATGTTCTCTTAAAGAGTTTGAATATTCTTTTAGTAACATATAACACCCTAAAAGAACTGAAAATCCAAGATATCCTGAATGTATCCACGCCCAGGGTCCTCTATAAAATTCTATGGTTGACAAACCATTTATACTGACTAATGTCAAATTGTAATAAAACAATTCATGGGAGTCAATAGTAACTATTAAAAAGAGCCCTATGATTGGTATCAAGAATATAGCTAAAATTAATGATGCTTTCAGATATTTTGCATTATTTGTATATGTAAGTATAAACATCAGCCAAAGGCTAGGCATAAAGGAAATTGAAATAACCTGTAGTATAAAAAAAGCTTCAGCTAAAGAGGAATTATTAGTTAGTAGCTCCATATAGTAAAATAGTGAATAGAGAATAATAGTAACAAAGAAAGCTACTATATATTTCGTACCTACCTTCAGCCTATATGATGAACATAATAATGCAAGAATGGATACGAATAATATAGAGAATAAGAGTCCAACTTGAATCAAAAAACTAACAGTAAATATTTGTTCCATCACTAACTCCAACTTCTTCTAGTGTTTAACTGAACTAATATATTCTTATTCTATATAGGATAACTGTTTTTAGACTTAAGGCTAGTTTTAATATTAACAAATACTACCAGTTTTAAAGGTAGATTAAATTATAATTAACCATTGAAGTATTTTATCTATACATGCTAGCACATGTGATTTTTCTTTTAAAAGGAACTATTTATTGGTATATATTTATTAAAGTAGAATTTTGTGTTGTACTAACAGTTAGTTTTTATTTCAAGTCAGTGTGTTATTGTATAAGCTAGACTCAAAAGCTTTAATAGCAATTGGAATGAATTCGAGTGCTATGCTTACTTTTGTTGGACTTGGTCTATTTGACGAAAAAGACATATCTGTGAAAGGCTTAGAAGCTATAAAGAATGCAGATGAGGTATATGCTGAATTTTATACATCTAAATTAGTAGGGTCTACTATTGATAAAATGGAAGAGTTATATGGTAAACCAGTTAACTTGCTGACAAGGGAAGATGTGGAAATAAACCCAAAGTGGATTGAACGAGGCAAAAACAAAAACATTGTGTTTCTAACAGGTGGGGATACTATGGTATCCACAACTCATATAGATTTGAGGCTTCGAGCTATAGATATGAATATTCCAACTAAGCTAATCCATGCATCATCTATAGTATCAGCAGTATGTGGTTTATCTGGATTACAAAATTATAGGTTTGGGAAATCAACCACAATTCCTTATCCTTATTTAAGCAGCCGTGGTAATAAAATAGTTTCTCATACTCCGCATGAAACTATTTGCTCTAACTTAAAAATGGGTCTGCATACGTTAGTATTTCTAGATATTGATATGGAAAAGGGGTATATGACAATCAATGAGGCCTTAAAAATCTTGCTTGAAATCGATTTGATTAAAGATAGAAACCAGATTTCAGATTCATTAGTTTTAGGTATTGCACGAGCCGGCTCAGACAATCCTACCATTAAATGTGACTACCTTAAGAGTTTATTGGACGCTGATTTTGGGGAACCTTTGCATATACTTGTAGTACCAGCAAATCTTCATTTTATTGAAACCGAGTCTTTAATAAAGCTAGCTAACGCTCCACAATCCTTAATGGACTTGGTTAATGACTGAATTGATACTTTTCATTTATCTAAAATAAGGCTTGAAATTTATTATAGATAGTAAACTTAATGACTACTTATATTAGTATAATAGTGAGTGTAAATATGGTTAAAGATTCAATTGGAGTTATTGTTGGTAAAACAGGTACACTTGAGTTTAAGTTTTTAGTTTCTGAAAGTACGGCAGTTGAAAGAGGGGAATACATAAAAATATGGCATGAAACTGATGGCTGGGTATTAGCGCAAGTAGTTTCGCTAATAAGCTCAAGCGACAATTTTTCATTTGAAGAAGCTAAAAATGGAAAACTTCCAGATAGAAACGAGGAGAATATTATTGGTGACGTAACAGTGATAGGGAGCAGAAACAAGACAGGTTTACTTCGGGCACCTACGATACCTTTTAGCCCGGGTGATAAGATTTATAAAGCGGATAATAAATTAATTTGTTCTGTTCTTGGACTGTATGGGAAGGATATGTATATAGGGTTGCTCGATGGAACCGGTATTCCTGTAAATCTTAGTGTAAATAGTCTTGTTCAAAAACACTGTAGCATACTTGCAAAAACAGGTAGTGGTAAATCTTACACGGCCAGTGTTTTGTTGGAAGAACTACTTGACAATAAAATACCTTTACTTATAATAGATCCACATAGCGAATATTCTTCTTTAAAGAAAGAAGGGTCTATCGATTCAGAATCTCAAAAGAAGTACCAGATATCATCAAAAGGTTATGGATCTAAGATTAAGGTATATACTCCTGCTAATAAAGCCATTAATCAGGATGCAGATGAAGTATTTAGAATAAATGGCATGAACTTGAGTGTTAGGGATATAATTTCAATTTTCCCAGATAATTCTACAAATACTCATGTAGGAATTTTATACGAAGCTGTACAGAAAGTTCGTGCAGAAATGGAAAGTTATTCACTTGACGATGTTATCTTTGAAGTTGCAAACAATGAAAGTAAAGCCAGATGGAATGTTGTAAACTACCTTGAAGAAATAAGGGATACTGAAATTCTGTCACCTAATCCAACTTCAATTGAAGGACTAATTGAGAAGGGAAAAGCATCTATAATAGACTTCAAAGGAGTACCTCCAAACATTCAAGGAATGCTGGTATCTCATCTTTGTACATCTCTTTTTGAGGCCCGTAAGTTAAACAAAATCCCACCAATGATGCTGGTTATTGAAGAAGCCCATAACTTTGCGCCAGAAAGAGGTTTCAGCAAAACACCGAGTTCAGAGATATTGCGGACAATTGCTTCTGAGGGTAGAAAATTTGGACTAGGATTGATGGTAATATCACAACGTCCCGCTAGAATTGATAAGAATATATTATCACAATGTGGGACCCAAATAATTATGAAAGTAACAAACCCAAACGATCTCAAGTCTATAAGTAAAGGTCTTGAAGGAGTTACTTCTTATGTTGAAGAAGAGCTAAAAAGACTTCCACCCGGTATTGCAATGCTTGTTAGTAATGAAGTAGAAAGACCAATACTTATAGATGTAAGGACAAGAAAAACAAAACATGGTGGTGAATCAGTTGATGTTGTTGAGACTAATAAAAAATACAAATCAACTAATATTAATAAAGTGGAACAGAGTCCATCTTCATCTGAAGAAACGGTCGCAAATCCTCCACCTAAAAGAAGGCCTACAAGAAAATCTGAAAAGAGCAATAAAGGTATTTTAAAGAAATTCTTTGGAGCTAATAAATAACGTCAAAAAACAGCATTGTTATATGAAATGGTGATAAATTGGTTGCAGAATTATCAGAAAAAGTGTATAGGTATGAGAACATGTTGAAGAAAGCACTTGAAAAGGCAGATTATGCTCCAATCGAACAATCTCATATGTATAAAATAGCTGAAGACTTTTATAATATGGCACTTTCCTATTATGAAGATGGTAAACATTTTATTGAATTAAAGGATTTAGTTAATGCACTTGGATGTTTCAGCTATGGTCATGCATGGTTGGATGCAGGGGCAAGACTTGGACTTTTCAATGTCGATGATGAAACACTGTTTACTATTTGATTATAGATTAATAGAATTATTTGTGAACTTTGTATAGCACAAAAATATGTTTGAACTTAGAGATTTAAATAATTAAGTAAAGTTAAACTTGGAGATAAGAATATGGCAAATTATCATGTTACACTTGAAGCAGCTTGGTTGGTAAGAGATGTTAAATCGGCAGACGATGCAATAGGAGTAGCAATTGCTGAAGCTGGAAAAAGGTTAAACCCAAAACTTGATTTTGTTGAAGTAGATGTAGGTACAACGACGTGCCCAGCATGTGAGGAACCTTTCAGTAGTGTTTTTCTTGCAGCTAACACTGCCATAGTTGGTCTTGCATTAGAGATGAAAGTTTTCGATGCTGAAAGCGATGAACATGCAGCAAGAATTGGTAAATCAGTTGTAGGTAAAGCTTTGCGTGATGTTCCATTAAATGTAGTTAATGTTGAAGAATTTGAGTAAAATAGAATATTAGGTTGTTTTTATGGATCAGAAAATCTCTGTAGTTGGTCATACATCAGTTGACTACTTATTTAATGTTGAGAAAATAGCTGGCCCAAATGAATCTTATCCCGTAATAGATTATAATGAATATTATGGTGGAGGAGCTGCTAATGTTGCAGCTGGGATTGCAAAAATAGGAGGCAATAGCCAATTAATATCTCCTGTTGGACCTGACTTTTTAGGGTCTGACTATGAAAGTCATTTGTTGAAACTTGGGGTGGATCTTTCTTTAATATATATAATTGAAGGTGAGAAAAATACGAGTGCTTTTGTTTACACTGATAAAGAACATAATCAATGTACATATTTTCACTGGGGTGCTTCATTTAAATTCCCTGAGCTAGTACCTCCAAATGTAAACTTTGTACATTTAGCTACTGCGGATCCGATTTTCAACTCAAAGATTGCAAAGATTACACCATTTGTTTCATTTGATCCAGGACAAGACCTTGTACTTTACTCTAAAAAGGATTTAAGATCAATACTTGAAAACACAAATATCCTTTTTACCAATAGACATGAAATTAAAAGAGTTTGTGAAATCCTGGAAGTTGATATAACACATATTAAAAACTTAGTTGATATTTTAATAATAACTTATGATTCTAAAGGTAGTACAATATATAATAAAAACATTGAATATAAAATTCCAGCCATAGATGTTTGTGCAGTAGATCCGACAGGAGCTGGGGATGCTTATAGGGCAGGTTTCTTAGTAGCATATCAAAAAGGGTATCCTCTAGATAAATGTGGTAAAGTTGGGTCAACTGTAGCTTCGTTTGCTGTTGAATCGGTGGGATGTCAAACTTCACTTCCTACATGGGCTCAAATGGTTGAACGCTTTCAATTACATTATGAACCTATTAATGAATGAAAGAACGGGGGCACTCTCTATTATTAAGGAAGCAATGCACTATGAAAGCGTAGAAAATAATAATGTTATTTGTCATCTATGCAGCCATGAGTGTAAGATAGCACCAAAGTCCCGAGGTATATGTAAAGTCCGTGAAAATAGAGATGGTAGACTTTTCAGTTTGATATATAACACAGTTTCAAGTGAAGCTTTAGACCCAGTTGAAAAAAAACCTTTATACCATTTTAAACCAGGTTCACTTTCTTATTCCTTAGGCACTATAGGTTGTAATTTTAGATGTAAAAACTGTCAAAATTGGCAAATTGCTAGGATGAGTGTTGAACAAAGCCCAAGTTATACCAAACAAATTACTTCGGAATATGTGGTATCAAAAGCATTAGCTTTGAATGCAGAAAGCATAGCCTGGACATATAATGAACCAACTATATGGCATGAATTCACATACGAATCAGCAAAACTAGCTAACGAAAAAGGTCTATCTAATATATACGTATCTAATGGCTACATAACACCAGAGGCTCTGAAACATTTATCTCCTTATCTTGATGCAATGAGCATTGACATTAAAAGCTTTAGGAATAAATTTTATGAACAAGTTTGTGGTGCAAGCCTTGAACCAGTACTAAAATCAACTCATCTTGCAAAAAAACTAGGCATTCATGTAGAGATTGTGACGTTGCTAATTCCAAATATGAATGATAGCTCTGATGAAATAAGAGAATTATCTAGATGGATTTTTCAGAAACTAGGGCCAGATACTCCTATTCACTTTTCAAGATTTCATCCGCAGCATGAAATGAGCAATGTAGGTCCTACACCAATATCGATACTAGAAAATGCTTATAATATTGCGAGAGATGAAGGTTTAGACTTTGTTTATTTGGGTAATGTTCCAGGAAGCAAGTTTGTCAATACCTTTTGTCCTTCATGTGGTGAAAAATTAATTGAAAGGGATGTTTTTAGTGTAAACTCTAGTAAACTAGGTGAAAATTATAAATGCTTTAAATGTAATAGATTCATACCGATAAAAACTAAATGAGAGAATCTATTGAGTAAAGTATGTTAACTAATTTTTAATTAGCATATTCTTCGAAGCCTAACTCTTAATTTAGTAACTATATGATTGATAATATTTTTATTAGGCAAATTGTCATCCGTGTGCAAAATTTAAACAAAAACTTTAAATCTAATTAGTACGTTAGAAGTTTCGCTTTCATTTACACACAAAAAGCCGTCATAACTCAGTTGGTAGAGTGCCTGGCTGTTAACCAGGTTGTCACAGGTTCGAGCCCTGTTGACGGCGTATTTTTCTTTTAGGGCCTATAGCTTAGTCAGGTTAGAGCGCTCGGCTCATAACCGAGTGATCACCGGTTCAAATCCGGTTAGGCCCATTAATATTTCTAAAATGCTACAATATTTTAAATAAAACTTTATTATTGAACACTTTATTTGCTAAACTCACTAAATAGTCAGCTAACTCTTTATAGCGTCACTAAATTGCTGTAAAATTTTAATTAGGAATTGAAAGTAGTTTTTATTTTTAATTTAAAAATATCAATTTATCTTGAATAATTATAAGATAGGTAAATAAGCTAATTAATGATTATTTAGATACCACTCTCTGGAAATTAACTTGGCTAAGCTAGAAAAGCAGCTATGCCTTAAGCAGGCATTAAAATCTAATATTTTCTTTAAAATACAGCATTTACCTTACACTACATATTATTTTCAAGTATCTTTAGTAGTATTTTTTTTAATATTAGACGCTTAAGCCATTTTAAGGCATATTAATCAGATAACAGCTTTTCTAATTCCTTGGTATTATTTATGGGAGCTAAACAGGTGTTATTTCTACAAACATAAGCTTTTGACTCGGAGTCACTTAACTTATCTTTCATTAAAGGTAGTTTAAAAATATCTTCATTTTCTTTATTAATGTACAAAATAAATCTAAGTGGATTAAATCCTTTTTCCGCGATTTCCAACATGCTTTTTACACTTTTCTTTTCACCTGTAATAATAACCTGCTCAAGGGAATTGTACATGAAATAAACAGCAATAAGAAAATAGCAAAAACCTTCAGGTACTTTTTCAATATTATCACCAAAAGATTTAATTTGTATCTTAGCTCGTTTTAAAATATCAATCTTGCCTGTAAGAGAATAGAGCTTAAGCATGTTTACAGCAGCAACCGAATTGCCTGAGGGGGTAGCACCGTCAAAACTATCTTTTGGACGAACAATTAAATTTTCTGCATCCCACCCATATTGAAACAGGCCACCATTTTCATCATCCCAAAAATATTTCAGCATATCATCATTTAGTTCTAAAGCTTTAAACAAATATTGTTCTTCGTAATTTGCTTGGAACAATTCTATTAGACCCCATACTAGATAGGCATAATCTTCGAGAAAACCCTTGTGTTCTACTTTTCCCTGTCTATAGCTTGCATAAAGGCGGCCATTAATATCAGTCATATTGTCAAGTATGTGATTAACGGCTTTTTCTGCTGCATGAATATATTTTTCCTTCTTTAAAACTCGAAAACCTTTTGCAAGTGCAGCAATCATTAGACCATTCCAAGATGTAAGTACTTTGTCATCTTTAAGGGGATGTACCCTTTTTTTGCGATATTGGAATAGTAAATCTTTTTCTTCATTGAATTGAGGTAATTCGTTTGTGTTGATAAGATTAGGTATATTATTACCTTCAAAATTTCCTTTTTCAGTTATATTGTAATAATGACAAAAAGCTTCCCCTTTTGCTTCTCCTAAAACTAGTTTTATTTCACTGGGTGTCCATACATAATATTTTCCTTCTTCACCTTCAGAATCAGCATCTTCAGCTGTATAAAAAGTGCCTTCATTTGAAGTCATATCCCGCAAAATGTAAGTGAAAATCTCTTCAGCAACTTTGGCATAAAAAAGTTTACCTGTAGCCTGATATGCTTCTAGATAAGCTATAGATAACAGAGCATTATCGTACAACATCTTCTCAAAATGCGGTACTAACCACTCCCGGTCAGTAGAATAACGAGCAAACCCAAATCCAATATGATCATAAATTCCACCCTTATACATAGATTCGAGTGTTGTTTCTACCATTTCCAAAGCTTCTTTGTTCCCAGTCATATCCCAATATCTTAATAAATAGTACAGGTTTTGAGGTGTTGGAAATTTGGGAGGATGGCCAAATCCACCATAATCTTTATCGAACTTATCTTTTAACTTTTCGTAGGCTTTTTGCAATACATTTTTAGAAACTTCTCTTTCACCGTGCTTAAAAATTCTTTCTGTCACCTCTGTTATTTGAATTCCCGTTCTATTAATTTTGTCTCTATCTTTTCTCCAGACTCCAACTATTTCATATAAAATTTCTTTGAGACCTGGTCTTCCATAATTACTTTCTTTAGGAAAATAGGTTCCTACAAAAAACGGTTCTTTATTCCCCGTCATAAATACAGTTAAAGGCCATCCTCCACTTCCTGTTAGGGCTTGGCACGCTGCCATATACACACTATCAATATCAGGCCTTTCTTCACGATCTACTTTTATAGGTATGTAATATTTGTTGATGATTGATGCAACTTCCTCATTTTCAAATGATTCTTTTTCCATAACATGACACCAGTGGCACGTGCTATAACCAATACTTAAAAATATAGGCTTATCTTCTTTTTTAGCTTTTTCAAAAGCTTCATCCGACCAAGGATGCCATTTTACTGGATTGTATGCATGTTGTAGTAAATATGGGGATTTTTCGTAAATTAGATGATTAGGTTCAGTATTTTTTTCATTCAAAACAGTCAACTCCCTTATCTTAAATATAAGCTAGAATTTCGTGGGATATTACCAAAATATTTTTTTATTGATATTGAAGTAAAATCACTTATAACAATTAGCTCGACTCGTAAGACTTCAAAATAATATGTATATATTTTAATTTCATCTAAATTGTATTATCTAAAAAGTTTAAAGTCTCCAATTTATAATATTGTCCTTTTTCTATTAAAGGTTGACACTAAACCTAAATCTGAACAATGTTAATCGAAAAAGAGTGTAGCAGTTTATACTTGACTTAGTGGTAACTAAAAAACAATCATATTTTAGTTAAATATGTTTCAATCTTCCTGAAATTAATAGGTTGTATGCTATGTATCAGGACTAAGTTTTCATAGAAACTTGTTGTTTTTTCACATTTATATAGATAGTTTATGAGTGCTGTTTCAACTACAATGAATAAAATTAGTAGTAAAATACTAATCCAACCTTATAATAATTTTAATGTTAGTTCAAATAGCGCGACTCAAGGCTAAAAGTCAAGTGATTAAATTAAATTTAATAAAACAGTATCCCATTTTAGGGATTCTATTACAAAGAATTTGATTCTTATTACCAGTTGTTACTAACAAAACTTTTGATAAAACAGTTGTTAGCTTAAAAGATTATATTTGTTACATCAATCTAAGGTTTAATATACCAGCATTCAGGCCTTTATATTACTACCTTAGAAAACTTGTAAAAATGAAAGGAATATGACTACAGTGTTAGTTGAATACAAAGATGTGACTGTTAGCTTCAATAATGAAGATATTGTGAAAAAATTCAACCTGAAACTAAAAAAAGGTGAAAAAGTTCTTTTTAAAGGAAAGTCAGGTACAGGTAAATCAACACTCTTAAAGCTTCTAATGGGATTCACGTTTCCTTCTCTTGGATCAATTAATTTTAGAGGTAAATCTCTAAACTGTGATAATATTTGGGAAGTAAGGAAAAATGTTTGCTACATATCGCAGCATTCAGATGTATGGGAAGGTCCAGTTATAGATATATTTAAAGAAATTTTCTCTTATAACAATAATGCACAGGACTTGGATTACTCTAAAATAGATTCCTTAATGAATTATTTCAATCTTGATAAAAATAAATTATACCAAGAATATGATAGTCTCTCTGGGGGAGAAAAACAAAGGATATGCATTATTTTGGCAATTTTATTGCCTCGGGAGATTTATCTTCTTGACGAAATTACATCGTCCTTAGATAATGAGATGAAAAGCAAAGTAATAAACTACTTTTTAGAGCAAAACGATTTGACTCTTATAATAGCCTCACATGATTCTCAGTGGGAATCAAATAATATTAAGGTAATACCGATAGGTGAATAAATGGACACTTATGAAATATCTTCTTTTTCCCTTTTTTTGTGTTTATTATTGCTCTTAATACCCTTGTTAATAAGTTATTATATCAAATTAAAATTGATCAGCAAGACATTAGTTACTGTAGCTAGAATGTCAATCCAATTATTTTTAGTTGGAATATTCTTGACATTTCTTTTTGATCTAAATAATAGTTATGTGAATTTTAGTTGGATTTTGATTATGTTAGTGGTGGCTGGATATACTTCTATTAAAGATATAAACTTAAAAGTAAGAGATCTTATATTACCAGTAGCAGCTGCTTTTTTTTTAGGTAATGTTTTAGTATTGCTATATTTTAATCACTTTGTTATTAGATTAGACAATTTGTTTGAGGCTAGATATTTAATTCCTATAGCTGGAATGTTTTTGGGCAATTCTTTAAGAGGTAACGTGGTTGGTTTAAGTGACTTTTTTAGATCCTTAAAGCACGACGAAATGAGTTATACCAATAGACTTTCCTTCGGTGCAAAAAAATATGAGGCTTTAATGCCTTATATTAGAAATAGCCTATTATCATCCCTGCAACCTACACTTGCTAGCATGGTAACTATAGGAATTGTAACTCTTCCTGGTATGATGACCGGTTTACTTCTTGCAGGCGAATCACCTTTATTAGCAGTTACTTATCAGCTAGCTATCATGATTGGAATATATGTATCTACTATGTTAACAGTTTCTTTAACTCTCCTTATGACGATAAGATTTGGTTTCGATAGATATGGACTTGTAAAACAAGAAATATTTAGCAACTGAGTAAATTAAATGGTTCTGAACTGTAACTACAATATATTTATATTTAAATTATGATATATTTGTGGCGAATAGTTAATATAAAATGGATCTTCTTAATAACACAAATCACAGTGAAGGTACTCAACATGAATAACAACAACCTCAAGTATATCGCTATTTTCTTAGCTGTTATAATGGTAGGGGCAGTTTTTGCAATTGCATTCACGGCCATATCTCCACCAGAACAAAATGATGAACAAGAACAGGAAAGAATGGACCCAATTCCCTTTAATGCAATACCTGGGGAAACTGTAAATAGTCCTATAAACTCAATATCAGATGCATTAGATTTAACTCCTGGAGAAGTAGCCTCTGCACAATTTGTTGACGTTTCAAAAGTAAGAGGTACATCATTTGAAATGCTTTTTGGTGAAAGTCTTGATAATATTGAACGTATGTTTAACTCTAAATTGATTAATACATATATAGTAACAGGTCAGCAATCATCATTTGAATTATCTACGATCGAAGATGACCATATAGGTATTCCTTTTGGTGAACCTTATATGCACAAAGACTATCCAATTTTACCAGTTGGTGAAGCATACTTTATGTCGATAGGAACTCCAATGGCTTTAGGCCAGCAAAATGATATAGAGTCATTTATTGACATTATAGTTGAGGAAAAAGAAGGAAATGACCAATTTGAATCTATTTTAGAATATGCTGATGTCAATGAACATAAATTCCAACAGGTTATTGGATCAGGTAACAATCATTTTGATCTATTGTACGTTGGTTATGCTGGGACAGATACTAATGAATATGCTCGTCAGGCAATATATGAAAATCCAAGTGAAGAACTTGTGGAGCTAATCGATGATCTTTCTGAAACTGATAATTTGGAGTATACGGTTGAAGAAATAGATGATATCTTGAAAGTAACTATTCAAGGTTCATTTGAACTAGTTTTAAGCGAACCAATTGAGCCAGATGAAATGTAATTATTATGATATATCATCATATCATAATAACTTCACTTGAATCAGAAGATTTATACATTAGTATGCAATTGTAGCTGCATTATATTATTAGCATAAGGTATTTATGTAAAAGAAATATTCATTAAACCAAAATAGTTAGCTTGGTTTTCTGACTAAAACACGTTAGCTATTAGCTAAAATAAATAAAATTAACAATAATTCAAATTATTATAAAAAATACAATAAAATACAATGATTGATGAAAAATCACGATATTCTAAATATTGTGATTTTGAAGGAGAAATGTAAAATGATAAAGAAAATCGAAGTTCCAGAAGAGTTAGTCAATAAGTCACTCGAAGCACTTGAAATGGCAAGAGATACCGGTAAAGTAAAAAAAGGGACTAATGAAGCTACGAAAGCAATAGAGCGTGGTATTACAAAAATAACCATAATTGCAGAGGATGTAACTCCTGAGGAAATAATAGCACACCTACCAGTACTATGTGAAGAGAAGAATACACCCTATATCTTTGTCAAGGAACAAAAAGAACTTGGTGCAGCTTGTGGAATAGGAGTTGCATGTGCAGCAGTAGCAATAACTGATGCAGGTAAAGGCAAAGAGTTAGTTGATGATATCACTGAAAAGATCAACTCTCTTAATGAATGAATAAATCATAAATGAAGATGGGGAAATTTGGTATGGCAGATGATAACACTGGATTTGCAGCTGAAGTAATTGATGTTATAGGTAATACAGGCATGCATGGAGAAGCCAGTCAGATACAATGTCGTGTTCTTGAAGGTAGAGATAAGGGAAGAATAATTACACGTAACTGTGTAGGGCCAGTTAGAATCGGCGATGTATTTATGTTACTAGAAACATCTAGAGAAGCAAAGAAATTAACTACAAGGTGATGGTATCTAATGGAACAAAGAAAATGTTCATTTTGTGGTGAACTACTTCAACCAGGCTGTGGATCTCTATATGCTAAGAAAGATGGTTCAACTTATTATTTTTGTTCATCTAAATGTGAGAACAACAATAAGTTGGGTAGACTCCCAAGGCGTACAGTATGGACCGAACAAGGTAGAATATATCTCAAAAAGCAATAAATATGGGGTATATAAATGGAAGAATCTTACGTAATGATTAAACCAGACGGTGTTCAACGAGGTCTTGTAGGCGAAATCATTTCTCGAATTGAAAAGCGAGGACTAAAAGTAGCGGCTCTTAGAATGAATACTATCAGTGAAGAAAAAGCTCAAAAACATTATGCTGAACATGAGAATAAACCATTTTTTGGTTCTTTGATATCTTATGTTACTTCAGGGCCTTCAGTTTCAATGGTAGTTAAAGGAAAAAATGCAATATCTATCATGCGGACAATCAATGGGTCTACAAACCCAGTAGAAGCTACACCTGGAACCATACGTGGTGATTTTGCTATTGAAACAGGTAGAAATGTGGTTCATGCATCAGACTCAAAGGAGTCAGCTGATAAAGAAATAGCTCTACATTTTAATGATAATGAAATTGTAGACTATGCGAAGATAGATGAGCCCTGCCTCTATGAGTGATTAAAAAACACCTAATTACATTTTTAAGTTTGATTTCAATCAAATCTTATTAGGGGAGAGTCTTCAAAGATGGGAAAGCAGGATACATTGAGAACACCAATAGTTTGTGTTATGGGTCATGTAGATCATGGTAAAACATCTCTTTTAGATAAAATTAGAGGTACTACTGTGACATCAGGGGAAGCTGGTGCTATTACACAACACATTGGTGCAACTGAAGTTCCTATAGAAACAATTGTAAATAAATGTGGACAGCCACAATTGCTAAATCAATTCATAGTTCCTGGACTTCTTTTTATAGATACACCTGGGCACCATGCTTTTACTTCACTTAGAAGCCGTGGTGGTGCACTTGCAGATCTAGCTATTGTAATTGTTGACATCAATGAAGGATTCATGCCTCAAACTATTGAAAGTCTTCAAATTCTCAAACGTTTTAAAACTCCTTTCCTAGTAGCAGCTAATAAGGTTGATCGAATTTCTGGCTGGAGAAGCTGTCCTAACGAACCATTTTCTCAAGCTTTCAATAAACAGAATGATTATGTACAGCAAATAATAGATACCAAGACTTATGAACTAGTTGGAAAATTATACGAACAGGGATTTAACTCTGAGAGGTATGACCGAGTAAAGGATTTCCAAAAAAATATAGGCATAGTTCCAATCAGTGCTTTAAGCGGTGAGGGAATACCTGATATTCTTATGGTTCTTTTAGGACTAGCTCAAAAATTCTTAGAATCTAACCTACACTTTAATGCCAATAATCCTGGGATAGGAACGGTACTAGAAATCAAAGAAGAAAAAGGTCTTGGAACTACAATAGATCTAATTTTATACGATGGAAAGCTGAAGAAGGGAGATACAGTTGTAGTTGGCAGTTTAGGTGATCCTATTGTCACAAAAGTAAGGGCATTGTTGAAGCCAAGTCCTTTGAAAGAAATCCATACAGAGGAAAAATTCAAAGCTGTAGATGAAGTAACTGCTGCAATAGGTGTAAAGATTGCTGCACCATCATTAGATGAGGCATTAGCAGGAACTCCTCTAAGAGTTGCAAATAGTGAAAATGTTGATGAGGTAGCAAGGGAAATTAAATCTGAACTTGACCAAGTCACATTGCCAACAGGAACTAAAGGTGTCACTATAAAAGCCGATACTATTGGTTCACTGGAAGCGCTTGTAAATGAATTAACAAAAGAAGAAATACCTATTCGCAAGGCTGGAGTTGGAGATATCTCACAAAGAGATGTTATTGAAGTAAGTGCTATCGACGATCTCTATTATTCAGTTATAATTGGATTTAATGTGAATATTTTGCCAGATGCCAAAGAAAAGATGAAATCTTTAGACCTTAAAGTCTTCAAAAATGATGTTATATACAGACTAATAGATGACTATAAAGACTGGGTATCAGAGAAAAAAGAGAAATCCGAAAAGAATATTGCTGAACTCATTGTAAAACCTGGTAGATTCTTAGTAATGCCAGGTTGTGTCTTCCGACAAAGTAAGCCAGCTGTTGTTGGTGTAAAGATAGTAGGTGGGACTGTAAAGAATAATGTAGAGATAGCTACTACAGAGGGCGATGTAATTGGGAAAGTTAAAGGTCTCCAACTTGAGGGTGAGAATATAAATAAAGCTACAGTTGGCATGGAAGTAGCCATGGCTATTGATGGACCTACGGTTGGTAGACAACTCAAAGAAGGTGATACACTGTTTGTAAATGTTCCTGAAAAGCATGCCAAGGTGCTTGAAAAAGAATTACATAACTCTTTGAATGCAGATGAAATCGAATCATTCGAAACATTCTTAGATATTAAAAGAAAAGATAACCCATTTTGGGCAAAGTAAAATAACGATAATCATTGAATAATTTAAATTATATGAAACAAATTGTATAAGCAATTGGAGGAGAAATAATGGCAGATTTTAAAGTAGTAGTTTCGGATCCAAAGTCAAAAACATATCAGTTTGATCTAAAAGGTTCCGAAGCAAATAAATTGTTAGGTAAGTCAATTGGAGATAATTTTGATGGTAACATCTTAGGGCTTAAAGGATATACACTGAAGGTCACTGGTGGAAGCGATAAAACTGGAGTAGTTATGAGAAGAGATATTCCTGGCCCAAAAAGGCGCAAGATCTTAGTTTCTAAAAGTGTAGGTTATACTCCTAAATCAAAAGGTGTTCGTAGAAGAAAATTAATGCATGGTCGTGAAATCGCAACAGATACAGTTCAAATCAATACTAAAGTAATTTCTTATGGTGATAAGTCGATTGAAGAAATTCTTGGTGGCGGTTCTGAAGAAAATGTAGAGGCTGAGAATTAACCTATTCCTATTCTCAACCTTTTAAGTTTCTTACATAGATAATCAAATTAATTCACTTATTTTCAATTAAGTCCAAAACTTTATTTAGAAAATACTCATGCATTCTTGTATCATTAGTAAGTTCTGGATGAAATGCTAAAACTAATAAGTTATCTTCTTCTGCGGCAACAACAACGTTGTTCATATAACTAAGAGGAGTTACTGTACTTCCAAACTCTACTATTGCAGGTGCTCTAATAAAAACACCTTTATAGGGCCTATCTAAAAATTTCACATCTATTTCTGTTTCAAATGAATCTTTTTGTCGTCCAAAAATATTCCTTTTAACTTTTATGTTCATTAAGGATAACAAGTACTGACCTGTTTTCTTTACTTGCTCATCTCCCTCTTTTGCTAACACAATCATTCCAGCACAGGTTCCCATGATTGGTATTCTTTTATTATGAGCTTCTATGATTTCTTCATTAATTCCTTCTGATATCAATAAACTTGACAAAGTGGTGCTTTCACCACCTGTTAAGATTATTCCATCGCAAGATTTTACGCTACCATGATGCTTTATCATGATAATGTTACCTTTCAAACCTAAATTATCCAAGGCATTGTGTAGCATATTTTGATGTTCTGCTACATCTCCTTGTAAAGCAATAATACCAATTGTAAGAGTTCTCATGGTTTAATATTTAATTTCAAAAAATCTCATAATCTGGCTGGATCTTATGCGGATTTATAAAATTATGTATAAGCAAGGAAAAAGCTAAGTTACCATCCACGTATTTGTAAACTTTCTTCTTGTGGTATTGTGCTAATACTTGTCCCTTTCATGCCTGAACCAATTCCTTTTGAAACTTCTGCAAGTACCTTTGGGTTATCATAATTATTAGCAGCTTTTACAATTGCCTTTGCCATAATTTCAGGATTCTCAGCTTTAAATATACCAGAACCTACAAATATGCCGTCAGAACCTAGTCTCATCATTAAAGCAGCATCAGCAGGAGTAGCAATACCGCCAGCTGCAAAATTAACTACGGGTAAACGTTGTAATTTAGCTGTTTCTAACAATAGTTCGGATGGAGCCTCAATATCTCGTGCATACATCAAAAGCTCTTCTTTGTTCTTTCCTTTAAGCTCATGTATTTCACCCATGATTTGTTTCATATGTCTCACAGCTTCACTTACATCACCTGTTCCAGCTTCCCCTTTAGTCCTAATCATTGCGGCTCCTTCATATATTCTTCTAAGAGCCTCTCCTAGATTACGTGCACCACAGACAAATGGAACATTGTATTGAGTTTTGTCAATATGATACTGGTCATCTGCTGGAGTTAACACTTCGGATTCATCAACCATGTCAACACCAAGACTTTCAAGGATTTCCGCCTCTACAAAATGGCCAATACGTGCTTTTGCCATAACGGGTATTGTAACTACATCGATAATGCTTGACACTATTTCAGGATCTGCCATTCTTGCAACTCCTCCAGCCTTTCTAATGTCTGCAGGTACAGCTTGCAATGCCATTACAGCGACAGCCCCCGCATTCTCGGCGATCTTAGCTTGTTCAGGGGTAGTGACATCCATTATGACTCCACCTTTCTGCATTTTAGCAAATCCTCTTTTAATTAGTTCTGTCCCATGTTTTAAATTCTCTAATTCCATTTTAATCATCCTTATTAGAATTAATTATTTGATAATATCACATATATTTAAATACATTACTTATTGGCAGTAAATAACCATATCATTCATCAGATTTTATACGAGCAACACCCACAACTTTATCTTCTGGACGAACATTCATAATCTTCACTCCTTTTGTATTGCGTCCTTGTACTCTAATATCTTTAACAGGTATTCTAATAACAATTCCATTAGAAGTTGTTAGCATTACCTCATCTTCGTTTTTCACTGTTTTTATGTTCACTACGGGCCCATTTCTAAGACTTGTGACAATGGTAATTATACCTTTCCCACCTCTTCTCATTGATCTATATTCATTAAAGAGTGTTCTTTTTCCGAATCCTTTTTCAGTTATTGTAAGAAGTGTCGCATCTTTATCATCATCAACCACATCGATGCTGACTACTAAGTCTTCTTCTTCAAGCCTAATTCCACGTACACCACGTGCGGTGCGTCCCATCTTTCTTACATCTGTTTCTTTAAATCGAATAGCTTTACCATGTCTAGATACAATTATAACATCTTTAGAGCCGTCGGTAAGAATTACATTTGAAAGCTCATCATCCTCATCTAAACTAATTGCAACAATACCATTTTTTCTTTTGTTTCTAAATTCAGAAAGTTGACATTTCTTAACAATTCCTTTTTTAGTGCTCATTAAAAGGTAATGTGAGTCACCAAACTCGGTAATTGGTATCATTGTAGTGATATATTCATCTTTCAGATCAAGAAGGTTAACTATGGCTTTTCCTCGTGATTGTCGACTTGATTGTGGTATTTCATACACCTTTTTACAATAAACTCTTCCTGTATTAGTAAAGAACAAAAGATAGTCATGAGTTGAAGCAACAAAGATATTTTCAACAAAATCATTATCTTTAGTTTCCATGCCAACAATACCTCTGCCACCTCGATGTTGGAGATTATATGTATCTTGAGGAAGTCTCTTTATGTATCCTGAATGTGTTATAGTAACTACAACATCTTCTTTCGGGACTAGGTCTTCATCATCTATTTCATAATCTGACTTTTGTATGATTGTTTTCCGGGTATCTGAATAGTTTTCACGTAATTCGAGTAACTCTTCTTTAATAATTTCATATTTCTTAGGAGTACTTCCAAGTATTTCTTTTAATTCTTTAATAAACTCTAAAAGCCCATCGTACTCTTCATCGATTTTCTTTCTTTCAAGTCCGGTTAGTTTCTGTAATCTCATCTCAAGGATGGCTTTTGCCTGAACTTCATCTAATGGAAACTTATTGATAAGGTTATTCTTAGCATTTTCAGTAGTATCAGAAGCTCGTATAGTACTAATTATTTCATCTATATTATCTAGAGCTATCTTTAATCCATTTAGTATATGAGCCCTTTTTTCTGCTTTTGTCAACTCAAACTGACTTCTTTTTTGTATAACATCAATTCTGTGGTCTAGATAAATTCTCAATATTTCTTTTAGGTTAAGCACATTTGGTACATCGTCTACTAGTGCTAGATTGATTATACCAAAAGTAGTTTGCATTTGTGTATGCTTATAAAGTTGATTCAAAATTATATTAGGATTCGAACCCCTACTAAGTTCGATTACAACCCTTATTCCATCTCTATCAGACTCATCTCTTAAATCTGAAATACCAGAAATTCTTTTATCTCTTACAAGTCCGGCTATATCTTCAATTAGCTTTGCTTTGTTTACTTGATATGGCAATTCAGTGACTATGATTCTATACTTATCGTTTCGAATCTCTTCAATTTCTGCAATTGCACGTACTTTTACTCTACCTCTCCCTGTACGATAAGCATCCTTTATACCTTGTGTACCTATAATCATTCCAGCAGTAGGAAAATCAGGACCTTTGATAACTTCCATCAATTCATTAATAGAAATATCAGGGTTATCTATCATCATTGAAAGTCCATTAATGACTTCACCAATATTGTGTGGAGGCATGTTTGTAGCCATACCAACCGCAATCCCTGTAGATCCGTTAATCAATAGGTTAGGCAGCTTTGCAGGTAAAACGATAGGTTCAGATAGTGAACCATCATAGTTCGGTCTAAAATCAACAGTTTCTTTATCGATATCTTTTAACAGCTCTTCAGATATTTTATCCATACGGACTTCAGTATATCTCATTGCTGCAGCAGAATCTCCATCTATTGACCCAAAATTACCTTGACCATCAATTAATGGATATCTTAATGAAAAATCTTGAACCATTCTAACAATGGAATCATAAACTGCCATATCGCCATGTGGATGATATTTACCAAGAACGTCTCCCACTACACGTGCAGACTTCTTATAACTTTTGTCAAATGTAATCCCAGCTTCTTTCATAGCATATAATATTCTTCTATGGACAGGCTTCAATCCATCCTTTGCATCAGGTAAAGCTCGACCAACAATAACACTCATTGCATAGTCAATATATGACTTTTTCATTTCATCTTCAATAAAAATAGGTACTACATGACCATCATTTGCACCAAGTCTATTATTATCAATTTTAGAGTTACTTTGATTGTTATCTTCCATTATTTCACCTATCGGTAATCACACATCTAGATTTACAACTTCTTTTGCATTTCGTTGTATGAATTCTCTCCGTGGCTCTACATCATCTCCCATCAAAATGGAAAACACTTCGTCAGCTGCAACTGCATCATCCATTGTTACCTTTAAAAGTGTTCTAGTTTCCGGATTCATCGTTGTTTTCCAGAGCTGCTCAGGATTCATCTCTCCTAAACCTTTGTAGCGCTGATATGTAACTCCCTTATTTCCCAATTCGTTCAATTTAGTTTTTAAACCATTTTCTGTATAAACATAATATTCGGATTTACCTTTTTTTATTTGGTACAATGGGGGTTGTGCAATGTAGAGGTAACCAGCATCTACTAGTTCAGTCATGTACCTGAAAATAAAAGTTAAAATAAGTGTTCTGATATGTGCTCCATCAACATCTGCATCAGTCATGATGATTATTTTATGATATCTAGTTTTAGTTATGTCAAATTCATCACCAATCCCAGTACCCAGGGCTGTGATGAGTGAAAGAATTTCTTTATTCTTTAACATCTTGCCAAGCCTTGCTTTTTCTACATTTATTATTTTACCTCTGAAAGGTAATATGGCTTGGAATGCTCTATGTCGGCCTTGTTTTGCCGATCCACCAGCAGAATCACCTTCTACTAAGTATAATTCACTAAAAGCTGGATCTTTTTCAGAACAATCAGCTAATTTCCCAGGTAGCGTACTAATTTCAAGTGCACTTTTCCTTCTAGTTAGTTCTCTAGCTTTTTTTGCAGCTTCTCTTGCTCTTTTTGCAGATAGTGCTTTTTGTATAATTTGATTTGCAACCTTTGGATTTTCTTCTAAAAACTCAGAGAGACTCTCTGAAACAAGAGAATCAACAATGCCTTTAACCTCACTGTTTCCTAAACGTGTTTTTGTTTGCCCTTCGAATTGAGGTTCTGGTATTTTAACACTTATTATGGAAGTCAACCCTTCTCTAATATCTTCTCCAGACAATTTAGAGCTATCCTTTGATAGGTTATTCTTTCTTATGTAATCGTTTGTTACACGGGTAAGGGCCGATTTAAATCCTATTAGATGCGTTCCACCTTCATGTGTATTGATGTTGTTTGCAAAAGAGTAGATGTGCTCAGCATAAGTATCAGTGTATTGGAGAGCTATTTCGACTAATATTTCATCCTTTTCTCTTTCAAGATAAATGGGATCTTTATGCAAAGCTTGGCGGTTTTTATTTAGGTGTTCAACAAAGGACTTGATTCCTCCTTCATACCTAAAAAGATCTTTTTTGTAATCACTTTCATCTCTTCTATCTTCAAGTTCAATTTCTATTCCCTTGTTTAGAAATGCAAGTTCTCTAAGTCTATTGCTAAGTAAATCATAACTAAATTCATCAGTTTCAAAAATAGTCGTATCAGGTTTGAATTTGATAGTGGTACCTGAATCACCAGTTTCTCCAACATGTTCAACTTCATTTTCTGGAACACCACGTAAATATCGCTGGTAGTAATGTTTTCCATCACGTTTAACTTCGACATCCATCCACTCTGATAGGGCATTTACTACAGAAACACCTACACCATGTAACCCTCCAGAGACCTTGTAATTGCTTTTATCGAATTTTCCACCTGCATGGAGTATAGTCATTACAACCTCAAGTGCTGATTTATCATATTTTGGATGAATATCTACAGGAATTCCTCTACCATCATCGATAACGGTTATAATGTTGTTTGGATTTATGATTACATTGATTCTGTTACAGAACCCTGCAAGGGCTTCATCGATACTATTATCTACAACTTCATGTACTAAGTGATGCAAACCTCGACTGTCAACACTTCCAATATACATACTTGGTCGTTTTCTTACAGCCTCAAGTCCTTCAAGAACTTGTATATGAGTTGCATCGTACATTTCTTTTTGATCCATATGTATTTATTCTCCATAAAATCCAATATAATACAAGTAATTAGGTAAATCCATTCAACAATTGAGCGGAATAAAATGTATAAAATAAAGTTAAAAGATTCTACTTTTCTGTTTCTGCTAATCTATCAAAATCTGCTATGAACACATTTGATATGTATTCATATTTATTAAATTTAGTGTAAATCAATGAACTAAAAAATTTACATGTAATTCAAATTTAAGTAAAAGAACAATACAAAACAAAATAATTGGGAATAGAAAAAGAAAAAAAGCAATCATATAATGATTGCTGGTGATTTATCATCTTTTTCTACTTCATAGTCCGCAACTAATGCTTCGGTAATCAATACCATTCCTGCAATAGATGCTGCGTTTTGTAAGCTGCTTCTGACAACTTTGGCAGGATCTATAACTCCTGCATCGAAGAGGTTCTCAAATATATCTTTTTTAGCATTGTATCCATAGTGTTCATTGGTCTCATTCTTTAGAGCAGCCACAATCTCGGCACCCTCGCGACCAGCATTTTCTCCAATTTGTCTAACAGGCTCAGTCAAAGCTTTTTTAATAATTTCTAAACCTATCTGTTGATCATCTTCGAGATTTAATTTATCGAGGTCCATTGCAAATCTGAATAATGTAACACCACCGCCAGTAACGACACCTTCTTCTACTGCAGCCTTAGTAGCATTTAAAGCGTCATCGGTTCTCATTTTCTTTTCTTTAAGTTCAGTTTCAGTAGCAGCACCTACTTTAATAACAGCTACTCCTCCACCAAGTTTTGCTAACCTTTTTCTTAATTCTTTCTTTCGATAATCTGAATCTTCAGATTCTATCTGAGCTTCTAAAATTTTCACTCTTTGATCAATATCTTCCTTCTTCCCATAACCTTCAACGATAGTAGTGCTCTGCTTATCTACATTAATCTTTCTTGCAGTACCAAGCATATCCTCTGAGAATTCTTCTAATTTCATCCCTTTGTCTTCGGTTATCACAGTAGCACCTGTTACAGCAGCAATATCCTCCAACATTTCCTTTTGTTCATCTCCAAAACCAGGTGCTTTAACTGCACAAACTTTAAGTGAAGCTCTCATTATATTCAAAATAAGTGCAGCTTGTGCATCACCTTCAACGTCAGGTGAAATTATTAATAATCCTTTATCATTGTTTGCTATCATTTCGAGAACTGGAACTATTTGGTTAAGGCTGTTAATCTTTTTATCAGTCACAAGTACATAAGGATTCTCGAGTTCACATAACATTTTTTCATGGTCAGTTGCCATATATGGTGATAAATATCCTCTATCAAACTGCATACCTTCGACTAGCTCAAGACCAGTATCAATATTGTTGGATTCTTCTACTGTAATTACTCCATTATAGCCAACTTTTTCCATTGCATCTGCGATTAGATTTCCGATTTCTTGGTCATTGTTGGCAGATATTGTAGCAACTTGAACTATTTTGTTCCTGTCATCAACATCCTCGCTCTTGGCCTTTAGCTGGGAAACAATATGTGCTGTTGCCTTGTCGATACCCCTTTTAATCTCGATTGGGTTTGCACCAGATGTAATGTTTTTCAATCCTTCTTTCAGAATTGCTTGTGTTAATAGAGCTGCAGTTGTAGTTCCATCTCCAGTATTGTCTTGTGTTTTTGAAGCAACTTCTTTAACAAGCTTTGCTCCAATATTCTCGAACTTATCTACTAATTCAATCTCTTTAGCAATTGTAACTCCATCATTTGTAACTACAGGATTGGTTTCTTTGTCTAGGACAACGTATCTTCCTCTTGGTCCCAATGTAATTTTCACAGTATCTGCTACTTTGTTGATACCATCTAATAATGAATTACGTGCATTTTCTTCAAATTTCAATTGTTTTGTTGACATACTCTCACCTCATTTTTATTTGTACTAATATTTTTAATCTTCAACGATAGCTAATACATCTTTGAAATCGATAAACATATGTTCTTTCCCATCAATGTCTATTTCATCTGATTGGAAACCACCATATATGATACGATCTCCTTCTTCAAGAGGTAAATCTTTTCCATCCTCATACTTTCCAACGGCTACTACTACCCCCTCTTTTCTGTCTTTTTGTGCAGACTCTGGGATATATATGCCACCTTTAGTGACCTCTTCTTGCTTTATAGGTTTAATTAAGACTCTTTCTCCGATTGGTTTAATTTTCATATTTTCAGTCCTCCTGAAAAGGTTTTGAACACTGGCTATTAACCAGTTTTATGTTGCTATAAATGTATAAGTAATATAAAAATTTAATCAATTAAAGTTAAATTATTCATATATAGTAGATATTGTTAGTTATAAAAAGAAATAATTATAATAAAATTTATATTATTAAAAAAAAATCGATATAATTTCTATTTAATAAATAAAATTTATATATGATATATTGGTTAGAATTACTCATGACCCAACAAATTACATTAATCAACATAGAAAAATCTAATGAAAAGGATTTGGACAAAGATATCCGGTGGATTTGTGATTCTTTTGGGTTGTCTTCAGGAAGAGATATAGATGATATTTCAATAAAAATAATAAGGGATTTATTGAACAACATACCAAGTGAAACCAATATCTCGTCTGAAATGATTGCTAATGATTTAGGTATAAGTACATCAAGAGTTAATCATCATATTAGAAACTTGATTCAATCAGGTTTGTTATATCGCAAAAAAAGGTACATATACTTACGTGGCGGTAGCCTTAAAGCAGCAGTTCAGGAAATTAGAAAAGATTCGGAACGCATCTTTGATGAACTCGAACAGGTTGCTGAAGAAATAGATCAAAATAAAGGAATAAAAAACAGATAAGGTGCAACTACTATCCTTTAAAAATAAGTGCACAAGATTGAAAGTTGTTTCTTGTGCAAATATATGTTTAATATAACTCTGTATTAATTGCTTGTTCTTGGTACCTATTGTCATTACGTGCTCTGCCAATCACAATACTTGGAATTTTTTGTAGTTTGAAAAACTGTTCTTTTGACATACTTACGATAAATCCTGCGAGCATTATACAGATACAACCTTTTATTGTGCTGCTAAATATAGGGTCACCTAAGATTGCAAAACCAAACATTATGCCACTTACGGGTTCTAACAAAGCCAAAACCCCTGCTTTTTGTGCCTTTATTGCAACTATTCCACTTAGGTAGAACAATGCACCTATTGCTGTTGTAATTACTCCAAATGCAATCAATATGCTTAGATTATCTAGTACTATTTGATATGAAGTGTTGATTGCAAAAGGTATCAATATTATTACACTTATTCCTGTAGACCAAAATAACTGTGATAACCCAGTGTATGATTCTTTTAGATAATTAACTGTAATTATGGTAGTCCCAAATGAAAGACCTGCTAAAAGTCCAAAAATCACTCCAAGAGTGTAATTAACATATGTACCACCAGCGATCGCTGCATCATTTGGGTTTACAATCATTAAAATTCCTGTAATTGCAAGCATTAGACCTACAATTCCTTGCATTGTTATTCTTTCTTTCAAGAAAATAGGCGATAATATAATTACGTATAGTGGAGCAGTATATAATAACAATACGCCTATTGATATATTGGTATATTGTATCGCTGAAAAGTATGAAAACAATGTAATTACATTTAATACCCCTATTAGTGCAATATATCTCTTATTTTTTGTTAATCTAATTTCATTTAATCTTTTTGTAAGTATTATGAACCCAAATAGCACTATAAAACCAAATAAGAGTCTATAAAATAAAATAGATCCAACATGCATATTATTAATACTATTTAAGAAAATACCTACCATTCCTGCAATTAAACAACCTATCACTACGTTTAAATACGCATTATTTTGATTTTTAGTAATTTGAGCCATGATTCTACCTGGAGAGTAATTCTTACATATATATCTATCGGATAAGTACACTTAAAAGATTAAAAAACATAATAATTGTTATAAATACCTTTTATATTTATATTAATATTAAAATAACTTTAATATATATTAATAAGAAGTTTAATTATATTTAGATGCTTATTAGGGTATTTTAAAACATTTAATAATATTTAACTAAAAATATAACTTTAATTAAGTAAAAATAAGATTAATAGAACTAATCTTTAATTTATAATTCTATATTTAGAATTTTTTTATTGTATGTTTGATTTTTTTAGATTTTTTTTAGTTTTGTGGTGATTATTG
>NZ_JANUCS010000001.1 GCF_024808815.1 Methanosalsum natronophilum | reverse complement strand
TGCTATATGGGAAAAACTTGAAAAGATGGGTAGAAAACCTGCAGTAGATCTTACAGACCCGGATAAAGAATTTTTTATTGAAGTGAGGGATAACAAGGCATATATTTTCACAGAAAAAATTAAAGGTGTTGCTGGGTTGCCATTAGGAACTCAGGGTAAGATGGTAGCTCTGGTATCAGGTGGTATTGATTCGCCAGTATCTGCATGGATGATGATGAGAAGGGGTGTTGAGATTATACCGGTGTATTTTGATAATGACCCGTATGCTGATAGCAGTACACTAAACCGTGCGATCGAATGCATCAATGTACTCCAGAGCTGGGCACCCAATTATCCTATGAAGACATATTCGGTACCACACGGTGAGAGTCTAGGTTCCTTCATTCAACATTGTGGGAAAAAGAATACTTGTGTACTTTGTAAAAGAACAATGTATCGTGTTTCTTACGAAATAATGAAAAAGGAAAATGCACAGGGTATAATCACGGGGTCATCATTAGGTCAGGTGGCATCCCAAACAGCTGCTAACATGCATGCTGAGATATACGGGTTAGGTATTCCATTATATCATCCACTGATAGGACTTGATAAGAACGATATTATTGACCTGGCACGAAATATCGGTACATATCGACCATCTACATCGAAGGCTACATGTTGTAGTGCAGTACCAGTACATCCTGAAGTAAATGCGAAATATGATTCTCTTGTATATGAGGAAGAGATGGCTGGGATTGAAGAACTTGTGGAAAAAGCGGTAAAAAATACAAAAATTATCAGCTTATCCTAAAAAGTATCCAGGTTCAAATTTCCATTAACCTTGTCTCTTTTCGCATCATATATAATGCTACTAGAAATCCTAGAAGGTCAGATAGTGGGAATGCGAGCCATATTCCGTTTAGACCTAGTTGGAGTGGGAGTATGATCACAAGTGGTGGTAAGAATATGAGTTGTCTTGAGAGTATCAGTACAAGTGATTCCAGGGATTTTCCTAACGATTGAAGTAATGCTGTAGTCACTATCTGAACACCAATGAAAGGCATCATCAGGTAACATATCATTAGTGCGGGTACACCCATTTCTATAAGTTCGGGATCGGTACTGAACAGTCCCATGATCTGGGTAGGTATTAAGAAAACTATTATCATGCTCAAGAAACAGAGGGCTGTGGACAGATACGTCGAGATCGATAATGTTTGACGTATACGGTGATAGTTCAAGGCACCGTAATTGTATCCGAATATTGGGAGTATTGCTTGTTTTAGACCTATTATTGGCATTAGGGTTAGAATGAAAACTTTTATCACAATACCAAATACGGCTATTGCAAGGTCACCGCCATAATATAACAAACTCTGGTTGAGAAGAAGGAACAGTAAACTTTCAACTATATTGAACATAGCTTCAGATGTCCCAATATAACTAGATTCTTTTATAATACCAAGATCTGGTGATAATGTGTTCAGTTCGAGTTCTACTGCTGCTTTACTCGTATAATAATAGTAGATTACTATCAGGCACCCAATAAGTTGTGAGATGACAGTAGCGATTGCAGCACCAGTTATCCCCATACCCAATCCGAAGATGAACAGGGGATTTAGTATAATGTTAGAAATACTTGATATTACTAGTATCATCATAGCAAAAATGATGTTACCTTCTGCACGTATTGCATTACTCATGGCAGCAGAGAATGTGAAAAAGATCGTGCCCAGAACAATATAATAGGTATAATCGATTGCAAAAGGCATTACAGTTTCAGATGCACCAAATAGTGAGAGTATGGGTTCAAGGTAATATATGGCCAAGATAGTGAATATTAGGCTTGTAATAACTGTCATAGTTACCATATTACCTAACGTTTTCCTAGCATGTTCCAGATGACCTGAGCCAAGTGAACGTGAGATGATAGATGCACCCCCGATCCCTATACCTAAAGCAATAGCCATCATTAGCATCTGGACAGGGAATGCAACTGAAATTCCTGCAATACCCAATACACTCTCTTCACCCAATCCACGCCCGATAAAGATCGTGTCAACTAGATTATAGATTGCCTGTACCATTAATCCAATGATTGCAGGAGTGGCTAATCTTAGAATAAGGCTCCTGACATTTTCTTGACCCAGATTCTCAGTACGTTCCATGCCATTAACCACATTCTACTCATTTTTTAATGATATCTAAGTACAATACCGTATCTATTAAATTGATATCAGAAAATACTATACTTAAAGTTCAATTAAATTAAAGTTAATTGAACAGATAACTTACTTTTTCCCAAATGCTCCGCCACCAGGTGTTTCAATGATGAACGTGTCGTTAGGGTACATAGTAATACTATCATTACCACAAAGTTGTATCAAAGTACCATTTTCTCGAAGAACAAGATTATTACCTTTCATACCACTGCAACCTCCATTCAGCCCGAATGGTGGATATGTTCTATGACTTGAGAGTATGGATGCGGACATTTTGTCAAGAAACCGTATTTTTCGGGTAACACCATTCCCCCCATTATATTTTCCAGGACCACCACTATTTTCTCTGATACTGAACTCTTCTAGTATTATAGGATACCTTAATTCAAGTATTTCGGGATCTGTAATCCTTGAATTGGTCATATGAGTATGAACTGCATCAGTGCCATGGAAATATTTACCTGCCCCAGCTCCACCGCACACAGTTTCGTAGTATTGGTATTGGTGATTACCGAAAGTGAAATTGTTCATTGTACCTTGGGATGCTGCAAGTATTCCCAATGCGCCAAACAGTGTATCCACGATATATTGGGACGTTTCAACATTTCCAGCTACTACAGCCGCAGGATATTCTGGATCTAACATGGACCCTTTAGGTACCCTTATATCAATTGGTCTTAAACAACCGTCATTTAGAGGTATGCTTGTTTGAACAAGTGTCCTGAACACGTAGAGCACTGCTGCTTTGCATACTGCAAGAGGTGCATTGAAATTAGTTGGAACTTGAGGTGTAGTATCGTTGAGGTCAATAATTGCTTTTCTACGAATCTTATCAATTATCAGTTTAATACATATAACACTATCATCATCTAACTTGTAAGAGAATGTCCCATCATTTAATGTATCAATGACCTTTTTCACTTCATTCTCAGCATTATCTTGTACGTGGTTCATGTAAGCTTGAACTACTTTGTTAGAATAGCTATCAACTAACTTCTTTAGTTCAATTATTCCTTTTTCATTAGCTGCAATTTGTGCCTGGATATCAGCTATGTTTTGGGTAGGGTTTCTTGCAGGATAGTTGGTTGAACTTAGTGTGTCCACCAAATCGTTTTTATGGAAATTTCCGTTTTCAACGATTCGCATACCCTTTATCAGAATCCCTTCTTCATGTATTGTAGTACTATCATGTGGCATTGAACCTGGTGACTTACCACCAATATCTGCATGATGTCCTCTTGATGCCACGTATGCGTATATTCGATCACTCTCATCGAATACTGGTGTAATTACTGTGATATCTGGTAAATGAGTTCCACCGTTGTATGGTGAGTTTTGGAGGTATATATCACCTTTCTTACCCTTAAATTCATCAGTGGAAATTAAGGCCTTTACACATTCGCTCATTGATCCTATATGGACAGGTATATGTGGCGCGTTTGCAACAAGATTTCCATTTTGATCGAATAGTGCACATGAGAAATCATGTCGTTCTTTTATATTGACTGAATGTGCTGTGTTCTGGAGTGTATATCCCATCTGTTCAGCAATTGACATGAAACGGTTATTGAATATTTCCAGCATAACTGGGTCGACTGTCGTATCAATATCATATTTTATTTGTTTAGAAGAAGTACGAGTAAGTGTTAGATGGTTGTATTGAGTTACTTCTCCTGTCCACCCAGGCTCTATTACCAATGTAGAATTATTTTCTATTATAATTGAGGGACCTTTTATTACAGTACCAGGCTCCAGGTCAGTACGAAGGAATACTGGAGTATCATGATATTTGTTATTAGAATACATTTCAGTTCGAGTTATTGGAATGGGCTTTGAATTCCTTTTTGCAGGATAGCTTTTTTCCTCAATATTCTCTGATCGACCAATGATCTCAACAGAAACGGTTTCAATTATTAGAGGAGTATCTTCTTGGATGAAACCGAACTGTTGTTTATGTTTAGAATTGAATTGGCTTATTATATGATCAATGTCAGCTTTTTTTGGAAGGTCTATTAAAAGAGCTGTATCAGAACCCTTGTATTTCAAATGTAGTTTAGTTATTGTATTGATACGATCTTCTGAAACACCGGTTTTGATGAGCTTATCTCTACCCTCGTTTTCCATTTCGGATACTATTTCTACTACTTCATTCAAAGAACTGGTCCTTAATATTTGTTCAATGGACCTTTTAAGTATCTCTCTTTGATCAGCAAGACCGATACCGTATGCTGAGAGGACACCTGCATAGGGATGAATGAATATCTGAGTTATACCTAGAGTATCCGCGACTTTACATGCATGTTGACCACCTGCACCACCAAAACAGCATAATGTGTATTCTTTGACGTCGTAACCTCTCTGTACAGAGATATTCTTTATTGCGTTAGCCATGTTCTCGACAGCCACATCAAGAAAACCTTCTGCAAGTGATTCAGGTGTGTATTGTTTTCCACTATCTCGATTTACAGTTTCTGTTATGGCACTGAATTTCTGAACAACTATCTCTGGATCTAATGGCATATCTGCACTTTGTCCGAAAACATGTGGGAAATGGTCAGGAATTATTTTGTTCAGCATGAGGTTACAGTCAGTTACAGTTAGAGGTCCACCTCTTCGATAACATGCGGGACCCGGATCAGATCCCGCGGAATCTGGACCTACTCTAAGTTTTTCACCATCAAAATGTAATATTGACCCGCCACCTGCTGCGATAGTATCTATTTTCATCATAGGTGATTGGAGATGTATTCCTGAGATGGTTGTCTGGAAACTGCATTCAAGTTCTCCTCTATAATGTGCAACGTCTGTAGAGGTACCACCCATATCAAAACTAATGATCTTATCAAACCCTGCAAGAGAAGATGTTCGTATTGCACCAACAATGCCCCCAGCAGGACCCGAGAGAATACAATCTTTACCCCTAAACTCATCGGCATTCACCAGCCCACCGTTAGATTGCATGAAAAGGAGGTCGGGTCCTGAACCATTATTCTGTTGAAGTGTGGATTTGATCTTATTAATATACTCTTTTAGTATTGGGGATAGATACGCGTCAACTACAGTAGTTTCAGCACGACTAACTAGTTTTATTAAGGGACTGATCTCATGTGATACTGATATTTGAGAATAACCAATATTTCTTGCAATTTCAGCTACTTTCAGTTCATGGTCTGGATACTTGTAACCATGAATGAAAGATATAGCAACTGACCTAATACCAAGATTGAATATTGTTTTGAGGTCATCGTGTACTTTACGCTCATCTATTCCAACAAGTTCAGTACCATTACTATCATACCTCTCATCAACTTCTATGACATCGTTATAGAGCTGCTCAGGTTTTTTTATATTGAGCGCGAAAATATCGGGTCTGTTCTGGTACCCTATCTCTAACAGATCTTTGAATCCTTTTGTAGTGACAAAGACAGTGGGTTCACCTTTGCGTTCTAATAATGCGTTAGTCCCAACAGTTGTCCCCATTTTAATTGTATTGATATGATTAGATGGTATACAATCATTCTCACCTATTCCTAATATATCTCTAACTCCCTGGATTGCAGCGTCTTGGTATTGTTCAGGATTGTTTGAGAGGAGTTTATGTGTAATGATTTGCTTTTTGGGGTCCATTGCAACAATGTCTGTGAAAGTGCCGCCCCTATCGATCCAGAACTGCCAATTATCAGAGGACATGGTTATTTTACAATGAGAATATTAAAAGTATATCAAATATTGCATATATTGATCTCAAAACTAACAAATACCTTTTTATGGGCTAATGTGAATAAGAACACAAGAAAACTGATACTAATTTAATCTGATTCCAAGAACTTTTGGCATATAAGATGAGGTAACCTGTAAGATGTTCAATTTTGTTAATAAACTGAAAGATATTTTCACACCAAAGGAACTTAGAGGCTTTGTTATCTTATTGTTCTTGACAATAGCTACAGGTATATCTCAGGCGGTAAGTGTTGTATCCATATTTCCTTTTATGGACGTTATAACCAACCCGAACATTATTGAGGAGAATTATTGGTTAAACTTAATATATACTGAACTCGGATTCACGTCGAGTTCGGACTTCATTATTTTTTTAGGATCTGCAACATTGACTCTATTAATTGTGAGTAATGCAATATCTGCCTTTACTATTTGGTACAAAGCAAAATTTGTGTGGGCTAATAATCATTCGATCTCGAAAAGATTATTGGACATATATCTTCGCCAGAACTATCCTTTTTTCTTAAGCAAGAACAGTGCTGATGTGAGTAAGAACATATTATCTGAGGTACAGTTACTAACAACAGGATACATGATACCGCTGCTCCACGCTATAAGTGGTGTTATCATCTCACTTACTATCATTGGTAGTATATTTATTGTGAGTCCATATGCTACACTGTTTGCTATACTGATCTTTGGTGGTATTTATGGATTGATATACACTTTTTTTAGAAATAAGCTCAGGAAAAGTGGGAAAAGTCGATTGAATGCTAATCAGGAAAGGTTTAGTGTAGTCAATGAAGCGTTTGGTGGTATCAAGGATATTAAACTGAAAGGAAATGAACTGTTTTATCTTAAAATGTTTTCCAAACCTTCAAAGGTTTATGCGGATACTATGGCGAAAAATAAAGTAATCGGAGAACTTCCTAAATTTTTATTAGAAACACTAGCTTTCGGTGGTATAATTGCATTTATACTTATACTCTACTTATTGTATGGAGATGTAGGTAATGTGATACCAATCGCGAGCCTTTTCGCATTTGCAGGTTATAGGTTACTCCCATCACTCCAAAAAGTGTACGATGGTGTAACTAAAGTCAGGTTCAATTATCATACAATTGATAATATCAGGAAAGAAATGGCGAATGCTGAAAACATATTTCAGTATCAGAACATTAACATCGAAGAGATACCTTCGGAGACCATTGAGCTGGAGAAAGAGATTAGACTTGAAGGTGTGAAGTACAGTTACCCTAACAGTACCCACAATTCCCTTGATGGTGTTGATATCTCTGTTAAAAAAGGTACTTCAGTAGCTGTTGTGGGTACCACCGGTGCAGGGAAGACAACCCTAGTTGATGTGATATTAGGTTTACTATTACCCCAGGAAGGTACTATCTATGTCGATGATACCAAGATAACCGAATCTAATCTGAGAGCATGGCAAAAGAACTTGGGGTATGTCCCGCAACATATCTATCTAGCCAATAGCTCAGTTAAGAATAATATTGCTTTTGGAATACCTGACGACCAGATTGACATGGAACAAGTTATACGTTCTGCAAAGATAGCTAATATCCATGATTTTGTAATGGAGGAAATGCAGGACGGATATGATACTATTGTTGGTGAAAGAGGTGTGAGGTTGAGTGGTGGGCAAAGACAGAGAGTAGGTATTGCACGTGCACTTTACCATGATCCGGACGTACTTGTTCTGGACGAAGCTACAAGTTCACTTGATGGTATGACTGAGAAAGCGTTTGTTGATGCACTGAATAAGTTAGCTAAAGTAAAAACATTGATAATAATAGCTCATAGGTTCAATACAATACAGAACTGTGATAAGATATATATGTTAGAAAAAGGCCGGATCACAGCTGAAGGTACATATTCTGAACTTTTAGATTCCAACAGCAGATTCCAATTATTAGCAAATGAGAAAGATAGGAAATAAGTTTGATATTTTCAATTTCAATTAAAATTAATTAAATATCAATATCATTTCCAATAATCTTTATCTCTCTTTTCATCTATCGCGGACTGAAGTTCTGGTGGGTAGGGTGTGAACAGTTTATCATCGATAATATTGTTTGTATCGTATCTCATAGTGTATAGTTGGAGTACTTCAAGTAAACCCTGGATTCCAATTAAATTATTCTCATATTTTTTCAATATGTGGAAAAAATGTTCTTTTTCATTATCAGGAACAGTTTCTGAAAAGTTTGAGAATAGTTTGGTTGCCACACTAATATAAGATTGTGAACTCGGATGATACGTGAATAACTTTTTAAGTAACTCTTCATAACCAGAATACAAGGAATTAACCGAACTCTCATTACTATATCCATCAATTATAGAGTCAAGTTCATTAAAAATCTCTTCATTATATGATGAGAACAGGAACCGGTTTTGAGAATGGAATTTTTTTAGGTCAGGAAAGGACATATCTTTTGCCAATCTTCGAAATTGTGTGAATGTGAACAGGTATGTTAGGAAATCGTGCCTGATCTTATCGTTCCTTAACCTATCATCTTCTTCAATAGGATATCCAGGATGTTTCTCTAATACTTTGTTAGCAAAGAATCCACTACCTTTTTCGATTACAGGTGCATCTTTTATACCTGAATAGACCTTGATGTTACGAATACCTATAGTAGGTGACCCCGATTTAAATATGAAACCGTCAACTTCTGGAAGGTCGCTGATAAATTTATCAGTGAACTCATCCATCTCTTTAGTCACATCGCGGTTAGTTTTAGGTTGCATTAATTTGTATTCACCATCAGTTTTCACTATCCTGATAGGATCTCGTGGAATACCTAATCCGATCTCAACTTCGGGACATACTTTGATATAATCAACATAAGGTTCAAGGTCTTTAACTATTTTTGAAGGTATGACCTTACCGTCATACCTAACATTATCAAACTCCAAACATCTACTAACAAGAACTTTTGGTCTTGGAAATTCTTTCTCTTTCATTTACATTTATCTCCTATACTAATACTATTATTCAGTTTTAACCTCAAATCCTTTTGCACCAACAGTTTTGTTGTGAACTACCACCCTATGAATATGGTGGCTTCCTGCTTCATCATCGAATCCAACGACTCAATTCCACAGGCTTGAACTGTAGTTCCTACAGCACGATTGAGAATATTGATAGCGGCATTATGGTCACGGTCAAGAACTAATCCACAGTATGGACAATTATGTACCCTTACTGCAAGTGTTTTCTCGACTTTCTGACCACATTTGCTACAAAGTTGTGATGTATTATATGGATTGACTAATTCTACAAACTTACCAGCTTCTCCCGCTTTGTATTTTGTAATCTGAATTAGATTACTCCATGATGCATCATGTATTGATTTTGAAAGTCTTGAATTTTTAACCATGTTCTTTACATTCAGGTCTTCAAAAGCTATGAAATCATAGGTATTGATGAGTTCCCTGCTTAGTTTATGGTTAAAATCATTTTTCTGATTGCGAATTTTTCGATGTAATCTGTTTACCTTGTCACATTGTTTCTTCCAATTATTAGAAAACTTCCTTTTTTTGCTAAGATTACGTTGCTGTTTCTTTAATTCATCCTCTGTATTGCGATAATATTTTGGAGAATCTATCTGAGTACCATCACTCAATGTTACCAGAGAATTGAGTCCAACGTCAATACCTACAAAGGTAACAGGCTCAACAGGTTCAACATTATTCTCAATGACTACAGAGAATGTGACATACCATTGTTTCCCATCTTTGCGGATAGTACAAGTTTTGATTTTACCTTCAATTTCTCGATGCTGAACTATCCTTATTTTTCCAATCTTTGATAGCTTCAACTTCTTTCCAGAAATACTAAAACCAGATTGGGGATAGGTAAAACTGTTATATCGTTTCTTCCCTTTGAAACGAGGATAACCTACTTTCGCTTCTCCGTTCTTACATCGTCTGAAAAAAGCATCAAAGGATTTCCCTAATCTTCTAATTACATCCTGCTTTACCTGAGAATGTACTTCTGTATCAAATTCAAGATACTGAACCTGATACAACTGTTCCATAGTAGACAATCCTTGATTACACCTTTCGTATGCTTTTCTACGGTCTGCAAGAAATTCGTTATAGATATGTCTACACACATCAAGTGTCTTATTCAAAGTCACTTCCTGTTTTTTTGTAGGATACAATCTGAACTTATAAGATTTCTGCATTAAATATCTATAGGTCAAAAACATTTAAATATCTTTCGTGCCTATAGGAGAATATGTCTTATTCAAGCTCTGCTGTATATGAAATCAATTATCATATCGTATGGTGTACTAAATATCGAAAACAAGTTATGAATGATGAATTAAAACAATTTCTCGATGATCAGATAAGAACTATTGCCGATTCTAAGGAATGGGAAATACTTGAACTTGAAGTCATGCCCGCACATATACATCTCTTCATATCTGCACCACCGTTCATAGCACCTACTGATATCGTTAAGATAATTAAAGGTGTCACTGCAAAGAGAACATTCCAGAAATTCCCTGAACTACGAAAAAAAGAATTTTTGGGTAATCATCTTTGGTCACCAAGTTATTATATTGGTTCACATGGTCAAGTATCTGCTGAAACAATTAAGAAATACATTGACGGAAGTTCAAATAGGGGACTTAATTCATCCACCGTTTAAAAACGGTGGTCTTCTTACTTCAGCGTGATAAATGTTGTTCATTCTAGGATTTAAAGGAAAATAATAATGAAAGCTGATTTGACATACTTGTTCGATACATATTCATTAGCTGCACTGGCAACTTGTGACCATGATAATAGACCTTATATCAACCTAGTTGCGGTTGCAGTTACAGCTGATTTGAAACATATCCTGTTCTCGACAAATATGTTTACTCAAAAGTATAACAATATCTCTAACAATCCTAAAGTATCATTACTGTTAGATTCGAGGAAGAACTCTATAACTGATTTTTCTGATGCTATTGCAGTTACTGTAATAGGTACTTGCACTGAACTAGGAAGTGAAGAACTACCAGATTTCCTTGAGATATACCTCAAAAAGAATCCTGAACTTGCTGATTTTGTTCACTCTAAAGATAATGTGCTCTTTAAGGTGGAAGTTGAAAAATATATTTTGGTCAAGAACTTTAAAGATGTGTTCGAGCTTAACATGAACGTTAGTTGAACTTATTGAGTTATTTTTGTCATTTGATGAAGGAATTTTGAGATAAACCGGTGCGAAACCTATAAATTAATACAAATTAAACATGTAAATGTTATGGAAAAATACTGCATTGATGATTTTGAGTCTATAAATTCTATCTTAAGTAGTTTCGCTACAGATATGTTTGATGGAATTACTTTTATAGTTAGACCTGTTGTTGGTGGCATTGATTATCTAAGATCCATGCATAAATCTTACTTATTTGAAAAAGAAATAAATAAGATTTCAAATTTTGATTTTCAAACACGTGAAAAAATATTAGATGTTTTAACTGATATTGTTGTAGATAGAATATATGATAAAGATTTCATTGAAGTTTTAGAAAAAAAAATATCTGAACTAAATGAAATCGAAGATAGTTTTAAAGAATTGGATCATAGAAGATTAAATATAGAGCAAAAGCAAATGCACCATGTTTTAAAGATTTCTTTGAGGAAACTCAATGGTAGAATTGTATCTATAAGAGATGAAATAAATTTTAAAATTTGGGAAGATAATGAAAATATTTCCCAATTGTTAATACTTGATCAAATTTTTTATTTAATTCAAGAAATGATAAAAGCGGCTTTAAATACACCACCGAACAAATTAATTAATTCTACTATTTGGAATGAATTGATTTTTTCATTACTTTACATTGAAGCATTTCATAGAAATAAAGTCTCATTTCTAGAACTTAATAATTTCTTGTCAGGTTTGACATTATATAACTACAGCGAAGGAAAAAATCCAACAGAAAAAGATGCCATTTTTGAAGCTTTAGTGGTTTAAAATGAATTTCTCTATAGATTCAAATATTTTAGTTGCTTTAGTAAATCCTAAAGACAGACTCAATGACAAATCTTCTACATTAATGGAAACCAGACGAGATAATCAGTTAATTTTGTGCACAAGTGTCTTGAAAGAATCTCAAACAATATTTAGAAATAAAATTAATCAGATAATAGTTGAAATCATCCAATTTTTACCTAATTTTCAGGATAAAAAGGTAAACCAGATGGAATACCAAGAAAAATTAATTTTAGCGTTCAAAAAAATAAAAACAAGTAACCCTGGAACATCTAATTTTCTAGATTTGGTTTATAATGAAATCATTGTTTTTTTAGAAAATAACGATAGCTTGAAACTTCCCTCTTTTTTATCTCAACTTGCAATTCGTTATGCACAAACACTATACATTAAAATAGAGAAGATGCACCCCAACGGTAATGTGATACATTTAAACCACGACAACCTAGAAATTATAAAAAAAGCAACAAGTGAAACATATTTTAAAGATCCTAATGATGAGAGAATTTTTTATGAATTGATGACTAATTTACCCGATATAAAACCTGTTGAGTTTCTGACTGGCGATAAAGAATTTGCAAAAAAAAATAGATGAAAGTTATCCTAATTGCATTGAATATTTTGGGTATGGCGAAAATTCCTTTTTTTGTACTTTAGTAAAAGGTTAACTTTCTGCCAATACTCTTATTATTTACTTGGAAGCCTTTGGAATTACAAGGAAATTATTAAAAAGCTCATGGGATGGATGCACAACGACGAACCATCTAAGTGGGTAAAAAATCTTAAACTTAGTAAGGTAGAGTCCCCTTTACAGCCATTAGATCTTCAAACAGAAGGAATCTGATGCCCTCCTGGACTCGTGTAGAATCTCCGAGATAAAGCCATTGTTGGTGTCCTAGCATATTCTGGAATGCGTATAGGAGCCCTAGCATCATGCAGAATAAAGAATATAGAGTCAACCAATAAGGTGCGATAATCTATATCTCAATGACATCAAAATCAAAGAAAATCACTTCTGAAAAAGGGATCCATAGCAGAAAATAGATAGGCTGCAAAGGCCACAATAACTATTTGTGTTATATAATAAGATTATATTTGAGAAATTCTTTAGTAAAAATAAATCATACTTCAATTTTTGTATAGGAAAGCTTTATATCAATTCCACGTAGAATATTATTTATAATATTGTTTAGTAGTAGCTGTGCGATATTAAATTGATAGATGTAATTTGTAGAATAATAAAAAAGGTGGATAACAAATGTTTAACATGAGTAAAAAAATATCAGAACTCAAAGAGAGGTCCGATAAAACATCTCATTTGACCTTAGATGAAAAAGCCTTACTTGAAAATTTCATCGATGATAATCAAGAGTTGCTAAAGACTTTATCAAAAATGTAATATTAACTTTCCTTTTCTTCTTTTTTATTTTTGGGCATGCAAGATACTAAAACTTTGACGAAAAGATAAATAAGGCCTACTTTTTTCCTTTTCAGCATCCAATTAAACATAAATTCTAATTTACCCATCTTTATTGTGTTCGCTCTTAGCCAATTTTCAATAAAATCAATGTCTTCTTCATACCTTGCAATTTTTAACAAAACTGAACACGTTCATCTTCGGTAGCAATTATTTTATATCCTTCTGCTTCCAGCAAAATATAGGCTACTGCAAACCCCGTTCTTTTATTTCCATTTCTGAAAGCATGCCGGCAAGTGATTGATTCAAGAGATAGTGCTGCATTTCTAAACACATCATTCTCATGACGAATCCTCCACTCAAACAAAGCTTCCAAAGAACCAATTTCATGTATTCCCGGCAAATAATCATCTGGATTAAGCATTTTGTCAAATTCTATAATATAGTCATGTATTTCTATGACCTTTTCAATATCCAAATGAACAATTGGTTTTCTATCCATTTTATTCTCATATTCTAGTTTTTATATATTATAATGATGTTATCTTTAATAAAAATGTGTGATAAGTTATTCCGAGGGTGGATGTACAAGAATTTTCACATAAACTTTTTATATTGTTCACATACACTCAATAGTATCTAATGGTAATAATCGGAGGCACTGCCTTTCGATTAGACTCCTTTAACAAAAATGTATGGGGAGTACCAGCTTCTGAAGCAAACAACGCAGTTGAATCACTAAATAAAACAGTTGTTCGCATTTGTCCTCGTGTCAATTGACATGATTGTGACTATTATGAAGACTAAACAATGAAATTGGCAGGGTCATTGTTTCATGGACCACAACAACTGAATTAATGGTTAAAGTTTGCATCTCAGATAACGTGGCCAGTCAGAAAATCATTGACAACGCGTAGGAAAATACATGGTCCATGTATGGGAAAGCCAGAAATTCAAATAATGGCTGGGCAAAGGATCTCGAGGCACGGTCGCTGACAATGGTAAGAGATATTGCATGGCCAAAAGCATCTTTTTATTTATGAAACCCAGATTTCAATAAAGCTTTCGGGAAACATAAGAAAAACGGTATTTGCTTTAACATTGTGTGCTATTTGATATATGAGAGATATGAGGAAATTATATAAAGATTTTCAGTGGACTCGGCGGGATTTGAACCCGCGGCCTTCACGTTGCGAACATGACGATCTACCCCTGATCTACAAGCCCTAAACTAAAGGAAAGGATTTAGTCAACGACCCTCCCTCACGGAAGGAACTCCGTTTTGTGAGTTGAACAATGTATGCAAAAAAAGAAAATAATTGAATAAATTCAATTAATTAAGATGGTGTTCAAATAGGTCTACCGACTTCGACCACTTGTATACTTTCAACACCGGGTACTTTCTGGAACGCATCTTCCACTTTTTCAGTACCACCTTCAAGGTCACCAACCATTACTACTACCATCAATGCTTTTATTCCAAAAGCTATTGGTTTTTCTTCAGCAGTATAGAATTCAGCTCCTTCAGGTACAGCGGCTTTAATATTCTCTTCTAGTTCCTTAAGATCGGTCTCAACACCTTCTGGCATGATCTTGATAGTTGCTGCTACTTTACCCATAAAAATACCTCTCTTAATTTAAGGTCCCCTGAAATTGCAGGATGGACAATAGTATACGTTACTCTGTTGTCTGCAGTCGACACATCTTCCTAGTTCAGCTCCACAGTTGGGACATGGGAACCTTACAAATCCGTTATCTGCAAGAGTTACTGCACATGATGTACAGTGTTTTACTTGTGCTTTTGCCATAATTATCTCCTTATTCAAATGAATTTAGTCTAAATGTAATCTAATCTCTAATGATTTGACTTAATTCTCAATATGTAATTTAAAGATTGCGAAAGAATAAGGTGTATATTAACTGGATTTAACTTTTATCCAAAAGTTTAGAATATATGCTCAGTAACTGTTATAAGTTGTGAAGATTAACATACTTTGTTGATATGATATGAACAGTGATCAGAACAATCATGTTCGTGAATCAGATGATTTTGATACGGAAATTATCATGATGATCGAGAGGAAAGCTTTTAGGAGTGAAGTGGAACCACAACTTGTACTTGACCTTTTAGATGATCAAAGTGCAAAACCTATACTATCACTTCTAGCATTCAAAGATGAGGTTCCTGTAGGACATATATTGTTCACTAAAGCTTTAATTGAATCGAATGAACCTTCTCCTTTTACTTATATACTAGCACCAATAGCAGTACGACCGGAGTATCAAGGTCAGGGTATAGGATCAAGTTTAGTTGAGGAAGGACTGAAAAGGTTACATGAAATGGGTGCTGAGTTAGTGTTTGTTCTAGGGCATGAAAGATATTATCCTAGGTTCGGGTTTGTGCCGAATGCGTCAGGGTTCGGGTTCATGCCACCGTACACATTACAACCACATCAATCCAATGCGTGGATGGTACAGTCATTGAACTCTAAAGGACTTGAAGAATATCCGAAAGGAAGAATAGTTTGTGCGAATGCAATGGATAAACCCGAATATTGGTATGAATGAATTAAATTATACAGTTTGAATATTATTATGTGGATATATTGTTGTACCTAGAACAACTTCTTCATTAATTATACGTGCTATCCTATTCGGATACTTCCCGTTAACCACTATACATTGCATACTATATCGTTCTAAGAATATCGGTAAATGCTTATCAGTACAACTACTGTTCATTTTACTCAGTTCTGCGGTGGAGATGTGTTCTATCACTTCATTATCATTATTATAACCAAGAATCCCGTCAACATCAGTAACTTTAATGAATTTGTTAAGCCCAAGTTCATGTGCTATCATTGCAGTGATCGAATCTGAAGTAATATCCCAGTTCTGTGGTAATTTAGAAGCCAGTCCCATTTTTCTAATGTACGTGTAAGGTAATAGAATAGAAATGGTAGAAGTTATTTGGGTCGTATCATGAACCAATTCGATATTTTCCACATTTCCGGCTAAGTAATATGCATATTGTTCCATTGCCAGTATTGCCATCCAGTGAGCAGTACTGTCATTGACATTATATTCCTCTGCAATTTCCCTGATATTATCTGCAAAGATACTGCCACCAGGCACTATTATCACTTTATTATCAGGATTGATTGTCTTGTTCAAATATTTCAGTATTCTGGGACTTTCAGCAATGAGACTACCGCCGAGTTTGAGTAGATGTATCATATTCCATCTCCAATATCCTAGCTGCTGCATAAGCTGGTAACATGTCAGATAGCTTAGAACCCCATAGATCCGAACTGAGCTCGAAGTCAAGGTTTTGATCAATACATATCTCTTTTAACAAGAACTCACCGATGCCAGCACAGATTATTTTAGTTAATCCAAACTCATTTACAGTATTAGTAATAGCGGTACTTATAATATCTTTTTGAGTTTCTTTAACCTGCTCTGCGATTGATATGATATTATCGTGTGAAATTTCTGTGAGGTCGGCACAGACAATTCTTGCTAATCGCCTAAAACAATCTCTTTTTTCTTTACCAGCACCGTCTGCAGTGTCACAGATATAATCTTCATTACCAATATTTTCAAGTGATCTGTACACGTCAGCAGTTGTAGCGAAGAGTTCAGAAGCTATCCTGCACTCACAGTCACCCAAATTCACGTTTGATAAGAGTGTAGCAACATTCGTTCTCAGAATACCCGTGTAGACCAATTGATTTTTGCATAACCGTTTCAGGTCACTAGTTTGTGCACTATGTCGACCATTTATTATGGGAATAATATCGGTTGTGGTACTCCCCATATCAACAAATATACAGTCACCAATATCCTTCGCAATCAGTCGCGAAGATGCTGCCCAGTTAGCTGCTGCGAACGAGTAAATGTCAATGTCAGTGTTAATGAGTTCAGCGAATTCACCGGATTGGTTAATGTAGTGTACGGGACAGTTGAATGCCTTATTAACAATGTTTGAAATAAATCTTAGACCTTCTTCCTTACTCTCAAAACAATCAGCGAGTTCACCTGTCATAACTATAGCAACCCTATCAGGCTGAACCTGACTTGAAATGTCATTTAAGAGTTCAGTTAACCCGGTACCTTTCCACATTGGAAGATAATGTATTTCGCTGATCTTACTGTCAGAAGATGCCAGTTTAGTATTAGCACCACCTATATCAATTCCTATGAATCTTGTCATTAAATGTCCTCGATTTTGAGTAAATGTTGGCCATTGAAGTTAACCTTATTCGGTAAAGTTTCATGAATGCTATTCAGCAGAAGTTCACCAATCTCTTCCTCCATCACTGCACAGATCCCAACAAGTGAAGTGGTAGGTCTTGGATTAATATCGAGCACGTAGATTACCCCATCCTCATTTACAATAAAGTCAATACCAATATACCCATTACAACCCATGATCGATGAGATAGTGCTTGAGATGTTGAACAGTTCCTGATTCATTGAACTGGATATTGGGGTTAAACAACCATTATACTTGAATTCATGGGAGTTTGGATCGATTTCCATCATTTGTCGGTTCACTGCCAGAGATAATGAATTATTATTACTTGCTATCATGCTGACACTAAGATTATCACCACTGATATATTCTGTACAGATACGATCGGTTTCAATGACGGGTGTTTTGGATAGTATAGTATTTTCACTGGCACAGCCATATCTCGGTTTTATCACACACTGGCCAGAATCTCCTGTAGAATATATCTTTGGAACATTGATACCATTTCGTGCTAATGTTCGTGTACATTCCAATTTATCCGAGCATAGTTCAATTGTGTCTGGAGTACAGCCAAGATTAGTTGTATTCTCTGCTAGAAGTCTTGTGTATTTTGCAAGAAGATGGTCAGGTGCGATCAAAAGCCCGAAATCGCAACGACCTGATTCTTGTTCGATCACATATTCGAATGATTCGTCATCACAATTTAAGGGAGTACCTGCACCAATCTTAATACCAGCAGATGGATAAACTACTTCATGTCCACAACGTGTAAAACTGGTAACTAGTGTCGAAAGTATGGACTTACCTTCTCTTAGGATGCTGGATGACCTTGATTTATCTACGGCAACTGCATATTCAGCGATTAGTATCCTCATTAAGTTCAGAAATACTATTATACAATATATAAGATATTTCAACAATATCTGTGATAACAAATATATAACATTCAGATGATGTATTTCTTTTGAGGAGGATGAATATGAGTTTCTTATCAGAGAACCCTTTTGTACAAGCGCTTTCAGTTTCTACACTAATGGCAACTTTCATGATCGGTGTAGCGCTTGGAATAATGTTCATTATATCTAACGGTGTAAGCCCACTACCATTCCCGCTAATTCTACTGATATTTGCTATAGTTTTTATTGCGGGTTCTGTATTCTTTGAGAACAGGGGCGCTGAACAGGCAGGTGCACTTATTGGAGGTCTAATCGTTTCTATTGGTATAACATTTGCTAGTGTATCTTTCTTTGGAGGTATTAGGTTCGCATTAGATGGTGGAATGCAGGCTGTAGGGTGGGAACAGATAGTTTCAGCGTTGGCTATATGTATGATCGCGAGTATGCTACTCATCAAACTATTATCCCAGAAAATGCAAGAAACACTTGTATGATAGAACCACTAAATGGCACGGTTCCCTTTTTTTTGTTTGATAGAGGTCTTAGATAAGTCCTGCCAAAACAGTAAACTATTTATAGAATTACAAACAATCAATGTCCCGTCTAACTGGTCGATTAGTGTACGTTAGCAATGAGAGTGACTTACATCAGTATAGGTAGGGATTATAATTGGTAAGCCGTGATTCAGATAAAGATAACAAAAAACAGAGTTCAGATGATCTAAGTGAAGAAAAGAACGGTTCTGAGCGCGAAGATACAGGTGAAGATGTTGTTGATGTTCAGGAATATAGACGACTTGAAGCTGAGAACCAGGAACTGAATGATAAGTTGATGCGACTTGCTGCTGAGTTCGAGAACTTTAGGAAGAGGAGCTTACGCGAGAAGGAAGAGTACAAGAATCATGTAGTTGAAAAGTTCGTGCTTGAACTGCTTGATGTAGTGGATAATTTTGAACGTGCACTTAAAGCTGGTGAAGATGCCAGTGATACTGAATCGGTTGTGAAAGGTGTAGAGATGGTATACAAGCAACTCTACAATATCCTTGAGAAGAATGGTGTTGAAAAGATTATTTGTGAGAGTGAAGAGTTTGACCCTCATATGCATGAGGCTGTGATGCAAGTGCCTAGTAATGAGCACCCTGAGAACACAGTTGTCGATGTATGTCAAACAGGCTATAAGCTGGACACAAAAGTGATTCGACCTGCAATGGTTACTATAGCAAAACAACCCGATGAAGAGAATGAGACTGAAGAAGACTGAATAAAATAGATATGAATTGAATCGATAAAAAACATTTATTATCAATTGTTATTTGAATTGATCTAAATACGATACATTATATAATTAACAGAATTGAAAAGTGAGGAGATATAATATGGGAAAAATATTAGGAATAGATCTTGGTACTACTAATTCATGTATGGCTATTATAGAAGGTGGGAAACCTAGTGTTATCCCGAATGCTGAGGGAGGTAGGACAACACCTTCAGTTGTAGGGTTCTCGAAGAAAGGTGAGAAACTTGTGGGACAGGTAGCTAAGAGGCAACTTGTAGCTAACCCTAATAATACAGTTTATTCTATTAAGAGACATATTGGGAAAGCTGATTATAGTGTTAAGTTACAGGATAAGGAATATACACCACAAGAGATTTCGTCCATGATTCTAAGGAAGATGAAAGAGGATGCAGAATCTTATATTGGTGAAACTATCAATGAAGCTGTGATTACAGTACCTGCATATTTCGATGATTCTCAAAGACAGGCTACAAAGGATGCGGGTAAGATCGCTGGGTTTGAAGTGAAGAGGATAATCAACGAACCTACAGCAGCTTCACTTGCTTATGGTCTGGATAAATCTGAAGGTGATCAGAAGATATTGGTTTATGACCTTGGTGGTGGAACATTTGATGTATCATTGCTCGAATTGGGTGATGGTGTATTCGAAGTACTCTCAACAAGCGGTGATACCAGTCTTGGTGGAGATGATTTTGATCAGAGGATAGTTGATTATGTGATCGCTGAGTTCAATAAACAAGAAGGTATTGATCTTTCCAAGGATAAGTCTGCATTACAGAGAGTAACCGATGCAGCTGAGAAGGCTAAGATCGAACTTTCTGGTGTAACTACTAGTAATATCAATTTACCTTTCATTACAGCTGATTCTAATGGTCAACCAAAACATGTTGATATAGATATTACAAGAACACAGTTTGAGAAGATGACCGAGGATTTGCTTGAGAAGACATTACATGCTATGAGGCAGGCATTAAGTGACGCTAAACTCACACCTAACGATATTGATAAAGTACTACTTATTGGTGGATCTACCAGAATACCTGCAGTATACGAGACTGTCAAGAAGTTTGTGGGGAAGGAACCTTACAAGAACATAAACCCAGATGAAGCTGTTGCAATGGGTGCTGCAATACAGGCAGGTGTACTTACTGGTGAGATGAAGGATGTACTCTTACTTGACGTAATTCCATTGACATTGGGTATAGAGACACTTGGAGGTGTATCTACACCATTGATCGAACGTAATACTACCATACCTACCAAGAAGAGCCAAATATTCTCTACTGCAGCCGATAATCAAACATCAGTTGAAATACATGTACTCCAAGGTGAAAGGGGTATTGCCTCTGCTAATAAGACATTGGGAAGATTTACGCTTGAAGGAATTCCGCCAGCACCACGAGGGGTACCACAAATTGAGGTAACATTTGATATTGATTCTAATGGTATACTGCATGTGAATGCGAAAGATCTGGGTACCGGTAAAAATCAATCTATCTCAATTGATAAACCAGGTGGCTTATCTGATGAAGAGATCGAGCAGATGGTCAAGGACGCTGAAGAGCATGCTGAAGAGGATAAGAAGCGTAAAGAGGAAATCGAAACCCGGAACAATGCTGAATCTCTGATCAATTCTGCTGAAAGGACACTCAAAGAAGCTGAAGATATTGTTACTGAAGAACAGAAGACCAAGATCGAGTCAGGTATGACTGAACTCAGGACGGCTCTTGAAGGTGACGATATAGAGGATGTTAAGAGTAAGACCGAATCATTACAGAATGCGGTCTATGAAGTGTCCAGTGCAATGTATCAGAAAGCACAGGAAGCTGCTGCAGCTGCTGCTCAGGAATCTGGTGAAGGTGCTGAGGCTGAGGCAGGCGCACAGGCTGATAATGATGAGAATGTTGTTGATGCTGAATATGAGGATGTAGAAGAGGATAAGAAATAAGATTCTTATCCACTTCAATTCATATTCGATACGAAAATCAACACAATAAAATAAAAATAGGAAAAGAAGTACTGTTAAATTAAACTAAATCTAAAATAAAATAGTACTTCAATTCATTCTAATAGGGATTCTTATGACAACAGCACGTGATTATTACGAAATACTTGGATTATCAAAGGATGCATCAGCAGAAGATATCAAGAAAGCTTATAGGAAGCTTGCAATGAAGTATCATCCTGATAGGAACAAGGAAGCTGATTCCGAAGATAAGTTCAAGGAAATATCTGAAGCTTATGCTGTGCTGTCAGACCCTGAGAAAAGGAAAAAGTATGATCAGTTTGGGCATGCAGGTATTAATGGTCAGTATACTGAAGAAGATATATTCAGGAATGCCGATTTCGGTGATATCTTCGGTGAGATGGGTGGACTCGGTGATATCTTTGATATGTTCTTTGGTGGTGGAGGTGCACGGTCACGAAGGAGACGTGGACCCACTCCGGGCTCGGATCTAAGGTACGATCTTTCCATCACATTAGAGGAAGCTGCGACCGGTACTGAGAAGAAGATAAATGTGCCCCGGATGGAGAACTGTGAGACATGTGGTGGTAGTGGTGCTAAACCGGGTACTGACCCCAAGACATGTTCTACATGTCAGGGTAGAGGACAAGTTACTCGTGCCCAGAACACACCATTTGGACGGTTCATGACAACGACTCCTTGTAGAGACTGTCGTGGTGAAGGTCGTATCATCGATACACCATGTGCTGAATGTAGGGGTAATGGTAAGGTTAAGAAGGTTCGAAAGATATCGGTGAAAGTACCAAAAGGTGCTGATACTGGTGTAAGACTGATGGTACGTGGTGAAGGTGAAGCTGGTGAACCCGGTGCGCCTCCAGGTGATCTTTACGTGTTCATTAACGTTGAACCACATGATAAGTTTGAGAGGTTTGGTGATGATATTGTGTACGAGGTACCCATTTCGTTCACACAAGCTGCACTCGGCGATTCTATTATGGTGCCAACCTTACATGGTAAGGTTAAGATGAACATACCTGAAGGTACACAGACACATTCATTATTCCGTCTTAAGGGGAAAGGCATGCCACGGTTACAGGGTCGTGGTGAAGGTGATCAGCACGTGAGAGTGATTGTACGTACACCTACAAACCTTACAAAGTCTCAAAAGGAATTACTCAAAAAACTCGAAGAAGAGGACCCGCAAACCGAGACGCAGAATGAGAAAACAGGTGTAAACACCGAGTCTTCTCATAAGGGTTCTCGCAATATCTTTGATAAGGTCAAAGATGCACTCTAGAAAGTATCAGGCCGCAAAAAGGACTGATATTCTTTTTTTTATACAATAACATTTAATTATAACTTGTTTTATATGGAATGCCTTATTATACACATAAATGAATTTCTTCTATTAATTGATCAGAGGCGTTCTAATGAAGATAGTGATAGTTGGAGCAGGTGAGGTTGGGTACCATATAGCCAAAGCTCTATATCTTGATAATGATGTTATTGTTATTGATAATGATGAGGATGCATGTGAACGTGCAAATGGTCTTGATATCCAGGTAATACAGAACAATGGTGCAAATGCAAGCATTCTTACCGACATCCTAAAAAATGCTGACCTTTTAGTGGCTGTTACGGGTATTGACGAGGTTAACATTGTTGCATGCATGGCATCGAAGATAATTTCTCGTGAATATAAGGATAATAAACTTATTACTATTGCTAGGGTAAGTAATCCAGACTATATCGATCAACCTGTAGCTAAACGTGAATCTATTGGTATTGATGTGATGATATGTCCTGAACTCACTTTAGCTTCTGAGGTAGCCGACGTATTATCAGTGCCATCGGCAATTGACCTTCAGTTCTTTGCTGAAGGCAAAGTTGAGATGTTGGAATTTGTTGTACATAAGGATAATGCGATGGTTAACAGTAAGATCAAGGATATTGATTTTGGTGATGATTGTATTGTAAGTGCAATTTTTAGGGATGAAGATGTGTTAATACCTCATGGTGAAGATTTGGTTATGGAGAATGACCGGATAGTTGTTATTGGGAAAGCTTCTTCGATGGATCATATTCGCTCATTGTTTGGAGAGACTATACATAAAAGAAATAAGATAATGATCATTGGTGGTGGTAGTGTTGGGTTTTATCTTGCTAACATGATATATGAGTCAAATTTTGATATCAAGATTGTTGAGATGGATCGGGAACGGTGTGATTTTGTTTCTGATAGATTACCTGATGTACTTGTACTCAACAGTGATGGTACTGATGTTGAGCTCTTGGAAGAAGAGAATATTGCTGATATGGATGTAGTGATATCAGTAACTGATAGTGATGAGAAGAACCTGTTATGTTCATTGATTGCTAAACAGTTCGGTGTCAAGAAAGTGATTGCACGTGTTGACCGACCAGAATATGTGTCTTTGTTCGAGATGGTAGGTGTTGATAGTGCAGTAAGTCCTCGGGGTTCGACAATCAAGGAAGTGTTCAAGTTCACTATGGGAACAAGTATGCAGGCAATTGCAACACTTGAAGGTGAAAAGGCGGAAGTTGTGGAATATACTGTCACTAAAAGATCGAGGATTGAGGGTAAAACCCTTGAAAAGATACCATTTCCAAGAGGAGTGATTGTTAGTATGGTTGTTCGTGGTGAACTTACTATTGTACCCAGTGGTGATTTTAGAGTTCTTGATGGTGATAGGTTGGTAATGTTCTCTTTACAATCAGATCTTGATGTCTTAAAACATCTGTTCAAGTGAAAAGGAGTGACTTGTGTGCAATACCATGTGGTTCTTAACGTAATTGGCAGGTTACTAACTTTTCTGGGTATGCTTATGAGCATACCTTTGGCCTTAGCCTATTATTATCAAGAACCAATATTTCCGTTCTTAGTTGGTATCTTAGTGACATCAGGTACTGGTGTCATATTGTACCTTAACACAAGGTCGGAAGGTGAATGGCATGCACGCGAAAGTTTTGCTATAGTTGCATTCACGTGGTTACTTGCAGCATTATTTGGTACAATACCTTATTACTTATCAGGGATAGGTTTGATAGATTCTTTGTTCGAATCGATGTCAGGTATTACAGCTACCGGTGCTACGATCTTAACTGATATTGAACAATATCCATTAAGTCTATTATTTTGGAGAAACATGACACAATGGCTTGGTGGTATGGGAATTATTGTTTTATTTATTGCAATACTCCCAAAATTGGGTGTGGGTGGTCGCGACCTATTCAAAGCAGAACTACCTGGACCTGGTGAAGATAAGATCAAGCCTCGTATCAAGGATACTGCAATGGTATTCTGGAAGATATATATAGGGTTCTCAGTAGTACTAGTGATTCTCTTATTGGGTGCAGGTCTCTCATTATATGATTCAGTTACACATATGTTCACTACTATAGCTTGTGGTGGATTTTCTCCATATTCTGAAAGTATTTCTGCGTTCCAGAATCCAACAGTAGAATGGATTATTATACTGTTCATGTTCATTGGCGGTGTACATTTTGCTTTATATTACCGCACAATATTTGTTAATAGTAGAAGTCTGGTTCGTGACGAGGAGTTCAGGCTCTATGCACTTATATTGTTAGCAGCAACGTCACTGTTGATCTTAATTCTATGGAGAGATATTGGTGGGTCATTATTCGATACTATCAGATACGCTGCATTCCAGGTAATATCCATCACTACGACAACAGGTTATGCATCAACTGACTTTAATCAGTGGTCAGATTCGGCTAGAATGGCTTTATTGGTCTTGATGTTCTTTGGTGGGTCTGCTGGGTCTACTGCTGGTGGTATTAAGATGGTCAGGATATTAATGTTGTCAAAGTATGCTAAACGAGAGATTTTCAAGACAATACATCCACGTGCAATAAAACAAATTAAGTTCAATGGTGCAAAGGTTACTGATAATGTATTGAATTCCATAATGGCCTTTATTTTAATATATTTCCTGATATTTGTGATAGGTGCAGTGATCCTGGCACTACTAGGTCTTGACATGATATCGGCAATATCAGCATCAATAGCTACATTGGGTAATGTCGGGCCTGCATTGGGGATATTGGGTCCTATGGAAGGATATAGTGCAGTACCTGATATTGGTAAACTTGTTCTTACAGCTAATATGCTGGTAGGCAGACTTGAAATATTTACAGTACTTGTATTGCTGACACCCGAATTCTGGAGAAATAGGTGATTGAAATTTGAACTAAGGGTTGGATTTTTTGTAATAAAAAAAGAGAAAAATAAAGAAAAAGTTTTTTCTTCATTTAGATGATTTGACTTCGGATCGATACTTGAAATCAATATCGTTCTTGACAACGTCCTTGAAAATGACCCTAAGGTCCCATAATAGTTTTTTATTGGCTTTGAATAGAGCGAATAACAGATCCATTAAACTCATGCTAGTGAAATTCACGTCCTTTAAGGAATATGCTAATGAGTTTAATTGCTTATCTGTGAAATGAACGAAATTGTTCTTGACTATAAGACTGCAATCTATCTCCTTGCCAATAATGGATTTCCATCGGGTTTCGTATTCTTTTAGCATGTTTTCGGAATAGTCCCCCACTTTTACGGCCTCCGCTGCAACTTCACCTGCAATCTTACCTGCATCCATTGCATTGATTATCCCGCCACCTGTTATAGGATCGGATTGTCGTGCTGCATCTCCTACTACCATTAGGCCATTAGTATAACTTTTATGGATACTACCTGATACCGGTACGCCACCAACTACCATTTCAATTATCTTGGCGTTAGGAAATTTGTTTTCTATGAATGTGTCTAGGTAATCCACTGGTCGCATATCTTCCGTGACCTCGCTCCCAAGGATACCAATACCAACATTAGCTTTATCGTTACCTTTCGGGAATATCCAAATATAACCACTAGGTGCGATCTCATTACCTAGATAGAAATGACAATAGTTCTGGTTTATATCCTTATCAACGACCAAATACTGTGTACAGGTTTCAATATCCTCAAGTTTTAATGTAGTATCAATTCCTGCCCAGCGTGCAACCTTAGATTCTACACCGTCAGCTGCGATAACTATTTTTGTCTTGATGGTATGCTCTTCACCAATTCGCATAACATTTATTCCTGTAACGAACCCGTCTTCTATCACTAAACCGGTAGCTCGTGTTTTCACTTGAACTTCAGCACCCGCCCTTGCAGCTTCCTGGGCTAATGCCCGATCAAATACTTTTCTTTCGAGCACATAACCTACTTCACCGCCAGCTACTTCTTCTGCCATTTCTATCATGGTACCGTCTGGTGAATAGATACGTGATCCCGTGAGGTCTGCACAGATCCACTGGGGGTCAGGTTCAATATGTTGTTTTAAATTGAATTTACCTGCACCTTCTGCACATCTTACAGGATCTCCTATCTCTTGTCTTTTTTCGATGAGTAGTACATCTAGTCCTTTTAAAGCAGCGTTCTTTGCAGCTATCGAGCCTGCTGGACCCGCACCTACAACTACTACATCATATTCATCTTTCATTTACTCACCCCCAAGCCTAAGTGCTCCAACAGGACATACTTTTGTACATATCCCGCAAGAATTGCAATCGTTATTCACCTCTATCCAGGTTTCTATAAGTTCTAATGAACTCTTAGGGCATACGGCCACGCAGGCACCACAGTATCCACACTTGTATCTATTAACGTTAACAGTCACCAACAATCACCTAATTATCTATCTTGCACCACTATACATTTTTTTTAGTTATAATTCTTGTTAATTATATCCAATCGAATCCTAGTTATTCAGAGACTATTTTACATGTATCTGCAAGAATAGCTACCCTACCTTTACCTGGACTTGTTATGAACTTATTATTGATATATTCTTTTGCAAGGCCAGTACCGTGTATCATGAGCTCTACAAGGTCACTAGGTTCATCTATATCAGTACTTGCTCTAAACGAGTCGTATACTTCCACAGTTCTGGCCAGTTGTTGGGCTATTGAACAATGTGTATTGTAACTCGACCCGTAATATTTCACATGGAATCCAACAGGGTTTTTGATTTTTAGGATATTTGTGCCCCCGCCCTTGCCGGGAACTATTAGAATATCGGCATCATTTTCCATAATATCCATTATTTGGGTTGGTGTGATTAGTGGGAGGTCTGCCATTACTATCATTACGGGTTCATTAAGTGAAAATAGGTAACTATTGATAGCGGAGTTGAGGTCGTTCTCATTTTCTATTATATTCGCATCTAGTTCTGAGGTGATATCGCTATTAGGGGTAGTGAGTATATCTATATCCTCAATACCTGCTGTACTCAGAGTATAATATACGTCCTTTAACATCAATTCTACGAGTTCTTCCCGTTCTTCAAGTGAGAATACGGGTGATAATCTTGATTTAGCGTTCTTTTTCTTATAGGGTATAACTGCTCGCATATTATATCCTCTCATATACTGTGTTCCTTTTAACCGGATTTCTACCAGCGTCATGTATCATCCATTCGAATTCATCAGTTGAGATGAACTCACCGTGTTTTGAACCCGCTGATTTTGATATTTTTTCTTCCATCAAAGTTCCTCCAAGATCATTTGCCCCACATTGTAATGCAAACTGCGCCATTTTTTTACCTAACTTCACCCAACTTGCTTGAATATTGTTTAATCGATTATGGAATATTATACGTGCAAGTGCATGCATTTTAAGGTCAGATGTACCTGAGACCATATATTGCCCAGAGTTTAGCATCTGAGCTCCTAAAGGATTATTGTATGGCATAAAGGGTAGAGGTACGAATTCGGTGAATTTACCGGTTTTATCTTGTATAGACCTGATAGTGAACATGTGGTCTATACGTTCTTCTAATGTTTCAATATGTCCGTACATCATAGTAGAGGTAGTAGGTATATCTAGTTTATGTGCTGTGGTAACAACATCTATCCATTCATCTGTTGTGATTTTATCGGGACATACAAGTTCTCGAACCCTTTCAGATAAGATCTCAGCTGCAGTTCCAGGCATTGTATCAAGACCGTGTTTTTTGAGTGTACTTAATGCTTCTTTAACAGAAATACCACTAAGGTTTGCAGCATGATATACTTCCATTGGAGAAAATGCATGGATATGAAGGTCAGGGTATTTTGGTCTTATGAGGTCAAGAATGTCAAGATAGAAACCAAGGTCAATGTTGTTAAGGAGTCCTCCCTGAATACAAACCTCAGTTGCACCCAAGTTCACTGCATCCACAACTCGGTCCATGATCTGGCTTGGTGTAAAGAGGTAACTTGACTTTTCTTTGAATGCACAGAACTTACATGTACCAATACATCGATCTGTAAAATTGATGTTGCGGTTCACAATATAGGTCACATCGTCTCCTATTGTTTCGTACCTCAACTTATCTGCAAGTGTTAAAAGTTCATGTGGGTTTGAACTGACTAGTTCTAGCGCATCTTCTTGATCGATATGACCTTTAAATGCACGTTCGATCATATCTTCAGGAATTGTGGATGTATTGTATTTCATCCTATCATCTCGTAGTTTAACTATCTATTCTCTTGTAACCTTTGAAATTAAGTTTAGTTATAAGTTCTGCGATTTTACTACTATACCATCCTTTATCTATATATTGAGGATGTATTGGTAAACGTTCACGAAGTGTTATATCATTTCCCACCATTTCCTGTAACCTGTCAACTGATGGCCAGCTTGATTCTGGATTGATCCAATCAATGGTCTCAGGTGAGATACCACCCAGGTCAGTAGCTCCTGCACTGATGAGTATTCTAGGTTCTATTAGGTTTGGTGGGACCTGGACGGCAATCTCGTCCTGAAGTATATCACGAGCTAATTTCACGGTATCTATCATAACACTGGATTTTGGGTTAGGTTTATTCTCCATACCAGTTCCTATTTTTGGTTTAAAGTTCTGAATGATCACTTCCTGGATATGACCGTATTGTTCATGTAATTGAGATATGACTTTCAATGAATTAATTCGATCAGTTCTCGTTTCACCAATACCAACAAGAATGCCTGTAGTGAAAGGTATTCTAAGTTTACCTGCATTTTTTAGAACTTCAACTCGTTTCTCGGGTCTTTTACCGGGTGAGTCATGATGACATGGTAGGTTTGCAGTTGTTTCTAACATTAAGCCTAGACTAGAATTGACTTCACCCAATCTTTTCAGGTCATTATAATCAATAATTCCTGCATTGGTATGTGGGAGTAGACCGGATTCGATTGCAAGTTCACATAAATAAATAATATAATCTATATAATTTGAAAATCCCAGCTCTTCAAGAAGAAAAGAGAATCCACTGACATCTTCGGGACATTCACCAAAAGTAAACAGTGCTTCACTACACCCAAGTTCTTTTCCTTTGCTTAGTATGGGAGCTATTTCTTGAGGGGTCATTAGTTTAGCTTCGGGGTCATTCAATTCACGTTTGAAACCACAATAACCACAATTGTTCCTGCATATATTAGTTACAGGTATGAATACATTTTTTGCAAAAGTAACAAAACTGGGCATTGACCGAATTCCTTCTACCACTTCATGTTATGTTAGAATCATTTTCATAGTGTTTTTTACACCCAAGGCAATTCCTTCGATCTCAATACCACCATGACCTTTTGCACCGTCTCCTACAATGAACAGGTTTTGTACTGGTGTGGAATTACCTATATCTTGACCTGAACCTGCTCGGTTCACTGGCCATCCGTTATGGTATGATTGGATTAAAAGTATTTCATAATCTTTACCCTGGAACATTGTCTTGATATCTCTTAATCCTATCTCGATCTCCTTTTCTAGAGAATCAAGTTTATCCTTAGGAATACACTGATGTGTCATGATAAGATGATTTTCGCCGGGTGCAAGTGTTGGGTCAGTGTTGGTTACCTCGTTCATTCCGTTGATACGCTGACAGTAAGGTGTGAGTACAACTCCTGAATGACCTATAAGTGGTTCACTGGACCCTAAGCATATCTTGATACCAGCAGATGGCTTTAATTGGTTGACCCTTTCAATATACTCTGGGTCATTCTCCATTGAATTACATAATGGTAGTGTTTCTTTATGCCCAAGGTTACTGATAATTATATCAGCACTGTATTTTTTTCCTTCACACACAATACCGCAAGCTTTACCATCCTTGGTTAAAATCTCAGTGACTTCGCTATTAGTATGTATCTTGCCACCATTTTCAATTATCACCTTCTCTAATGATCTGGTGATACCCTCACATCCTCCAAGTGGTATACCTGAACCACTATACCTGTACAGTTTAGAAAAAATATCGAATGCTTCTTGTACAGGTAATTCTTCACTTCGAAGACTCAATGACCATCCACAGAACGATTCCGCGATGCGGTGTGTCCAGTCCTCATCAAGATGTTTTGTGTACCAGTCTTTAAAGCTACCATTATTTGGTGGGAATAGTTTAGTGTAACTCGTATAAAAGGCGATCTTGAACCTGTTAATTAACGAGAAAGGTTTAGTGAAATGATTGAATGGGATATCTCTGTAACCCTGTGAATAATCTGTTAGATCATTATTTATAGGTATTCTAATAGATGACATTGGGTTTGATCTAATAATCTCTACCTCAGCACCTACATCATCAAGAAGTTGGGCAAGAGGGCCACTTGGACCGTGAGGTACCATGTGTAAAGCACCTGTAGATAACTTATATCCTTTATATTCGATATTAGTGAACCTACCACCGATCATTGGAAGTTGTTCGAAAACCTCGACATCGAACCCATTCCTTGCAAGCTTTGATGCGCTTAGTAGCCCACCAAGCCCTGCACCTATGACTATAGCTTTCAAGATATTACCTCTATTGATTTTAGGGGACAGTAAGGTATACATGACCCACACTTGGTACATTTGCTGGTAATATTTGCTTTTCCGTAAACTTCAATTGCACCTCTTTTACAGAAAGTGGTACATTGCCCGCATCCAACACATAAATGATTGATTTTCATGGTACATCATACTAACTTTGATATTAGGTTCAAATTACCGCATTCCACATATTTATCATGTAGAAAAAAAATATGTTTATTATTATAACTGTGCTAGTACCAGTTATAAGATGTATGTTCAGAAACTCTTTTAGTTTCTTACCGATTAGCAGTTTACAGATGATGTTAACTGCATCTTGTCGTTTGTTGCTTGAGTAGCTGATTAAAGTGAATGCACAGGCACTTACTTTCCTCCACCTGTGCATTTATACTATTTTAACATGGTTAATATTTTAACTCATATATATTTGTTATCGAAGATGCAACTGAACATATTATAGTTCATTCTAACAGAAAACTTGAGATTAATTTTATTATTTATGTAATTTATTGATATTTGTTAACTGAAAGTAGCTAATTTCAAATAAATTGAATTTTATCATAATCTGTGTATTTAATCTTATAATTTGGAAATAGTTATATAGAAATAGCTATTCTACGATTCATATCATCAGGTGATATATAATGGCAGGAATAATTGATAGTTACATCCCAGTTGCCATCATTTTAGTAGTGGCAATAATTATGCCTTTTATAACGATGTTCATCGTGAATGTCTTGAGTCCCCGTAGTTCGGGTGAAACAAAGTTCGATACCTATGAATCTGGGTCGGATCCTACAGGTGAAGCAAGGATACAGTTCAAAGTCGAATATTATCTATATGCGATATCTTTTGTTATTTTTGACGTAGCAGTACTTTTTATGTTCCCCTGGTCTGTCGTTTTTGTAGGCTATGATATAGCTGCACTTTTGACGATTGAACTGCTCATCTTCATAACAGTTCTCCTATTTGGATTCGTTTACCTATGGAAAAAGGAGGGGCTTCAATGGGAGAAGTGAATCAGAAAGAAAAAAAAGTGGATTTGAGAAAAGCGCAAAGTCCAGAGAGTATACCTGGAGTTATGACAACAACTTCCAATGCAATAAGTGATTTTTTAAAGAAGACACCAGCACAGGATTTCATTAATTGGGGTCGAAAGAACTCACTTTGGTTCATGACACAACCTATGGGTTGCTGTGGTGTGGAAATGATAGCTACAGGATGTGCTCATTATGATACTGATAGGTTTGGTATAATTCCAAGGAACTCGCCAAGACAAGCTGATGTAATGGTTATCAGTGGTTATGTAACCAAGAAATACTTACCTGCACTTAAGAAACTGTGGGATCAGATGGCTTCACCGAAATGGATCTTGGCGATGGGTGATTGTTCTATTAGTGGTGGTCCTTTTTACCAATCGTATAGTACTGTACAAAACATTGAGGAGATATTCCCGATAGATGTGTACATACCTGGTTGTCCACCAAGACCAGAAGCGTTACTTGAAGGATTTATTCAGCTTCAAAAGAAAATAGAGGCAAAGAAAGATAAAGGCAGTGAATATTGAGGTTATATAATGGACGCAAAAAAAATTATTGATTCTATTAGTACTGAATTTCCAGATTCAATATCTAATACCTTAATAGACTCTGATATAAGGATATCTGCATACGTATCAGCATCAGATGTGGTTAATGTCTGCAAATACCTGAAAGATAACCTACAATTTGACCATTTGTCATGTGAATCGGTTGTAGATTATATTGATAGGGATGAGTTGGAGAACGTATACCATATCGCATCATATATTCATCCGGTCGTATTGACATTAAAAGCGATCCTTCCTCGAGATAATCCTGAGATAGAGTCTATTGTTGAAGTTTATTGGAATGCTAACTGGTATGAGCGAGAGAACTATGAATTGTTTGGGGTCAAGTATATCAACCATCCAGATTTAAGGCACCTCGTTTTACCAGAAGAGATGCTTGGCGAATGGCCGTTGAGGAAAGATTATGAAGGGTTCCCTCAGAACACTGCTAAGAACCTGGTGTGAGGAGGCAAGGAGTAGAAATGTTTGATAAAACAAGTCCTTCTGAAATGATAGTTCATATAGGTCCACAACATCCAATGCAACCGGGTCCTTACAGGCTCAATGTCAAGTTGCATGGTGAATCCGTAGTGGATCTTGATGTAGAGGTCGGGTATATCCATAAAGGGATTGAAAAGATACTTGAAAGCAAGACATACCTTCAAGGAATCACGATAGTTGATAGGATGTGTTATCTTGCTGCACTTTCCAACGAAGAAGTTTTCTGTGGATGTGTTGAACGTCTTGCAGGTATTGAACCCACACCAAGATCGAAATATATTCGTGTGATCGCTGAGGAACTCTCCAGGATGCAGAGTCATTTACTTGGATTTGGAGAGTTTGGACACTTTATTGGTTATTCTTCCATGTTCATGTTCACTATTAAGGATAGAGAAGATGTGCTTACATTAATAGAGATGTTAACAGGTGCACGGATCACACATTCCTATCTTAGGTTCGGTGGTGTGCGAGGCGATATTCCTGAAGGCTTTGAGGAAAAATGTGATGAAGTGTTTAAAAGTGTGAGAAAAGCCTGTGATGAATATGAGGGTTTGCTTAAAAGTGATACTGTATTTAAAGAGAGGTCAGTTGGTGTAGGAGTACTTACCCCAGAGATTGCAAAAGAATATGGTGTTGCAGGACCTGCACTTCGTGCTACAGGTGTTCCTTTTGATATTAGACGAAATGAACCATATCTTGTCTATGATGAACTCGATTTCAATGTATGTACTCAGAAAGAGGGTGATATCTTTGCTAGGATCAAGGTTCGTATCGATGAGATCAGAGAAAGTATGTATATAATAGAACAGGCACTTGACCAGCTTCCTAAAGGTCCACTGTTCCCAGAAGGTACACCTTATAGCAAGAGGACACCAGTGATGAGAGTACCACAAGGTGAGGTTTTCTTTAGAGTAGAAGATCCTAGAGGTGAGATGGGTATGTACATGGTCTCAGATGGTTCAGATAAACCTCATCGTGTGAAAGTGAGAGGGCCAGTGTTCCCTACAATGCAAGCATTACCTCCATTGATTCGTGGAGAATCGATAGCTGATGTGACTGCGATTGCTGGTAGTATGGATGGTTGTACCAGTGAAGTGGATAGGTGAGCATGATGGTGGATTTTGTAGAAATTTATAATAATCCCTGGTTTCGAAGTTTGATCGGTCTTGTGTTTGTTGGCTTGATATTCCTTTTTGGAATGATAGCTGTGTGGATGGAACGAAAGATAGCTGGTGATATTCAGCATAGGATCGGGCCTAACAGGGTAGGTAAGTTTGGTGTATTACAACTTGTTGCCGATGCTATTAAGTTGTTCACAAAAGAGGATATTATTCCAATAAAGGCCGATAGGGTACTGTTCGTTGCAGCTCCTATGGTGATGCTTGGTTCAGTTTTTCTAATGTTGGCAGCCATACCTTTTGGTGCGGTTGTGATCAATGATACCGTATATCCAATAGTTGCAGCTGAAATGGATATAAGTCTTCTATACATTCAGGCAATGTCATCTATATCTTTAGTAGGTATATTCATGGCAGCTTATGGTTCTAATAATAAATATTCACTCATTGGTGCATTCAGGAACTTTGCACGAATGGTAGGATACGAGGTACCTTTGATAATAAGTGTTATCAGTGTTGCAATTATGGCGAACAGTCTTGATATAATCGAGATTGTGAAAATCCAAGACCCTATTTGGTACATTGTGCTTCAACCGATTGGTTTTATTGTATTCTTTGTAGCTTCCATGTCGGAAATGGGACGATTGCCTTTCGATCAGACCGAAGCCGAGGAAGAACTGGTTGCCGGTTGGGTGACTGAATATAGTGGAATGAGGTTTGGGCTCGGGTTCTTTGCAGAATATATGCATGTAGTGCTCGGATCGTTCTTAATAAGTCTATTGTTCCTGGGTGGTTGGAACATACCAGGATTCATTCCAGGTGCACTGACAGCGAATCCAGTTCTAGGATTTATTGTACCTACAGCAGTATTGTTAGGTAAAGCTGCAGTTGTGATGATATTCATACTTATGTTCCGATGGGCTGTTCCAAGGTTTAGGATAGATCAGGTAGTTGACCTGAGCTGGAAAAAGCTGTTTCCCCTCTCAGTATTGAATCTTGTGTGGGTTATAGCATTTACTCTGTATATGGGAGTGTGAATTAGTATGGTATTGAAAAATCTATTAGTTTCTGTTAGGAACTTCTATAAGTCCCCTGTGACTCGAATATATCCCGAACATGATACAGAGATGTCTGATAGGTTCAAGGGACTACAAAAACTTGATAAAGAGGCATGTATTGGTTGCGGTATTTGTGCTAATACATGCCCGAATGAAGCAATTAGAGTCGTTAGGGCTAGGATCAATAAAGACAGTAAAAAACAGAGATGGTTCCCTGAGATAGATATTGGACATTGTATGTTCTGTGGTCTATGTATTGATCAGTGCCCAAAAGAAGCTCTTTCAAGTACTAAGGTCTGTGCAAAAGGAATTGTAACGTGGCAACATGAGGACCTTTTATGCACGCCTGATATTTTGGCACGTGAGGTCGTCATTGTTGAAGATGAGGAGGGTGAACAGTAAAATGTACGTTTTTGGAGAATTAATAGCATTTGCAATATTTGCAATTATTTTGATCGTTTCTTCTATCTTTGTGATCAAAGCAGAGAATATAGTGCGTGCAGGATTATCCCTCATATTGTCCCTGTTCAGTGTAGCAGGTTTGTATATGGTATTGAATGCCTATTTCCTTGGTATCATACAAGTACTGGTATATGTAGGTGCAATTGGTGTATTGATCCTGTTCGCTATAATGTTGACTAAAAAAGAAATCGGAAGTGATAACGATGTTAGATGATCCAGGTAAGGCGCTAGCATCCATATCAAAACTACTTCCTTCAAACCCAGGTAGTTTATTGATTACATTATTGTTCTTGGCAGTGGTCGTTGTATCTCTAATAGGAACTTCATTTCCTGTAATGGATAAACCTCTAGCAGATATTGCGGATCCAAGTAATATTGAAAAGATCGGGTTAATGTTATTCACAGAACACGTGATTGCATTTGAGGTTCTAGCACTGGTATTATTGGCCTCGTTGATAGGTGCGATATATCTTGCACGAAAGGAGGTTGACAAATGATTGGACTTGAACATTATTTGATCTTATCAGCAATTATTTTCTCAATAGGTCTCTATGGCCTGATGACACTGAATAACGGTATCAGGTTAATGATGTGTATAGAACTGATGCTCAATGCAGCGATCATAAATCTTGTAGCGTTCTCTGCATATAGTCATGATATAACAGGACAGGTGTTTGCCTTGTTCGTGATTGCATTGGCTGCAGCAGAAGCAGCGATTGGGCTTGCTATAATGTTAGCAATATATCGAATTAGAGATGATATCGAGCTCAATGAGATTAATATACTGAGGTGGTAACCATGAATATAGGAGATTTCGCATTTCTAATACCACTTCTACCAGCACTTGCTTTTGTTATCACTCTTTTCTTTGGAAAGAGGTTATACTCTGGCGGTGCATTGATTCCAATTGGTGCAATTGGTGCATCTTTCATTATATCATTACTTATAACTATCAATATATTACAGAACCCTGACCAGGTCATACATCAGTCAGTACACTGGTTTGCAATATTCAATTTGGGTATTCTGATCGATCCATTGGCTGCAGTGATGTTGACCATGGTATCTTTTGTGAGTTTATTGATCCACATTTATGCTATTGGTTACATGGAACATGATCCCGCAAAACCAAGATACTTTGCTGAAACGTCATTGTTCACAGCTGCTATGCTTGGTGTGGTTCTATCAGATAATATATTACAGATGTTCATTTTCTGGGAACTTGTAGGTCTTTGTTCATATCTACTGATAGGGTTCTGGTACCAGAAACCATCAGCAGCAGCAGCTGCTAAGAAAGCGTTTCTGACAACACGTGTTGGAGATGTGATGTTCCTTGCAGGTATTATTATACTGTTTGCAAGTCTGTTCCAAGCTTTCCACGGTGAGGTTCCAGAAGGTGTGTATCTATTACAGTTCAGTGAAATGTTCAATCATATCGATGCGCTGGCTGCAATGAATGCCACTATATTAGGGATGGAAGTGAGCCACTTGACCATAATTGCATTACTGTTCTTTGGTGGTGCAATTGGTAAATCTGGACAGTTCCCATTACATGTGTGGCTTCCTGATGCTATGGAAGGCCCAACAACAGTTTCTGCACTTATCCATGCAGCAACAATGGTGACTGCAGGTGTATACTTGGTTGCCAGGACATTCCCTATGTTCCTTTCTGCACCAGATGCCTTGATAATTGTAGCATACCTTGGTGGATTCACTGCATTGTTTGCAGCTACTATGGGTCTGGTCATGAACGATATTAAACGTGTATTGGCATACTCTACAGTAAGTCAATTAGGTTATATGGTACTTGGACTTGGAATGGGTGCAGTAGTAGGACTTGAAGCAATAGGTGTTTCAATGTTCCACTTGATCAATCACGCATTCTTCAAAGCTTTACTGTTCCTTTGTGCAGGTAGTGTGATACATGCCATAGGTACACAGGATATGAGGCAGATGGGAGGATTGCTAAAAGCAATGCCAATAACTGCGGGAACCATGTTAGTAGCATCACTTGCATTAGCTGGATTTGGTATTCCTGGTACATCTATTGGTACTAGTGGGTTCTTCAGTAAAGATGCTATAATTGAAACTGCGTTCGTGTTTGGAGAATATTCACATGACTGGATACCATACATTTTCGCAATACTTGCGGCATTGTTAACATCGATATACATATTCCGTTTGTTCTTCATGACATTTACAGGGAAGTCAAGGAATAACGCAAAAGCACACGAAGCACCTTCTATCATGACAGTTCCATTATTGATACTAGCAGTGTTCTCTCTAGTATTTGGTGCATTGACACTCAAACCGTTCATCGCTTTCATGGAACGTACGTTTGATAATAATGTGATCAGTTTGAACATAGAACATTTGGCAACACTTGGAAACTATGACCTTGTACTCGAACACGGTCCTGAACCCTTGTTCATTCTATGGTTGCCGGTGATAGTGGCAGTGGCTGGTCTATTGATATCTTATCTCCTGTACTACAAACAGGTAATAGATGTTAGTAAAGTGGTATCTCGAGAGAATCCTGTATACAAGCTCTTGTATAACAGGTATTATCAACACAAGATATTCACTGAATTACTTGCTACAAGAATAGTTTATGAATTGATCAGTCTTTCAGCTGATTACTTTGACCGCAAGTTCATTGATACTATAGTAGATGGAATAGGTAAAATTACAATGTCAGCTGGTAACTTTATGAGAAAGATACAGACAGGTGTGGTCCAGAACTATGTTGCTGCTGTAGTAGCAGGGGTAGGACTGTTGATCATACTGTTTAGATTGATCGTGGAGGTAATCTAATGATTCCGATAATTTCCCTCATGATCTTGATAGCACTTATAGGTGCTATAGTTACGATATTCACAAAAACAAAAGAACATGCGAGGATCATAGCATTAGTGACTTCAGTGGTGACACTTGTAGGATCCTTATACATGTTCTTCAACTTTGATAGTCAATCAGCTGCACTACAGTTTGTTGACACATTTGAATGGATACCATCAATTGGTGTCTCGTACACAGTTGCAGTAGATGGGATATCAATGCCACTCGTGCTGCTAACTTCAATAGTGATTCCATTGATAGTCCTTTATTCATGGAACGAATCAAAGAATCCAGGTAAATTCTATGGAATGATACTTGCAACATATGCAGGGGTCATTGGAGTGTTTACTGCAATGGACTTTTTCTTGTTCTACGTGTTCTGGGAATTGAGTATAATACCAATGTTCTTCATGATCAACATGTGGGGCGGACCCGAGAAAGCGTATGCATCGATAAAGTTCTTGCTTTATACACACGTGGCATCACTCGTAATGCTTCTTGGAATATTTGGATTGTTCTTTGGAGCTTATTTCCAGGCAGGAATCACTACATTTGATATACCCACTCTACTTTCACAATATCAGTTATTCGAATCAGAACTTGCAAGAACAATGATATTTATTGCATTGTTGATTGGATTTATTGTGAAAATGCCAGCAGTACCGTTCCATAGCTGGTTACCACATGCTTATGTCCAGGCACCAACTGCAGGTACTATATTAATGGCTGCGATAATGTCAAAGATGGGTGCATATGCCTTGTTCAGGTTCATTTTACCAATGTTACCATTCTCAGGCAGTGCTGACCTGATGATAACAGTTCTTGCAGCTCTTGGTGTATTGAGTATAATATATGGGGCATTTTTGGCTCTTGCACAGGATGACATTAAGAGAATGATTGCATTTTCAAGTGTGAGCCATATGGGCTTTGTTACACTTGGGGCAGTTGCACTGATACCCCTTTCAGTATCCGGAGCAATGTTCCAGATGTTCTCACATGGAATAATCACATGTTTGATGTTTATGGCAATAGGTGCGATCCAGACAAGTACTGGTACAAGACTTATATCAGAGCTCGGAGGACTAGCTCAAAAGATGCCTAAACTAGCATTCCTTATGGTAGCTGGTTTCATGGCATATTTAGGTCTACCAGGATTTAGTGGGTTCATTGCTGAGTTTACTGTACTGAACTTCTCCTACATATCCCTGCCAGGTTATGTTTTAGTTGCGTTGATAGCAATTGTTATCACGGCAGCTTATCACCTTTGGGCCTTACAAAGGGCTATGTTTGGGGTCTATAACGAAAAACTTGGAAACGAAATAAGGGATATTACCAATTTACAGACGTTTTCAATGGCGGTATTCGCTTTGTTGGCATTGTACTTTGGTTTGAATCCAAGCCCGGTAATGGATATGATAATAACGAATGCAGAACAGATAGTTGGCCTTATGGCCACGGCGGGGGTGTGAAGATATGGAAGATATATTGCTATTAGCACCTGAGATTATTCTAGCTGTTACTGCACTTGTAGTGCTAGTTGCAGGTTTGTATCTAAAGACAGAACATAAAGTTGCATTAGGTTTTATTTCAGTTGCTGGAATTATAATGGCGATTGCTCTTACAATGAGCATAATGCTAGCCAAGACATCTGCTTCAATGTTCTATGATACAATGGTGATAGATCCATTATCACAGGTATTCAAACTCGTGTTCTTATCAGTAGCATTACTTGTCTCAATAGCATCTGTGAAATATGTCAGTGAGGATAGGAACACTGAAGAGTTCTTTGCACTTTTACTTCTTGCGATCATAGGTATGATGGTAGTTTCTTCATCAAACGACTTGATCACACTGTTCCTAGGATTCGAGCTTGCAGGACTTGCTACATATGCATTGGTAGGGTTTGAAAAGAAGAACATTAAAGTGCTTGAAGCTTCAATGAAGTATTTCATTATAGGTGCAGTTTCATCTGCGTTCTTGCTGTTTGGTATGTCGTATGTATATGGTATGACCGGTACTACTAACATTCCAGGAATAGCAGCTAATGCACATTTGCTTGTAGATAATCCTATAGGGATTGTAGCTATTGTGATGTTGATCGCTGGGTTTGGTTATAAGATGTCATTGGTACCATTCCATATGTGGGCACCTGATACATATCAAGGTGCACCTTCGGTGATATCTGCACTCCTTGCAGGTGCATCCAAGAAAATGGGATTCATTGCTGCCTTTAAGGTGATAATAGTTGCACTTATTGCACTCAATGCTGAATGGCAGACAATATTTGCAGTACTTGCAGTTATTACAATGACATTGGGTAATGTGGTAGCATTATCTCAGGATAGTGTTAAGAGAATGTTAGCATACTCTTCAGTAGCACAGGCAGGATACATTTCAATGGCGTTTGTAGTACTTACACCAACTGCTCTTGCAGGTGGTATATTATATATCCTGTCACACGCTTTCATGAAAGCTGGTGCTTTCATAGCAGTGGCAATAGTAGGATTTATGATATTGGTAGGTAACAAAGATGCACGTGATACTGACCATATAGATAACTTTAGAGGCTTATCTAAGAGGATGCCAATTACAGCATTCGCACTAATGGTATTCTTACTCGCATTGGCTGGAATACCAGCAACTGCTGGGTTTGTAAGTAAGTTCGTGTTATTCTCCTCGACAATCGAGGCAGGACTTGTATGGCTTGCAGTTATTGCAATATTAAATAGTGCAATATCACTGTTCTATTATGCTAGGGTGATTAAGTACATGTACTTCATGCCTACAGAAGGTGGTAGGATTACAGAACCTGCTCCATATGCAATTGCAATGATACTTGCACTTGTGGCTGTATTGGTTATAGGTATCTGGCCAGAACCGTTCATATACTGGGCATCCGAAGCTGCGAATGTGCTTTTGATCTGATGGAGGAATAAAATATGACAGATTGTGATTTATGTGGAGTAGCATTACCAACTCTTAACAACGTCAAGATTTTCGTGCCAAAAGATGATTCATCATCTTTTGGTTCGAGCAGTGCATGCAAATCACCAGGTAATTCGATTATCAGACCAAGGTTCATCTCGCATAGTCCTATGGGGATTTGGGCTGGGATCTGCGATACGTGCCTGGAATCACTTAACAAGACCGCAGAGAAGGTATTATCTGAATCGGAGAAACCAACTGGTACATGTGGTAAATGTGAAATGTGTGCTGCGTATACAATGCTTTTTGGCGTTGATATTGAGATCCCATCTTTCTCAAAGGGAAATGAACCAGAGACTTCATATATTTGTGCAGTATGCTTGCAAGCATGTAAGGACGTTTTTGATAAGAAAGAGCCAGGTGACTCAGGTCACCACTAATTCTTGTAATTCGAATCCTTCCTTTTTCTTTTTCTTTTTCTTTTTTTTGACTAATTGATTTCTGTAACTTTTCATGCAGCTATAAGTAATAATATTATTAGTATTGCAAATCTTACACCTAATGTCATTGATAATGAAAATGAGACTATGGTGATCCCCGTCTTCACACCAAAGATAGAAATGTATCGTGGTAATAGTGACTTGAGACCAAAGAAAGGTATCATGAACATACTCCCCAACATTAATATGATCATTGCTTGAATTGCTGTGATAGTACCTTCATGTATCATAGGTCCAAGTAAAGATATTCCAAGTATTGGACTAGCGATATAACTTGTTAATGGCACTATACTTTCTGGAGGAATACCGAAAAGTTGCGCTAATGGTAATGCACTGAATATCTCAAACACACCCATATCACGAAGCGTGAAAACCAGTGTTGTCATTGCAAGATATATGACAGCTATTTTGATGAAAAGTTTCTTTTCCCTCTCCCATGCGTTTAGAAAAGCCATCTTTAGTCCAACTTTACTGTTATTTTCAGACTCTGGTACCATACATTTGTTCTTTTTGAGGAACAGTCTGCTAAGAATCACGATTATTGATACTTTAACAATAGCTGTAATGATGAAAACCATTACATAGAACCCACCCACTATCAGACCAAGTGCTGGTAATACGATAGGTATCTGGTATGTTAGTATTTCTCGAAAATAGGCGGGGGTGCTGTTGAGCGAAGCGCAGAGTATAACCTCTTTGTTCTCTAGACACTCGCTTTCTTTTAACTTTAATACCATGCTATTTGCTGCAACCGTTGATCCAAGTGCAACAAGGAAAGTGGATGCACATGAATCTGGTAGATTAGTGTACTTGAACAATGGACGAGCAATACCTGAAAATTTCTTCATGACCCCAAGCTCTATCAGCATTCCTGCACCCATTAACCCTATAAAGATCATGATAACTATGGGTACAGCAAAATCTACTACTCTAAGAAAAATTTCGAATATGTTTACATCCATATCTAAAATGTTTGAACACTCCACGGTCTAAGTTAATAACTGGTTATGTGCAAAGGATATTAATGAATTGATTTTAACTTTAGTTTAGAACTCTTCTTAAGTAAGCTTGGCGATGAAAGGCATACTATCTGCAGAAGTAATTCATCCATCGTTTAAAAACGGTGGTCTTCTTACTTCAGCGTGACTAAATAAAATTTAGAAGAAATGCTTTAGTAAACCTTTCTATTATTGATCTATATACATTAATTGTAGATTGCTAGTTAACATGGAAACAATGAAATAGTTAATAATAGTATTTACCAAAAGTTTGATATTAGGAGTAAATAATTTGTTCGGCTGGTGAATCAAGGTGAAACGAGAACTTATGGATATACTTGCTTGCCCTGTTTGTAAGGGTGATCTTGTTCTGAATGTAATGGAGGAGGATGATACTGAGGTGGTCAAAGGTATTATTTCTTGTAATGCGTGTAATATAGATTATCCAATAGATGACGGTATTCCTAACATGTTACCTCCAGAAAACCGATAATTAATATTGAGTAATTCTTATAGGTGTGATAGTTTTGCAGTATGTTCATATCAATCGTCTGGGCGTGAATTCGGTAGAGTTCGATTATGAGATAGTGGATATTCCAATGAACCCAGGCGATGAACAGAGCTTTGAAATTGTCCTGATAAATTACGGGTCGCCAACACATGTACATCTTTCAGTAGATCCATCAATTGAAGAGAATGTCTCTATTCTTGAAGAAAAACCATATGTTACACATGAAGAATATGTGCCGGTGGTTGTAAGAATACCAGCAGAGGGGCGGTTAATGAATACTGGTACTATCAATGTTACAATGGGGTATGGTTCTAAGACCGAAGGTTTTCAAGTGAATATAGGAACCGCTTCTTTTGACGAAAGGTATGATTACGAGGATGAAGATGAGGATTTAGACGAGGTACATGGTGATAGTATATCCAGTATTGCTACTAAAAAAAACAAAGGAACAAAGAGTAAACATTTTAGTGGAATATCAGTATCGTTTTTAAATCAATTCGACTTAAATTACTTGAAAGCTTTTTTTATTTTTGTTATAGTAAGTGTATTTTTGATAGTATTATACCTAGTTTACCAAACATCATTTGAATCAGGGACACTAGCTCTGTTTTATCTAGCAGTTGTTCTAGCAATAGCGTTCACGTCATTGATGTCTTATATTCTGATAAAATTGCTTTAATTTTTCCATATTATTATGAGGTAGTTGTTTTCCATGAAATATATTATAGTTACTGGCGGTGTAATGAGTGGACTTGGAAAAGGGATCACTGCAGCGTCCATAGGTAGGATCCTGAAGAATAAGGGTTATGATGTGACTGCAATAAAGATAGATCCCTATATCAATATCGATGCAGGGACTATGAGTCCATTCCAACATGGTGAGGTTTTTGTGTTAAAGGACGGTGGTGAAGTTGATCTTGATCTTGGCAATTATGAGCGTTTTCTTGATACTGAACTCACAAGGGAACATAACATAACTACAGGCCAAGTTTACCAGTCAGTTATTTCAAAAGAGAGATTAGGTGAATATCTTGGTAAGACAGTTCAGATAATTCCACATATTACCAATGAGATTAAGGAACGCATACGAAGGGTAGCTGAAAAGAGTGGTGCTGATATCTGCTTGATAGAGATTGGTGGGACTGTAGGGGATATTGAGAGTATGCCTTTCCTGGAAGCTGTTAGACAGATGCATAGGGAGGAGGAACAGAAAGATATTGCATTTGTGCACGTGACACTTGTCCCAAGTGATTCTCAAGGTGACCAGAAAACAAAACCAACTCAGCACTCAGTCAAAGAACTAAGACAGCTCGGATTGACTCCAGATATAATTGTTTCAAGGTGTAAGGAACCTTTACTAGAAGCTACAAGGTCAAAAATCGCTTTATTTTGTGATGTGAAAGAAGATGCAGTAATAAGTGCTCATGACGCTGAGGATATCTATGAAGTACCTCTATACATTGAAGAAGAGGGACTTACAAGGTATATGATAGATATGCTTGAACTTGTTGAGAAGAGCGAGGATCGGTCATGGCATGATATGGTTGCAAAAATGAAGGAGATGAAAGGAAGTGTAAAATTAGCGATTGTAGGAAAATATATTGATCTTGAAGATTCGTACTTGAGCATAACCGAATCTCTAAAACATGCTGCTATAGAATGTGGAGCTAAAGTAGTGATGTCATGGGTAGATGCAGAAAAGTTCTGTAACGGAGGAACAGGTGCAGAACAATTATCCGAATATGATGGAATATTAGTTCCCGGCGGATTTGGTGAACGCGGTATTGAAGGAAAGATCGCTGCAGTCAAGTATGCAAGGGAGAACGATATACCTTATTTTGGTCTATGTTTAGGAATGCAGGTAGCCATTATAGAATTTGCTCGTAACGTAGTTGGATTGGATGGAGCTAATAGTACAGAATTCGATCCAGAATCTCCCCATCCTGTAATTGACATATTACCGGAACAAAAATCTGTAATAGATATGGGTGCTACCATGAGACTTGGGGACTATGATGCTGTGTTAAAGGAAGGTTCTATTGCAATGGAATCTTACGGTAATAAGAATATAGTGGAACGCCACAGGCATCGGTATGAAGTAAATCCTAATTTCATTGAACAGATAGAAGATAATGGTATGATATTTTCGGGTGTTAATAATGGGAGAAGGATGGAGATTGCAGAGATACCTGAACATAGTTTTTATGTAGGATGTCAATTTCATCCAGAATTCAAGTCAAGGCCAGGAAAACCTTCACCATTGTTCAAATCTTTTGTTGAAGCAATGATTGACCGTTCAAAGTCAAGTTAAATTTTTTTGATTAACTTGACTGTTAGTAAAGATTTTTTTTTATAAGTAGAGCGTAAATACCCTATGTTTTTAGCATAGGGGTTGTTTAAGACATTTGAAGTGGATTCACTTTCATATATTCTCTTAAAACAGTTGTTGCATAACTTCCTTTTGGCAACTTGAAATTCAGTATTACTTTTAATTTGCCATTATTGAGCTCATCTTCATCTACTTCGTATTTAGGTATGGTTTGGAGTAATATTTCACGTCTCATACCTTTAGAGGAAAGACCTTCTACAGGAATATTAGCAAAATTGGATTGAGAAGTCCCAGTGTGTTTGAATATTTCTTGTTCGATTTCGCCAGGGGTTTCTGATGCGAATTCTGTATTCGAACCAATTAATGGTGCAGTTACGAATGCACGGTTTCTTTTAAGAAGATTATTGATGCCATGAATGGTCTTTTCTGTTACTTTTTGTGTTTTTGAGGTATCTGGGAAACCATCACTGTTCTTAAAACAGACAATATCCCCAACTGTGGCTCTATTGAAAGGTAAATCTTGCTTAATTCGTTCAGAAAGTATTTTGTTGTAAATGTAAGATTGGTATGCATGGATGAACATACGTCTAAGGTTCTTGGGAAGGATCAGGAAAGCACCTTCGTAATCTCCAGGATGGGTAACTAGGTGGTGCATCATTGTTCGTTCGTACCTTAAATGATCAGGAAATGTTTTCAGGCCTTGAGCAAAATCCATTGTATCGGCTACAAATTGTCTCGCATTAACTGTATCTTCGGGTTCGTTGGGAAATGGTTTTGAGATATATGTAAGGGCTGCACTTTCAGTATCTCCTTTAACAAGTTCTCTACCAACAAGGTGAGTGATTGGACGAATTGATCCAAATCGTTGTATCCCAAAGTAATTAGGGACACCACCAGATTCACTTATCTCGTCAGTGATTGATTCTAAAACTGTATTTAATTCATCTTCTTTTAGATCTATATTACGTATAGTTATTTTGAATTCGTTGCCTATAAGGTCTCCAAGATCTACTGAACGGTTAGAACGGCCAAGTACTTTTAGCTTAATATCTTTCAAGTTAATATTTTCTATTTCAGATGCGTCTAAATCTGATATACTGATCTTTTGTGTTGTTATAGCTCTCTTATCTTTAGTTCCTGCAAAAGTGATTCTTTTTTGACTTATACGCAATCTTCTTGAGATCTCACGAATGACATGATGTGTATCCCAGTTATGTTTTTTTAGTTCAAGTATTAGATATTTTCCAGACTTGCCTTCTTCTCGGTTAGTGACCTCATTTACTTCAAAGTCTTCTATTATTTGTTTCAGTGATCCACCAGTACCACTAGTGGTTGTAAAATAACACTCAATACCAATCTTTTGTTCTAATTCGTAAACTTTCATATGAATCAAAGTATTTATCCATTTTAAATTAAACTAGCTTTAAGTCACCAGTAATGCGATCCAGTCTATCAACCTCTGCAGGTCCAATACCTAATACAGTTATTGTCCCGGGCTCTATTTGAGTTAGCCCTGCATCTTTTATTAGGGCAGTTGGTAGATTGTTCTTTCTTGCAATTTCTTTCATTTCGAACATATCTCTTAATGTTTTTACTCTAAGAACAACTTTTTTCTGACCACCTTTTTTCCATTTCTCAATATCATCCTTGCTAGCCCACTCCATAGATGAAACGGCAGCATGCGCAACTTGGACTGCAAGTTTTCCTTTTGAAAGCTTTAAGTCATCTCTTATAATTATACATTGCTTATAGTCAGTCATAATATTCTCTCATTTAATTATATCTGGAGTGTTAGTGTAAAAGCCCTATGTCTTTAACGTTGAGGCAGTTCACAATAAGTCTGTTAAATATTCTATTATTGGTTCAGTTACATTAATATTGCAAGCTCTATAAATACCAGCACCTGAAGGTGTTCCATTCACTTCTAATATTTTAGGTCCCTCGGACCCTATTATTATATCAATACCCGCAAAATCTGTACCTATTATACTGGATGCTTTGCAGGCAAGATTTTCGACGTCTTCTGATACATTATAAGCTTTTGCTATACTACCCTGGCTCAAATTGCTTAACCATGATTTTTCATGTGCTGTACGCTCAATTGCACCTACTACATTATTATTGACAACAAAACATCTAATATCAGTTCCATAACTTTCCACGAATTCCTGAATATAAACTATACCATATTTGTCTATAATAAATTGAATAGTTTCTTCAGGAGTTGTAGTCATGTCGATCGAACCACTATAGTTCAATACAGACCCGTTCTTAATTCTTTTAATACCACGGCCTTGGTATCCGAACATTGGTTTTAATATACAATCAGTTAACTGTTCAGTAGTTTTAATTGCATGATCTAACTGTTGGTGCACATAAGTCAAAGGATGTGGTAAACCATTTTTGGATAATAGGTATGTTGAATAATACTTGTTTGCAGCTATTTGAATCGATTGAGGTGAATTTATTAAAGGTATTCCATATTGCTGCATTTGCAATAAAATATCTGACCTGAAGGCAATTTCATCAATAGTCCCGTGTCCCAAGTCTCTGACTACAATTGCATCAATGTCGAACAAGTTTACTTTTTCAGCTGAACCTACCTCACATGAGCTATTTGAACCAAGTGTACAGTACGCTTCTTTTAAGTCTATAGGTATAGCTTCATGTTTCATCTTCTGGATAGTTTCGATCAAAGAGACTGCGGTCCAATCACTCTTATCGGTTAACACAACACCTATTTTTTTCATTTTTAGCACCAGGTAAAAAAAGTTCAATATTGTGGTTCAGTCAAATTTAGTTCATTGATAGTTACCTTTTTTCTAATCGCAATACATTCAGCAAGGTCAATTACCTTATTGACAGAATCGATTATAATTCCGTCTGATGTGATTATGATTTTATCAAGTTCCATTTTTATGTGGTAGTCTGTTTTGGATGAGGTGCAGACATGTGTATTTGGTAGTCTATGTTGGACCATGTTCCTTATATGGTCTGCAAGCAGACCACTTTTACTCATTTGGGAATCTAGTATTATTTTAGTACTTGAGGGTTTTCGATCTTCTAATGCTGTGATTATTGTTTCTATTGCATTGTAGGTAGTATCACTGATTTTATAATTTCTGAAAATACCTCTATTATCTCTTACAAATCCATCATTACATTTCCATAGGTCATTATCAGTGAGAATACTATCTACTGTGATAATTAGATTATATCCGTCTATTACTACACTTGCCCCTTTAATGTCCTTACAACTTAATTTTTTGTTATGGCGCGATTTGGAGATAATGTCAGGTACAATTAATCTTGATAATAAGTTTCGTTGTGATTTGTTTAGGCAATAATGGTTGCACACAAAACGTAACGTGCTAGTTTTTGGATACCCTCTGTTTAGCAGATACCTAACATCTTTTGCAGCACTCTCAAATTTATTTTTTTCCATGTATTATCAGGTTTTAAGTTAAAACTATTCGCAAAATATATACGCACTGGTTTTTATTTAAGTATGGGTACAAGATATGGAAATTTTGTTTTTGAACCAAGAAGATGTGAAAGATACTTTAGATATGACATGTGCAATGGAAGTAAATGAAGATGCATTTTTACAGCATGGTTTAGCTAAGGTACAAATGCCAATAAAATCCTATCTATATTTCCATGAATATAATGGAGATTTGAGGACAATGCCTGCATATATTGAGGACAAGGATATATGTGGTGTAAAGATAGTTAATTCTCATCCAAATAATCCAAAGGTAGGTTTACCTACTGTTATGGGGGTTGTTGTGTTGAACTCGACCAATACAGGTGAAACACTTGCAATAGTTGAAGCATCATATCTTACTGACATACGAACTGGGGCCGCGGGGGGTATTGCTGCTAAATACCTTGCAAGAAAAGATTCTGAGGTTGTTGGTATCATTGGTGCAGGACACCAGGCACATGCTCAATTATTGGCACTTTCTGAATTGTTCGATATAAAAGAAGTTAAAGTAACATCTCTTCATATGGAGGAATGTAAGGAGTTCGAATGCCGGCTCGAATCTGAGATTGATTGTGAATTCACTAAAACAATGAACTTAGAGCAAATATGTGACTGTGATATTTTAGTTACCACTACTCCATCAAGGAACTATTTAGTTGAAAAGGAGTGGGTTAAACCTGGGACTCATATTAATGCAATAGGTGCAGATGCTAAAGGTAAACAGGAAATTGATCCTAGCTTACTCGTTCATTCCAAACTCGTAGTAGATGATATTCCTCAGGCATCACATTCCGGAGATATAAACGTACCTATTTCAGAAGGTAAATTGGAAGTCGAGGATATTTACTGTGAACTTGGCCAAATAATAAACGGAACATATGCTGGTAGACAAACTGATGAGGAAATAACTATATTTGATTCTACAGGCTTAGCTATCCAAGATGTTGCAACAGCATCCTACGTTTATTCTAAGGCTAAAGATAAAATGATTGGAAAAAGAGTTGAAATGTTTTTTTGAATTAGGAGTGTGATATCAATGAAATCTGGAATTGGAGCCTATGGATATCAAAAAATAAAGAAATCGATTACTGGAATAATAGGACCTGAAAAGAATAGTGATGAAGATAAAAGCTTGGATTCATCAGTAACTGAACTATCGATCAAACCGCCAGATCCAACAGTAGGTGATGTGCTTGAAGCTTGGGGTACAGCGAAACCAAACTCTAAAATTGAAGTAAGTGTAACTTTTGAAAAAGAAATACCTGTAAATGATGGGAAATACTTTTTCGAGTTTGACAGAGTAGCTATCCCCGAAGCTCCTAATCGGTATACTGTTAAAGCAGTGGGTGCAAAGAACCTCAACTTTACAGTAAAGATGTTTGTTATGTTTACACGTACGTCTCAAGCAAAAGATGGTGTTGCGATATTCTCGGATTCAAATGTACCCTCAGGTACTTATGATATAAGAATTGATGGCGATGCTGAAGATGGTAAGGACAGTATCGTTCTGGGTATAGAAGCCGTTCAAACAATTCCCACAAATGAAGAAGGCAAGTTCCATTATAAATACGATACAACCCCACTGGTAGATGGTGAGTTTAAAGTGCAGGCAGGAGATGTTGTGGAATACATAAAACTTAATTCAAAAAAGAACTAATATATAGAAAAAGTGTAAAAATATTTTTAGTAAAAGGGATGTAAACACCAGCTCATCTCTGATTGAGTACGTAACGTATTTTGTTACAATCTCTTTACGACATTTTCTATGGCACTACAGAAATATCCATCACTTCACAACTTTTGCTCTGTCCAATCATATTTTCTAAAATGTTTTTTTTGATGTGAGATGATAGGTTCAACTAATCCTAATTATTTGATTGGATAGATACTTATTTAACCTATTTAACTAGATTCTTATTGATAATTTGTTTTGTTACTGTGATCAAAATAAAAACAGAATTTACAGGAAAGAGGATTCATGGGTTTAATGAAAATCAAAAGAATAAAAGGTTTTAAGAAACAGATTCCATTGGTAATTATGACCATCATGTTAATGACATTGATGGTTCCATTTATCGGTTGTCTAAGTGAAGGAAATGGTGTGGAAAGTCAATATTGTGACCTAGATGATCAAAGTCCTATAATAGATCTAGATTTCATTAACGAATCTGAAGCATATGCAAGTACATCAATTGAGTTAGCAACACCTTACACTCTAAAACAAATTAATATATAATTTAATTTTATTTGTGAGTAAAATATAGGATTAGTGAACTAAATAGAAGTTCTATATTGAAAAATTTTAGAAAAAAAGATGAGTTTATAGAAATCTCACCTTATTGTCTTAATTACTTATATTTTGACATTAAACTCATGAATTCGCCTGTTTCCATGACAGGTATTGATTCAATTACACATACATCTGACCAAGGTAGATTGAATGCACCAACAGCTTCTGCAGATTCTGCTTCATATAATATGAAGTATCTGCCACCACTTAAGTCAATCCACTGGTTCTTGATCTTGATACCTTCAGGAACTTTTATGTCTTTGAAGTGTTTTAAGATCTCATCTCTGTCATGTGGTTCCCATGTGCTTATATCTAAAAATAACATTCTTTAATCACACCCTTTAATTAATTTTATTACATTACGTAATTAGCAACTATAATATATAGTTATTTCGAATTCATCTATGTGTTATTGGATAAGCTGATACTGGATATTTTTTTGGATCGAACTTTATTAAAAATTAAACACTTACCTTCTATCAACAACTCTTTTTGGGCGACCTTTTACTTTATACAGTTCTAGGTCACCTATTTGAGTGAAATTGAACAATATTTTTAGTAATCCATCCCCATGCGCTTGTTTTAGTGGTGGTTTATATTTTAGGAAAGAGTTCAAGAAATTTTCTTTTATTAGTTCTTTGTCAGTATCACTTTTATCTTTGCACTCCACACTAACCCTGAGCACGGTTTCGCCTTCGTCATCTCCTCCATAGATAAAAGCTTCATATTCTCCTGTAAGGTATTCCATGTTCTCTCTTTGGAAAACTCCTCTTTCTACATCGACACGGTTGAAGGGCGCACCTAATATCCAAAAGGTTTCAGCTTCACGTTGTGGATTTTCTATCCTCATATGTGTTCTTCCACAAGCACATCTTTTCTTTGTGTGTATTAATGTGGTATCCTCCGTATCGTAATTTAAAAGCAAATTACCACATTTTTCTCCAACAGGTAACAAAGTTGTCAAAATAGCTCTACCACATTCTCCTTCATTTACATAATTGCCTGAATATGGGTCATAGACGTCAAGGTGTACAAGGTCTTCTGGTACATGGAGGCCAGCAATTTCAGTACATTCGCCACACATAGTTCCTTCAGTGCTACCATAAGTATTATACACGTCACAGTTCCATATCTCGGATACGTATTGTCTGGATTCGTCTGCAAACCCTTCTCCACCAACAATCAGTTTTTGTATGCTTGATTCTGCAGGGTTCATCCCATTATCTTCCATACGTTCGGCAAGTTTTATCAACTTGAATACACTCCCCACAATAGAAGTAGGCTTATATGATTCCATTATTCTAACTGGGAATGTACATTTACCTGTTGGTATTATGGCCATCCCAACATCCTTTGCAGCTAATGTCATTGTATTTGCACCTACATTCATTCCATAGGATGCACAAATCACTACTCTATCTCCTTGACCAAAACCTTGAGATGCGAATGCACGAGAATATTTTTGTGCAAACCTCATCCAATCATCCCATGTTAAGAAGAAGGATTTAGGAATTCCTGTGGTTCCACTTGTTTCATGGATAGTGAAAACATTGTTCCAATCAACACTTTTAAACTCGAAATTATCTGTTATAGGAGGTTGGTGTTGTTTTAACATATCTCCATTTATTATTGGGAGTCTTAAAAGGTCTTCATGTTCTTTTATGGTCTTGGGGTCGATATTATTCTCTTTGAACCATTTTTTATAAAATGGAGAATTTTCTGCAGCGTATTGTACTGTGTACCTGATGCGTTCGTCAACAAGTGCTTCTAGTTCACTACGCTCCATAGTTTCCATTTCCGGATTGAAGTATGTGCTCATAACAAGTCCTCAGTGAACTACTCCTGAGCTAAAGACTCAGGTGCTTCCTTCGACCGATTCCTTGAGGAATCTGATATCACAGTTCATACCCAACTGGAAAGGCAACGAACTATGGGAACCCTTTACGAAGACCCCTATCCCATGGGTGTCCAGTTTTAATTCCTTTTGGCTTGGTTCTCGCCATCGGTTAATTACATACATATTGAGACTTATTTATAATATAGTTGACGCTTACATCCACTATGCTAAAGACATAGTGGTTTTACGCTTTAATTATAAAATATTGATGTGTGAGTTTTAAATCATTTGTCAAATAGAACCGTTAATTGTGATATCTTTAAAGAGAATGGGTGTTTAAAATGTTTTTTATAACATGAACTAGAAAATTATATTGAGTAGAGGTTAAATTCAAAGCTTATATTCAATTCATTAAATTCAAATATTTAGTGCAGGTGAGATTATGAAAAAGGTGTTAATGATTCTTACATTTGTAACAGTTGCTTTGTTGTCTGTGGGGTGCATGGACTATGACGAGGAAGGTTATCTAGAGGAAAGGGCCGAAGAAGCCAATGATGACGATCTATTGCCAGATGAAGAAAACGGGGATGTCGAAGAAAATGGCCTAACTGAGGTAGCAATAGAATCCTTCTCTTATGTCCCTGACACAGTCATTATTTAATAAGTAGAAACTGTTAGTGTAAGAACTGTGATTCTGAAGAACATGATGTTGCATTTGATTTCAATCAACTAAAAAAGCAGGAGTCTCCTTCCGTAAGGTGGGGATACTTGACAAGGTAGTATTAACAATCTTTTTATTGTTTTATTGTGAACTAGATAAAACCTTAGTCAACTCAAAATGAGTGTTTAATATGAAAAGTATATCTTTATTAAGTGGTGGACTTGATTCAATTGTAGCCACATCTGTTGCTATGAATGAAGGAATTAATATAAATTTGGCTATTGTGTTTGATTATGGACAACGTGCAGCAAAAAAGGAGATAGGAGTGTCTAAACGTTTCTGTGAACATATGAGTATACCCTATGATATAATTAAACTCGATTGGCTTGAATCAATCACTAAAACGTCTTTAGTGAATAAAGATAAATCAATCCCACATTTATCTCAGGAAGAAATAAACGAAGATGATATGGATATTGTAACAGAATCTGCGAGGCAAGTATGGGTTCCAAACAGGAATGGTGTTATGATCAATATCGCTGCAAGTTTTGCAGAAAGCATGGGCTGTGATTATATTATCGTTGGTTTTAATGAAGAAGAAGCTAGTACATTTCCTGATAATTCTGAAAGTTTCATGAAGTCGGTTAACTTGTCATTATCATATTCAACTCAAAAAAGTGTTGAAGTATATGCACCTCTCCTATCTTATGATAAAGAAGCGATTGTAAGGAAAGGGGTAGATGTAAAGGCCCCACTTGAATTTAGCTGGAGCTGTTATTACGGTGATGATAAACCGTGCGGTGTATGTGAGAGTTGTGTTAGAAGGAAAATAGCATTTGAAGAAGTGGGTATGGAAGATCCATGTTTGAGATAATGTTTTTGTAGGTAAATATACATGAGACCAATTGTTTTAACTGATGAGCAACTTCGATATGATGGGAGTCAAATCTCATCGTTGTGGGCATATACGAAGTTTAAAGTGAGCGAAGATACAATTGTTTCTTTTAGAGGTCCTTGTGATGTTAATATTGAACATATGATCGACCTTGAGGATAAGGTCCTAAACGAGTCTATAGTATCCACTGACATGATCCATTTTATAATAGAACACTTTGATTCAAATAACTTAAAACTAGTATACACGCGGCAAAGGCTTTTTGTGAATATTGTTGCAGAGATATTAAGTGAATATTGTATGAATATTATGCGTGATGGTGATGACCTTTTCATCAACTCCAAAAAGTTATCAGTATCTATAGCCAGTGTATCTTCAGTATCTCAAAAGATACATTTTGGTTTGAATGTAGTACATGATAGTTATGGTAGTTTAGATATGGCTGGCATAAATGGAGATGAGACAGTTTCTGCTATAATGCATAAAATTGCTCAGAGGTACTGTACTGAGTTTAATGATATTGAGGCGGATTTAAGAAAATCAAGACCATTGGACGTGTTTTAATGGATGCACCCTTGCAAGAGATATTCTGTTCGGTTCAAGGTGAAGGTCCTTATATAGGAATGAGGCAAGTTTTTGTAAGATTTGCTGGCTGTAACTTGTCATGTTCTTATTGCGACACGCCTCAAAAGACTGATAAATACTTTAAGTTCGAGCGAATACCAGGTTCTTTTGAGTTTGAGAGTATGGCAAATCCAATAACACCTTCAAGACTCAATGAACTTGTTTCAAGGTTTGATCAAGTGCATTCCATATCCCTTACTGGAGGTGAACCTCTCTTGTACAGTGATTTTATTCAAGAACTTGATACAAGATATCCATTATATCTTGAATCTAATATGACACTCCCTGAGAATGCAAGACAAATAAGTGATAAGATCAGGTTCGTTTCAGGAGATATTAAGATGCAGGGTGATGTCAATGTACCTGAACTCAGTTCACATATTGATTCAACTATTAAATGCTTTAAGGAACTTAGGACTACTAAGACTAGGGATTGTTTTGCTAAAGTCATCATCTCAAAATATACGGAAACTGAACAAATCTACGATATAGTTACAGAAATATCTCAATACATATCATGCATTGTTCTACAACCAGTAACATCACCCACTGATAGGTGTGACTTAGATGTTTTGTTACAGTTTCAAAATAAACTATTAAATATTATCGATGCAAGGATAATCCCACAATCACATAAAATGTTAGGGTGTCTTTAATGAAGAAAATGAGACTTGGAATTATTGATCATATAGATAGCGCACATTACCTTCCAGGGCATGATTCATGTGGAATTGTGCATGGTCATACCTATAAGGTTGAAATAGTTATTGAAGGTGAAAAGAAAAAAACTGGAATGGTCATGGATTTCTATGATATTAAACAGAAAGTTAAAGTGATATTGAACCAGTATGACCATGTACTTCTAAACGATCTTCTAGAATATCCAAGCGCTGAGAATATGTGCGAACAAATACATGCTAAGGTAAGCAAAGAACTTGGATATCCTTTATCTGTAAAGGTATGGGAAGGTCATAACAAGTGGTGTGAACTAAGTTCAATAGAATGATCAGCCTATATAATATCAAAATATTCAAAACTTATTTCAACTTATATGTCAAATTAACAGTTGAATTAGTTTACTTTCATCCCTTATACAATGGAGAATATAATGTCAGAAACAAAAAAAGATACACATGACAAAAGTTCTGAGACCTTAGATCAAAAATGCCCTAGCTATAAAGGAAGCGATGTACTAAGAAAAATAGCTGGCCACCCATGTTATGATTCAAAGGCACAGCACAAGTTTGGGCGCATACATTTGCCCGTTGCACCAGCTTGTAATGTACAGTGTAGATTCTGTGTAAGGGAATTCGATTGTGTGAATGAAAGTAGACCTGGTGTCACGAGTGAAGTTCTAAGTCCCGAAGAGGCTGTATCTAAACTAAGGGAAGTAACCAAAGAACATCCATATATTAAGGTAGTAGGTATTGCGGGCCCAGGTGATCCTCTATCAAATGAGAATACCTTCAAAACACTTGAACTTGTGAAAAAGGAGTTCCCAGATTTATTGTTATGTCTTAGTACAAACGGGCTTGCTTTAGCTGATAGGATAGATGATCTAGTTGATCTTGGTATCTCTACATTAACTGTTACAGTGAATGCAATTGATCCGGAACTAATTGAAAAAATATATTCACATATAGTATATGATGGTAAGATTTACAAAGGGGCCAAAGCAGCTCAACTTCTTCATGAGAAACAGATGGAAGGAATAAAAGCTGCTGTAGATAATGATATAGTTGTTAAGATAAACACTGTACTAATCCCCGAGATTAATGGGGACCATGTTGTCGATATTGCTCGTAAAATGAGGGATATGGACGTTCATATAATGAATATAATTCCAATGATGGCTCAAGGTGAGTTTGCGTCCTTAAAAGAACCTACAGACGAAGAACGCCAACAAGCTCAAAAAGCATGTGAAGAATTTGTGAGTCAAATGAAACATTGTCGTCAATGTAGGGCTGATGCTTATGGTTTGATTGGAAATGATCTATCTCAGATGAGTCAGGAACGTCGAAATCTAATTAAACTTAGAAAAGATTGAGTGATTTACTGCTGTTTTAAATGGAGAATTACTTTCGATGTCCGAATTGAAAAGTTTGATAAAAGAGCTTCGTGAGTTTGAAGGGGTAAAACGTAAACAGCCTATAGAAGACGTTGTGAAACTTTTTGAAAGTGTGAAGGACGATTATAATGGTACTACTCTGATTGATTTTGGGGACGATGCAGCTGTTATTGATATTGGCGGTAATGATGTTATACTTTTTTCAGCGGATGGTATTTGGGGTAAGATCACGGATGCAAGCCCCTGGTGGGCAGGTTACACTTCAGTTCTTGTGAACGTTAATGATATCTCGGCTATGGGTGGAAAACCTATTGCAATGGTGAATGTTTTAGCTTCTAATAATTTAGAGATATGTAATGAATTGATACAAGGGATAAATGAAGGTATTAAGAAATTTGGTGTGCCTATGGTAGGTGGACATATGCATCCCGATACACCTTATACGTCCATATCAGTAGCAATTATAGGTATTGCTAAAAAGGATAGCATTATTCGAAGTGATACTGCAAAAGATGGTAACATTATCATTGTGGCATATGATATGGACGGTAAGATTGGCAGAAATTCTCCATATAGTTGGGATAGTACATCTTTTAAAGATTCTAAAAAAGTTAGGGATATGTACATGGTAATGCAAAAGCTTGGTGAAGCAGGACTAGTTACCTCGGGTAAGGACATTAGTAACCCCGGTACAATTGGTACACTTGGTATGCTCTGTGAGTCAAGTCATGTAGGTGCATCTGTAGATATTACCAAAATACCACGACCCAATTCAGTACCTTTAGCACAATGGCTTAAGGTCTATCCCGCAACAGGTTATATTGTTACTGCCACTGAAGATAATGTAGAACCATGTATCACTACTTTTGAGGAAACAGGCTTGACAGCAGCTGCTATTGGCACTATAGACAATACTGGTAAAATAGAACTCTTATTTGAAGATGAAAGTGATACTGCATTCGATTTCAGGTATGATTCTATAACTGGAATTAATATGAAATCCTGAGATCCTAAAATTCCTTTTTTTATGGTTTTGAGCACACAAACCCTTTTTCAATATACTCACTCGATTAATCATGATAAATCAAAAAACTTAAATATAATATAATCTATCATTATTATTAACTATAATTGATATATTCAATTAATATGCTCAATTAAATGTTTCAGACTATAATTTTGGTGTTTATGATATGAAGAACAAAATTACAGTTAATTATGTATATTGCGTGGGGTGTATGTAAATGAAAGAAAGGTTTAACTTTAAGTTAGATAAGACCGATTCAATTGCTATATATCTGTATTTGATTGGAATAGTGCTATTGATTATATTATATATATCTGGACTTTTAGCATAACATGAAAAGGCAGACCAGTTTTTTTCCTGTACATGTTATATAAAAACATTATTTCCAATTACAAATGACTGGATGGTCGTGATCCAATAGTTAAAAAAGCAACGTTTGCAGCCGGATGTTTCTGGGGGATCGAGAATGCCTTCAGAAAAATAAAGGGTGTTAAATCAGTTTTATCTGGTTATACTGGTGGCGACATTCCTGATCCAAAATACAAAGATGTGATTAAAGGTAAGACCGATCATGTAGAGGCCGTACAGGTAACTTATGATCCATCAGAGATAGATTATTCAAAGCTCATTGAAGAGTTTTGGAAGTTACATGATTCAAAATATTCAGGATGTCTTGTAGCTCCACTTACTAAAGACCAACCACAATTTGGTCGACATTATCAATCGATTATATTTTATCATGATGATGACCAAAAAGAGGTTGCAACTAAGGCTTTAAGAGATCAGGAAAAGTCGGGGAAATATGATTCAGAACTAACAACTCAAATATTACCTGCAAAGAAATTTTATGCTGCAGAAGAGTACCATCAAAACTTTTTTCAAAAACAGGGTTATGAAGATATTTGATTAATTTAATATATAATGAAATTTTTATATTTTTGTTAACTTGAACTAACTAAGATTTCAATTATGGTTGTATGGCTACCTTTAATGATTATTGGTATACAACTTGAAATGATGGTTAAGTAAGGAGATTTCACTATAATGAGTGAAGAATGGAAAGAACAATTAAAAAATAGTGTAGATTCGTTAGAAAAACTTGAAAAATACATAAATTTAACTGCTGAAGAAAGAGAAGCAATTGAATCTCTTGATACAATATGGGGAACAACGCCTTATTTTGCATCTTTGATGGATAAAGATGACCCCAATTGTCCTATTAGGAAACAAGTCGTACCATCCCTTAAAGAAACTAAAAACAAGTATGGTATGCAAGATTATCTCGTTTGGAAGGAAAACAGGGCAACTGAAGAGGTTCGACCAGATAGTATTGCACGACAATATAAAGACAGAGTTGCTTTTACAGTAACTGGCAAATGTGGGATTTATTGTCGACATTGCTTCAGGAAAGAACTAGTTGTTGATGGTGACCTTAAGCTTGATTTTAATGTGAATGCCGGTATTGAATGGATTCGGGATCATCCAGAGGTTAGAGATGTCCTCGTAACAGGCGGTGATCCGCTTCTTCTTTCAGATGAAAAACTAGAATACATAATTGAGAACTTACGTAACATTCCTCATGTAGAGATGGTGCGAATTGGATCTCGTATTCCGATAGTTTTGCCACATAGAATAACAGATAATTTAAAACGTATTTTAGGCGGATATCATGAAGTTCCAGTTTGGTTGAATACACAATGTAATCATCCAAAAGAGATAACAGAGTTGACAAAACGTGCAGTATATGATCTAGTGACAAGTGGTGTCAATGTAGGGAACCAGGCAGTTTTACTGAAAGGAATAAATGATGATGTAGAGACTATTCGTGAACTTCATCAAAAGCTGCTTGCAGCAAGGATCAGACCCTACTATTTATTCTACTGTGAACCTGCACCAGGTATTGATCACTTTAGAACGCCTGTTGAGAAGGGAAGCGAACTTATAAGGGATGCTTTGAGAGGTCACACTACAGGTCTTGCTCAACCAATGCATGTAATTGCTACGAATGTAGGTAAAATCCCATTAATGCGGGACTATTACATAGTTGATCATGACGATGAAAAATATGTTCTAAAGAATCACCGTGGTGAACTTACAGAAATTCCTAATATAAAAGAGTGATAAAACTACCCTTTTTAGGGTAGTTTGTTTAACTTTATTTTTGTTACTTACTTTAGCTTAGAATTTTCCAAGGTAAGCATCAACTTCCCAAGGATGGACTTGAGCTTTATAATCATCCCATTCAGCTATTTTTCCTGCTATGTAATGCTCGAACAAGTGATCTCCTAAAGTTTCCTTCACGAACTCACTATTGCTCATATAATCCAATGCTTCTTTTAAGTTAGCTGGAAGTGAACCAATTCCCATATCTTTTCTCTCTTCGGGTGTTAGGTTGAATATATTTCTGCTGGTAGGGTCTCCAGGATCTATTTCATTCTTAATTCCGTTCAAGCCTGCTTTCAACATTAATGCGAATGCAAGGTATGGGTTACATGTTGGGTCAGGACATCTCAGTTCAACTCTGGTACCCTTACCACGTGTTGCAGGTATACGGATCAATGAACTTCTATTCCTATCTGACCACGTTATGTATATTGGTGCTTCGTATCCTGGTACTAGTCTCTTATAAGAGTTTACTAATGGGTTAGTCACAGCTGTAAATTCCTTTATGTGATTTAATAAACCACCAACATAATAGCGAGCAGTTTGTGAAAGCTGGTTTTCACCTTCTGGATCATAGAATGCATTCTGACCGTCACTTGTCATTAAAGATTGGTTTGCGTGCATTCCTGAACCATTTACTCCGTAAAGGGGTTTTGGCATAAATGTAGCATAATATCCTCTATGGCTTGCGATCGATTTCACAACATACTTGAAAGTCACAACATTGTCAGCAGTTGAAAGCACATCACCAAATCTGAAATCAATTTCATGTTGTGATGGTGCTACTTCATGGTGAGAAGCCTCAAGTTTAAATCCCATATGTTCCAGGGCATAATCGATATCTCTTCTCATATCTTGTGCTCGATCAAGTGGTGCGAAATCAAAATATCCACCTTCATCAGTAAGATTGGTGGTAGGATTGTTGTTTTCATCTAACTTGAACACAAAGAACTCCAGCTCAGGCCCTACGTTCATTGTATACCCTTCGCTCTTTGCTTCCTCAATGGCCTGTTTTAGTACATACCTTGGGTCTCCAATGAAAGGACTTCCGTCTGGTAATTTGACATCACCTAATAATCTGGCAACAGAACCTTCTTTTGGTCTCCATGGCAAAATTCTGAAAGTTGAAGGATCTGGCATTAACATCATATCAGATTCTTCGATCCTTGTAAATCCCTCAATTGAAGAACCATCAAACATAATTCCTTCTGAGAATGCGTCTGAGAGGTCCTCTGAAGGGATTGCCCAACTCTTAATCGCTCCGAACGTATCAGTAAACTGAGTTCTTATGAACTTTACATCATACTCGTTCACTGCTTGTAATACATCTTCTTTTGTTTTGTACATAGACATCTCCTTTCGGTGGTATACACTAACCATTTACCTACTTAATATTATATAAACATTTTTACTAAATTTTTTATTAATGTTTCAACCTTAAAAAGATGATAGATTGTAAATTAGCATGTTGTAGTAAGAATAGCATATGTTCAATTGCTTCGAAATGGGACTAATAGATGAAATTACTTTGTTACTGTAACGATCGTCAATGTATTTCTTAATCGTTTTAGCGGATATTTTAACATGATGCAAAAATCTATAGGTAAGAAATGCATTTAAACAGTTTGAACTTATAGGTATTTAATACAGCTATCAGCATACTCAACTGTGTTGTAAGGACTACAGCGCAAGTGTGTGTAATTGAGTCGGTGGACTCGATAATGGAGAAAGAAGTCATTCTATTCATGAAATGTAGTTCACCCATAAGTGTGAGTTAAGGTGTTATTTATGAAAGCAAGTGATTTGTTTGTAAAGTGTCTTGAGGAGGAAGGTGTTGACTATATTTTCGGAATACCAGGTGAGGAAACCGTTGATTTGATGCACTCTATATCAAGGTCAAAAATCGAGTTCATTGTAACTAGACATGAGCAATCGGCAGCCTTTATGGCAAACATGTATGGTAGAATGACTCATAAGCCAGGAGTATGCCTTGCAACACTAGGGCCAGGTGCAACTAACTTGATAACTGGTGTTGCGGATGCACACTTGGATCGTGCACCAATGGTGGCTATAACAGGTCAGGGTGGACTTGATAGAACGCATAAGGAATCACATCAGTATATTGATATTGTTACCACTTTTAAAACAATAACCGCATGGAATTCAGGTATACTTAGGGCTGATTTTATACCTGAGGTTATTGCAAAGGGTTTTGATATAGCTAAGAATGTACCTGGTGCTGTACATATTGAATTGCCTGAAGATGTTGCTAAAGAGGATTCTCAGAAAGGCCCGATATTAAAGAAATCTTATTCTCACACTACACATTGTGATGAAATTGAGCTTGAAAATGCATCTAAATTGATGGAAGAGGCGCTTAATCCCTTGATATTGGTAGGTAATGGTGCTATCCGGTTTGGTGCTTCAGAGGTATTGAGACATTTTGTTGCATGTAGTGGTATTCCTGTGGTAACTACATTTATGGGTAAAGGATCTATACCTGCTGATGATGAACATTTTATAGGTTCAATGGGTATTCCTGATAGGGATTACATCATGTGTGGTTTGGATCGGGCAGATTTGGTTATATGTATTGGATATGACCCTGTAGAGTATAGTCCAATGCACTGGAACTTTAATGGGGAAAAGAGGATTGTTCATATTCATCAAAATGTACCTGATATTTCAGAGAATTACGTTCCAGATGCAGCTCTTATAGGCGACATTAAGGAATCACTTAAAAGTCTTTTAACTTATTGTAAGGTTCTAGATGAAATGCCACAGGAGTTTAAAGATCTAAGATCACAAATGGTGGATGAGCTTGAAAGCTATAAACTAGATGATTCTTATCCTATAAAACCACAAAAGATATTGTGGGATATAAGGCAAAGCTTACCAAGGGATGGTATTTTGATAAGTGATGTGGGTGCTCATAAACTATGGGTTGGCAGATTATTTCCGGGAATGGATGAGAATACTGTGTTTATATCAAATGGACTTGCATCAATGGGATTTGCACTTCCAGCGGCAATTTCAGCTAGTTTAATCAATCCGGATAAAAAAATAGTCGCAGTTGTGGGTGATGGTGGATTTATGATGAATGTACAGGAGTTAGAGACTGCTGTTAGACTAGGCTCAAATTTTGTTGTTGTAATATTTAATGACTCCAAATATGGTGTGATTGCTTGGTCTGAAATGAAAAAGTTTAATGAAGAAGTGGGCACTGATTTTAACAATCCTGATTTTGTAACTCTTGCTAAAAGCTTTGGTGCAAATGCTATAAAAGTAGAAACAGCACTAGATCTTAAAAAAAGCATTGAACATAGCTTGTATGAAGGTGGTGTTTGGATTATAGATGTAGCTGTGGATTATTCTGAAAATATTAAGCTTACCAAGAAGCTAAATCAAAGCTCATGCAATGTTTGAAAGATTCTTATTTCAGTCCCTAAAACAAATAGAGTTCCATATACAATCTTCACATACATCTAGGGGTTTTATCTCATTTATCTTGTTGTCAAAGGACTGAAATATCTTAGTCGCAGTATGGATTTTGTATTTATCAATACCCAATTCATCAATAATTTTTTTATCGGATTGCTGTATTATTTTATCATGGTTTTCATCTTGACATGTGCCCTTGATGTTGTTTGGGCAGTATGCACAAATATCATCACAGCTTGATACTAGTTTTAATTTTATGCTAGGGTTTGATTGGATATTAGAGATAATATTTTCCATATTTTGTACAAATAATTTAGAATAACCTCTACCTTCAAAATGTTTCATACACATCAAATGATGTCCTCTTATAATGATAATATTTGACATTAGGATTCACTTCAATTAATTGTATTAGGCATAAATAGCAACTCTTATATAAATGGATTAAGGAATCTGAAGTGATTAGTATGCTCTATATAAAGATTTGTGTGAAATCATCTTAATTTAATAAACTATGCTATAGATTCAGTCAAATTTGAGGGTAGATTATTCAATTTAAACACATATTATAAAAATGAGTAAAAAGGTCTAAGATTAGTTTAATATAATTATTATCTCAAATATGAAATATTTAATCACCAGAGCTTAAAAGGACCTGTTTATGAGATATAAGACAATTTTCAGTTTGAAGAGGCTTAATAATGTCAGTAGAAAATCCGTTTGAGAACTCAAGAAAACAATTAGCAAAATGTGCAGCGATACTTGAACTTGATGATAATGTGCATGAAATGCTTAGACATCCAATGCGAGAAATGCGTGTATCTATTCCAGTAAGGATGGATGATGGTACTACGAGAGTATTTGAAGGTTTTAGAATACAATATAATGATGCACGAGGACCAACTAAAGGTGGTATCAGATTTCATCCAGAAGAAGATGTTGATACAGTAAGAGCGCTTGCTGCATGGATGACATGGAAATGTGCAGTAGTTGATATTCCACTAGGTGGTGGCAAAGGTGGGGTTGTTTGTAATCCAAAAGAATTATCAGAAACTGAATTAGAGAGGCTAAGTCGCCAATATATAGCTAGTATTTCACATATAGTAGGCCCAAGGATGGATATCCCTGCCCCTGACGTTTATACTAATCCAAAGATGATGGGATGGATGATGGATGAATATTCTAAAATAAAAGGGATGAACCAGCCAGGAGTTGTTACTGGAAAACCTCTGACAGTAGGTGGATCTCTTGGTAGAGGAGATGCTACAGCCAGAGGAGGGATATATACTATCCGAGAAGCTGCCCAAAAACTTGGAATTGATATGGGAGAGGCAAAGATTGCAATCCAAGGATATGGTAATGCTGGATATTATGCCGCAAGTTTGGCTAAAGAGACTTTTGGTTCAAAGATAGTGGCTATCAGTGATAGTAAAGGTGGCGTGATGAATTTAGAAGACGGTATTGATCCTGACTTAGCACGCCAACATAAATTAGAAACGGGATCTGTAGCAAATCTTCCTAACACTGTTCCAGTGTCCAATGAAGAATTACTTGAATTAGATGTCGAGATACTGATTCCTGCAGCCTTGGAGAATGTTATAACAGATAAGAATGCATATAATATCAAGGCTAATATTGTTGCAGAACTAGCGAATGGTCCTACAACGCCTTCAGCAGACGATATACTCTATGAACGCGGTGTCCATATCATACCAGATTTCTTATGTAATGCAGGTGGTGTAACAGTATCTTACTTTGAGATGGTACAAAATTTCTATATGTATTATTGGAGTGAAGTAAGAGTGCATACACGTCTTGATAGGAAGATGACAGAAGCATATAATTCGGTATACGAAGCTGCAGATAAGTATAATACAGATATGAGAACAGCTGCATATGTAGTTGCTATTGAGCGTGTAGTACTTGCAATGAAAGATCGTGGCTGGATTTAAGCTTTTAAAATATTTGATACAAATGGCCTAATTTCAGGCCATATTTTTTAACGAAACTGATGGGATTATCATGAAAATCGCAATAATTGGTGGAACCGGAAATATTGGAAAAGGGTTTGCAGTAAGATGGGGTAGCAAACATGAGATTATAGTAGGGTCAAGAGATAAACAAAGGGCTGAGAATAAGGCTTTAGAGTATGCTAATCTCTTAAAAGATCGTAATATGGATGCTTTGATTACCGGTAATACAAATTTAGGTGCAGCTTCAGAGGCGGAGGTTATAATCCTAGCTGTAAGGTACAGCAAGGTAGAATCTATCATTGAGCAGCTTAAGCCTGTACTAGATCGAAAAATTATAGTTTCAGTAGTTGTTCCTATGGAGAAAAACCAATGTACGATTCTACCAGATTCTGATTCGATACAAATTGAAGCAACTTCAAGAGAAGACTTTAAAGCCGATTATTTCTGCTACATGACACCTAAACTAGGGAGTGCGGCTGAAGAAATCGATGCGATGTTACCTGAAGGAATTGAATTAGTATCGGCGTTCCACAATGTACCAGCAGCTAAGCTAGCCAATTTGGATTTAGATTTAGATTATGATATTGGTGTATGTGGTAATTACATGCGGTCAAAAGAAATTGTGTTTGACCTTGTGCGGGATATACCTAACATGCGACCTATTGACGTAGGGCCTTTGGAAACATCTTCAATGATAGAGGCACTTACTCCTTTAGTCATAAATATTGCTATTCGCAACCAAAAGAAGGATATTGGAATCAAGTTTGTAGATTAATCATTATTTGATTATTTTCATTCATTATTTTTTAGGAAAACTATTGCTTTTTGTGCTTGTTGGTTTGCAATAACAGATATTTGGGAGTTATTTTTTTCTAAACTTATATCTATCAACTTAACTATATTCTCGAACTCTTTATATTCTGGGAGTAGCTCAGTTAATACATTTTTTGATTCATAAAAGAAAGTTTCATTGAACAAGCTATCCTCTTGATCCGGATATAATGGCATATAAACAATCCCACTTTCAACAAGGTCTTGGAAAAAATGAGTCCCATAAGATACTTCTGGGGTATGACCTTCTTTGATCCGAGACATCTCTACAAGCACAGATGTGTTATCAATTTCACTGTAAGTCACATTTACTCCTAATTCTATGTTACTACTACCCCATCTTCCAGGCCCAATCAATATAAACTGCTTTTCTATCTTGGCCAATATTGAGTTGATTAGTCCAACAACTCTGCCAAGAGATCGCTTTTTATCAAAACTGTCTATTGTTTCGTAAGATTCTGGGTCGATGTATAGGATATAGTTAATGTTATCGATCTTACCTGCATTTATTACCATGCTTGACTGGAACAAAATATTTTTCTCAGGAATATTTTTAGGGAGGGTAGTATCATCAGTGATGCCTGGGATTGTCATTGGTCTACACTGGACTATATTTATTTTGATATCACCTCTATTGTCTACATGTGAAGTAAATTCAATATCTACAGGTTTTTCATAAACTTGTTCAACAGTTTCAAGGATGGTATCAATTTTTTTGACAAAACTGGTTTTCTTAATTAAGTTATTGAATGTGAGTATCATTTTTCTCGATTCACATTCGATTTTACCCATATATGGGTCTTCAATATATCCATTATTTAAACAAGATACAAACATTTTTAGGTTAGGGTAATCTTTTTTACTCAAAAGTTTGTGGAATGGGATCGTAGTTAACCTGTTGTTTTTCAGATCAATCACATCAACGTCCCACTGAGAATATTTTTGTATTTGGATACCAGTTTCTGGCCTAAGTGTGGGATGGCTTACAGCTATCATTCTTGGATAATCTCTACCTACACGATCAACAGCTCTGGTGCCGAGGCCGAAAACTAATCTTATGACTCCTTTAGATGGGTCGATCCTGTTGGTCCATGTAAACATGTTCTTCGAGAATGTCACACCTGCTAATGATGGGAAAAAGAAATGGTTGTACCGCAGTCCAGATACTCTTTGGACAAGTATTGCCATTTGCTCATCTTCGTATTGTAATCCTCTACTTCTTCTGTATGAAAGAGCGTCTGGATTCAATGCACTCGCATAGACCAATTTTACTGCATTGATGAAAGAGCTTAATCTGTCCTCAGGACTACCTTGATTAGCACAGAACTCACTTCTATACTTACCTGCAAAGGCATTTCCATAACTATCTTCTTGTAAGCTACTTGACCGTATTATAATAGGTGCCTGTCCAAAATACTCTAACATGTCTTTGAATTGTTCTATAATATCAGTTGAGAAATCACCTTCAAGGAACTTTTTTTCAACTTCAAAGAATTCATTCTTTGTCATACCCGAACTGTCTGACAACTTCAGTTTTAGGCGAAACAGATTATTATTGATCATGAAACTAAAAAAAACATCTGAACCAATGTAAAATGAGTCATGTGGTTCAATAATTTCTGAAATATCTTCTTTGTTGTTCTTTAGTACAATGTTTCTTGCTAACAACATACCTACTGCTTTACCCCCAATCCTTCCAGAGCCGATGATTCTGTCCCTGATACTAAGCAGATCTTCAAAAGAAAGGTAAATGTCTGCAAGGTCGTTGAACTTGGGGTGATCCCCAATTATCATTCTTGAAAGTTCTTTTTTTAAAGCATGTATCTCAGGATGTAATTCTTCTTTCAAGTCACCAATCTCGTAGTACATTTTAAGTCGTGTATACACACTGTCCCATGGAGCAGTGGCAGTTGTACTCCGGTGAAGAACCTTTTCTCGGTCACTTGAAGAAATTGAGGCAGCTGCACCGCTTTCAAAGACGGGTTTCCACTCAGAACTATCCGTGACGGCATGTGGTAAGAACATACTCTGAGAGTATCTAGCATAGACCTTTAATGGATGTACATAGGCTTGGTCCTTAATGTGGTAAAAGTCTATAAGGACCTGTGTAGTGTCCCTTATTGCTGCAACAGTTGTATGTGTATGTCGTCCCCTGGAAAGTGCAAAGTATCCAATAGTATCAAGTTCAAATAGGTAAGGACACGTGACTTTAAAGAAATTAGCAACGAGCTCATCTGTAGCCCATTCTACAACAAGTGAAGATAGGTTATCAAACACATAAAATACTTTTTTTCCATAAGACTTAATTATCCTATGAACTTGGCTACTAAAATAATCAAAACCATAGCTTGGTTCCACATTGATTATATCCAGCCCATCCATTGGTTCAAGTATGGGATCATGAGGTGCAAATCTCACATATACACATTTATATCCGTTCTCAATTCCACTTTTTATGAAAGATGTAGCGAAATACTTGTAATCTCCAATGCTTTCAATTTTCCAAACTACATTATCTCCAAGTCTTAGATAATGTAAGATATGGTCCATTTGCTGTATTCCTGTAGTAATGCTTGCTTTATCACCATAATTTGCTATATCGATGTTTCCATCTATGTCTTTTTTCAACAAAAAGTCTCCATATATTGGTTCCATTAAATATTCTAGATCTTTTTCATGCTACAATAATCAATTATTGTTGATATTGGGTGTGTTGTGACATTTATTCCATTTTCTTCTACTGCTGCAATGGAATTAACACCAACAAATATGGGAATTCCAGATTTTCCAATATCAGCAGGTGCACCAAACAATTCTTCTCCAGAGTTACCAACCCGAATTGCACCAAGTATATCGGATTCAGATGCTTTGTCTATGATAAGCTCAGCTTTTTCCTTTGCAGAAGATGGAATGTACCTGATATTAGAAAGAACCGAACCAGTTCCCGTTTCCATGACATCAAGTACAGAAGTCGATTTTCTGCTCATGAAAATTTTTATTGGGTCTATAGAGGTGCCATGATATGAGATGAGGTCAGAGTAATTAATAGGCACATTATTTTCAATTTTTAAAATCCCACCATAATAAGGTTCTACAGGGATGCCGTTTTTTAGTAAGAGGCCATCAAAGGTTATGCTACACATGGTAGCAATACAGATTTTATCTTTAGGTACTATAACATTGTCATCATTTCCTTCATCGAAAATCTTTATTTTAGGACTAATACCTATACCAAGACTTGCAACATCTTTCATAATATTAAGTGCATCATCGATCTCATTTTCATTGATATAAGACAGATTTACTATAACTTTACCTTTTTTTGTGTACAGGTCATAGTCGGTCAGATAAATGAGTTCATCTATTCTATTGATGACATATCCCAACCTGTCAGTTATGAGAGCTTCTTTCAATTCTTCAGTACCATGTTTTGTGATTGTACGGCCAGCATACCCATGCTTTTCAGTAAAACCCCTTTCATCTAAGATTCTTAAATGGTACCTTACAGCTCTTTCACCTATATTATATCCTCTTGTATTAAGTTCATCAGCTATATTCCTTGCACCAACTGGCTTTTCACTTTCACTGATGATTCTCATAATCTCAATCAGCTTTCTTTCAATGTCAGGGTCTGTCATTTAAACACTCGCAAATAAAACAAAATCTTTTTTAATATATTAGATAAGAAAAGTGCTTCCGTATATTGTGAATGAATACTGTTGTATTTATAGTTTTTTAGTTTAGGGGAAGATGCTGATAATGAATGATCATTTTAGAAATGACCACTCCTCAATATGTAGATTACAAGTACAAGCCCCAATATTCCGGCAGTAAGAAACCCAACAAGTCCAATTACTGGAACACCCCAAAAATGTGGTTCAATTCCAGTTTGTATTATTAAGGAAGAACCAATTATTATTGCTGAAAGTATTAGACTGAAAGCTATACGGTTACTTGCAGTATTGATTTGATATACTAGCTGCTGTAGCCACTTAAGTTCAAGGTTGATCAAGAATTCACCCTTTTCAGCAGAGGATAGTATATGAGATGCTTGGGCTGGGAATTTTCTAACAGCTCTTATGACATTTATTAGTTCTGTGAATGCACCTTGAGCCAATTTGTCTGGACGTACTCGTTCTCGGATAAGTTTTTTTGCATATGGTTCTGCTATTACTGTTGCATTGAAGTTAGGCACAAGCTGTGATCCAAATCCTTCTAACGTAACAATAGCTTTCATCAGCATAGATATATTTGGTGGAATTTTAGCTCTATGAGTTCTTAAGATCGAAAAAGTTTCTTTTATCATTTCGGGTGTATCGATTTGATCTACTGATCGCCCATAATACTTGTACATAAGAAACTCTATATCTTGCTGTAAGGCGACTGTATCCATATGTCCACTTATGATATCAAAGTCTCTTAATAGGTCTAAGAACTGTGGGATATCACGATTTGTTATAAGGAAAAGTGAATCTATCAATGCGTATCTAAGTTCTTTTGAGATATACCCCACCATTCCAAAATCTATCAATGCAACTTTATTATTATTGAGTATTAATACATTACCAGGATGGATGTCTGCATGGAAGTACCCATCCTCAAACACTTGTTTCATAAATGCTTTTGTTACATATGTCACTATTCTATTTGGATCGATCTCATTATTTTCAATTTCCTTGAGATCATTGCTTCTAATTCCATCGATATATTCTATGGTAATTACACGCCTTGTACTGAATTTGTCATAGACATGAGGGATATAGATGTTAGGATTATTCTTAAAATTATTATGGAAAACGTTTGCATTCCTTGCTTCTTGTGTATAATCTAACTCCGACCTGATCGTACGTGCTAGTTGATCAACGATTTCCTTTGGATGATAATACCTGGACTCTTCAATATACTCTTCTAAAAAACCAGCTATATTATAAAGAATATCAAGGTCACTTTCAATTCTTGATGTTATCCCCGGTCTCTGAACTTTTACTACAACATCAGTTCCGTCGAATAATGTTGCTATATGAACTTGTCCGATCGAGGCGGAGGCAAATGGTTTTTCTTGAAACGATATAAAGACCTCATTTAGATTATAACCAAGTTCACTCTTGATTATGTTTTTAACCTGGTCAAATTCAAAGGGTTCAACAGAATCCTGTAATTCTTCTAGCTCATCTATATATTTTGTTGGGAGTAAATCTCTTCTAGTGCTCAGGATTTGACCAAATTTAACAAAAGTTGGACCAAGGTCTTCTAATACTCTCCGTGCTCGCTCCGGTCTGCTTAATCCTGCTGCTCTACTCCTATACTTTTGCTTAATTTTAGTCTTGAATAACCATGTTTTGCTCACTCCAAGTTTTTCAGCCAAATAGAAGAACTCGTATTTTAATAGAGTATCGATGATTTCACGATATCTTTTAACCATTGAATATTTTCGTGCTAGGTTTGGGATCATTAGAAGGTCTTCCTTTATTGTTTGAAATAGACGAAAATTGAACAATAATAGATATAAACTAATTTTTTTTACCTATGCATATTTCACACAGCTACTAACATAAAGTACGGTTCTGATTAAATATATTTACCTTATATATTATTTTAGGAAAATTTATTCTATTAACGTTGATGTTTTCCTGAATCAAAAAGTAATTTGAAAATCAAGGTATTAGAAGCATTGATATGATCAATATCCTTGATTTATTTGTCCATGTAGCTATAACAAAAAGGTCTAATCAAAAATATGGTTAAGAAAAAAACTACAGTGTTGAGATAAGATATGTTATTGATTATATAATCAACTTTGACCAATTGCCATAAGTTATTATATATATCTCTACCAAAATATTAGTTTACAGTCAATAATTACAAATTAAGTATTTGTTTTTATTGATTAGAAAAAACTAATTGAAAACTGGAGGTTATGGATGGCCTTTTACTATCCTTGACCATTAATTATTAAAAATAAAAAGGGTGATAAATAATATGCCAGCAGAGGATTTTGCTCCAATAAATTCAGAATGGTTAGAAAAAGCAGGTAACTTATGGACAACACCTTTTGTCGATAAACCATCAGAAAGGGTAATTGTTGACCCAATCTTATTGTCTCATGCAGCTGCTTTATTCAAGAAAACTCCAAAATATTTCTGGGAAAACCCAGATGAAGCAGCACGAATGGTATGCCAGGCCTGTGAACTGTATGATATCACACCGGTAGGTCACTATCTGTGGGCAGATTACTGGGGACAGGACTATGGTGCTGAGATTAAGATACAGGAAACTTCACCACCTGCAATTACTAAATATCCTATAAAGGAACCTGAAGATATTGATAAGTTTGAGGTAAAAAGTCCTGAAGAACTTAAAGAAGGACCAACATTCAAAGATCACTTCAAAGCACTGGATACAGTTCTAGAAGAATATCCACAAATGTTTGCACCTATTACACAGCTTGCAGGACCAATGGAAGTTGCAACTAACTGGGCAGGTATTGAAGATGTATTTATGTGGATGATAACTGAACCAGAAATTGTTGACAAACTTATAGTCAAAGCAACTGAACATATGGTCAATGCATGTAAGGTAACAGCTGAGAAGTACGGTGCTAATGTAATGATTACAGGATCTGTTGTTGCCAGTGGTGATCTCTTAGAAAGAGAACAGATCAAAAGATTCAGCTATGAACCACAATGCAAAGCAGTAAAAAATGTACTTAAAGCCGGTGCTGGACCTGGTATATATTACCACCTTTGTGGAAACCACACTAACAGTTTTGATATGTGGAAAGATGCACCTATGTCACCATTTACTGTTGTACAAGTTGGTAATGATGGAAAGAATGTTTTCCCATCAAGCAAATTGGTTGAACACTTTGGAGATAGATGTACTTGCTTTGGAGTTGTTGATACCAAACTAATTGATCGTGGTACTCCTAGACAGGTCTATGATCAAACTGCAGAACAGCTGCAAGCAGGTAAGGATAGTCCAAGAGGATTTATTATTGGAAGTTCATGTGAATGTCCAACATACGCTCCACCTGCAAACGTACATGCAATGGTTAAAGCAGCAAAGGACTATGGTAAATACGAAAAATTCTAAAGTTTTGATACTTGAAAATTGATGTCAAAGCTATCAAAATAAGCCGGTGGACTTGATGGATATCAAAAAATTAATATCAAAAATATCAAAGGTGTACTCTATGGATATCAAAATAAGCGAAGAAGTTGCTAATTTATTGAAAGACAATGGTCTAAAAGCAGAAGAAATGGAGAAAGTAATCAAAGATGCGGAGGAAAGCGGAAAAAAACTTGAATCCAAAGATGGGAGTAAATGTCTTGCAAAAGCTGAAGATGATAATTTAACATGCTATGCTTTATACTCTGCTTCAAACGGTGGATTTTCATTAGATAGTGGATATGCTCATAAAATGAAAATGGTGGGCCCAACAGGTGGAGAATTTAACGTTGAAGCTGCAGATGAAGCCGATTGGATTTGTAAGAAATGTAATGAGAATGCCATTGAAGCAAATGTTGACATGACCTATCTTGGAGTTACAAGACCAGGTAATGCAATAGTCTGCCCTAAATGTGGTGATATGTATCTTGGAGAAGATATGGTACCAACAATAAAAGGTGCAGAAGGTATCCTTGAGGAAAAAAGAGGATAATATTTGTATAACTTGAGGTAATTGTAATATTCCAGAGGGTGATAATGGAACAAATTGAAAAAATTAGTAGTTTGTGTCCTGAATGTCTCAGGAATATCAGTGGCGTCAAGTATGCTTCAGATGATGGTAAGGTATATATTGATAAGGAATGTGAAGATCATGGCGTCTTCACAACTCTTATCTCAAAAGATGTGAATCATTATCATCAAATGGAAAATTTTTTTGAAGTTGACCGAGCAAGCCCAAAAAATCATCTAGGTGTTACTGAAAAAGGGTGCCCACTAGATTGTGGTTTGTGTCCTTCCCATAAACAAGATACTTGTTTAGCAGTGGTAGAAGTTACTGACAGGTGTGATATGGGGTGCACTTATTGTTTTGCGAGTTCTTTGATGGATGATAGTAAAGATCCTGATATGGCAACAATAAGGAAAATGTTTGAGACTGTTAAATATTATTCAAATGATCCAACATGTGTCCAGATATCTGGTGGTGAGCCTACTTTAAGGGAAGATTTACCAGAGATAATTAAAATGGGCCGTGACTTAGGATTGACTCATATTGAACTCAATACTAATGGGGTTAGGATTGCCCAGGATCAGGAATACTTTGATCGGATAATAGATGCTGGGATAGATGCACTTTATCTTGGCTTTGATGGGGTTTCAGATGACGTTTATATGAAACGTACCGGGAAGAATCTTTTTGAAGTCAAATCTGAAGTAATCAATAAATGCAGAACAGCAGGTATTGGTGTAGTCTTAGTACCCTTAGTAGCTAATAATTATAACCTCCATGAAGTTGGTAACATAATAAAATTTGCTAGCAACAATGTGCCTACTGTACGAGGAGTTCACTTCCAACCAGTTTTCTTGTCAGGCAGGTCGCCTGCTGACCAGGAAGCTAAAATAACTATTTTAGATTTACTTGAGAATATAGAAGAACAGACCAATGGTCAACTTAAAGTAGAGCACTTCACTCCAGCCTTAATGGCAACGGCACAATGTGGTGCTACTTGTATGACATTAGTAGAAGGTGAAGGTGAGTTCTTACCTCTAACTAACATTGAACAAGGGTCATTAAATACTTCTACAGATGTTGCAAGTAAGACCAAGAAATCTATTATGGGTAGATGGAAAGGATCTAGTAAGAACGAAGACAATTCGGAGGCTGTAGGTAGCAACAAATGTTGCGGAAATACACCTTTAACTACTGTTACAGTTCCACAAGAGAGTTCTTGTTGTAGGTCTACTACGAAAAGTAATGGATGGGCTGAATTTATTGAAATGAGCAAGAATAGATACTTAACTATTTCTACAATGGCTTTCCAAGACGTGTGGTCCTATGAAAAAGGAAGAATTGAGAACTGTTGCATCCATGTTGTAACAAAAGATGGAAAGTTTGTACCATTTTGCAACTATAATCTAAGTAGCTGCAATGGAGAATACCTGTATAGGGATCAAATTACTACATGATAGTGGTTTATTAATACTAAGAACAATGTCTTTATTGCTAATCAAAAGATAAAAACATTGTTCTTAGTCTACTTTTTTGTAATTTGATGTGGAATCTATAGAATCTGAAATTGAGCATGAGCTATTTTTATTACCAAAAAGGTAAATGTATACTTTTAAAACGTGTTAAATTTGATTTCAAAATTAGTTAGTTTATTTGGAGGTATATCTTATGGGTTTATCTGAAAGGATTAGTAACTTTGTTAAATTAAATGTAGCTAAAAGAAAACTAAAATCAAGGGATATTGACTCTTCTAAAGGCAACCCGCTAGAAATGTGGGGTTTGCTCAAAATCAAGAAAGAGATAGCTGCAAATGAAGAACTGAGTTATCTTGGAAAGGATTATGGCCTGAAAAGAGATGATATAAAAGAGTATAAACTTTATAAATTCAAACAATTATTAGATTATGTGTCAAAAAACAGTCCTTATTATCAAGAACTATTTGAAAAAGAAGGGATAAAGTCAACTAATATTAAGAGCATGTCCGACATATCTAAGGTTCCTTTGACGACACATGAACAACTAATACAGAATCCATATCACTTTTTGTGTGTATCTAGGAGAGAAATAGCAAGAGAATTTACTACTTCAGGAACTACAACTACTGAAACAGCTGACTTGAAAAAGCGAATTTCTTATACACAGGATGAATTGCTAGATATTGTTGATTCAGTTATATCTGGACTAAAAATGGCGGGAATGGATTCTGAAAAAGATATGCTTCAAATAATGTACCCTACTCTAACAGCTACATGGGATCCAGGATTAGTTCTTAGCAAAGCATGTGATCTAGCAGGCTTCAAGTCTGTGATTAATGACTCTTCTGATATAAATGACCAGATTAATACAATGGTCAATTCAGGAACTACTTTTATTATAGGAAAATCTTCTTTTATATATGACCTTTCCAAATCAGCTTCAAATCTGGATAAACTGAGAAGCCTTGGAATAAAGAATATAATTTGTTCATCTGAGCCATTAACCGAGGAAATGAAAGAAGTTATCGAAGATGCATGGGGTTGTACAGCAGTAAGACAGTGGGGTATGACTGAACTTGGGCTAGCTAATGCTATTGAGTGTACAGAACAAAATGGAATGCATGTAAATAATCCTGACTTCTTAGTAGAAGTTGTAGATCCAGATACTGGACAAGTACTTCCAGAGGGATCAGAAGGTGAGCTCGTGTTTACTACACTTAATAGAAGATGTATGCCACTTGTAAGGTATCGCACCAAAGATTTAGGTGTTCTGCTAGATGAACCATGTGATTGTGGAACTACATTAGATCAAAGGATTAAAAATGTTAGAAGAATGGAAAACTAATATTTTTTAGTTATTCCAATATTCTGAGAGTAGGCTCAATAATAATATCTAGTTTGATTAATTTATCAGGCAAGTATAAACAGCCTGAACAATTAATTTCATATTTTATGATATTGTTAAGCTCAACCTTCAATAATATGCTTCGTATATTTGGATAGCTCTTTACTTTTTTAAGCAATGCAAAGTTACAAAATCAATCAGGTTAAGATACTGTCAGTATTAATTTTTGAATATCTTCTACAAAAACTAAATACAACTTTAGCTGGCTAAACAATAGTCAAATAATAACTAAATTAAGTTTAAAAAAATAGTACAAAAACATCCAAATTTCTAAAATAAAAAAAAAAGATAGCAGAATATATTACTTTTTAATATATTCTACTTTATTTAAACTAATTCATCCCCATCTGGAGGAATCAAGTTCTTTAACTGCTTCTTTTGCCCACTTAGCAGCTCCCATAGCATCAGCTTTATATTCATCTGCTCCAATATCTTTAGCGAAAGCTTCAGTGACAGGGGCACCACCAACAACTATTTTTACTTTATCTCTAAGACCTTTGCTTGCAATATCTTTAACAGTATTTTCCATGTTATCCATGGTTGATGTCATCAATGTGCTTATTGAAACTACATCTGCTTTGTTTTTCTCAACAGCATCAGCAAATTCAGGAACAGGCACATCTTTACCAAGATCAATAACATCGAAACCGACAGCTGACATCATTGTTTTAACTAAGTTCTTTCCAATATCGTGGACGTCTCCCTCAGCGGTACCAATTACCAAAACAGCAGCTTTTTCAGCACCTTCCATTTTTAGATGAGGTGTAAGTACATCCATTCCTGCATACATGGCATTGGATGACATTAAAAGGTGTGGCATAAAGACTTCTCCATCCTCATACTTTTGGCTCATAATTTCCATACCATTAGCTAGACCATTTACAATTGCTTTATATGGGTCAATTCCAGCTTCCAGTGCTTTTTCAGACAGCTCTGTTGCTTGATCTTTTTTACCGTTTACTACTGCGTCTGTGAGACCACTGAGTATTTCTTTTTCGTCCATAATTTTCCTCCAGAATTTATTTTTAGTATAATCTTGTAAGGAATGGATTGAAATCAAATTCTAACCATTCTCAACAATCTGTTCAGTATTCTGTTGTTATTTTTGTCAATATAACAAATACATAATTTGTATTCATTGACTGTTAATCAATATCTGGTTAGAGATATATATAATAACTTGTGGTAATTGGTCAAAGTTATTTATATTATCAACAATGAATGGTTGTTTCTTAACATAATTATTATCTAGATAAGACAGTAAAACCATAACGTAAAATAAATCAATCTCATTGATAATATCAAGGATAAATCTAAATACTCATTCTTCAACTATTATTTAAAAAGAAAAAACAATGCAAGAATTAAAGTTATAAAGTTGTTTTACTTGACCGGTGTTGCTCGCTCTTTATAGTAGTTAAAGAGTTCTTGGCCCCAAAGTCTTGCACTTTCATCAAAGCTCATAACTTTTTTATGGTCAAAAACACCATCTTTATTGAAAAAAGCAATTAGCATCATATCGTCTGTAACAGAAAGAGCACCAAGTTTTATTGCAGTATCATCACAAATATAGATATTTGAGTTTTCATTCTCGATCATAGCATTATGTTCTTCTGTATACTCTTCTTCTAGACGCTCATATACGGGTTTTGTTAATATAAGCTCGAAATTTGTTTCTTTTTTTGCTAACTCGGAATAATTTTTAGGGCAGGATGGGCAAAAGTATGAGTATAATGTACTAACATTTTGTGATTGATATAAACTGGTTAATAGCTCTTGTGGTGGCTCGAACAAGTGGTTAAGGTCGGGTTCATAAACTATAACATCACCTAACTCTCCAATCCTATCAAGTAGATGTTCAGGTATTGGTCCTAAGTCTCTATTTTGCCAAAAATCCTTATGTTCTTCTAAGACATTTAGAGTTTTGATTAATGGCTTCATCTTCTTTACTATAATCTCGCCAATATAACTTAACCTATACTCATAATCTTCGTTCTCTATCAAGCCCTGTTCGAGAAGTATTTTGATTTGAGTCATAATTGCACTAGAGGTACCAGTAAGACATTTTTTAATTTCATCTACTGTAGTGGGTCCATCCATTAACATCAAAAGAATGGCCTTTCTTTTTTCAGAAAGAAACACTGTGCCTATTAGTTCAGTTTTCATATTAGCTAATCCTTTATGTGTGATAGATATATAAATTATTTCTCTTAGTCAACTTAAAATTTAGGAAGTTTTATTTTGACCAAGGTTCCTTTTCCTTTATTGCTTTCAACCCAAATTTTACCTTTATGTGCTTCAATGATATTTTTAGCTATATAATAATTAGATTTCAATTCTTCATAGACTTCATACCACGAGGTGTCAAATACAATGTCATTGAATTGGTGAAATCGCATGAATAAACTAGATGCAAGTGGTTCAGGTATACCTACACCATTATCTTTGACCTCAAAGTATACATAATTCCCATATTCTGAAACTTTAATATCTATATTCCCTGCGATTGGTGTAAAATGAATTGAGCTAAAAATTATTCTTGTTAAAGCATCAGTAAACTTTTCTTTATCAACCCTCAACTTAGAAATATTTTTAGGGATATACTGTTCAATAGTTATATTTTTTTCATCGATGTTTAGTATAATGTTTAGTACAGCATCATTGATAAGTTCTTCAGGGTTCTCGTAAGTCATATAATAAGTGATCTTTCCAGCACTCTCAGCACTCATATATACCATTGAATCAATAATACTTTTCAATTTTTCTGAGCTTCTTATCAAATCTTGCATTACTTGGCTTTGCTGTTCATTTATCGAATTTATAGCTTCATGATCAAAGATTGATGTATGTCGGTCACTTATTTGTGAAGAACCAATCGAATCGAATAACTCCTTTTTTATACTCTGAATAGACTTTAATTCATTGTTAGCCTTCTCAAAATCTTTAGAGAAAATCATAAGTGAATCTTCAAGTTCTTTTCTCTGAATTATTTTCCACATACCTTCAATTAAGAGTCTCAAATGACGAACATCATTTGTATCATAATCTTCTTCTTTATTTCCCACACCTACCAAAGCAACTATTTTTGATCCATCGAATATTGGGACGTTCATATGTCTTTTAATTGATACATGCCCTTCTGGGTAACCCTTTCTTGTTTCGCATGCCTCGTAATCGTTTGTGATAATGGGCTTTCGCCGTCTTATAGCATCTCCCCACAAACCAGTATTCTCTACATCATATAATCTTTGCTTAGTATTAACTCCACATTCTGACATTGCTTTTTTAGACCAAGCATGCATTGTGAGAACAGTTTCGGAAGAATTTAAAAATGCAATGTATCCGATTTTACTTTTAGTGAGTTTTATACCTTCTTCTAAGGAAAAATCAATTATCTCACTCACACTATAACCGGTCATCTTGTTAAGCTTGAGAAGTGTTTCTAATCTATTCTCATTTAAAAGTAGCTCTTCCTCATGCTTTTTTCTTTCAGTTATGTCAAGGATGATTCCTTGGAAGTGTGTTATTTTACCATTACTGTCTTTTCTTATAAGAGTACGTTCGTCAACCCAACGTGTTTCACCAAATTTTGTGATAATACGGTATTCCTGAGTAAAACCTTTATATGTATTCTCGCTACAATACCGATTAAGTTGTTTTTTCAACCTAGGCAGGTCATCTGGATGAACAATGTCCCCATATTTCAGTTTACCTTCTATAAATTCCTCTTTTTCATAGCCAAATTGAAGGATATTGTCAGAAACGAATTCTACGGGCCAATTATCTTTAGCCTCCCATAAAAAAATTACAGCTGGGCTACTATTAACAATGATATCCGTTTCATCATTAAATTGTGAGGTTTTCATTTTCTAATCTCAGCTAATTGGTTGATTACTTATTTATCAAATAATTTTCAGGTATATTTCATGTCATACTGAAAATAACAAACACATTATGAGCTAATTTAATTACAACGTAGTTTTTGACTAAATCTGATGTTATATTTATTGAGGCTTTTTACCTACCAGGCCGTTCACCAAATGTATTATGATAGTTGTTTATTAAAGACTCTAAGTAAGTTGAAGTTCTCCTAGACTTTGCTTTGTTCATGAAATCCGTTAATGGGAACTCAGTATCACATCGAATACAACGCGCAAATTCACATCCATTAACTGCATGGATACATCCTGTGCAGAGTTTAGCTCTTGAGTAGAATAGGTTAAATGATTGTCCACATTCAGGACAGGTTACTTGCCTACTAGCATCAAATAGATCTTTTGGTACGCCTCGCCTTTTTAGTTCACTGTTGTAACGTTCATCTCTCTCTGACATGTGTAAAAATAAGCTTATAGCCTACTTAAACCTTTTGAACCATACATGTTATTTTAACCTAGTTATAAAAAATAAAAAAGTATACGGATTTGTATGATTAGAATATCCTCAAATTTATTTCTTAAATGATAAAATCTATAAAACAATAGTTAAATCAATGTTTTGTTCTGTAAAATTAAGCATCTTTAATATTAAGAGAAGGTTAGATAGATGGAATTTGATAACCTGTTTGAATCAGGCCAGATTGGTAGTTGTAAACTAAATAATAGAATAATCATGGCGCCTATTGGCAATATTAATATGGTGGATTCCAATGGCCGTCCTACAAATAAAATGATTGAATTTTTTAGGGAAAGAGCAAAAGGTGGTTGTGGGCTACTAATTACTGGTTTGGTTCCTGTATCTTATGGAGTGGATCCAACACTCTTAGAAGATAATAACACGACATATTTTCCAAGAATTGATGGTACTTCACGAACCAGACTTAGTGGTTGGCAAGATCTTACATCGAGTGTGAGACCATATGGATCCAAGATATTTATACAATTATCAGCAGGTCTTGGTCGCGTTGGCTCACCAGAACCAGCTTTGAAAGGTAAACTATTAAAATCTGCATCTTGGAATAGGAATTTTTACGTTCCTCAAGTTCCTCATTTACCATTATCTAATCGAGATATTAAGAAAATAGTGAAGAGTTTTGGGCAGTGTGCTATTAATGCAAAGATCTCAGGTTTTGATGGGGTTCAACTACATGGACATGAAGGTTATTTGATGGATCAGTTAACATCAAATCCATGGAATAGAAGAATATTTGGTCGATATAAGGATAAATTCAGATTTGCATTAGATGTAGTTAAAGAGATTAAAAGTAGGTGTGGCACTGACTTTCCTATAATTTATCGATTAGACTTGACACAAGCTATAAGGGAAACGTACGGTGAAAGTATATTCAAAGATATTTTTAAAGGTAAAGAAAGAAGTATAGAGGAAGGTTTACAATTTTGTAAGGCTTTAAATGAAGCTGGGGTGGATGCGTTTGATGTTGATAAAGGATGTTATGAAAATTGGTTTTGGCCACATTTACCCTCTTATTTCGATGATGCAGTTTATGTGGAAGAAATTGCGGGTAGATTAAAGCAATTTTTTGTTTCGGAAGGTATTAATGTACCTGTTGTTGCAGTAGGTAAACTTGGAAAACCTGAAGTTGCTTCATATGTATTAAATAAAAATTGGGCAGATTTTATTATGCTGGGCCGTCCTTTGTTAGCTGATCCATATTGGCCTAATAAAGTAAAAACAGGTGATGTTAAAGACATAATTCATTGTATAGGCGATAATGAAGGTTGCATCGAATCTTTTAAGAAAGGAGGACATCCCTGTTGTTCTGTGAATCCATATATGGGCTTTGAAGATGTTAAGGAAATAAAGAACGCTGAAATTAAAAAAAGGGTATGTATTGTTGGCGCAGGCCCAGCGGGCTGTGAAGCTGCACTCACAGCACACAAAAGAAGCCACAATGTAACACTTTTCGAAAAAAGCTCTGTAATTGGTGGTCAACTATATTTAGGTAGTAAGATGGAGATGAAGCATGACCTTAAGAGGTACTTGGATAATATTAATCATAAAATTGAGCGAGCCAATGAGCAAGGTTTGACCCTTGTATTCAATAAAGAAGCAACATTAGGTGATATAAAGGATCAATTCGATGTGATTATTTGCTGTAACGGTTTAAAAGAAAACATCCCTCACATAAATGGCCTTGATAAGATCGATCACATTGGTGCAAGACAATTCATTTCAAATGGTATGAAAGTACCACCTAATAAAAAAAATATACTTATTGTTGGGGGTGGTAATGTAGGATGCGAACTTGCTTACATAGTAGCAAAAAACAAGTCTTATAATGTAACAATAGTTAGTAAAAACAAGAATTTAATGCCAAATACAACTATGGCTAATCGCAACCAGATGTTATGGTTGCTCATGGGAAAAGGTTCAACTAATGGAAATAAAAAGGATAGTTTAGATCAAGCAGTAAAGGCATATACTGCTTCAAAAATCATTGGTTTTTCAGAGAATCAAGTCTATATATTTTCTAATAAAGATCGCAAGGACCCCTATATTCCTTGGATGTCATTAATTCCTGAAAATGTGAATAATCCTTTTGAGAAAAAGTTAAATCCGGAAAAAGTCGAACATTTGAATTTTGATGTCGATTATGTTATTTTTGCAACTACTGGAGTACCTGATGATGGTTTGTATCAGGAGTTGAAAAATGCTCAGGCTGCACGTGAGATATACCAAGTTGGTGATGCTAAAGAAATTGGTTTAGTATGGGGAGCTGTAAGTTCGGCAAATGAAATTGCAAGGAATATATGACAATTATTGTACCTGTACAACTAAAGATGAAAATGAAAAGATTATAAAAGGATAAATGTGCTATTAGGGAGCATGACAAATATTGATACACTGATTCATTCACTCATTGGTCAAATAGATAAGAAAAGTAAAATTGTAATAAACAATTTCTTGTATTTTACAGTGTTCATGCTCTTGTCTATCTATGGTGTGTTATTTTTTTATGAACTAACTGAGATCGAAATAATTCCTTTCCTTTACTTGTCTATAATCTGGTTTATTTTCTGGAAAAACAGTGAGTTTAGGGGTAAGCTCTTTCTCTTTATCGCATCAGTATTTGGTTATATACATGAACTTATAGGGGTTCATTTTGAGTATTTTATATATTTAGGTGGAGTAATTGGTGGTGTTCCTATCTGGATACTTCCAGGCTATGGTGCAATATTCTGGTCATCCTATAATTTATGGAGGACATTCGAAGAAAATTACTCTAATAGACATTGGTTCAATCAAACTAATTTTGTTATATTGATTGCTTTCTTATTACTGATACTCGTAGATTATTTATATTTTGATCTATCAGCCAACCTACTTCCAATAATAGCTAAATTTGGTCTTGCAGTACTTCTATTTAAATCAATTAGAGGATATAGATTGGTTGCTTTTGTAGGTTTCTTCACAGTTTTAACAGAGTTTTCGGGAGAAACTATAGGTACTTGGTATCACCCTGAGTTTTCCTTCTTTTCGCTTATGGCAGGATATATATTTTTGTTGTGGATATGCTTGACATTAAATGACCTATTCAAACATAAGAAGGATTGGGGGAAAATCGAAGCCTTTGCAGCAATTAGCTTATCGATTTTCTACATCTTTTCAATGCTTGGATTTGTAGCCGTATGACGAATAATTAACTATTATTAATATGTGGTAAAGTATTATGGCCAATGATATAGATGCTTTATTTAATCAGCAAAAAGAAAATCAGAATAATATAAAGAATTCTGATTCTGGGCAAAGGATACAAAAACTTGAACTAATTGAGAATTATCTAAACAATGAAAAAAATTTAGATCAACTCTACCATGCAATGTATACGGATCTAAAAAAACCTAAAGCTGAGATTTTGATTAGTGAAACAGGTATCATACATGCACATTTATCATTTGTAAAAAAAAATCTTAAGAAATGGATGAAGCCTGAAAAAGTATCTAGGCCATTGTCTTTACTTGGAACCAAATCCTATATTCATTATGAGCCGAAAGGAATAACATTAATAATATCTCCTTGGAACTATCCGCTAAATTTGAGTATAGTTCCTCTTATATATGCTCTTTCTGCAGGAAATTCAATTGTTCTAAAACCTAGTGAAATTTCATCTAGCACGTCAAGATTTATTAAAAAAATGATTACTGACCTGTTTGATGAAAAGGAGGTTGCTGTTGTGGAGGGAGGGTCTAATATTGCACAGGAGCTTCTGAGCAAACCATTTGACCATATATTTTTCACAGGTAGCCCTCAAATAGGCAAAATTGTGATGTCAGAAGCGGCAAAGAACTTGTCAAGTGTAACATTGGAACTTGGTGGCAAATCCCCTTCCATAATTGACGAAACAGCGGACCTCTCTGGGATTTCTGAGAAATGCACATGGGCAAAATTCATAAACACTGGTCAATCATGTATTGCCCCCGATTACCTGATCTTAAAAGATGTAGTATATAATGATTTTCTGGAAAATATGATATATTCAATAGAAAAACTCTATTCTGCCCAAGAAAATATCAAGATGTCATCAGATTATGGTAGAATAATCAATGAAAAACATTTCAAGAGACTTGAATCAATGTTTAATGATGCTTTAGAAAAAGGAGCACATGTAGTTTATGGAGGAGAGTTTGATGAATCTTCCTTGTATATTTCTCCCACAATATTAGATAACGTTGCAGAAGATATGGAAATTATGAACGATGAGATATTCGGGCCAATTCTTCCTGTTATTAAATATTCATCAACCTCAGAAGCCTGTGATATTGTTTCTAGAAGACCAAAACCACTTACCATGTATATTGCAAGTAAAGATAAAAAGAATATTAACTATTTAATAAACCACACTACTGCCGGGGGATCTGTAATCAATGATTATATGTTGGGGTATAGTAATCCAAATTTACCATTTGGTGGTGTAAACAATAGTGGTATAGGTAAATCTTTTGGATTCCATGGATTTGTTGAATTTTCTAATCAGAGGAGTATTATCCACAGGAAGTGGGGAAATTTGAATTTGATATATCCTCCATATTCTGAAAAAAAACTTGAGAAACTTAAAGAAATACATAAATGGTTTTCTTGAACATACAAATACTATGTAGGTAAAGCAGATGGGGAAGTTTGACTCAGGTACTATATTAATCACAGGTGGCTCACAAGGAATTGGGTTTGGGCTTGCTAGAAAATATGCATATGAAGGTCATGATATTTTGCTGGTATCAATTTCAAGGGAAGAATTAGATACTGCATATAGGTTGTTGGTAAATGAAGGTGTGAACACTAAGATCCATACATTGGAAATGGATTTATCCAAAAAAGGATCAGCATTAGAAGTTTACAAATATACTAAGGAGAACAACCTTAAAGTAAATGTTTTAATAAACTGTGCAGGATTTGGTACCTATGGCTTTTTAAAAGATATTGATAAAGATATTGAGTTGAATATGCTATACTTACATATATGCAGTGTCTATGAGTTAACGCGTCTTTTTCTTAAAGACATGCTTAAACAAGACTATGGCTATATCATAAACTTTTCTTCAATCACTGCTTTTCAGCCAAATCCTTTAATGGCAACGTATGGTGCAAGTAAAAGTTTTATTCTCCAATTTAGTCGTGCAGTTTCTTATGAGCTTAAGGAAATTGGCTCAAATGTAAAAATGACTGTAGTATGTCCATCTGCAGTGAGTGGAACTAACTTTGAAATCAAGGCGTGTATGAAGAATACACACAGTTTCAACTCTTGGTTAACTCTTGATGTTAATTCAGTTGTAGAGCAAACTTATAATGGGATTAAAAAAGGAAATGAAATAATAATTCCAGGTAGGGGTTTTGCTATAATTAATTCGGTTTTAAGCATTTTACCTGCTAAATGGAGATCTAAAATAGCTTATTACTATTTAATGGAAAAGGTTTAACTATCAGTATCACCAAGCGTTCTCTTCATTCTCCATTTCTTCTTTTTGAGCATTTTCTAATTTTTCTACTCTTGAAGCCAATTTTTTAAGATCTTCTTTTGTAGCAAGATTTGTTTGCTCTATCATTTGGTTTACTCGCTCATTGATTTTAGCTTCAATATGTTCTTTTTGTCTTTGCCTTTCATCAATGATCTCTTGAAATACCATACGCCCCTCTTCACGTGACATTTCTCCTTTTTCCACAAGTTCTTTTACCAGCTCATTGACTTTTTCTTCAGTTAGAGCCCATGCACCAATCCCCATAAGACCTAGTTTTCGGATAGTTTCACGCATTTATATCACCACTTCTATTTTGTTTTTAAAGATTAAATAATTTTTGTGATTTAAAGAAACAAGTGGACTATTTTGACTAACCATTAGACAGCACAAAAATCAGAGAATGTTGAGAATTTAAAATTCTAGTTTAGGTATTTTACATTACTTCTATCTATGAAATCTTGACAGACATCACTTGGTTTACCGTCATTTGCAATTTCACCATCAAGTATCAAGATAGCTCTATTTGCCGCTTCTTTCACAAAGTCAATGTGATGGCTGACAAATATAATAGTTGTACCAAAATCTTTGTTGATTGATTTTAGTGCATTAGTTACATCTCTTAGCGTAACTGGGTCCAAATCTCCAAAAGGCTCATCAAGGAATAAAATATCTGGATATGTTGCTAGTGCTGTAGCTATATAAGCTCTCACATGTTCTCCGCCACTTATATGGTGTGGTTTTTTGTCTAAAATTTCTAGAGGTAGGTTTAAAGACTCAAAAATCGGGATTGAATAGTTTTCAAGGTCTGTGTTTGTTATTTTTGGGAAAAGCTTTGAGTAAATATCATCTGAAAGATTCAGTTGGTGCATTTTCATAGCTCTTTCATTTTCACTCATATCTGGTAGGCGGTAGATAGTATCTAGAAGTTCTTCTGAAATGTTTAATTCACTTGCCTTCATTTGAGCATATTCTAAAGAACCTCTTTTTTTCATGCTTAATTTGAACCCAATTTGTTCTCTAATAGTTGAATGTGGAGATAGTGAGAATTCTTGGTGCATAATACTGATTTTTTGGCGTAGCTCCATTCTCCTCCTACTAAACTTGGTAATTTCTATCCAGTCGCCGTCTAAGTTATAACAGACATTACCTGTTTTTGGCTCAAGTAGTCCTTCTATTATTTTCATTAAAGTGGTCTTTCCCGTACCAGATGGACCAATTAATGATACAATTTCACCTTTTTTTATTTTCAAGGACAAGTTTTGAATATTCAAAACTTCTCCAACTCTTAAAAGAACAAGCCTTTTAGAGATATTGTTTACATTTATGCATTCAGTTTTGCTTTCATTAACTTTAAAATCTAAACGGGGCTTCAAATCTTTGTTATAATTTTTGAGAACAGATTCAGGCAAACCATCATCAACTAGCTTTCCATCTTCAATAAATACTAATCTGTCAGAGAGATACATGTGGACTTCCGGTAAATGAGAAACAACAATTATTGGAATATTTAGTTTTAACTTCAACTCTTTTAAAACATCTAAAACCTGTTGTTTTGTTTCCGGACCAGTCATTGTTACAGGTTCATCAAGAAGTAATAAAGATGGCCTTGAAGCAAGCTGTCTTGCAATAATTAGTCTTTGTTTTTCACCACCACTTAAAGCACTTGATGAATGGAGCGCTTTCTGATCAAGCTTTACCATTTTTAAATATTTATAGGCTTCATTGTACATATCATCGTAGTAAGGTGAATCCTTCTCTGGTAAAGACTCATTTCCTGTTCGAATGTAACTGAGTTTTCTTATAACGTTTTCGATTGCAGGACCGTTCCAAAGTCCAAAACTACGTTGTAAATGAATTGCAGTGTTTTTTATCAGAAACTTTGACCCTTCTTTACCTGAACCACTATTGATGGATACACCATTGAGTTCTATTGTACCTTCATCTAAACTTTCAACACCACGGAGTACTTTTAATAATGTTGTTTTACCACTACCACTCTTACCTGTAATTCCAAGTATTTCTCCATCATCTACTTTAAATGAGATATTATCGAGAACTTTTTTATCAAAAGAATCAAGCTTGTAGAATTTAGTTATGTTATTTACTTTCAGCATAGCGCACCTCTTGGAATGAGATACATGAATTGAGTATTTGAGCTTTTACTTCTTAAAAAGCTGATATTGGTATGTAAAATTGATTTATGAATAAAAAGTAAACTTTATTGTTTGATAGCTTTTATTATTTCTTCGACCTTTGATTTGATATCACTAGTTTCTTCGACAATAGTTCCAGTAACTATCATATCTGCACCTGCCTCGGCACATTTTCCAGAATCAGCTGGAGATCGGATTCCACCACCAACAATTAATTTATTAGATGAACCTAATGCTTTTTTAGTTGCTGCTATCATTCTAGGTTTTATGGGTTCACTTGCACCTGAACCAGCTTCAAGGTATGTATAATGCATTCCAAGGTACTTTCCTGCGAGTGAATAAGCAACTGCAAGTTCTGGCTTGTTCTTTGGGATAAGTTTTGCGTCACCGACCCATCCAACTGTTCCACCTGGCTCTACTATCAGGTAAGCCATAGAAATAGCTTCAATACCATACTTGTAGACAAGCGGTGCACCAATCATTTGATTAGTTGCAACAAAATTGACATCACGAGAGTTCAATAAACTCATAAAAAAGATTGCATCAGCTTTTGGACTTATTCCATCAACGTTGCCTGGGAATAAGATTACAGGTTTAGCAACCTTTTGTTTTATTTGTTCAATTGTTTGGTCAAGTATAGTTCCGCCAGCGCCTGTAGAACCTCCGACCATAATTGCATCAGTTCCACCACTAACAGCTTCATGGGCAATATGACCTGCCTCTTCTGGGGTTTGTGAGGCAGGATCTATTAAAGTAAGATGAACAGTACCTTCATCTTCTACTATTTTATTGAGGTACTTTTCAACTTCCATTTATTGGATCAGCCTCTCACATCTTTTGATTTTGGTCTTAGCTGTTTGTATCCACATTTTCTGCATCTAGATGCACGAGAACCATTTCTTGCATTGCATCTCATGCATATTTTTTTGTTTAGGATTCTATTTTCAGCTTCTGGGAATCGTGCCATAGTCTTTCACCTTTGATAATTTGATAATTAAAATCATGTAAGTAATATCTGCCTCGCTACATACATCTTAACCAATATAACTGTTTTGATATCTCTACTTAAAATGTATTTTAGTTATTTGATTCGATTGGCAATGATGTCTCTGACTATCATTGGATCTGCTCTACCTCTAGTTTTTTTCATGACTTGTCCAACTAAAAAGTTCAAAGATTGCTCTTTTCCATTGAGGTAATCATTGATTGCATTCTTGTTTTCACCTAATACATCATCAACTGCTTGTTCAACTACATTGTCTTCTACTTTAACAAGTCCCTTTTTCTCAACAATTTCCATGCAATTGCCACCGGAATCTAATAATGTTCTGATAACTTCAACTGCGCTTCTATCAGTGATTTTGTTTTCCATGATCATAGTGACAAGCTGGACAATATCTTCAACCTTGCATGCATCTATTGTTAGATCACGATAATTGAGTTCTCCTTTCAAAACATCAGCAATCCAAGTTGCAGCTACTTTTGGATTAACCTCAGATGCTACTTCTTCGTAGAAATTAGCAATTTTTAGATTAGAGACTAAGGCTTTTGCATGCATATCTGAAATTGAATACTGACTTATTAGCCTTTCTTTTTTTGCATCTGGTAGTTCAGGTAGTTCTTGTAACAATTTTTCAGTTCTGTCTTTAACTCTTAGTGGTACAAGGTCAGGTTCTGGGAAGTATCGATAATCATGTTCTTCTTCTTTGCTTCTCATAGAAGTTGTCACACCACGCGCCTCATCAAAATGCCTGGTTTCCATTGTGACAATTTCACCACGTCTTAGAAGATTTTTTTGTCGCATTATTTCGTATAAAAGTGCTCTTTCAGCTCCTTTATGTGATGATATATTTTTGATTTCGGTTCTGTCTCCACCTTGTAGCGATATATTTGCATCTACCCTCATTGCACCTTCTAGATCACTATCGAAGACATCAAGGTATTCTAGTATATTTCTAAGTTTATCTAAGAATCTTCTAGCTTCTTTTGGACTTCTAATATCTGGTTCAGTTACAATTTCTAATAATGCCATACCCGACCGGTTATAATCTATAAGGGTACCCTTAGACTTATCAATGGATCCCATATGTATAAGTTTACCAGGGTCCTCTTCCATGTGAGCTCTCCTAATCCTTATAACCAGCTCGCCATCCTCACCTTCTATTGCAACCTTACCATTGCTAACAATGGGGTAATCGAATTGGCTTACTTGGTAACCTTTAGGAAGGTCTGGATAATAATAGTTCTTCCTATGGAATTGTGTTTGTTCTACTATTTCACAGTTTAAGGCCAATCCAACCTTCATGGCAGATTCAACAGCTTTTTGGTTTATTACTGGTAAAGCACCTGGTAATCCAAGACAAACAGGGCATACATGGGTATTAGGCGGTGAACTATGATACTGGGTCGAGCATCCACAGAACATCTTGGTTTTTAGTCTATTGAGCTGGACGTGTATTTCCAACCCAATCATAATCCCATCAGTATTACTATAGCTCATTTAGTTCACCCCATCAGGTCTTTTTCTATGGTGATTAGTATTCTGTTCAAAAGTATATGCACATCTTAATATCGAAGATTCATCAAAAGTATTTCCAATGATTTGCAATCCAACAGGCATTTTATCTGCAAAACCACAAGGTATAGACATTGAAGGAACGCCTGCAAGATTTACAGGTACATTATTAATATCAGTCATGTAGATGGACAATGGATCCTCGATTTTTTCACCTACTTTGAATGCAATATCAGCCATGGTGGGTCCCATCAAAACATCAACATCATTAAAAGCTCGATCAAAGTCATTTTTGACTAATGTTCGTACTTTTAAAGCTTTAACATAATATTTATCGTGGTAACCTGCTGATAATGCGTAAGTTCCAAGTAAAATCCTTCTTTTAACTTCGTCCCCAAACCCTTGTGCCCTTGTTTTGGATGCCATAACATGCCAGTTGTTTCCTTCGACCCGTAGCCCATATCTTGTACCATCAAACCTTGCTAGGTTAGATGAAGCGTCACTCATAGCAAGTATATAATATGCAGGCAATGCATATTTTGTGGTTGGCAATGATACTTCTTTCCAGATAGCACCTAAGTCTTCCATTTTATGTATTGCATCCCAGACTATTTTTTCTACCTTAGGATTAATTCCATCGGAAATAAGTTCAGTTGGTACACCAATTTTCATCCCTTCCGAATCGTTTATGATAGCATCTGAATAGTTTATGTCTCTTTTTATAGAAGTACTGTCACGGTTATCATACCCTGCTATAACATCCATGATATGTGCAATGTCCTCGACACAAGTTGCCATTGGTCCTATTTGTTCTAGCGAGTTAGAATAAGATATCAAACCGTACCTAGAGATGGTGCCATAAGTGGGCTTCATAGCAACCACTCCGCAATAAGATGCAGGCGATCTAACAGAACCGCCAGTATCAGATCCTAATGAAATAGGTGATTCTCCTGCAGCCAAAGCTGCTGCACTACCTCCGGAAGACCCTCCGGGGACTCTTGATGTGTCCCATGGATTAAAGGTAGTTCCGCCACAGCATGTTTCTGTCGATCCTCCCATTGCGAACTCATCCATATTGGTTTTACCAATTATAATTGCACCAGCTTCATAGAGCTTTTCAATAACATGTGCATTAAAAGGCGGAATATAATTCTCTAACATTCTCGAAGAACAAGTTGTGGGTATCCCTTTAGTAGAGATATTGTCTTTAATTGAGATGGGTACGCCTGCTAGCGGTAAATCACTTTGGTTCTTATCATAATATTTAGCATCTTCAATTGCTTTTTTATTTATGTTTGTAAAGGCATTGATTGAACTCTTTTCAATAGTATCAAGATATGAAGAAGTAACCTCTTCAGCTGACAAATTGTCGATTTTGTGTTTAGTATCTCTTATACTCATCCATTCTGGCATTTATTATCCTCACATTATACCTGGAACTTTGAAATATCCATCTTTTTTATTCTCACAATTCTCAAGTGCTTCTTCTTGGGTAAATGATGGCTTAATATCATCACTCCTTAAAACATTCACTAAGTCATCTACATGGTATGTAGGCTCTATGTCACTAGTATCTAGCTCTTCAAGTTGTTGAAAATAATCAAGAATTGAGTTTAGTTGTTCTGCGTACTCCTTACTTTTAGAACTATCAATTTCAATCCTAGCGAGCCAGCTTATACGTTCAACATCTTCTTCTGTGATCATCTAAGATTCCTCTATTATTAGCTTTAAAGTTTAATGTTAAAACAATAGACACTTAATATTAATATGTTGGCGTTTACATTTATTATGGTTTAGATGGCATTGCTATTATGAAAAATTAAATTTGCCGAAGAGATAGGTTTAAAGTATAGATGTATTTTCCTATTATAATAGGTGAATATGAAAAAAGCGGTTTGATTACATGAAATCAGAAGTAAAAGCAAAAATGATAGCTATAGGCTCTGCTGATATTGATGAAGATGCACTGGGGGACTTAACGGTTCCTACAGCAGGTCCCGGAGCTGGTAAAAAGGCTTTTTTTTTCAAATCAGGAAATCGGAGAGTACGTCTCTCAGTTAATAAAGATTCTCCTCTTAAAGTGTTTACTAAGAATGACCATGTTGTTATTTATTATGACAATGAAGAACTGGTCACAGGTAAGATTGAGCCAGAACTAGTACATTGTCCCGGGCAAGCATATATTACTGTAAGTGAAAAATGTATATTTGATTGCAAGTTTTGTCCAGTACCGAAACTGGGAGGCAGAATAAAATCTTTTAAGGAAGTAATCAAACTTCTAGAAAAAGCCTATGATACAGGTAAGATGGATTCGATATCTATAACTTCTGGGGTATCTGAGACACCTGATAAAGAAGTTGAACGTGTAAATGAGATTGTTTTAGAAGCTAAAAAATATGGTGTTCCAATTGGTGTATCGGTTTATCCTACAAATAAGTCTAATAAGATTTTAAAAGCGGCTGGCGTAGATGAGATTAAGTATAATGTAGAGACAATGGATCGAGCTGTATTTGATGAGGTATGTCCTGACCAGAATCTTGAGTATATTTTGGATAAGCTTGAAGAGGCAGTAAAACTATTTGGTAAGAATCATGTTTTCTCAAATTTCATAATAGGTTTGGGAGAAAATGATGATTCAGTGATTCAAGGGATTGAAGAATTAGCAAGTATTGGTGTTATCCCTATACTGCGTGCAGCAAATTTATCTCCTTTAAGAGAAGGAGAAGTTTATATAAATAGACCCACAGCAGAGCGAATAATGTATCTAACAAGAAAACTCAAAGAGATATTAGATATACATGGTTTAAATGCTGCAGTTTCGAGAACAATGTGCTTACCATGTACAGGCTGTGACATGAATCCACATATAGATTTAGATGAGTGAATCCCATTGTCACTTATTAGAAGGAACTGAGCTATTTAACAAATTCTTTTTATTTGCTATCTTCATTAAGAGAAATGGCTAATTATATTAGACATTTGTTCGCATTAATACATCTAACACGCAGATATAATTTGCTTTTAGCAAAACCTTATATTAATGTTACTACCTACTTCCTAAAACAAAGGGATTGCTATGGATGAGATTGAGAAGATTAGAGAAAAGAAACTTCAGGAACTTAAGGAATCGTTGGAAAATAAACAACAAAAAGAATCTTATTCAGAACCAATAAATGTAAATGATGCTGATGTTGACCAGAAGATAAATGAGAACCAAGTGGTAGTTATCGACTGCTGGGCTCCCTGGTGTGGTCCATGTAAGACAATTAGTCCAGTAATTGATCGACTTGCAGCAAGATATGCCGGAAAGATACTGTTTTGCAAACTGAATGTGGATCAAAATAAATCTACTGCCATGAAGTATGGCATTAATAGTATACCTACAATCCTAATATTTAAGAATTCAAAGCTAGTGGATAAAGTTATTGGAGCAGTACCTGAGAATTCTCTTACTAATAAATTAGATTCCCTCATAGCTCAAGGGTGATATGGATGGCACCTAAACATGTAGTAAAAAGTCCTAACGTAGGACTTCTTGAAATAAAGTCAAAACCTTATTACATAGTAGCATCAGTTGAGGTTGGGAATACAACCACTAAGTGCATTTTAACAGCTACAAACATGGAGTCTGGGAAAACGCATATAGTAAACCGATACATAAGGATGACTCGAGAAGTAAGGGCACCTAAGGTTGGCGAGGTTGTGTTTGGTAAAACGTTAACTGGAGTGGAACTTACAAGACAATCTATATCCGAACTGGTAAGAGATACTCTTGTTGGTGCTGTTAATAGTGCAAACCTAGATATTGAAAAAGATATACATTTTGTAGTTAGATCAACTGGTGTGGTTGCTGGATTTGCTGTGCCCGAAGATGTAGGGGAGTTTATAAAAGCTTTGGCAGATGGCTGTTTATTGGCCGGGATACCCCCTTCACGCATGACTCCAGCAATGTCAGTAAATAATTTACCACTCAAGTTTCAAAAATATACTAAGATGGAAAAAGTTGTTTTTGATGGAGCTGTAGCTAGTGTGAACCCACCAATAGGATCTACGGGTGTAGAAATAGTTGCTAATGAGATGGAGGGTGAATTAGCTACTGCAGGGATAAAAGAAGGTGCTAAATGGACTGGAGTGGACTTCAGGAATCCATGCATATCTATTGATTTTGGGACTACATTAGATGGAAGGATTGTTAATTCCGATTATCCATACGCCAAGACGGTTGGTAATTTTTGTGGGTATGCAGGTGCTATTCCAGATGCTTTGATCAAAGGTACAAGTATTGTTGATTCAAAACTTGGTACTGCACTTGATATTTCTGGTAGGAATAAACATAGCTGGCTAATGATGAAGGTAAAGAATAAAAGAATAAAAGAACTTGCATCAAAAGTTTTAGATATTATTACTATTGAAAAAGTTCCTGATGATGTTGTAAGGTATGGAAGTGTGCCTGTAAATCCAAAAGCTGCAAAAGAAATGGGAGTGGTACTAATAGGCTGTGATGTAGGAGATAATGGATCTAGATTGAATGAAGTTCTTGAGTTAGGATCTCATATCTACAAAGAGGAGGGTATTAAGACCCTATTCTCAGTAATAGATGAGGTAATGGCTAATATAGTCTCCCGGTTAGTTGGAGTCGCATTAGAATATAATTTGCTCCATGAAAATACTTCTATAGGGATTACAGGTAGAGCTGCAATCACTGGTGATAAACCATCACTTATATTGAAATATTTGGAAAATATAAATGATTTAAACAATATAGAAAATAGGGTCGTGTTTGTAGATGATGCCCTTGCAAGAGGAGCAGCTGTAATGGCAAGGTGCATGAATTCAATGGGTACACCATTCAATCCTTTAGGAGGAAACGCGGGTGGTAAATGTATCATGGGTCCTAGGATGAAACTCCAGTCGCACTAAGGTAATTAAGATGCATAGCTAGGTTTTTATATATCTATTATTTTTTTATTTTGTTTTCTGGAGTGCATTTTCGACGGCTTTTTTATGTATTGCTGCAGACCTGTGAATCCCATCTTTAGTCCCCCGGATGGCTCTACAAGGATACTGCTGTACAAGTAAACCCGCACGAGCTGATGCTTTATCTAATTCAATTCCTTTCAGATTCCTTGCCATGTACCATGTACTACCACAAGGAGCACCCTTTTTAACGTTGACATTTTCTATCTTTTTATCTTTTACATCGATTTCAAGTGCTGGTGTACCTAAAACTGAGGTAAGCTCCTTTGTGCTTTCATGTTCTTTTAATGCACAGCATATTTCATCGATTTCTATATGCATGTTAGAGTTTTTAGCTATTTTTTCAAGTTCATCCATTGAAACATGGGAATATCCGCCAGGAATTATTAGAGACTTGACATTTCTCTGTGAAGCTATTTTAGCTATGGCTGTTGTGATGTCTGGATGTAGTGAATATGAAACTATGATATCAGAGTTAAATATAGATTGATCTAATCCAATTTCATCTAGGTATTTTTCAGGCTCTTCTATGAGAATTGGCAGTTTACTGGGTAAGTTTGCTACCAATGGCTCAAAGTTTGTTTTATCTTTGATAGTATCTATCAAACGATGTCCATACTTCCCTCTTGTAATTATGCCAATCTTTGTCATTAAAGTTTAAATTATAGAGATTAATCTATATATTTTGTGGCATATTATGGTGGTAACCAAACTACTTTAATCATATTTTTGAAATTTTATAATATACGGGTTTTGTTTTTATGAAAGGAAAATTGATTACGTTTGAAGGTATTGATGGTGCAGGAAAATCTACAGTAATTTCTACTTTACGTCGCCTTGAAGAAATGAAAGACGTTATATTCACAAGAGAACCAACTGAGACATGGCTTGGAGTAATGGTTGAGCGAGCAATAAAATCGGACACTAATGAACTAGTAGAGTTATTTTTATTTACAGCAGATCATGCCCAGCATGTATCAGATGTGATAAAACCAGCACTTGAAGAAAGGAAATGTGTAATATCTGATCGTTATTCTGATAGTACTTATGCATATCAAGGGATGACTCTTCAATCAATGTTTCAATATCCGATGGACTGGGCACGAAATATTCGTTCTGAATGGACTGTTTTGCCAGATAAGACAATTCTTTTTGATATTGAACCTGAAATAGCTGTTAAACGCTGTTCTTCACGGGGGCAACAAATTAAATTTGAAAAGATTGACTTTTTGAAAGGTGTTCGTTCAAACTACCTAAAGTTAGCTTCAGAAGAACCTGATAGATTTATAGTTATAGATAGTTCGAAGCCATCAAAAGAACTAGTTCCGGAAGTATTGGACATAATCTTACCTTTGATCTAAAGAAAAAAAGAATTAGAGATTGTTTCTGTCCGCAAACTTGATTAATTCTTCACCCAGTTCCCTTACATATTTAGGATTGAGATTAAATCTATTTTTCTTTTGGCCGGATCTCTCTTTTGAGATTTCTACATATTCTTTATCATACCGGTCACTTGAGGTCAGGTTAATCGTTAAAAACCAACCTGCACCCATTTTGATCTCTGTATACTTTTCATCATTTTCTACTTCAATATCTGTCATTATAATCAATCCTTACCTATTAGACATATGTGTCTAAATCATATTTTAATATTGATAATGGTATGGAACCATTATGCAGTGCAGTTGCTGCCAAAGCGCCTTTGACGCCGATATTATTTAAGAGCTTGATATCCTCACAATCGCGGATTCCACCACCTAAAAGAATATCATGTTTAGATTCAAGGACAAGTTTAGATACAAGTTTTTCATCAAATCCTTTAGAGGTGCCTACCCGACTGAGATCTAAGTATATTATATCTTTGATATTTAGACCATTTAAAAGTTTTATTATTTTTAAAGGATCATCTGGTATGCATTCATCGACCTTAAGTATTTTTCCATTTTTCTGATCAATACTAACACTCACTCTACCAGGGTATGAACTAACAGCGGCTTTCAAAGTTTCGAGTTTAGTAGATTCAGTTCCTAAGATCAAGTGATCAGCCATCTTTGATGCATAGTGAACGTCATTGATGGACTCAATACCCCAATCAAGATAAGTTTTTGCTTTATTTCGAATTTGATAAATAGTGTCTACATTTTCCTCATTAGTTTTACTAAAATGTAATCTGTTCAAATCTGCTATGTATACTTCTTTAGGCTTGATATTTTCAACTATTTCTAAAGGATGTGACGTATCGGAAATTTGACTGAAACTTTCGATTTTATTATATTTTTCTCTTTCACCTTTAACAGCATGAACTAAGTAATTATTTAATATATCTAATACAAGTAAAACTCGAAACATATTTAACAAATACATTATTTCATGATATATAATAAGAGGGTAGCTTTATGAAATTACTTATAAGTCCAATCAATTCACAGGAAGCTATCAGTGCTTCTAAAGGTGGTGCTGATATAATTGATGTCAAAAATCCAAAAGAAGGGTCTTTGGGTGCTAACTTTCCCTGGATTATTAGAGAAGTAAAGGAATTAATTAATTCAGAGGTTCCTTTGAGTGCAACAATAGGAGATTTTAACTACAAGCCCGGGACAGCATCTCTTGCTGCTTTAGGTGCAGCATATTCTGGAGCTAAATATATAAAAGTTGGACTTTATGACATACAGACTGAAGAGCAAGCTTTTGAAATGCTTGAAGGTATAAATCGAGCAGTTAAAGATTATGACTCAAATAAGAAAGTAGTAGTTTCTGGCTACTCAGACTTTTCTCGTATAAATTCAATATCTCCTTTCCTTCTCCCCGAGATTGGTTCAAAGGTAGGTATAGATGTGGTCATGGTTGATACTGCAATTAAAGATGGAAAGTCTACTTTTGAGTTCTTATCTGAGCAAGAACTAACTGAATTTACTAATATCGCAAAAAAGTATAATTTAGAATCTGCTATTGCTGGTAGTCTTAAATTTAATGATTTACCCATGATTGAAAGAATTGATCCTGATATAATAGGTGTTAGAGGCATGGTTTGTGGGGGAGATAGACAGACAGCTATTCAAGAACCCCTTGTTAAAAAACTTAAAAGTGAAATGTGTCAGTTAAAAGCTTGAAATAAATTATTATTTTCTGTTTCTACTTACACATATTTTTTTTAGATATGTGTAAGTTATACCTTCTATTAAGCACATGAACTTATAAAATTAAATCACAATAAATATATACTGTTATAAGTTAATACTTCTCAATGACTAGGGGTAGTTATGGTCTCACAGATAACTATTGCAAAGAGAATCTTTCTTGCACTAATGGATACTGTAGTTTGATTTCACTTGACGTAGGTAATTCGAGAGATTATAAGATTATTGATATGGATGCCACGGTAAAAGAAATCCTTGGAATTGAAGATGCGAATATTTTAGATAAAAAATTAAGTGAAGTATCTCCAACTTTTTATAACAAATATACCTCTGAATTAAACAATGGTTTAAAAAATTCAACTGGAATAAAGTTTAATTTTTTATCTAGTAAGTTAAAAATGTGGTACAATGCTGTAGTGTTACCATCAAAAATGAAAAAAAGACACATTACTATTTTTTTCTCAGTACTTGAAACCGATCTGTATCAAGCTAATAGTACCACAGATGATAAAGCAGTATTTATCGAAAATATAAATGACTTCATTTTGCCCTCATTTAAACGTCTTGAACTAGCTACAAATACTCCAGATCTAAAAAGAGGTGCTGATGTCAAGAGAGTTGAAGTTAAGGAAGCCATTAATGATGAAGACTTTGCATTGTTACAGACTAATAAAAACACGTTACTTGAAGATAATGAAAGTGAAATTTCATCTATAATTAGTGCACCTGAGAAACCCATTGATCACTTAATTGTAACAGAGTCAATGGAAAAAAGGAAAGAACATCTCTCACACCTGGTACATAATGTGCCTGGAGTAATTTTTAGGTGTGAGTTTGATGAAAATTGGACAATGGTATATTTGAGTGATAAAATCTATGATATTTCTGGGTACAAGTCATTAGATTTCATAAATAATAAAGTAAGGTCATATTCAAGTATAGTCTTTGAAAAAGATCGATCTAAATTGTTCACTGAAATATCTAATAAAATCAGTAGGCACTTACCTTATCAGCTAGAATATCGAATAGTAACAAAAGATGGATTTATCAGGTGGATACATGAGAATGCAGAAGGAATCTATGATTCAAATGGTAAAATTTTGTACATTGATGGAATCATCACTGACATCACAGATTTTAGAATGGAAAGAGAAAACCTAAATGAAAAAGTAAACCTTTTAACAGGAGTTTTAAACTCAATATCGGATACAATTTCAGTGAAAGATAAATATGGAGTTTACTTAGCCTGTAATTCAGAATTTTGTAATTTAGTAGGTAAATCGTATGAACAGATAATTGGGAAAACAGACTATGATTTATTTCCTCAAGAAATAGCTAATAAACTCAGAACAAGAGATATTCTTTCACAAAAAAGACTTAAATCTACGAAAAACGAAGAGTGGTTAACTTATCCTAATGGCAAGAATGTTCTTTTTGATACTCGAAAGGCACCACTGACCTCTCAGGAAGATATTCCTTTAGGAATTGTTATTTTGAGACGTGACATAACCTCACAGAGGCGTACAGAAAAAGCGCTTAAAGAAAGCCATAAACAACTAAAAGATTTCTTTACACAATCATTGACGGGATTTCTTTTGATGGAATTTGATGTGCCCATTACGTGGAATGATTTAATAGATAAAGAGGATATGTTAGAATATGCTATATCTCATGAAAAGATAAAGATGGTCAACCAAGCTTTTCTTGATCAATATCTTTCAACCAAAAACGACTTTATTGGAAAAACACCCCTCAGTATTTTCAATGGGAATAAAGATGACATGAAATCACTACTTAGAAAAACCTTTGATAATGGCCATTATTATGGTGAGAAATTTGAAATGAGAAAAGATGGCACAGGCATATGGGTTGAAGGCGAATATGTGTGTATTTATGATGATGAGGGAAGAACCAAAGGTCATTTTATAGTACAACATGATATAACTGAGCTAAAAGATACGCATAAAAAGTTACAAGAAAGTGAGAATAAATTCATTACAATTCTTAGCAGTATAGATGACGTAATTTGGTCATTCTCATGGCCGGACCTAAAACCTATATACATCAGTCCATCAGCTGAGAAAGTTTATGGATGTTCACTTGATCACATATTAGCAAATCCTAACTGTTTGGTAGAAATGGTTTATGCAGAAGATTATGATATTTATCTTGATGCATCAAAAAAACTACTGGAACATGGGTACTATAATGAAGATTATCGTATCATTAGACCCGATGGCAGCATATGCTGGACTCGTAACAAAACACGTCTAATATATGATAGTAATTCTATTCCCATAAGGTTGGAAGGTATTACATCTGATATATCTGACAGAAAGAAAAAGGAAGAATTAGAAAGAAATCAATTGATAGTGCATGAAATTCATCATAGGGTCAAAAACAACTTGCAGGTAATAATAAGTTTACTGAACATGCAATCTAAGCTTTTCAAACAAAACCCAGATGTTGAAGGTGCATTAAAAGACAGTCAAAATAGAATTCGGTCATTGTCAATAGCCCATGAGAAACTTTATAGAACTGATATAGTGGGTAGCATTGAGATATCTGATTATATTTCCAGTTTAGTGAATTATATATCACAGTTGTATTATTTTGATTCTACAACTATAAAAACTGAACTAGAAGTTGAAAAAGCGTATTTTGATATGGATATGACTATTCCACTGGGATTAATTATAAATGAGTGTGTTACAAACTCTTATAAGCACGCATTCAAAGGATGTAAAACAGGCATAATTTCAGTCTCATTTAAAAGAATTGATGATGCTTATGAATTGGTGGTAAGTGATAATGGGATTGGGATGCCAAATGATATTGATTTTAACTTGATAAACTCACTTGGCTTTAAGATAATAAATTTACTTGTAGCACAGTTGAGTGGGACAATAGAATTAGATAATTCGAAAGGAACCTGCTACAAATTCACGTTTTCTAATTAATTTAGTATAACGAAATAATGGGTTAGGCAATTTGTTTATAAACCATGTATTCGAGAGAAATGTTTATATATTATTAAGACTAACTTAAAGTTAGTAACTATAAGGTATTATAGTTTCTGATTAATTAAAATGACTAATGTGAAGAATAGGGGAGAAGGATGGATTCATCAATAATTCTCGATATACTTGGGAATGAGAACAGGAGAAAGATATTGCAGATACTGTCCGATCGTCCATATTATGTAAGTGAAATATCGAGAAAATTAGAGGTTGGGCCAAAGGCAATAATCAATCACCTCAGTTTGCTGGAAGAGGTTGGTCTTATTGAATGTCATTTTGATTCAAACAGAAGAAAGTATTTTAGCATAAGTCATAACCTCTACCTTGAGATAACACTTTCTCCATATTCATATGTCACATCAATTAGGTCATTTTCTTCGAGAAAAGATAATGGTCTGATCTCTAAGAACTCAGTTGATCAGACATCTGAATCACTAATTGAAAAAAACAAACAAATACAGAACTTGAGGTTAGAGATCAATAAACTTGTGTCAAGAAAAAATGAACTCAGAGATGATTTAATTAAAATAATGAATGAATGCGGGCAAATAATTCAAGAAATCACTCAAAATCATACAGAGTCCAAGATATTATACGAGCTTTTAATAGGCCCGCGTGAACTAGCAACAATCTCGTATAATCTTGGAATAGAGCCGGATATAGTAAAGGTATACTTATCTGCTCTTTATGATAGAAATTTGATTGAATTTCAGATAATAAATGGAACTAAATATTGGAAAATAAGTGAAAAAGGTGAATAATATGGCAGAAGAAACATATGTAAGAGTTGCTGAAGCTTATCACCGTGATGTTGGTAGGGGCATTGCAAAGATTGACCCTGAGTTGATGCAAAGACTAGGCTTAATGAGCGGTGATGTTATTGAAATTACTGGTAAAGAAAAAAGCTATGCCAGAATAATGCCAGGATATCTAGATGATGTAGGTAAATACATTATTCGAATAGATGGTAATATCCGTAATAATGTACGTGCTGGTATTGATGATAAAGTGCAAATAAAAAAAGTTGATGCTAAAGAAGCTAGTAAAGTAACACTTGCACCATTACAACCTATTAGGATTGTTGGAGGTGCACGTTATATACACAGGATATTAGAAGGTCGACCCACATCTCGTGGTCAACGTATTCGTATAGAGGCAGTAAATAACCCATTGACTTTTGTGGTATCATCTACGACCCCTTCAGGCCCAGTTATTGTTACAAGGAACACGGAGATTGTATTAAAGGAGAAACCTGCTGAAGAAGTCGTAAAGACTGGTCAGATATCTTATGAAGATATTGGTGGGTTGAAACGAGAGATTGGACTTGTTCGAGAAATGATAGAATTGCCACTAAGACACCCCGAACTGTTCCAAAAACTCGGAATTGAACCTCCAAAAGGTGTACTGCTGTACGGACCACCAGGTACCGGTAAAACAATGATCGCAAAAGCAGTAGCTTCCGAAACAGATGCCAATTTCATTTCAATCAGTGGTCCAGAAATAATGTCTAAATATTATGGTGAAAGTGAGCAAAAACTTCGAGAAGTTTTCGAGGAAGCAGAAAAAGAAGCACCTTCTATTATTTTTATAGATGAAATTGATTCGATTGCACCAAAAAGAGAGGATGTTACTGGAGAAGTTGAAAGAAGGGTTGTTGCACAGTTATTATCTTTAATGGATGGACTAAAAACACGAGGAGAAGTAATTGTAATTGCTGCTACAAACCGACCAAACTCAATTGATGAAGCTTTAAGAAGAGGAGGAAGATTTGATAGGGAGATTGAGATTGGTATTCCTGATAGAAACGGGCGTCTACAAATACTATATGTCCATACCAGAGGAATGCCTCTTGAAAAAGACTTGAACCTTGGAGATATTGCAGATATAACCCATGGTTTTGTAGGTGCTGATTTATCTTCACTTGCAAAAGAAGCTGCCATGCATGCTCTTAGAAGATTATTACCGGATATCAAGATTGATGAGGATATTCCACAAGAAGTAATGGACAAACTTGAAGTTCAAAAGACAGATTTTGAAGAGGCTTTAAAGAATATTGAGCCATCAGCTATGCGCGAAGTATTCGTGGAAGTTCCACATGTTGATTGGAATGACATAGGTGGCCTCGAAAAAGCAAAACAAGATCTGAGAGAAGCGGTGGAATGGCCATTAAAATACCCTGAGATATTTGAGACCGTGAATACTAAACCACCAAGAGGGATAATGTTATTTGGTCCACCAGGTACTGGTAAGACTTTACTAGCAAAAGCAGTTGCAAGTGAAAGTGAAGCTAACTTTATTAGTATCAAAGGTCCTGAACTCTTAAGCAAGTATGTAGGTGAATCGGAACGTGCTGTCAGGGAAACCTTTAGAAAAGCAAAACAATCAGCACCAACTGTTGTTTTCTTTGATGAGATTGACTCGATTGCACCCAGAAGAGGTAGTAGTTCTGACTCACATACAAGTGAAAGAGTTGTAAGCCAAATTCTTACAGAACTAGATGGTGTTGAAGAGTTGAAAGATGTAGTTATAATCGCTGCCACGAATCGACCTGATATTGTAGATTCAGCACTATTAAGGCCTGGAAGGTTTGATAGGTTGATTTATGTGAAAACTCCTGATAAGGAAAGCAGAGAGAAGATATTCACGATACATCTTGAAGGAAAACCACTCTCAGATGAGATTAAAGCATTTGAACTTGCAGAGATGACGGATGGCTATGTAGGAGCAGATATAGAATCTATTTGCAGAGAAGCTACTATGCTTGCACTTCGAGAATATATTAAACCAGGTATGAGCAAGAAAGAGATTACAGATAACTTAGATAAAATCAGGATTAAAAAGAAACACTTCAAAAAAGCAATGTCAAGGGTTAAACCCGTTTCATCTTCAGAACCAAACGATATTTATGAGCAAAGCATTGCATCTTTTGCTAATTATGCCATAGATGCAAATGCAGAAGACGATGAAGATGATGAGGACGATGAAAGGGTACAGAAAGAAGATTAATAATATAGTGGACTGAGAGAGTACAGGATTATTTAATTTTAATTTTCCTGTGCTTGCCTAATTTTATCTTTAATTTAAGTAATTATATATAACATATTAAAGAATATATTAATCAAATATGTTTATAGTTAATTACATATAATTTTATCAGCTCTATTTACAATCACTAATACTAATGTGAAGATGTGTTTATTCCATGTTAAGACAACGTTTTGTACTTGATACTACTGCACTTACAGATCAACAGGTTAGAGAATCAATTGGGCACTCTGAGCTATGTGATGGGATTAAAGGAATTCTTGACTTGATTGCTGAATCAAGGCTAAAGTTAGGCATCAGCTGCTATATACCCTTCCCTTCTGTTTATGAGGAGTTACAAGACTTTGCTAGAAACAATGAATGTGAGACTGAAGTTGTCGCAAAGATTGATACATGGCTTGTAAAGAAAACACCTGATAGGTATGAAGTAAAGATACCAGCACGTATATTCCACGAATATGTTGCTTTTATGCGAGCTCGTATTAATAAGGGAATGGGTGTTGCTGAAGATGCTATTTGGTCGGCTGCAACTGAGTGTTTATTTCTAACATCTTCTGCAAGAACTAAAAAAGATATTGAGGATAATATTGAAAGAGAAGTTATTGGGAAAACAATTGGTAAGTTTAGAAATAAGTATCGATCAGCATTGAGGTATGGCATTCTCGACAGTGCACCAGATATTGATGTATTATTATTGGCAAAAGAAATTGATGCTGCAGTAGTTGCTAATGATTTTGGAATTCAAAAATGGGCTGAAGAACTAGGTGTTCGATTCGTTCCGGCCAAAACATTTCCTTTAATGCTTAAAGAATACTTAAAGCAACGCTCATCTATTTCTCATAGTACTAAATCTGATTTTTTTGATGATTTTGAAGAATCTTAATTATTTTGTTACTTAATCATGCCCCTGCAATAAAAGCGAACAAGGCAAATAACATACCAATTTTCAACAACTTTGAAGATTTCTCAGGGTTTGACTTGATCATGAGTTCGAATAAAGATGCAAGGAATACAACATTGGCTATACTGACAACATACAAATAGTTCAGATTTAAAATTGATTGGAAGAAAGGGAGAGGACTTGCAATCATTGCTATAATAACAAAACCTGTAGCTGCATAACTTGCATTTTTCTTTCCAATTATAATTGGTAACGTTTTTGCACCGCTTGCTTTATCTCCCTCTATATCTTCAATATCTTTTATAATTTCACGAGAAAGGGTTGCTAATGCTGCTAGAAGGAATAGAATAAAGACTGTAAGTACACCATCTAGTCCCAGAATTCCTCCACCAAAAAGAAATAATGAGCCAGTTAGATAACCTATGCTGATGTTACCGGATAAAGGATGTTTTTTTAGCGATCTTGCATAAAGGTATAATATGATTATGTTCACCAAAGCGATTATAGCACATATGGGATTAATCATTGTTGAAATTATAAATCCGAGGAAAAACAATATTAATGAGAAATATAATGCTTTTTTTCTATAGATTCTACCAGAAGGAATGGGTCTTTCAGGCCTGTTTATTTTATCAATATCAATATCATAATAATCATTAATCGCGTTTCCAGCACCAGTTATTAGGAAAACAGACACAAAACCTAGTAATGAATAAACTAGAAGTAATTCAACTACAACTATGTCAATATTGGTTGATAAGATATTGTATGCTATGAATAGCCCTACTAAAGTGGCTACTGCTGCCATGAAACAGTTTTTGTACCTTATAAGTTCAAGGTATGCTTTGAGATTATACATCTATGACCTGCATTTAAGTTCGACCAACTTCAAGCATTCTTTCTAAAGATTTCATGGCTTTGATCCTAATCTCTTCTGGAACTGATATTACATGTTTCATGTTCTTAAGTGAATCCAATACACCTTCTAATGTTGTCATTTTCATGTTTGGACATACTGCATATTCAGAACCTGAATAGAATATCTTATCAGGATTTTCTTTTTTTAATCTATATAGTATTCCTGTTTCAGTTGCAATTATCATTTCTTTTGAGTTAGTACTTTTAGCGTAATTTGTCATACCAGTTGTGCTTAATACCTTATCTGAAATATCTAGTACATCTTCTTTACATTCAGGATGTGCAATAATTTCTGCATTAGGATGTTCTTCTTTCATGAGAAGTATGTCACCAACTAATATTTGATGATGTGTTGGACAATATCCTTCCCAAGGTATTATATTCTTGGTAGAATTTAAAGAAACATACTTCGCTAGGTTCTTGTCAGGTACAAAAATAATATCATTTTCTTTAAGTGAGTTGATTATATTAACAGCATTTGAGGATGTACAACATATATCACACTCCGCTTTAACAGCTGCAGAGGTATTCACATAACACACAACGGCTGCGTTTGGATGTTCTTTTTTCTTTTGTCTCAATGAGTCTACATCAACCATTGCTGCCATAGGACATTCAGCTTCTTTTTCTGGTAAAAGTACAGTTTTCTCTGGACTAAGTATAGCTGCACTTTCTGCCATGAAATCTACTCCACAGAATACAATGACATCTGCATCTTGATTCACAGCTTCTTGACTAAGTCCTAGTGAATCTCCTAAAAAATCTGCAATATCTTGAATTTCTTTTCTTTGATAATTATGAGCAAGAATAACAGCATTTTTTTCTTTCTTTAATTGATTTATTTCATTAATGATTGAGGTTCTATCCTGCATATAATCCCTACTAAATTGGTTTTTTATAATAAGTTATTGTACCTTCTTTATAAATCTAAATGGCAAATAGGTTATACAATTTTATTCTAATTATTTGTTTTGTATCAACAAAAAAAAGAAAGCTGGCTAAAATGTGAAAATATTGGTGTTCACGTACCAACTTGAACGGGTTCAGCTATTTTTCTTAGTGTAGAAATTGCAGATAAGGAAGCTAGATGACTAGTTTTTGGGTTTTTTGGTGATGGTTTATTTTCAATCCTTGAACAAATTTTACCAAATTCACCTAATACTTCAATCTCGTGTACATTCATAGTTAATTTAGGGTCAGCAATGATTTGAACCTTTGTTTTTTCGAATCCAATTCCTGCAATGCTCAGAGTTGCAGCAACATTTACATTTGCTGGAAAAGCATTTACTGCATTTAGTGCACTACCCTCAAATATTATAGTTTCAGAATCTATTTTATCTAAGTTAATACCCTGTTCGATAATATATGGTGCATCTTTTAATCCAGCAGGTGGCTTTTTAGTTTTTAAAGTAATGGATTGGATATCTCCTGACATTGCAGACTTTATTCCGTCGATCCCAGCAATTGAACCTGAAGGTAAGTAAACCTTACAGTTATTTTGGGTCGCTAATGCATAAATATCATTTCTCAGCTTATCTTCTGCAAGTGCACCAACACTCATAATAAGAACATCACACTTGGCTTTTAATGCTGGGATGGCTATTGATCTAACAGCTCTTTGAGATGCGGTTTCGACAATAAGGTCAACTTCTCTAACCATTTCATCAAGGCTTAGAATTTTTGGTTCCATAGATTTTAGTTGATTTATAATGGAAGATACATAATCAGTATTATGATCATATATTGCATGAATATTTATGTTACGATTTTCATCTGCATCAAAACTTTTACAAATTTGTGAACCAATAGCTCCACATCCAATTATACCTACATTTAGCATTGTATAAACACCTACTCATAAAGAACAATAGTTAAATGAAACTATTTTTTACATAAGATTTGTTATATTTGATTTTAAAAACATAGTTAAAATGTATTTATACAATATAAATCATCTAATTAATAAATTACCTATGGTGAAATTTATGTTTATTAATGAAATTGAGAGATTCCTTGCAGAAGACATTGCATATCAGGACATACCATCAAAACTTTGTGAAAATAGAACAATAGAAACTATAATTTTCACGAAACAAGACTGTGTTATTGCCGGTACAAACGAAACAATATCGGTATTAGATTATTTTGGTATAGACTATGAAAGGAAGGCCTTTGATGGCGATCACCTTTCAAAAGGTGCTACAATTTTTATTCTAAAAGGGTATGCTTCTTCTATATTCCAGGCAGAAAGGATTTGTTTGAACTTAATGGCACACTTAAGTGGTATTGCAACTCTAACTAACAAATGTGTTCGTATAGCTAAAAATATATCAAAAACAACAAGAATTGCTAGCACCAGGAAAACGACACCTGGACTTCGTAGATTTGAAAAAAACGCAGTTATTGCAGGTGGAGGAGATCCTCATAGGTTTGGATTATTCGATGCTGTCATGCTAAAAGATAATCATATCAAGTTGTTAGGTCTTGAAAAGGCTATAACTAAGGCAAAAGAGAATACAAGCTTTGTTCAAAAAATCGAGGTTGAAGTTGAATCAATTGAAGATGCACTCAAGGCAGCTTCCTTGGGTATCGATATTATTATGCTCGATAACATGGAACCAAAAAAGATAATTCAGGTGATACAAAAGCTTAAACTCGAAGGTTTTAGAGACAATGTTATCCTAGAAGCATCTGGATTGGTAAATATTTCTAATTTAGAAGAATACGTTAAAACAGGCGTTGATGTAATATCTATGGGTTCCCTTATATATGATGCAAGATGGGTTGATTTGAGCTTGAAACTATGTGAAAAATAAGCTACTCTGACCATAATCTTTATGTATTTGTATATTTTATTTCCACTTGATTATAATAACTTTAACTTCATGAAACTTTGATTTTTGTTGCATTGAAAAAGATGTTTAGTTTTTGACTATAAAAACAGCTGATATATATGATTTCAGGAAAAAAATTAATAGCGACAATATTTATTGCATTAATAATTTTGTTAATATTTAGTGGGACTGCTTTTGGATCTTTTAAAGTAGATGATCCAACACTTACACAAGGTGAATCATACCAAATTAACAGTTATTTAATTGAGGCTACACTAGTTTCAGAATCTTCAGGAACTGCAGATATTAGAATATATGAAATTGAAAGTGTAGATGACTTTAATGAGATTGAAAGGAAAATGTTAGATGTAAATGATACACTTACATTTGATTTTCAAGAAAACGGTGAAGTTGAAGTCAAATTAACGGGTCTAATTGGTAGAAGTACACTTGACCGTGCTGAACTTGCAATCTATTTATCAGGCTATTCCAGAAACGATATTCATATATCAGAGATTATAGATTATGGTGACGACCCTAAATTTGTTGGTTCTCCAGATATAAAAATCACAAAAGAAGCAGATGAAACGGTAGAGATAGGCGAACCATTTAGAGTAACTGTTAGAGCTGAAAACGTTGGTGATGGGAAAGCTGTAGATTTAGAGTTTACTGACAATCATGGTCAAGGCCTTTCAATAGAAGACACTATACTTGAAGATAAAGGTCCAATGTCGTTGGATGCTGGTGATTCAAAGACAATTCTAATATATGAACTCAAGGCTACACAACCAGGCGAAGTTGAACTTGGAACCACTACAGCAAGATATTATGACGAGGCTGGGAATAGGTTCGACTCGGAATCTGATGAACTGATATTAGACGTTGAAGGCACATTGCAAAAAGCCGATGTATCTATTTCTCATACAGTTGAGAGTAAAAACATTGAACGGAATTCTCGCCTTGATGGAACTATAAGCTTGAGAAATGATGGGAATACTGCTGCAAAAGGGTTACGTGTAGATATTGAACTACCACCAGGTGTTGAATTTGTTAGCGGTGATGATGAGATTGAGACAAGAGGTGGGAATCCCAGTATTTATATTGAGTCATTTAGTCAACGGCAACAGATAGATGTATCCTATACAGTAAGACCAACTGATATAGGGGAATATAATATAGGGGCTAATTTATCCTATGAATATGATGATGGGTTTAGTGACACACCTGAAGAGGTCAATAAAGAAGCCACAGTTGAAGGAATTACTGTAATTGAAGCATGGTATGACTTTTTATTAGAATATCCATTATATGTTTATGCAGTACCCTTGGTTATAATTGGTGGAATTGGTTTGTTTATCATTCATAGGCAAAAGCAATATAAGTTCTAAACTTAAAGGTACATAAACAAATATTGATATACTTTCCCTATATCATTATACTTTTATCGATGGAGGAATTTTTTGCTTAACGTTTTAGTTATAGGAAATGGCCAATGTGGAAACCGTATACTTGATGCAATTAATCGGGAAGCATTTGGCACTGGCAGTAAATATGCCAAAATATTTGGAAAACAAAAGTTCAAAAGTAATGTAGAGACTATTGCTGTGAACACTGCTATAAATGACTTAAAAGAAATGCAGTTCACGAAGGCAAAAGATAGGATACATATCCCACATCTTCATGGAGTAGGTGCTAATAGGAATCTTGGGAAGAAAGTATTTGAATCCAATAAAGAACATATAATGCGCAATATCGAAAAAAGAGGGCGATTTGATATTGCATTTGTTTTGACATCAGCATCTGGAGGTACAGGTTCCTCATTTAGCCCATTAATCATAAAGGAACTTAAAGACCGATATGATTTCCCTGTTTATTCAGTAGTAGTACTTCCATTTAGGGAAGAAGGAACCCTTTATTTACAGAATTCAGCCTTTTCATTGCGGGAAATAAGAGAGAGTGGTTCTGATGGTATAATTCTTGCAGACAATCAATTTTTAAAACAAATGGGTGGTGACGTTAAAACAGCCTATGATGGTATTAATACAATGATAGCTAAGCGCATGCTGTTCTTACTTGACTCACTCGATAGTGAGATGATGATGGTAACTGATCTAGGAGATTTCAAGACGGTAATGAGTGGTGGTGCGGGCCTTGCTACTATTGGATTTTACCAAGCAGACCAAGAAGTTCCGGTAATTAATGTAATTCAACGTGCACTATCATCACAGGGCCTACTTTTTTCTACAAATGTTTATGAAGAGGCTAGTAGAGCAATGATCATAATAAAAGGAGATAGAAAGTACTTAGATATTGATGAGATATCTCAAGAGGTAGAGAAACTTTCATCTTCAATAGGTCATGTGTTCAAAGGAATTGTTGTAAGAGATGGTGAATATCCCCAAGTTCTTGTTGTTTTAACATTAGAATCAGCTTCAGAATTAGAGCGGTTGTATTCAGCTGCTGTAGAAGCAATCAATATTGAACGGGAAAAGAAATCGCGGGTAGAATCTCAAAAAGATATGGATAAAGCTTTTTCCCAAATAGATGGATATGAACCATCTTATTGAGTACCTTACAATACCTTATAACCCTTATAGCAAATTAGTGTCCATTGGGGCTTTAATTTGCTATATTAGTATCCTTTTTTGATATAATCAGTAAATTTCAAATTGATTCTGAACTGTAACACTTCTTCTTGAAATCTCTATATTTCACATTTATATATTATTCATATATAAAATTGAGTCATAAACATGCTAAGGTAAGAATATATGTAATTTACCTCTGAATAAACTGATAACATCACATTTTTTATTTTATTTAAGCCAGATTTAAATACAACACAAAAACAGCTATAGAATCAAAGTTTGTATATTCTATAATACTTAAGAATAAGATACAAACGCCTTAAATCATAAAAATTTAAATTGAAAAAGAAAGAGAACCACGACCTTTAATTTAAATAAGACCGTGGTGGTTGTGCACACTTTAAACCATTTCAACATCTGTTTGTGGAATTAATTGAGAGATTTGTTCAAGTATGTCTCTAACATTATCCATTTCTTCTCCGTATCCACTCCAATCACCTTCACTAAGATGTTCTTGAGCACGATTATAATGTTCCATCGCTTGTTGTGCTAATTCCCTAGCATCCTGTGGTATAGGGACACCTTCTCCATCTTCATCAACTATTTCTTCTCCTAGGAGTACATTTATTGCAGTCTCTATATCAAGACCCATGTACAAATTCTCACCCGTTGAAACTATGATCCTTCTCAGTTCAGGAATTTCACCTTCATCTGCACTTATAAACACAGGTTCTACATACAGAACTGAATTTTCTAAAGGTACTACTAGCATATTTCCTCTTATCACACTGGACCCTTGCTGTCCCCATAATGTGAATAATTCTGATATTACGGGATCCTGGTCAATTCTAGCTTCAATCTGGTTTGGTCCATATATCAACCTATCTTTTGGAAATTCGTACTGAACAAGTTGACCATAATTAGGTTCGTCACATCGTGCAGCAATCCAAGCTATCATATTCTGTCGATTTCTTGGAGTAAATGGTTGCATCAAAATATATTCAAGTTCATTTTCTTCAGGTAGCCGAGTTATAATATAATACGGCTCCATTGGAACTGTAGTACCTCTATAATATTCTCTTGGAGCCTGCCAGGCATCTTCTCTATTATAAAAAGTTTCTACGTCTGTCATATGATATATTCGATACATATCCATTTGAACATTAAAGAATTCACTAGGATACCTTATGTGATCTTTTAGCCCTTCCGGCATATCTTCGTATGGTTTGAAGAGGTCAGGGAAGATCTTAGAGTATGTATCAATTAAAGGCTCTTCGTCCATTACATAATAGTCAACACTGCCCTCATATGCATCAACTACAACTTTCACAGAATTTCTGATATAATTGATATCTCCAGCACCAGTTCGATATCTTTGAGAGTAAGGATACTTTTCAGATATTGTATATGCATCTATGATCCACACAATCCTACCTTCATGTATCACTGGATATGGATCATTATCATATATCAAAAATGGTGCAATTTTAGATGCTCTATCTCTAATCTCATGATCGTAAATCACTCTACTATCATCATTAATATATTGGCTTAATACAAAGTTAACATCACCAAATCTTAACATATATGCTAGTCTTTTTGATATAGAATCTAGTTGAACACCACCAGTACCTGTATATTGATAGAACACGTTCCCTTCAGCCCGAGGGTAGTCTAGCTCTTCTCTATCTGTGTTAACTATCTTATAGTCACGTGTCAGTTCACCATAATATATTCTAGGGTTAGTTAATTCAAATTCGCCTCTTGGAGGTATGTCCTGAAGTGAGAGGACGGGTCTACCATCGTTTGTTTTAGCTGAAACGTCACTCATAACAGCCCCATACCCGTGAGTATATACAAGTCTTTCATTGACCCATGTTCGGGCTGAAGGATCAAGCTCTGTGATATCCATTTCTCTTACAGATATCATAAATTGCCTGTATTCGTCATCGATATGATATCTATCAGTATCCACATCATTGAATTCATAGTATGTTCTGATTTGTTGAGTTTGTCTATATGTGCTCATTAAGGCCCTAGGATCCCATACTCTCAGCGTGGAAATTATATCTTGATTATTTTCAACAGTTGAGTGAGATAATTCTGTATCATAATCAAAGGGTTTAATTTTGACATCAGAAATACCGAAACCTTGCCTGGTAAATTCTATATTATGTTCTAAATAAGGCTCTTCTAACTGCAGCTCGGTGGGCTCTACTACGAACTGTTGATAAGCTGAAGGTACAAAAGATGTTAATAAGATTAAAATTACAACAACTGTTAATCCAATCAATGGTATTTTGAGATTCGCTGATCTGACATTAGCTATAATAGCAGCAGCAACTACCGCACATAGAATTGCAGTTATTGTTAGTAAAGGTAATGTTACATTAACATCAGTATATCCTGCCCCAGCTACAACACCATTTTGGGTGAATAATATATCAAATCTATTTAGGTAAAAAGTGAATGCTACAATCAAAAGTAAGAAACCAAACAGTATTGATATGTGTGCTATTACCCCTGTAGGTATCTTGGAGATGCTTTCAGCGATATCACTTTTAGGAACCTGGAACTCGTTATCACTTTCAATAGAATATTGTGGAGCTAAAATATCCTCAAGTTTATATAAATAAATCAGTCCAACAAAGATTAAAACGAAAATTGTTAAAGAGAACAAAATATTCCTAATATATTCGAGAAGAGGTAGTTGGAACAAGTAAAAAGATATATCTTGATTGAATATAGGATCTTCTAATCCTGTAGGGACCATATTTAAAAACAATAGAATAGTTTCCCATTGTCCACTTAAGGATAATGCAAATACGAATGAAATCAGCAATGCACCTGGAATTATAAATCCATCAATATCTGTTCTTTTTTCATTATCAGTACCTAGGATATCTCTGATCTTCTTATTAGCAACGGATATGTTAGCGTATATAAAGCCAAATATTAGAATAAATCCTACTACGAATAGGAATATACGCCATGTAATTATTGTTGTGAAGACAGATAAATATCCTGTCATATCGAACCAGAGATATTCGGTATACAACCCAATAAGTGGTCCAATTCCAAAAATAATTGCTATTAATGCAATTAATATGTAACTTGGTTTTAAGTTCATTAGTTTACCACACTAGTAATGTTTTTTAATCAATAAGTATAATAATTAATTTTAATATAATCAGATAAAAGTACGTTTAAATCTTTTCCTTGTTAAGGAAATGTCACATAGCTTATTTTAATTTTTAGATTCTGGTAATTATGTTAATCAATAAAAAGATCATACCCTATTGGAGCAAAAAATAATGCAATATTATAAAACATCAATCAATAGAATTTTCACAGTACGTATGGATCATGGTGATAATCTCATTCATGAAATTGAAAAATTAGCAGTACAGGAACAGATCAGATCTGGCTTCATGATATTACTTGGTGCATCTGAAGATATTTCCCTTGTAACTGGGCCAAAAGCACCAATAATACCTCCACAAGTAAATGTAACAGACTTTAATGAGGTAGGTGAGATATTAGGAATAGGAAACATTTTCTTTGAAGACAATTCACCTAAGATCCATTTGCATGCAGCTATTGGTAACGGTGAAGATATCAAAGTGGGGTGTATTAGAGACAAAGCTCATACTTTTATGACAGTGGAAATTTTGATAATTGAACTTGATATAGGTGACATTCAAAGAATTAAAGATGAAACTAAAGGATTTTCACCAATCACGTTTCCTAGATCAGAAAATAGTTAATTATTAGTAGATATGTCTCCTATACATGAAATAGTTTAATTTTAGAATATTAATGAGTATGATATATATATTCTAAATACATAGATTAAGTAGAGATATTGTGACTCTGCCTTTTAGAAAGCAGATTTTATAAGATTCTACTTATATCTGATATCAATATAGAAACATGTAACAAAACTCATTTTTGTGAGTTTTAATTATGCTAAATCTCTTAAATACAACTAATTTTCAAGTGGTGGAATGTAATGTCCTATGTAGGTAAAGAAAATAAATATCGAATAGAAAAGGTCTATGCAAGAGAAATATTAGATTCAAGAGGTTATCCTACAATTGAAGTAGATGTTTATGCTGGTAGCGATAGCTCTTATTCTGGATTTGGTCGTGCTAGTGTTCCATCTGGGGCATCAACTGGTACTAATGAAGCCCTTGAACTACGTGATAATGATGAGAGGTATGGTGGAAAAGGCGTTTTAGATGCTATTAATAATATAAACACTCTTATTGAAACGGAATTAGTTGGAATGGATGTAAGAGATCAACGAGAGATAGATGAAATGATGATTGCAATGGACGGCACTGAAAATAAGATGAACTTGGGTGCTAATGCGATTTTAGGAGTATCTCTTGCAGTAGCAAAAGCAGCTTCCGATTCTCTAGATATGCCCTTATACAGGTATCTTGGTGGCTCTAATTCTTTTATGCTCCCAGTCCCTACAATGAATGTTCTCAATGGTGGTCAACATGCGGGTAATGATCTTGCAATCCAAGAATTCATGATCCAACCGAAAGGTGCTGAAAATTACGCAGAAGCATTAAGGATGGGTGCTGAAACATATCATGAACTTGAGAAGGTTTTAATTGAGAAATATGGACGTGCTTCTACTAATGTTGGATTTGAAGGTGGATTTGCACCACCAATTAGCTTAACTGTAGATGCTTTAGATGCTTTACTACAGGCTGTTGATAATGCAGGGTACTCTCAATCAGATATTACAATAGGACTTGATGCCGCAGCTTCAGAATTCTATGATGGCAGTCACTATCTTATAGATGGTAAAAAGATGAGTTCAGGGGAATTAACTGATTTTTACCTAGAGTTAATCAACACCTATCCAATAATTCTTATAGAAGACCCATTCTATGAAGAGGCATTTGAAGATTTTGCAACATTAACTTCTGAAGCTTGGGAAACATTGATTGTGGGTGACGATCTTTTTGTTACAAACGTTGATAGACTTTCAAGGGGCTTGGAACTGGGAGCAGCAAACTCATTACTGTTAAAGGTAAATCAAATAGGGACATTGTCGGAAGCTTTCGACGCTGCTTTGTTAGCTCAACGTAGTGGCTATAGTGTTGTTGTTAGTCATAGATCGGCTGAAACCGAAGATACTACGATTGCTGACATAGCAGTTGCACTTGGAGCCGAGTTGATAAAGACTGGTGCACCGGCTCGCAGTGAAAGAACAGCTAAATATAACCAACTATTAAGGATTGAAGAAGACCTAGGTGAAGCTGCTCAATATGTACAACTTTAACCTTTTTTAATCCTTTTAAATTAAAATGAATTATTTTTTATTATTCTCTCTAGATGTGGTGCTTTTAATGCCTCTAGAGAATTTGTTATTAGTTGTCTTTAGCAACTTCATTAAACTCTAAATAAAAATCAACAATTAGTCTAGTAAGTTCATTGTCCATGTTAAGTTTAAATGTTCTTATTTGTTTACCTAAGGGTCGCTCAATTACAATACCAGCTTCAACAAGGGGTTCTATCACTCTTGCGACACTTGAATGTGACAGCCCAGTCTCATGAGCAATTCCAGATAGATATGTTGCCTCTTCACGATGCTCTATCAAATTACGAAGAACTGTCATTTGAGCATTTTTACCAAATACTTGTTGTACCATATCCATTATATCGACAAATTGATATGTTTAATCAAATATAAACATTTCTTTCAAATAGAAAACTTCACTATTTGTAGTAAAGTTTATCTATTTAATACCTTAATTCCTTTAAGGTAAATAAAAACTTTCATACAATTAGATTGTGATTTTTATGGATAAAGAATTAGAAAATAAAATATTAAATATCATGGCGCAGAATCCTGATTCTACATCAATTTCTATCTCACAAGAGCTTGAAATACCCGATTCTCAAGTAAATCAGGTTCTAAATAAACTAAGCGATACAAGAGAAAAGATTTTGATAGTTGACGATGAGATGGATACACTGCTCACAACAAAAAGGGCTCTTGAAATTGATGGCTATAATGTTATAGAAGCAAATGATGGTAAAAAAGCACTTGAAATCATAAGAAAAGAGAATCCGGATATAATTCTATTAGACTTGATGCTACCTGAAATGGATGGATTTGATGTATGCAAAAAGGTTAAAACAGATCCATTATATGGACATATACCAATAATAATGCTGACAGCTAAAGGGGAGATTAAGGATAAAGTCGATGGCATTGAGATTGGTGCTGATGACTATGTAACAAAACCTTTTAATTTGAGTGAACTTAAAGCACGAATAAAGATGATATTGAGAAGAGTTAATGTTTGATGAAGTGTGGAAAATACTATTTTTAAGAGCATAGCTAGTTGTTGAGAAATGGATTCAAAGAAGACATCGTGGAACTACTTAATTATTGCAGTTTTAGCAATGCTCTTAATCGCTTCAATCATCTCTTATGGGATTGACACAAATCGTGAGGTGAAAGAAGTTGTTGAAGATCAATATAGGGAACGTCAACTCCTTTTATCTAAACATATATCATTAGGTTTGGAAAAATATTTGAGTGAAAAGATATTTTTGCTTGAGATTGTAGTTAACCACAAGGTAAAAGATAGTCATCCTAGCTCATTTGATTATAACTCATTTTCGTCTGACTTTGAGACTATATATGAATATTCTGATGATTACTATGCACTTCAATTTGTAGATGTAAATGGAACGATAGTGATAGGCTACCCTGAAAAAAATACACCAATTGGTTATAATTTATATGATTTTAATCAATCCTGGGCATTTGAACACGTTAAAGAATCAAAAGATACTTACATAACAGGCCCTAGAGAGTTACAGGAAGGTGGTATGGGCACATTTGTTTGGGTTCCTGTGTATGTGGATGATCAGTTTAAGGGAACTATTGTTGGTATTATTAAGATATATGATACAACTGAAAAATTTCTTAATGATCATGATATTGCTGGTGATATTTATTTGATAGATTCGAATGGAAATATTATTTATGATAGTATATATCGTGATAGAGTTGGATTAAATTACATTGAGATTGTAGATGATGATAATTTTGGTCTAAGAGATATACTTGAAGATCAATTAAAAGGGTTAGATGGTACTGGTATCTATATATCATATTTAGATCATGAGACTAATAAATATGAATCCAAGATAGTTTCATATTCTACTGTAAATTGGGGAAATCACAAATGGTCACTTGCAGTAAAAAACTCTTATGATGACGTTGATTCTTTGGTAGGTTCTGTATATGAGAAGCAGGCAGACTTTGTTGTATTTACGGGTTCTATTATACTTTTGATAGGGTTAATTGTAGTCTTAATTTTATCTAGATGGAACCATGAACTTGAAGCAGAAATAACAAAGAAAACAACAGCATTACAAAAATCTAATCAAGAATTAAAAGATGCGAATGAAAGGTTGACAAATTTAGATAAGGCAAAAACAGATTTTATCTCGATTGTCTCACATGAACTCAGGACACCTTTAGCTGCGATTAGAACATCCAGTGAATTATTAAAAGATAATGCTTGTCCATCACATATTCAAAATGAAATGCTTGAATTAATTATTCGAAATGTTGATCGACAAACCCGTATGGTTACTGATTTACTAGATGTATCTAGGCTTGATTCAGATGGAATGCGTTTCAAGAAAGAAAAAATCTCTATTAATGAGCTAATTGATTTATCCGTGAGTGAGGTGAGTTTACTAGCAAAAGATAAAGATATTAGTATAGATATAAATATTGACACAAATAAGAAAGAAATAGCATCTGATAAAGATAGACTTACACAAGTCTTTGTCAACCTATTAACAAATGCAATAAAATTTACACCTGTTAAAGGGCACATAGATATTCAGGTCATGTCTGTAAATGACACTTGTATTAAAGTAAATATCATTGATAATGGAATAGGTATCCCAAAAGATAAGATTGATACTATATTTGAGAAATTTTATCAAGTGGACCATACCTCAACTAGAAAAGTTGGTGGAACTGGGCTTGGGCTCTCCATTGCTCGTGGAATTATTGAAGGTCTTGGTGGTGAAATTTGGGTAGAAAGTGAAGAAAAGAAAGGGTCAAAATTCACATTTACAATCCCAACATCTTGATTTGATTTATTTATACTAATTAAATAACTGTTTTAATACGTGAATATATATTAATAATATATAATTTATGTAAATTATATGTTGAAAGTGCTCATAGATCCGAATACTTTCTTTTCTGAACTAAGTTCTGAAAAAATTGATATCAAATTATCTATTGGTATAATGCTAGTAGTTGCTTTTGGTGAAGTAATTACTACTTATGTTATATTCCAAAGGATTAAATCACTAGTTACAATTGACGAATCTTATATACTAGCCAATTTTGGGATATATATAGCTGGTGTTTTAATATTTATAATAGTGCTTTTCATCTGGATTATTATAAGTGCTCTTTTTTATTTACTTACCAAGGTTACTGAGAGCAAAGGTTCATTTAAAAGAATGCTTGAGTTCATATCTTATGGTTTCTTACCTCAGATACTTGTTGCAATGGTGACTCTTATAATTATGGTTCCAGCACTTTTGATATCTCAGATACATGTTGTAAGCAGAGAAGCCGTTGAACAGCAGCTTATTAGCAATATATCAATGACTGTTCTATTTTCTATAGAGCTTATTTTTTTGATATGGAGCTGTTACATATGGATTTTTGCTGTTAAACATGCTCGTATGATATCCACATTTAAATCTGTTTGTATTGTAGCTATCCCTGTGATGATATATGTTATTTACATTGCAATTAGGTTAAGCACTTATGTGTAAAGATAAAAAATGAAGCCCACAATCTTTATATATATGCTTGTAGATGATTAATTTGTCTCTTAACAGATAAAAGGTACAAGAGGTTTGAAATTACAATGGCAGAGTTGGTACAAAAACAAAAAACACTTAAAAATGAAGAGATTACAGATATTGACCTAAATAATGCAGAAAAAACAGAAACTAAAAACCAAGAAGGCTTCTATTCATCAGGTGGGCAAGCATTTATAAGGATAAGGTAATTTGTTTTAAATTGTAAGATTTATTTTTTCACTTATTTTTTTTATAATTTCTGATATATTTTCAGTACCATCGGTAGTTATTATGATATCTGCATGCTTTTTGTATAATTCATATCTCTGCTTGAAAATATCAGATACTGTATTATTTTGATTTAGTCCTACAAGTCCTCTATTTTCAGGTATTTTAATTCTTTCAATAATTGTCTGAAGAGGTGTATCAAGAAAGATTACAACAGTTTCTTTTTTTAATCTGTTCATTGCATCTTCTGAGTATATTATACTGCCACCAGTAGAAATGATACAATTTCCAGGCATTTTTAATTTTAGTACAGCTTGCTCTTCTATTTTAATAAATCCATCTTCACCAAAAGCTTTGATAATTTGGTTTAAACTCATATTTCGTTCTTTTACTATCACTTTATCGATATCAATTAATTTATAATTTAATTTCTTAGCGAGAACTTTACTAACGGTGCTTTTACCAGCTCCTGCCATTCCGATTAATGTAATTCTCATAAACTAAGTAATGATTTCAAAGTAAATTAGTTTTCCTTAAAAATGAAACTATTTTTTCAACTCAAATCATAAAATTATAGCAGAATAATGTGAAGGTGTTAAAAAATAATTTTTATAGAAATCTTAATTAAAATGGATTATATGGTTGTGTGATTTCATGAAAGAATAATTTTATACGCCGGGATTGGGATTCGAACCCAAGCACCCCGTAAGGGGAAACAGGTCTCGAGCCTGCCGCGTTTAGACTCCGCGACATTTTTATTTGCCGTTGGAATAGTCCGCTCTGCCATCCCGGCACATTGCATATTATTTTAATAATCTAATAAATTAGCCTGTCCTTTGGTTTGAACCTTTTCAAATTTCTTATCCGAAGGTGCAGGTAATTCCAGCCAACCGTACTTTCCACCGCCACCTGGATGTATTATAAGTTCACGTTTCCTAAAAGATTCAATTGCATTAACTATTTTTTGATCTACTATGTTTAATTCCTCTATATCAGCATTTATAAGAATGTTCACTTCACTCCCAAATTTATTGATCAATTTGTTCCATGCATTTGTAACACCCTTAGTACTGATACTTGAATGTTGTAATCCCATCATTATTATTTCCGATAAAGGTATAAGATGCATATATTCTGGTCTATGTTCAGGATGTGAGGTTAAATCTAGGTCAGCTAACTCGCTTATTCTATCAGATACCCCTTTTTTAATCAGCCCATTATCTTCAGGACATCTCCATCCATGTGACTTTGCCGAACTTAGATTATATTGTTTAAAACAGCGTGTACATGCAGTTTGGTTATATTTTCCTTCTTCCGGATAAAAACCAACATTCAACTTTGCACCATATCCTCTTTTTCTAAGTATTGCTGATTTAACTCCATCAAAAGATTCTTCAGGGACATTGAAAGAAGTGAATTCACGGGCTAATTTATTAGTCCATGGTGAATGTGCATCAGAGTTTGTTAGGTATGTTAAGTCATGCAATTCCTTGATTTGATCAGCATAATTGGTGTCAGCACTTAAACCAAGCTCTAAGAAAGAGATATAACTGGTCATATCCTTATAACAACTCATGAGTGAATCGTGTGCTGCATAAATTGCAGTCCATGGAGTAAATGCATGTGATGGTCCAATTAAAGCTTCAATGTTTTTTGCAATCTCTGCAATTTCGCAACCATCTAACTTTACAGTAGGTCTACCATCAGCTTCAAGGTTCCCATATTTACTAATAGTTTCTATAAGTTCTTCAGCTTTTGATATAGTTGGTATTAACAGGAGATGATGTACACGATTAATATCTTCGATTTCAGTAGTTAGTACAAAACTAGTATCACCTATTTTGATAGTAGAATCATCGGTTGAATGTTCTTTGATTTCTTTTAACCAAAATGGGTGAGTACAGTCACCTGTACCAACTAAATTTATACCTTTTTTTGCAGCTTCTTCTCCAATTGTAGTTAAGTCCATTTTTTTGGAGGTTGCCATGGAGTATTTTGAATGAATATGGAGATCTGCATTAATAATCATTAGATCATTATCCAATATATGTTAAATCATCCTCTTGCATTACCTTTTGTTGCTCTTTTTCCATTAGCTTGGCAACAATTTTTTCCATCTCTTTTGCTCTCTCTTCAAGAGGTCCTAAATCGACTTCAAAATTGAAAAGTGCACTCAGAATCTTAAGTAATGATTGTGAACTTTTAGGATCTACTATATATCCAGAAGTTTTTCCCATTAGGCACGCAGCATCAATATTTCTAAAATGACTTAATCCCAATATCAAACCGGAAGCGCCGACAATCCCTCCACCGGGTTCACCCTTCTTGAAAACCACACCTGACTCTTTCAGTTCATCTACCATTGAGGAGTTGTTTACCGCACATATAACCTCGTCTTTGTAGTTAAGCTGCCCTGTTGGAAATCCTCCCAACGTATATATCTGATTCACTTGCATACTTTCGGCTATATCTAAATATATCCCACAAAGTTCATAATGTCCATCAGTGCTCGAACTTTGGTGGTCACCTACAAGTATTAAAATGTCCCTATCTTCTAGTTTACATAAATGAATCTCATTATTTACTAGACGAATGGTATTATCATCATTTACGATAACTTGTGGAGGAAAATGTGGAGAATATATTTCAATTATCTTTTCAGATTCAAGTTCTTCTATAAGATGTTCTGCCACTAATTTACCTACATGACCAACCCCAGGAAGACCAACTATTAAAATTGGATTTTTAAGTTCAATATCTTCTTTAAGTCTTATAACTTCAGTTTCGTACATCCTCATTCTACTCCTTTATACTTCCCCTTTCTTCTATACTTTCCATAAGGGTCTTTTGGTGAAAACTTAGAAGGGCCAGGATTCTTGGTTTTTAAACCACATTTAGGACAATTATTATCTAAGGTGTATATTTTGCACTCAAAACATCTACGAATCTTATTACCCACAAATAATCACACTTTAGCTGCCGTATCTATATGTCTGTGGAATTGACCCTTACCACCTAATTCATGTATATGATCCACTGCAGCATTAGATGCTCTCTTTAGAACAGTCTCAGCTATTTTATAATCGGGCGCTATTACTTTAATTCTATATCTTGGAGCTCCCGTATAGCTTATGTCCAGCCTGACACCTTCTTCTTCAACTTCTGATGCTGCTCTAAGGGAATCTTTAATGATTTCAATTCCATTAGGTAAGGAGCTTGTTAGGTCTACATATCCAGTTATGTTAACAAATGGTAATTTTATGTTTTCTGTTGCAATTTTAACAATACTTTCCTGCAATTCTTCACCTATTTTTAAGTCCTTGAAAGCATTGGAACCGTTAATTGCAGCTTCTTCAAAAGCAGAATATGCACTACCAAATTGGTCATAGAACTGATTTTGGACGTCAACAATGGCTTTTTCATTAGTTTTTGTTTCTTCTGCAGCGAACTGTAACCATTTTGTAGCTTTTTGTTCATTTTTCCATTCTTGAATTTTTTCTCGTCTTTGGTGTTCATTTACGTCTTTTAAAGACATGTCAATATGACGTCTTGAAGGGTCTACATTTAAAACTTTACAAACTATTTTTTGCCCTTCTCTTACATGATCTCGTACGTACTTTACCCATCCCGCTTTAATTTCGGATATGTGAATGAAACCTTCTTTGTCTTCATATTCTTCTAAGGTCGTATATGCACCAAAGTCGGTAACATTTTTCACAGTACATACTACTAGTTCACCAACTTCTGGCCATCTGCTTTGGTCTTCCATCCATTATCACTTCATATGTATTTATTCCAAAACTTCTAGTATATGTGTTGTTATTGTAGACTTACCGCCAGTAGGTTCTGCAAGTGTTCTTCCACATACAAGGCATGTTATTTTTCTACTTGCACTACCAAATATTACTTGTTCATTCTCACAATCGTTGCATTTTACTCTTAAAAATCGACTTTTAGGGGTATCCATTATACTCATTCCTTGAATTCAAACTTTTTAGCTCTAAAGCATGGTTTCTGATGTGCCTTATTACATTCAAGACACTTATACTTTAGTGCAATTCTCTTGGTTGGCTTTTCTCCGGAAGGCACTTTAGAGAATTTTCCACTGTTGCCTATACCTGTTTGGCGATTTTTTTGTCTTGTAATTCTTGTAAGAGTCGATGCTCTACCTTTCTTGACCCTCTCTGCCATGTGTTCTGTATGTTTTTTGCAGAATGGGCAATGTGTTTTAAATCTTTTTGGGATTTTCATTAAATACACCTATTTTTTGTTTATCGATTATTTGTTAGTTACTATTTAGGAATTGATATGGCAGCTCCCCTTTTAATTAATGCTTTTGCATTCAATGAAGGTAGGCTTGCTATGTCTTCAGTTTTTAATTGATAAGTTCTGTTATCCATAGCTAGAAATTCTGGTATATCTTTCAGTATTCGGACAACATCGTATTCTTTATTTATATTACTTTTGCTTATTTCAGTTTCAATTTTTTTTTCTGAAGTATTATCCTTATCAATTATATGTTCTTTTTTAGCTATATCTTCTTCTGAACTTAAGTTTGCCTCTTTAGCAGAACTATGAGCATGGCTGCTTTCTTGTTCCTTTATAATTTCAGTCGAATTTATTGACTGACTTTCACTTATTTTTGGATCTAAAATAGGCTCTAATAATTTAGTACGCGCCTTGTTTATTGCCTTAAGTGTTGAATTGTAGACATCTTGTTCTTCTTTTAGTAATTTGTCAAGGTCATGTTCTGTTGTTGTGTTTGAAAAGGCATGAGATGTTGCTCTAGTAGTTATTTTTCTGATTCTTCTGATAAAGATATTTTCAATATCTGCAATTGCACTCTGTAGCTCATCCTCTAGCATTTTAGCTTCAACTGATCTCGGATTATTTACATCCTTGATTTCATCTTCTAAGTTTCTCACATAAGCAGCTGCATTGGTGTAGAAGTCAGACGGAAGAGGTTGTAATGCTGCATTTCTTTCTTCTCGAAACTTTTGTTTTAGATCGTCACGATTCATGTTCAGCAACTCCTCTACACATTAAATATATAGCAGCAAATTCAGGTATTTCTTGGATACCCACATCAAGGTCAAATTTCATGCCATTTAATTCAAATTTTTGTTCCGTCTGTATATTTATTAAAGTTGGTGTTTCATTGAAAACAATTGCATCAACTAGAGGATTGAAATCTTTCAGCTGCGAGTAAGTTAAAGGTATTACTTTCAGACCAGAACCTCCATGTAATGACCCAGGAAGTCTAATTAAGCGTTTAATATCAGCAGTCACGGGCTCATCTATGTTAAGTCTTATCTTTTCAATACCTTGTTCAGCTATACTCAATATTAAGTTTTTATCTATATTAAACAAGCTATTGAAATTACCTTCTTTTATTTTATTAAGCTCTTTTTTATCTTTACACAGGTCTATTATCATTGATGCTTTTCTTTCCCCTATTCCCTTATGACTTGTTAGAACTTCAAGTGCGTTGCTGCTATCAAGACTATCTTGTAAGTATGAGATAATATAGGCGTTTAATCGCTTTCTCCACCCACTATTTATATTTAGATCCAAATCGTCCCCATCTTTTTGCAGTTCAGGTACAAATCTTTTATGGTGAAACAAATGACTTAAGTTTAAACCCTTTGCACTAAGGTAGTCAATAACTTCTCTTCTTTGATTACTATCAAGGTCTTTAATATTATCCTCTGTGATGTGGATATGATAACCGCGCCCGCCTGAAAATATTATTTGAATATCATCTTCAGAAAAACCAAAGTCTTTGGTAAGGAAATCATATAACCTTAAAGTTTCTACTTTTACATTATCTAACATTTCAGAATAATTATTTGGTGCATTTGGAAGATGGTCTGCATCTAGGTCGAAGATTAAGTCTGAACCGCTCCATCCCTTATCTGACATGTTAGCAGCTGAAGGATATTTATAATAAGCTACTGAGTAATAACAATGAGCCGGAATCATACTAGTAAGATATTCATGAAGTTCTCCTTCACTCCCAAATGATTTATGTCTTCTCATGAAAGCGTTGAAAGCCTCATCTAAAAGTATGAATCCCCATTCTCTATCTTTGAAATCGTGTGGTAAATACAACGGAAAGTTGTTGTAATAGCTTTTAAATTTCTTTTTGATATAGCTTCTTGTTCTACTATCCATGCCTTATCGATTCCTGTTAAATGAGAATATGGTTTACTAAGTTATCAATGTTGTACTGTTTTTTTAAGCCTTTATATATTTGTATTTACCAGGATATTCTGTTAGGTTTATTGGAATTGATGGACAAACCTAATATAGTCTACTGTCCGATTATATAGACTATGAAAAATGAAATGTCTAGTGTTGATGTCTCTGCTATAGTATTTGAGTGGAACCATGGACCTAAAAGCTTGTTAGAAGCTAAGGTTGGGAAAATATATCAGCCAACACCAGATTCAATACGAATTAGCATTTTCATTCCAGAAGTTGGCCGCGATAATCTGATGCTAGAGGCCGGAAAAAGAGCACATATCAGTAAGTATTTACCATCAAATCCAAAAGTAGCTCAATCATTTCCCATGTTGCTGCGAAAACATCTAATGGGTGGAAAAATTGTAGGTATCAATCAACATGACTTTGATAGGATTATTGAACTGAATATAGTACGTGGTGGAGTAAAAACGGTTTTGGTTATTGAACTATTTGCTAAGGGAAATATTGTTCTACTTGATGAAAAGCGAAAAATAATACTCCCAATGAAACCTGTTACTTTTAAAGGAAGAAAGATACGTAGTGGTGAAATCTACGAGTATCCCCAATCTAAAGCAAACCCTTTAAATGTAACAATATCGACCTTGAAAGAACTGTTCATTACATCAAACAGTGATGTTGTACGTACAGTTGCTACAAAAATGAATTTAGGGGGTATTTTAGCAGAAGAGGTATGTTTAGTAGCTAACATCGACAAATCTCGTGTAGCAACAGAAATTTCAGAAGAAGAAGTAGAACAAGTACACAGCTCATTGATGTCTGTATTATCTCCGTTAAATGAAGGATTACTTAAACCTAATATAGTTTTAAAGAATGAAAATAATGACGTAAAACCTATTGATGTAACTCCTTTTGAGCTTTTATATTTTAAGGACTTTGAGAAGAAATATTTTGAGTCTTTTAATCTTGCATTGGACGAATTCTTTGGCAAATCAGCGTTGACAGTTATTAATGGTAGTACTGATACTGTAAAAAAAGAAAAGCTGGGACTGTTTGAACGAAGGTTAAAACAACAACAGGATGCAATTAAGAAGTTTGAAGAACAAACAGATAAATATATTCAAGCGGCTGAGAAAATCTATTCTAACTACCAAATCATTGAAGAAATTATGAACGTTCTATATTCAGCAAGAGAGAATGGATATTCTTGGGATGAGATAAAAAGAACCATCAAAGAGTCGAAGAATAAAATTAAAGCTGCTAACAGGATAACTAATATTAATCCTAGTAAAGGAATCATAACTCTTGATTTAGATGGTACTAATATAGAACTTGATATTAATCGTTCTATTCCTCAAAATGCTGAAAAATATTACAAACATGCTAAAAAAGTAACTCGGAAAAAGGATGGAGCACTTAAAGCTATAGAGGATACTAAAAAAGCAATGAAGAAAAAAGAAAAAAATGTACCTACCAAAAAAAGAATAAAGCGTAAAGAGGCTTGGTATGAGCGCTTTAGATGGTTTATATCTTCAGACGGTTTTTTAATAATAGGCGGTAGAGATGCTGATACTAACGAAGAAATAGTGAAGAAATATATGGAAAAAAGGGACTTCTTTTTACATACACAGGCACCTGGTGCTCCAGTAGTCATTATAAAAACGGAGGGGAGTGATGTCCCTGAAAAGACAATTTATGAAGCTGCAGAGTTTGTTGTATCTTATTCCAATCTGTGGAAGTTAGGTTATTTTGAAGGTGATTGTTACTTGGTTAAGCCTGAACAGGTTTCAAAGACACCAGAATCAGGTGAATACGTGAAAAAAGGTTCATTTATCATTAGGGGTACTAGGAGCTATTATAAAAATGTCCCAATTAATGCTGCAATAGGTATCGATAAAAAGGTACCACGGGTTATAGGAGGTCCAATCACAGCAATAAATAACCACGGTACAAATATAGTCAAATTAAGTCCTGGAAAGTTTAACCAAAACGATATAGCAAAAAAAATCTACAGATTATGGATAGACTCTGGTTCAGATACATCTTTTATTAGGGGAATTGCATCTCCAGACAAGATTGCGAAGATGTTACCTCCAGGTGGATCAGAGATTGTTGGCTAGAAAGGTAATGGAGAATTCAAATGAGAATAGTAAAACATTTCTTAAAGGGCAATATTGGAGAAGTTTCACTTGTAACCGAATCTTTAGATGATCTCTGGCACTTGAAGTACATTATAGAAAATGGCGATATTGTTTATTCTGTTACTAAAAGGAAAGCAGATGTTTCAACAGATAAAATTAGACCTGAGAAATCTGAAAAAAAAACAGTTAGACTTGGAGTCAATGTAGAAAAAGTTGAATTCCATAAGTTTGCTAACAGATTACGTGTACATGGTGTTATCGAATCAGGGATGGACATTGGATCATACCACACACTCAATATCGAGCAAGATACTCAACTATCTATAGTCAAAAACTGGAAATCAGATCAATTAGAACGAATTAAGGAAGCTGAAAAAGCTTCTAAAAGACCAAAAGTAATCATTGTTTGTTTAGAGGAAGGTGATGCAGACATAGGTCTAGTGCGACACTATGGGATAGAAACATACTCTCATATCACGCAATCTTCTGGAAAAGGTGAAGGGACCTTGAGGGAAGTGTTTTTTGATGAAATATTGGGTCAAATTTTAACACTACATACGGGTTCAGAATCAGTTGTTATTGCAGGACCAGGATTTACTAAAGAAGATTTTGTAAATCATTTAAACAAAAAAGAACCAAGCCTATCAGAACTGATTCTAGTTGAGGATACCTCATCAATAGGTATGTCGGGATTTCAAGAAGTATTGAAAAGAGGTGCAGTTGATAGAATCATGGAAGAATCGCGTATTGCTCGAGAATCAAAATTGATGGATGAATTATTAAAAGAAATATCTACAAATGGAAAAGCAGAATATGGGTATGAACAAGTTTTACAAGCTCATAATTATGGATCCATTGAAACGCTCCTAATTGCAGATGAAATGCTAAGGACTAAAAGAGAAAAAGAGGATATAGATGAATTTTTAATTTCAGTAGAAAACAATCAAGGACGTATTGTTGTATTTAGCACTGATTTTGAACCAGGTCAGAAACTAATGTCTCTTGGTGGTATTGCAGCACTTCTTCGATTTAAAGTTCAATAAAATATTAAGTATTAGCAATAGTGATCTTAGAAGCTGACATTACTAGTTATATATTTACAAGACATCTAGTTAGGAAATTAAAATCTCAACTAACTGCTGTAAATTTCAAACTAGATACTAATTTATTGCTTGAAGCTAGTTTAATTTAATTTAATTACACGCTCAGAAGTTTCAATAGAGAATTTCATGATACCATCCATGTAGACTCTAACTACACCACCAGATTCAGAAATAGTTACGGCTAGCGCAACAGTATCCCTTGTGATCGTAGCTGCGGATACATGTCTTCCACCTAAACCTTTATCAATTGAGACATCTCTAGCATCAATATCTAAATATCGACCAGCAGCATGTATATATCCGTCATCAGATATTATGAAAACTCCATCTATTTGAGCAAATTCTTTGATTGATTCCCAATTTTCTGTATTTAATACACTTCTTTCATTATCTGAATGTCCATAATATGGATTGATAATTATTTGGTGCGACCTTTTTAGAACTTCTTCTACATCTCCTACAACAAAAGCTGTTCCTACTTTCTTCCCTTCTCTACCAGCATCTGCTATTTCGAGTGCAATAGTCAATATGGCTTTTAGGACATCAGAAGAGATTCTATCCTCGCACTCTTCCATCACTTTGACAATAGGATTTTCTTCAATCTTATGAACTATTATAGAGGTTGAATCAAATGATTCTATTAAACCTAGAACCACTCCTTGGCTTACCCTATCTAAAAAATATTCGATGGCAGCAATCTTTTCCAAGTGTTCAATATTACCTGTAGTTTCCTGGAAAATTTGAGAACTGATATTATCAGTGTCCTGAGTTCTTTCCATGCTTGCTGAAATCATATATTTAATGAAATTTTTAGGTCGTTTTGATATAACATATATAGGTATATCACATTGGATATTATGTTCGTCTATTGGTAAATCCCCAAACACAATTATTGCACAAGCATCTATTTTATGTGCCAAGTCCAATGCATTTTCTATAATTATGTTTGTATTCCTCATTGCAGACCTCGTACAATATTAGCTACATATAATATATAAAATGTATTAGACCAGACTCTGTATAAGTCCTATCTCCTATTCTAAGTAACCTTAAAATTATTAGGAGAATGAATTCCCTGTATTTTTTGTTACACAAGACAAAACGAAATGATAGGGATAAATACTTTTTTCAGTAAATAATTAAACTTTATTTGTACAGGTATTACTTTATCAGAAAGACTTTACCTTTCATTGTGTAGCAGTAAGTATTCTCAAAGGGATGTGCTCATCACCAGCTAATGATCTTGGTTCTAATAAAAAAAGTATTAGATGAGATGTATAGAATCGTTGTTAAAATCATTGAATTAATGTATAATGTACACGATAAAATAGGAGTGAAACAAGTAAGCTATCCAAAAAATCATGAGTAGAATTTAATTAATATGTTGTAAAAGATATTGAAATAAACTCTAAAATTATTTTATTACCATGGTCAAAGAATATACATAACTGCGCTGATTCAAGTGGAAATACAGGCGGAAATACTATTATTAACTAAGGAATAGAATTAAAGGTGTTGACAGCTGAAAATAAGCATCGCAATTAATGCTTAGAAATTTATTCTACTGGCTTTCAAGTTTCAGGTAATTTAGATTATTATGTTTTTAACAAAAGATATGATTTCCATCATCTTATAAGTGGTTGAAGAATTTAATGAGTAAATTTGCCACCTAAAAAACCTTTTTTGAAAAATCATCAAGCTTTGAAAAGAGAATATGGTAAACAAATCAATTAAAGAAAGTAAAATGCAAAAATTGAGTACTAATGTCGAAAGAATTCTTTTAAAATTATTGTTTTCATAAAGATTTCTACAGAACCTTTAATCAGATATTGCAACAATATTAAGTATAGATTTATTCATGTTTTATGAGATGAAAATTAAATCAAAAGGTGATCATGATGCCTAGAATATTCATTGCTGTAGATATTCCACAATTACATCAAGAAAGAATATTTGAAATTCAGAATAAATTTTCGACTTTCAAATTAAAGCAGGTAAAGCAATCTCATTTACATATAACCATGAAATTTTTAGGTGAAGTTAAAGAATCTACAGTGCAAAATGTATTGGAATCATTGAGTAGTTTAAATATGGCTGGATTTGATGCTAGCATTGGGCAATTAGGTTTATTCCCTAAAAAATCATCCCCTAAAGTATTATGGGTAGGAGCTGATGGTAGCTTTACTGAACTGCATGATGCTATTGAGAATAGTTTAAATAAAATAACTTTTCCAAAAGATGACAAAGAGTTTATTCCTCATATAACAATTTCCAGAATAAAGCACCTTAGCAAGACAGAAAAAAAAGATTTTTTATCTATTTATGGGAAGCTGAAAAATATACATATTGGAAATATGAGGGTTAATACAGTAAAATTAAAAAAAAGTATTTTAACCCCATCAGGTCCAATTTATGAGACTATTCATGAATTTGAGCTACAGTAAGATATTATAATTCATACTTCTCAAAACCACTAGATCTTATCTTATCTTTTTCTTTTGTAATTATTAGACATTCTGCATAATCTATACTTTCTATCATTTGTAACCCTTCATCAGGATCCATCACAAAAAGGGCAGTAGCAAGGGAGTCCGCACTTATTGCCTTATCAGCAATTACAGTAGTACTTATGAGGTGGTCTACTGGATAGCCCGTTCTTGGATCGGCTATATGAGAGACTCGTGCTTCTTCACTGAAATATCTTTCATAATTGCCACTTGTGGCTACTGACATATTCTGTAATTTCATACGAGTAAGAAAATCCTGATCTCTGTCCGGGTTTTGGAGACCTATTACCCATTTTTCATTCTTTATAGAGTTTATTCCTATGTATTTTCCATCTCCACCAGCAGTTACAAATGCATTTTTGATACCTTCTTCTTTTAATATAAGTATAGCTTGATCGACTGCATATCCTTTTGCAATTCCTCCAAGATCAATACTCATATTTTCTTGCATCCTAATATGGTTGTTGTCTATTTTTATCGAAGAGAAATCAACGAGTTGTAAAGTCTCATCAATTTGAGATTGATTTGGTGGTTCATTAGGTCCATCCGGTGCAAATGCACTTTCCCAAAGGTCTAAAATAGGTTTTACTGTGATGTCAAATGCACCATCACTAATTTCTGAATAATGCTTTGATCTATCAATAACGTATAAAACATCGGGATCTGCAATTTCAAGGTTGCTTTTAGCATTCAATTGCGCAATATAACTATCTTGGTTAAAGTGGCTCATTTTGTTTTCAATCTCAATCATTCTGTCAAAAGCTTTATTGATTGCACTTTGAGCAACTTCCTCATTTTCATGAATTACATAAATTGTTACAGGAGTATTCATGACGTTGCGAGTTGTTTTAAAATCTTTTTCAACTTCTTTGTTTGTAGTATCTGCACTAAATACAAAACCTGCAACTATTAGAACTATGCCTACAATTAAGATTGTTATCCCCAAAGTAACGAGAATATTTCTTAGCTTCATATATTTCTGCTATGGAGACATATTGTTTAAAATTAACCATATGACTAAGTAAGAGACTAAGCTATCTATGCTAAATAATGGTTGAACTTTAGATGATACTAATAACTTCGAAACCTATAAGTAACGTTAAATTTATTGATGTTACAAATTTAAGAGAAATTTAGGTATTTATTATGGCCGATAAAGAAGTTAAAAAAGAATTTACTAAAAAGGCAGGTAAAGACAAATATCTAATGGTTGCAATTAATCAAATTATTGAAGACTATGGTTGGGTAATAGTCGAAAATCATTTTGCTGAAAATTATTTTAATTTTATTTACAGAAAACAAAACTCATTTTTAGAAAAAATTGAAATAAAAGCATATTATGTTGGAAATCATCTTGATATGAGTTTTATTGGATATACTGGCAAGAAGTCTTTAATGTCTAAGATATTTGATTTTAATGTAATTGAAACAACTAAAAGGTTCGATTTGAATAAATACGTTTCAGATGAAATGCAAGTTCTTAATAAAGAAAGGTTAAGGAATATTATAAGTGTTGTAATTAAAGAATTGGAACAAGCATCTGAAAAAAAAAGTAACAAATCATCCAATAATGTAAGTGACTGACTGAGTGATTATTATGAGTAAACTGGATATTATATTAGTGGCAATTACTGTTTTTGTTTTTGCTATTGCGGGTGTGAACGCGTATTTAGGATATTCAGGATATGATTCGCATGCACAGCATTATATGACCGAGGGTAAGTGGTCCGATCAAACATGTGCAGGGTGTCATTATAATGTCCATACTGAGACTGAAATGTCTTATCACGTTCAAACCGATGTTACTAGCTGGTCACCTTTAACAAATACTAATTTTGAAGTTGATGGTGAACAGAGATGGATTGAGAATGTAGGAATAAATCATCCTGGTGGTGGACCATTAGCTGATTTTGGTGTAGATATTGATTGTTTGATTTGCCATGATCAAACAGGTCAATACGATTTTAATAAACGCTCTGATGCTTTAATTAGTGGGGACTATGAGATAGCTAATGAAAAGGCATTCAAAGAGGCGAGATCAAATCTGGAACAATCTCCGTTTTATATCGCTAGTTACGTAGCTGATGTCTTAACTCCATTACCAGTGATAATTGCGGTTCATGATCCAATTTATGGTGGACCCTCAAATCAAAACTGTGCACAAACATGTCACCTTCAAGAAGCAAAAACTACTGCCGTAACATGGGCGGAGGATGCACATTCGAGCTATGACGTTCATGGAGATATGAACTGCTTAGACTGCCACATAACAGATGATCATGAGATTGGCAGCAGCATGCAAGATACAACTCCTCCCGGGCATGAAGAGCTATCAAACCAGATGCCTACATGTACAGCAAGTGGATGTCACGAAGGAATATCACATGGTCCAATGGCTGACGCTCACCTTGAGTTCATGACTTGTACATCTTGCCACGTACCTAAGCTTGCAGGAGCTGATAGAATGGATAATTCATATCCTCTAGAAAGTTTTTCGTGGAAGGACGGTGAACGTAAAGAGACTATTCGTGAATCTGACACCACACCTATGATTGGCTGGTATAAACCCACAGAAGGTGATGATCGACTACCAATGCCTTATAGTAAGGAAGATGAAGATGTAAGGATGGCTCCATTTAATGTTATTACTGGAACATGGTGGGATAAGGGCATTGATGATGATATTGTTCAAAACCCAAATACCAGTACTTCAGTAGGCAATCCAATTCCAATATCTCATGTTGAACAGGCTGATATTGATGGTGATGGAACCGTGACTGAAGAGGAAATTAGGTCTGTTGATATATCTGGAGATGGCGAACCAGACTATCCAAATGCAATACTTAGGACAGTAGAATTATACTATCCGATATACCACAACATTGCGGGCTCAAAAGTTGGCTTGGATGATCCACTATCTTGTGATGGGTGTCATGGGGTATCCGGTTCTGAGTTTTTACAAGAAGCTCATTTCCCGGTAAATGATGAAAAACCAGATGACTGCATAAGCTGTCATGTTGAAAGACCAGCAATGGACTGGGCATTCCTTGGATACCAGGAAGATCCTGCAGAAACTGATCCGCCAACTAACTGGTCAGATGAAGATGTTTCAATGACACTACCTAGGCAGCCACCTGGGCAAGTTGAAAGAGAACCCGTATTAAGGAGTGTTTTGTTTGAGCAAAATAGAGGTAATGGATAAAACGGTTGAAAAAGTAATTATCCCCTTAAAACAACATGAAGGAGCTATTTGCACTCCTCTTGTTGCTAAAGGTGATAAAGTACTTGTAGGTCAAAAAATAGGAGATTGTAATGAGTCTCCTTTTTGTGCGAGTGTTCATTCTAGTGTAGCAGGAGAAGTTATTTCTATAGAAGAAGTCCCGCATCCAAATGGCAAAAGGGTTGAAAGTATAATTGTTCAACCGGATGAAGAACAAAGATCTGTAGATTTTGTTAAACAAGATGACTTAAATCCGAGTGAACTGATTGAAGCAATAAAGAATGCGGGGATAGTTGAAAATTATGGGGTACCAACTCATATGGTACTTGCTCCCTTAAATAAAAATATAGATACTGTGATAATCAATGCAACCTCTTCTGAATGGATACAAGGTGATTACTCGGACCCAGGTGATTATGCATCAAGCATAATAAGCTCATTAAAGATTTTGATGAAAGCTGCTAATGTTTCAAAGGGTGCTATTGTATTACGTAATGATGATGCTGAATCAATAAATGCATTTGAGAGAACTACTTATAATGGTGAACACGTGCATGTAGCTCCTTTAGTAGGAAATAGAAAAATTGACTACTACTTTGATGACATGAATACAGATATTGTAGTGGTTTCACAGAAACCAATGTATGGGAAAAGTTTGTTTAATCTCTTTACTGAACGTGTGACTGGTAGGAAAGTATCTAAAACCTGTGACCCTTCTGATGTTGGAGTTGCTATATGTGGCTTGAAATCTGCAAAGGCTGTACATGATGCAATTAATGATGGAAAGCCCTTTTATGAAACGGTTATTAAAGTTTCAGGAGCTGTCAATACACCTCAAAGAATTTTAGTGAAAATTGGAACACCAATAAAGGATGTTATAGAGGCATGTGAGGGTTATGTAGGTGAGCCAGGAAAACTGATAGTCAATGGACCATTAACTGGAACTGCACAATTTACAGATGAAGTACCGGTAACTAAGGACATGATAAGCATATATGTTCAGAATGAAGAAGATATGGAAACTTTAGAAGCTATTGAATGTATACATTGTGGAAGGTGTGTTGATAATTGTCCAGTGGATTTAGTACCAGCAAGGATTGCAACTTTAGTTGATAGGGGACGATATGATGAATGTATGGAACTTTTTGTCATGAATTGTATCGAATGTGGTAAATGTTCTGCAGTATGTCCATCAAAAAGACATATTCTTCAACTTATAAAATATGCAAAAGTATCCCTTAGTAGGGTTTATCCAGATGCTGTAAAAGAATCTGATAGTATGCATTCAAGCTGCATGATGAATGGAGGACAATAACATATGCGCTTTACTATTTCAGCACCACCCCACAAGAAGACGGGACTTACAGTTAAAAACATAATGTGGAGCAAGGTTTTTGCACTTATACCGGTTAGTATAATATCAATATATTTCTTTGGACTTCCAGCGCTTTGGATATTATTTGCAAGTGTTTTAGCTGCTGTTCTTGCAGAATATTCTATCCAAAAGACTTTTGATCAAAAAATAACGATTCGCGATGGAAATGCGGTGCTTATTGGTTTGATGCTTGCTTTGATAATACCACCGGAAGCTCCATTTTGGATTCCTATTGTAGGAGCAGCATTTGCAGTAATTATTGGCAAGCATGCTTTTGGAGGTCTTGGATCATATTTGTTCCATCCAGTTTTAGCAGCATGGATTTTCTTGATGATTGCTTGGAGCGAACATATGACTCCTGCTTCGTTTCCTTATGCGGATCAGATAACTGATATTTTCTTAGAAAATGCTGCAGGCTTTCTTGTTGAAGTTTCTCCTATTGCACTTATTGGTGGTGTATATCTTATTCTAAGAAGATATTTAGATTGGAGAATACCCCTTACATTTACATTTACAATTGTTTTACTGGCACTGATTTTTGGTGAGAATCTAGAATATTTGGTCACAGGGGTATTAATATTTGGGATCTTGTTTATTGCAACAGACCCATCAACTTCTCCTGTTACAAAACAAGGTAGGATATATTATGGAATACTCTGTGGTCTTTTAACCTTTATTTATGGATACTTTTCAGTTAATTATGGGTACGCTGCACTATATGGAATATTCCTTGCAAACTGTGTAACTGCATTTCTTGAACGGATTACATTCCCAAAAGAATATGGAACCCCTTCAATCTTTGAAAAGTCCTATATTACACTTAAAGAAAAGATTAGTAATAGGGGGATCAAGTGATGCCAAAAGAAACAACTAAAGAAGGACTTATAATCGTGGGCAAACTTGTTTTACTTGCAGCTGTTGCTGCTGCAGTCTTAGCAATAATTTACGTTCCCACTCAAACTCAAATTGAACTAAATCGTGAAGAAGCTCGTATTGCAGCACTTGAAGATGTTGTACCAGAAGCTACTGATTTTGAGCCAGTTGAGGAAGAAGTCAATGATGAGACTAAAGTATTGTATTATAGGGCTCTTGATGCAGATGGAAATCTTATAGGGTATGCATTCTTTGGTGAACAACGCGGATATGAAGGTATTGTGGAGGTAGCAGCTGGGATTGATCCTGACCTTAACAATTTGATTAAGGTAAAAATAATCTCTCACAGTGAGACTCCTGGGTTAGGTGATAGGATTGAAGATGACTCCTTCCTACAACAGTTTGAAGAATTAGATGTAGATGACCTAGCACTTACTAGAGACACAGGAAAAGTAGACTCAATTACAGGTGCAACTGTTTCTTCAAGAGCGGTTGTTGATGCAATAGATTCTAAACTTAATGAAATGAAAGAAACAATCTAATCTAAACAGGTGATGAATTATGGCTAATAAGACTTATTGGAGTGAATTTCTTCGCGGGGTTACTAAAGATAACCCTGTCTTTGCTCTACTACTTGGATTATGTCCAGCTTTAGCTGTAACTACTTCTATGGAAAATGGAATAGGTATGGCAGCAGCTAGTATGTTTGTATTAATGTGCGCAAATTTGATTATATCATCACTCAAAAATCATATTCCACCTACAATCAGAGTTCCAATTTTCATACTTGTAATTGCTACATTTGTATCAATAATTGGTATGGTCATGGAAGCATATAGTCCTGCATTGCATAGTGCACTTGGAGTATTTGTCCCACTGATTGTTGTTAACTGTATGATAATTGGACGTGCAGAAGCATACGCAAGTAAAAATCCTGTATCATTTTCTGCAGTTGATGCTTTAGGTATAGGTACTGGGTTTTTGCTAGTCTTGGCTACAATAGGTAGTATAAGAGAACTTTTTGGAACGGGCGAGATAGTATTGTTTGGATTTCAGCTAATTCAAATTCCAATTGATTCATCAAGTTTTATGATAATGCCACCAGGTGCATTTTTTACAATTGCTATACTAATGGCTTTAGTGAATTATAGAAGGGATAAAATGTTGGAAAGGGGTGGATGAACATGCCGGATAATTCTTTGATAAATATATTTTTGGATGGAGTTTTCATTGAAAACTTTATTTTAATTCAATTCTTAGGTTTATGTCCATTTTTGGGGGTAACTAAGGAGACTAGAAGTGCTTTAGGAATGTCAGCAGCGGTTATTTTTGTAATGACTATGGCTTCAGCTGTAACTTTTGTTGTTGCTTCATACCTTTTAGGCCCTATGAACTTAGATTTTCTTGAGCTAATTGCTTTTATTGTAGTAATTGCATCTTTAGTTCAGCTAGTTGAATATATTATACGAAAACATTTACCTCCTTTATACAAGTCTCTTGGTATTTACTTACCTTTAATTGCTAGTAACTGTGCGGTGCTAGGTCTTGTCCTATTGAATAGGATGGAAGATTTCAGTTTTGTTGAAGGAATTGTATTTGGTATAGCTGCGGGTATTGGTTTTGGTATTGTTATGGTATTAATGTCTGCAGTTAGAGAAAGAACTGGACTAGTTCGCATACCTTCTTCAATAAAAGGTGTTCCATATGCTTTCTTTGCTGCAACAATGCTTTCAATGGCTTTTGTGAACTACTTTGAGGTGATTCCAATATGAACACAACCACTATCCTTATACAGGCAATAGCTGCACTTGGTGGGCTTGCTATGGTGATAGGGATTGTATTAGTGATGGCTTCAAAGGTGTTCAAGGTTGAGACCAATCCTCTTGTAGATGAGGTTCTTGATGTACTACCAGGAGCTAATTGTGGAGCATGTGGCTATGCTGGGTGTGGTGAATTCGCAGAACAGGTAGTTGAAGATAATGCGCCTATTACTGGTTGTCCATTAGGTGGTTTTGAAGTAGAAGAAAAGATTGGAGGTATTCTTGGAAAAGAAGTTGGTGGTGAAGAAGAACCTGAATATCCAATAGTTCATTGCAAAGGTGGGACTAACTGTACTGATAGATTTAATTATATAGGAGTTGAAGATTGTAAAGCTGTAATGCTATTATCTGAAGGTGAAAAAGAGTGCAATTATGGATGTATGGGTAGAGGTACATGTGTAAGAGCTTGTCCATTTGGAGCAATTATTATAGATGAGAATAAACTTCCAAAGATCAATAATAACCTATGTACAAGTTGTGGCTTATGTGTAGCTTCATGTCCCAATGATTTGATAACCCTGAGTGCAATATCTGAGAAAGTACATGTTCTTTGTAACTCACACGACAAAGGAAAGTTTGTTAAATCAGTATGTAGCACAGGTTGTATTGGATGTAAGCTTTGCGCTAAAGTATGTCCAGAAGATGCTATTAAGGTAACAAAGTTCCTTGCGGAAATTGATCCGGAAAAATGTACAGCTTGTGGTGATTGTATTGAGAAATGTCCACAGAACACAATAGAATTTCGTGATTGAAGGAGAATTCTATGAGATATAAAACAGTTATAGGTCTTAATGAAAACATAGTTGGTGCAATAACATATGTTGGCTTTTGGATTACAGGCGTGATATTTTTGCTTATTGAAAGAAACAACAAATTTGTTCGTTTTCATGCGATGCAGTCACTTCTGCTATTCCTTCCACTAACATTATTAATGTTTATAGTTGCATGGGCGCCTTATATTGGTTGGCTAGCAGCAGAGGGGATTAGTTTCTTATCCATGTTCTTACTTCTATTAATGGCTTTTATGTCTTATAGAGGAGATAAGTTTAAGCTACCAATAGTAGGTAAGTATGCTTACAAATATATATATGGTGAAAAATAACAGTGGTTATTTTTCTAAATTTATTTTAACTTAAAAGTTGATTTAGAGGCTTATTTTTATTACATCAAGAAGTGTTTGATATTGTAAACTATTTTTATGAATTGAACTATTTTGGAGGGGTATTATTAAAGAAGAAATTTGGATTGAAAAGTATCGACCTATAAAGCTAGATGATGTAGTAGGTCAATCTGAAGCAATTGAAAGGCTAAAGTCATATGTTAAGACAAGAAGTATACCCCATTTATTGTTTTCTGGTCCACCGGGGGTTGGAAAAACAGCTACTGCAGTTGCAATTGCACACGAACTATTTGGCGACTACTGGAATGAAAATTTTACTGAGCTTAATGCTTCAGATGAAAGAGGCATTGATATCGTTAGAACTAAAATAAAGAGCTTTGCGAAAACATCTCCTATAGGAGGAGCAACTTTCAAGATAATTTTTTTAGATGAGGCCGATGCATTAACTTCAGATGCACAGTCTGCCTTAAGAAGAACTATGGAAAAATTCACCTCGAATTGTAGATTTATTTTATCATGTAACTATTCATCAAAGATTATTGAACCAATTCAGTCTAGGTGTGCTGTATATAGATTTACACCATTGGGAGAGGAACCCATAGAAGAAAGGGTCAAGTATATTGCAAATATTGAACATATAGAGATAACAAAAGAAGCTATAAATGCGATAGTTTATGTATCTCAAGGAGATATGCGAAAGGCATTAAATGCACTTCAAGCAGCCTCTATGTTTGAAAAGACAGTTGAGAAAGATATGGTATACAAAATAACTGCTACCGCACACCCCGATGACATAAAGGAATTATTAACGAGTGCATTGGAAGGTAATTTCTCAAATTCACGTGAAAAAGCAAATATACTAATGACAGAACATGGCTTATCAGGGGAAGATTTGGTTGGACAAATTTACCGTTCATTGTTTGAAATTCAATTACCTGATAAAAAACTAGTTGAATTAATTGATATAATTGGCGAAATTGATTTTAGAATTACTGAAGGTGCTAATGAAAGACTTCAAATAGAAGCTCTTCTTGCGCACATGTCAATAATTAATAAGTGAGCATGAACCCTATAAATGAGATATTGTTTGAATGGTTGATTAATATACCACCATGGTTATCCGTTATTTTTCTAAGTACTATACCTTTTGGGGAACTAAGGGTATCCATACCTTTTGGCCTTACGGTATATGGAATGGATCCTATTTCGGTTTATTTTTTAGCAATTATAGGCAATTTAATTCCAGTTTTTATTTTGCTCCCTTATTTAGAACCCGTATCAATTTATCTTAGAAATAGGTTTAGAATATTTGATTTATTTTTCACTTGGTTGTTCGATAGAACACGGGTTAAACACACCGAAAAGTTTGAAAGATATGGAACTCTAGCGTTAATTTTATTTGTATCAGTACCTCTCCCAGTAACAGGAGCATGGACTGCATGTGCTGCAGCATTTGTATTTGGCATTCGCCCCGTTCATGCTTTAACTGCAATAACTTTTGGACTTCTGATTGGAGGTTTGATAGTAACGATATTAACTTTAATGAGTATAGATTTTTTTAATTTTATTGCTATCAACACAATTTGAACACTACATAAGATCAAAGTTTAATCAATTTAAAGAAATAAGTTTAAATGCGAAATATTCATATCAGTTAAAAGTCTATAAACACTAACTTATATCACAATTCAAGATGAAACATTTTAATGAGGATAAAAAATGGCTAAGAAAAACAAGAGAGTAGAACAGGCTGAAGAAATCTGCATAGGATGTGGGATATGTGTTTCCATATGTCCAGTTAATAATAAAGTAGAAAAGAAAAATGATGACTTCAATCCAGATACCGCTAAGCTTGCTATCAAAGTATATTCAGGAAAAGCATTTGTAGATCAAGATACATGTATAAAATGTGGTTCATGTGTCAAGATATGTCCAGTAGATTCTCTTTCTTTAATTGAAATTCCAACAGAGAACTAAATATTAATACGGGTTGATTTCATTAAATTATTATTAATTCACATAAGAAGTATTTTATCAACATATAGTGAAATAATTATTGAAATCAAATAAAACCAATAAATTGTGAACCAATTAAAAATAGTAAGAAATGTTGATTATAACATTTCTATTGCTAATTTTATATCTTCTGCTTTAACAGTTTTTCTTCCTGCATGATGGGCTAACTTTATTGCTTCCTTTGCAATTTCGAGCCCATGTTCTTCTAAAATATCAGTCAGTTCTATAGCAGCTGATTCACTGACTCTTTCGGCACCAGCATGTCTTATAAGTCTTTCAACCGGTGCAAATGGAATTATTGTCGTGTATTTCACCTCCATTGGATTATTATTAATATATCAGCTTGATTAATGGATATTAATATATATGTAGGCTATATATAATTTTTCATTGTTTTTAGGGGATTAAAATGTTTTCAGTTATTATTAGGCGTTAAAATAAATCAAAATTTAGAAATTATTAAGTATAAATTCGTTATCATATAAATCATGGAATTATAAGGCCATTAATTCTGTCTAAATCATGTATTAATTTATAAAATTTAAAGTAATAGTCAAAAGGGTTGACATGGAAAAAGTAAAGTCTGGTGAATTAAAGAAACATATTGAAGAAATAAAAGAAAAAATAGAACTAAATGACTGCGATATTAAAAGAGAACTTGAAGATCTAATAAAATATCGTGTACCTCTTGAGGAGGCAAAGAAAACAGTACTTAGAAAAAATAGCTTCGCTGGTTCTAGAACAAAAAATATAGATGAGATAGAACCAAACATGAAGGGAATTAACATTGTAGGTAGAATTATTAAAACACAAAAAAAAGAGATTAAGGTAAATAACAAACCATTAATAATAGATGTAGGAGTTCTTGGAGATGAAACAGGCTTCTGTCAATTTACTTGTTGGTACAAAACGTCATTAGTTGAAGATGATTATGTACATTTCAAGAATGTTTTTACAAATAAATGGGATAATAGGATTAATGTAAATGTTGGAAAAAAGTCATTTATTAGAAAAAAAAGTAATAACCAATTTCCAACTAAGCAAAAATTGATGAATGTAAAAAAGAAGTCGATAGCTGAAATAATTCCGGATGATTTTTTTGCTACATCAAAAGGAATAATTTTACAACTATTTCATCGAAAATTTATTGATGAAAATGGAACTGAGTCAACCTATGCAGAAGGATTCATTGGTGATAACACAGCTAAATTACCTTTTAAATCTAAGATATTTAATTTTGATATTGGGGACTTGGTTTATTTTAGTAGTGCATTTATTGAACTGGATGATGACCTCCCATATTTGATTTTTGATAAGAATACTAAAATATCTAAAATAGACCAAGAAAAAGATGAAAAACTCAAAAAATTGAGATATGATATGGTAAATAAAACCCATGAAATAGCTCAATTAAGTGATTTGGTACATAGAATTTATTTTTATGACGTTTTAATTGAAGGGACTATTTTATACATAAAACCAGAATCAGGTTTCATCAGAAAGTGCTTTGAATGTAATAAACAACTGGAAGCGAATAAATGTAATATACACGGCGTTGTTGAAAATTATACAGATATATATGTAAAAGCCGTATTAGATGATGGTACAGGGGCAATCAATATAGTACTTGATCTTAAACATTTGGAAATCATTTCAGACAAAGTAGTTACGGATTTAAAGGTTGAATTAAATAATGATTGTTCAAAAGATGAAATTATAAGAATCCTAACCTCAAATTTAGTTGGTATTAACTTATTAGTAAATGGCAACTTTGTTAATAATAGTTATGAAAAATTTCTAATTGTAGAAGGTGTATCTGTTCCACAAGATCAAACAGATTATAAGCTTAATTATCTGTATTCAAGACTATCAAAATTGGAGGGACATTTAAGTGACAGATAGAGAGGTTGCACATAGATTATTTTCAAAGGAATTTAATGAATCTGTTTTTGATATCAACAACTTCTACTTGAAAGATGAATCTCAGAGGTCTGCACAAAACTATATGCTTAGTCCTTTAGGCAGAAAGATTAATAGGGTTTATGTGGTTGGAACAGTTACAGAAGTTGATATTTTTGGGACGGAAAATAATCTAATAAAAGCAAGGCTAGTGGATTCTTCTGGTGCTTTTATTATTTATTCAAATATTTTTGAACCACAAGTAACAAAGATTTTATTAGATATAGAAGTACCTTTTTTTGCAGCAGTTGTAGGGAAGATTAATGCTTACAGTCCAGACAATGACAAAATTCTAGTTTCAATTCTTCCAGAAGTGATAAATGAGGTTGATACTAAGGTTAGAGATAATTGGATAATGAGTACAGTTGAGTTTAGTTTAAATAGGCTCAATATCCTAAGTGATATTGTATCAAGCAATATATCGGATTTAAATGATGAAGGTAAAATACCTGAAAATACTTTCAATGAAAATGAATTGAAATATATTAATTTGGCAATTGAAAAATATAATATCAGTTCAAAATACATAAAAGAGTTTACTAAAGTTGTAAAAAAATCCATTGAATCCATTGAGATAACAACTACATTAAAGAACTCTGCTGAGAACGTGATTGAATCTCTTATGATAGAATTGGATGAAGGTAAAGGTGTTGTTTATTCAGATCTTATGGAAAAAGCTAAATCTTTAGGCTTAAGCGAAACTGCTATTGATGATGCTGCAACAGCTTTATTGTCAAAGGGTAGATGCTATGAACCCAAAATAGGTATTTTGAGACCTATATGATATAATTACAACAATTAAAAAATGTAAAGAAGGGATGCTTATATTCAATAAACTAAAAGATAAAGTTAGATATTATATAATTCCTCTAGCAAGAATAGTTCCCTTTTCACCTAATACTATTACTTTCATTGGGTTAATAATTAGTTTGCTAGCTGCTCTGATGTTTGGATTAGGTGAATTGATCTTAGCCGGGTTGCTTATTGTATTAAGTGGTTTTTTTGATGTTCTAGACGGAGCTGCTGCACGCATAAATAAGAAAATGACAAATTTTGGTGCATTTTTAGACTCTATATGTGATAGGTATGCCGATGCTATAGTATTTGTAGGTATAATATATGGAACACTTTCGGGAAATATCTTAGGTGGAGAACCTTTTTTAGGAATACAACTTTGGTTTTGGTGTCTATTAGCACTGATTGGATCTTATATTGTTAGTTATAGCAGATCTCGTGCAGAGGCATCAGGTGCTATAGATATGAATATAGGGATAGCAGAAAGGTCTGAAAGAATGATAATTTTGGCAATTGGTGCTATCACTGGCCTTATAACGATTGCGGTTATTTTGATTGTACTGATAACCCATATAACCATATTACAACGAATAGTACATGCTAAAAAATATCTTGATTGACTTTTATTTTAATTAATATATTAAGTTGTTATGAAAAAGCATATATTGATATAATCTATTTTAACTAAATACTGAGTTGATGCAATGGAATATTATGCAGAAGTCACAGTTCAATTAAAAGACGGAATGCTTGATCCGGAAGGTAGTACAATAAAGCGTGCATTGGAGCATTTAGGGTATAGTCCAAAAGATGTAAAGTCTGCTAAGAAGTTTATTATCACAATTGAATCCGAGTCTATAGATAAAGCAAAAGATACTGTAGATGAAATGTGTCGTAGATTAATTGCAAATCCTGTGATTCATGATTATAGTATCATTATGAGGGAAGCTTGATGAAAATAGCTATTATACAATTCGGAGGAAGTAATTGTGATATGGACGTGTTACATATCTTTAAAGACATTCTGAATGTAAATGCAGAATTAGTATGGTATAAAAACAAGGATCTTTCTGGATATGATGGCGTAGTTCTTCCAGGTGGATTCTCTTATGGTGATTACTTAAGGTCAGGAGCAATTGCATCAAGAACACCCATTATGGATTCTGTCAAAAAAATCGCAAATGAAGGCAAGCCTGTACTTGGAATATGCAATGGATTCCAAATATTAACTGAAGCTTCATTGCTAGATGGGGCACTAATGACAAATTCTTACCCCAAGTTTATTTGCGATTGGACCTATCTCAAAGTTGAAAATAATAATACTATTTTTACGTCTAGATTTAATGAAGGAGAAGTTATTAAAATACCAGTTGCTCATAAAGAAGGCAATTATTACAATACACCCGAACGATTAAATGAACTAAATAATAATCATCAGGTAGCATTTAGATATGTTAACCAAAAAGGTCATTTAACTAATGAGTCTAATCCGAATGGTTCGGTAGAAAATATTGCTGGTATAACAAACTCAAAAGGTAATGTTTTAGGATTAATGCCGCATCCAGAGAGAGCAGCTGAAAGTATATTAGGATCAAAGGATGGTCTAAAATTATTTCTTTCAATGGTAGATTACTTCTCAAATGAATAATGAATAGTGATAGGTTAGGAAACTTTTTCTTTACTAATTTATAGATGAAGGATATACTTTAAACGATTTCATAATTATTTGTATTTAACTATTAAGTTCTTACTGGTTTTCCATGAATTTCTTACATAATATGGAAATGAATCATGGTTCTTAATCCAGTCTTCAAGAAAAACTTTTGTTTTGGGGTCAGAAGGATAACCACTACCAAAATCGATATTTTCTTTTTTTTTAATATCATTTATCAAATTGTCACGGTGAACTTTTGCCAATATAGATGCAGCTGAGACTATAGGAAAAAGTTCGTCAGCTTTGTGCTTTGAAACGATCTCAAGATGCCTGTCAGTACTTTCTTTATACTTTCTGGCTAAAGTTTCACCAAACCTATCTGAATTAACATCAATTGAGTCTACGTAGGCTTTAGTTGGCTTTAATTTATTAAGTACTTTGAGGAAAGCTTTGACCATTATTTCGTTCATTGTCATAACTTGTCTTAGCTCATCGATTTGTTTAGGACTTACTTCTAAAATATACCAATCATCTATGTGTTTTTTAATTTGGTGTGCGAACTGTACTCTCTTTTTTTGACTAATAACTTTAGAATCACGTACTTGTAAATTTTTTATCGAATTTATTTTATTTTCGTTAACTGCAATTCCTGCTACACACATAGGACCTATTACTGGACCTTTACCAGCCTCATCAATTCCAACTATTTTTTGTTCCATATTATATCACAAACCTTAGATAATTCATATAAGTATAGCAAATAAGAAAAACCCAATACTCATCAATACTATCGAATGCTTTAGTCCAGAGGTAACATTTCCTTCTCCCATTGCCCCAGCTAATAATCCTGAGCTGAACCCTTGTATAATAGCTGCATGCTTAAATAGCTGAGTATAAGAATCAAGATCAAATGTGCTAAGGAAGCCTACTTGATGACCAGTAGATGAAAGACGTTCTCCAGCAGCAGCCATCTCCTCTAAGAAAGTAGAGGATACAACGTATATAACTCCGACAAAAACGAAATACGCTATATAAATAATAACTATGTATATCATCATATTCATAGTACGTTCACTTTTCAAATTTTGGTATGCAGTAGCATCCCTAGCAGCTACCCTTAAAACCTCTCCAATATCACCACTTGACTCTAAAGCTTTTGTAATAAGGGTGAAAGAACGAGCTATTAGACGTGTTTTAGTCCTGTTAGCAAATCTTATAAGTGAATCTGTAATATTAACTCCCCAGTTAATATCTCTCCATATTTTGCTTATTTCACCATCCATACTTTTTGGATTCGATGTTAATATCATTTGAATTGAATCCTTTAAAGTCATTCCAGTTTCATTTGCACTAGCAAGTTTTTTCAAAAAATCAGGTAAATTTTTCTCAAAACGCTTTGTTTTCATGAACTTAATTTCATGAAAGAATGAAAGTGGCACTATTGTTATATATGCAGCTAGAAGAACTTTATCGTCGATGAAAGAAACAATGTCAGAGGTAGTATGAAGATTATCAAAGTTTGTTAATAATGGGACAATAGCCACTATAAAAGCTATTGGGATTGTGATTACCAGGGATGAGTGTGGGTTTTCTACTAGCGGTATCATAGGATTTTTGAATAATGATTTTATTTTGAGAAGTTTTTTTGATTTTCTAAGTTGTTCAAATTGATAGACATTTTTTTCCTTCTCAGTTAATGGGTCATTATATGAACCATCATTCATTGCTAAATTTTCAAAATGTGTATCATATTTTTCAATATCGGTTTCAAGTAATTCTACCTTTCCACCATCTTCTGGAGTTATTATACTAATCATAACTATAAAAAGAATTGAACCAATTGGTAAGATTGCATATATAAGGGCATAAAGCATTACATCCGAGCCAGAACCCATTACAGCCATCATAACTCCAACAATAATTATAAATAAAGGGCCAGCAACGAATGCAGTTACATAAGACTCTGCTAAAAGTCCAAGCGTCTCTAAGAATCCCTTTTGATCATTTGATGCTTGTTCTAGGTATTGTTCTGACTTGTCTTGGAAATATTCAGAAATATTTCCGCCAGCGTCAATTACTGCTAATAAGTTGTACATTAGGTCCTGGAAACGCTCAGATGGTGTTAATTCGATAGAATTGATTATTGCTGTTCTTAAATCATTACCAAAGTAATCAATATCTCTAATTATAACATCTACTTCTTTAGATACTTCACCATATGTGTTTACAGATTGTGCAAGTTCTCTCAATACTTCTATGATGTTCATTCCACCCTTACTTTGGGCATACATAAAAGTAACAGCATATGGTATTTGACTATCAATTTTATTTTTTCTTTCACTTGCAATGAATGATGGGTATATAAGAAAGGTTGAAAAGACCAAGATAAAGAAAATTAAAGTAAACGCTGTAACAATTAATAGGGAAATGACTAAATCTCTATAATTTAGTATCCATGCGATTGATTGGCTAAGACTAAGATCTGTTAATGTAGCCGGAAGTCCGACTAAGTAAACTAATGTATATGCAAGGAAAAGACCGGATATAGCACCTATAAAAGCACTAAATATTGAAAAGAATACGGCATTAGATACATACATTTCATAAGAGATTGGAACTCGAGCTTGTCTCAGTTTTATTTGGATTGATTCAAAAAAAGCTTGATGTTCTTTAAATCTGGAGCTAAGCAGCAAAAAAGGTAATCTTTTAAGTAGTTTAAATATAGCAATAGCTTTAATTTTGTAGTTACTAAGATGCGACTCCACAACATTAAAACGGGTACCAAGGTCACTTTTATTAATGTCGTTAGACTTTGAACCCTCATCAAGTCTATGGGTATTGTTATTCAAATCTGTTTTATCTTTATAAATTGGTTCTTTTTCACTCATAGTGTCCACATAATGAATCTTCAAATAATTTCTAACTTTTCAAGTATCTTATTAGGTGAAGACTGATAAGCACTGATAATAGCAGCAATATCTCTAAAGTCAGTAATATTGTTACTGACCATATAATGTAATATTTTTTCACGCACATCGAGTTCTTTTTTGGCCCTTTGAGCAGTCCATCCTCTGCTCCTGATGATATTGTGAATAGCTTTTGATTCGCCCGTTTGGACAAAAGTGTCTGTACTTGAGTCCCATACAAAAATATCATTGGTTCTAATATTGCGGGTATTTGGATCAATATCTATTATTTCTACAATTTTAAGATTTCTTCTAACCCTTTCACCTTTAGAATAAGTTTGTGCTTGTATCGACATTATGTCTAAAGCTTGAATCATATTTCTAGGAACACTAATTGGAGGATTTTCAAGTCTATAAATTGCCGAAGCTACTGAATCGGCATGCATTGTAGAAAATGTTGTATGACCTGTAGCCATTGCCTGAAATAAAGTTAATGCTTCCTTTCCCCTAACTTCTCCCACTATTATGTATTCGGGACGTTGCCTTAATGCTGCTTTAAGTAATTCATACATGTCAACAGCACCTTTTTCATCGGCAGTGAATGAATCTCTTGTTACGGCTGGTATCCAGTTCATATGTGACAATTTTAATTCACGAGTATCTTCCAATGTAACAACTTTTGATATTTCTGGAATAAATAAAGAAATTGCATTAAGTGAAGAAGTTTTACCTGAAGCTGTACCTCCTGCATATATCAAGCTTTTATTATTTTCAATGCACAACCATAGGTAAGCCATTGCACTTGTAGAAAAGGTACCCCAATTAATTAGATCAATAGGTGTTACTGGAATCTCACTGAATTTACGAATCGTAAAAGTTCCACCTCTAGTGGTTATTGATGAGCCAAGTGTCATTTGTATTCTTGATCCATCAGGTATTGTTGCGTCTATTATTGGCTGTGCAAGAGATATATGCTTTCCGCTTTTTTGTGCAAGTTGAATTATGTATGGATCCAGCTCATTTTCATTAAAAACAATATTTGTTTTTATATTGTGATATTTTCTGTGATAAAGAAATATAGGTACATTTTTTCCGTTTGCAGATATATCCTCAACAGAGTTGTCGTACATCAGTGGATCAATTTTCCCATATCTAACAAAGTCTCTTTTAATGTAGTAAGAAATCTTTTCTAGCATTTTTGGAGTTATTTCTATAGAATAATCTTTAATAATATCTCTAATCTTCGAATCAACCATTGATTCTTTATCAACTAAGGTATCTAATACTTCAAAAAGTAGTATATCACGTAACCTTTTTTTAATCTCAGTGAGAAATACTTGTTCAAACTCAGATAGCTTTGGTTCCACGACACAATAAAAGTATTTGTTAGTACTTGGGTTGTATTGGATTGTAACAAAAGAATATGGTTCAATTAACCAGTACCTTTCAACTTCATCAATCCCATCAGTATAATCAAAGCTAACTAGAGGGCCGTGTATGTCTATATTGTATTGCTCAATTTCTTTTTCTTCATGAAGAAATAGGTTTTTTAATTTTGATAAAATACTAAGTTTCTGGCCATTAGTAAAATGAATCGAATCTAAATTGTTATTGTCAATTGAAGATTTATTGCCACGTGTAGAGGTATAATCTGTAATTTGTTCATCTTCAGACTCAACTCCAATAGATTTATTCCCAAGTTGCTGGTAAATATTGCTATAAGCAATTTTATTTTCAATAGTAAATGAAATGTTGCACTTAGTAATATCTTCAGGTAACTTTATATCTTCTTTTTTTTGAAGAATATTTTCTTTTTTTATAGTTGTTAAATGTTTTAATGTTCTAGTATTTTGCTGCGCTTTTTGTTTTGAAGTTTCACTAGGTGTAAGTATACCAAACTCTCTTTCAAACTCTTCATCAACAATAGTATTTCTAGCCGATTTAGTAGAGACATCATATATTTCTTTTTTTTCAGTAGAGCTTGAATGTAATTTATTAATTTCCTTTGAAGGCCTATTAGTATTATTTTTATTTTCATTAAGTTCAGATGGCACATCTTTTTTACTAGGTTCATTTTCCATAGAACTCACCGTTTTTAATAGATATGTTAGCTTACTGGCTATTTGTTGGAAATCTATACCACTTGGTTTATTTCTACTTATTAATCAACCTATTGATTTATGTCTTGTTATTGTGCCATAAATAGTTTAGTTATGTTATGAAAAGTGTTAAATCAAAAGTTAGATATTTAAAGACTTGAGCTCATACTAATTTCACTAATCTCAAAAGTATAAAGAGGACATTAGAAATGCCAGTAATAACTTTACCTTATACTGACCTAGAAGATTTAACATCATCCGAAAGTTCTGAAATAATTTCAAGGATACCAATGATTGGAGCAGATGTGGAAAGAATAGAAAATGATTATATAGATATTGAATTTTTCCCTGATAGACCCGATCTATATAGTGTCGAAGGAGTTTCTCGTGCGATGAGAGGTTTCTTAGGAATTGAAAAGGGGTTTTGTCAGTATAATGTAAAAGAATCCAACTTTAAACTATTAGTAGATAAAGGCCTCTTAAAAATCCGTCCAAATATTGTATGTGCTGTTGTAAAAGGAATTAATTTTGATTCAAATTCTATTAAAACAATTATGGATCTCCAAGAAGATCTTCATTGGGGACTTGGTAGGAACCGTAAGAAAGTTTCTATTGGTGTTCATGATCTTAATCATGTACAATCTCCTTTTAGGTATTTACCTATGGACAAATCATTTAAATTCATACCACTAGATTTCTCTAATGAACTGTCACTAGAACAAATCCTAGTCAAACACCCAAAAGGTAAGGCATTTGCACACATTTTAGATAAATTTGATAAATATCCTATAATACTTGATAAACAAGACAAAGTACTTTCTTTTCCACCTATCATTAATGGTAACCTGACAAGAGTTACAGAAGATACCACTGACCTTTTTATCGATGTGACGGGCTTGGATGATACTGTAAATATTGCGTTGAACATTGTGGTGACAGCTTTAGCTGAACGTGGTGGGACTATCGAATCAGTCTCTATAGAAGATTTGGATGGTAATGTTGAAGTAACCCCTAATCTGAAGCCGGTTACTTGGGAAATTAAGAAAAAAGACATTGAAGATTTACTAGGTATTCCACTAAGAGATAGAGATATAGTTGAAAACTTAGAAAAGATGAGATATGGTGTTAGAAAAATAGATCCAGAAACATTTGAAGTTGATATTCCAGCATATAGGGCTGATATCTTACACAGCTATGATATAATAGAAGATATTGCTATTTGTTATGGTTTTGATCAAATTATACCTCAGTTCCCCGAAAGTTCAACTGTAGGGAGTGGCCACAGTTCCTCCATAAAAGAAGATAAATTCAGGGAGTTAATGATAGGCCTTGGCTATTTCCAAGTAATGCCTTTCACACTAACAAATGAAAAAGTCCACTTTGAGATGATGTGCAGGGAAAAAACACCAGGTGTAACTTATTTGTTACATCCAATCAGCGAAGAACAGACGATGCTTCGCACTAACCTTTTGCCAAATTTGTTAGAAATACTATCACTAAATCAACATCGTGAGTTGCCACAAAGAATATTCGAAGTTGGTGAAATAGTAGAAAATGAAATAAATAAACATCACTTGGCAGCAGTTTCGATTCATCCGTTTGCAAACTTTACTGAAATTCAAGAACTTATTGATGTAATTATGAGGGAACAAGGGTTAGAATATAATTTAGTTGAGTCTAATGACTCCGCATTCTTAGAAGGTAGAAGAGCAAATATAGTTGTTGGAGAAAAAGTAGTTGGTGTAATGGGTGAGTTTTATCCAAAAGTTATTACAAGTTTTGGACTTGGGCAACCTGTAGTAGGTTTTGAGATGCAAATTTAAATATCAACGGGCCCGCCGCGATTCGAACACGAGTCAATGGGTTTCTTCACAATTATATTTTAAATATAATGTACCGAAGCCCATTAGGATATCCACTACCCTACGAGCCCTTACTTCAGCAATACATTGCAACTGCTGATATTAATAATTTCTGTTTCTGCGCATACACTAAAATTAGATTTTTTGTTAAAAGGGTTTGAATAGCTTCAATAGATGTAACATAAAGCTATTTTACCCGGTTGACATTAAAAAAATATTTGGAAAATTGAGGGATTAATAAATTAACTTGAAACCCCTGATTAAAAACCATGTACAATATATGGCCCAAATATCATAAAAAGGATGGAGGCCAAGATGAATAGTGAAAGAAATGCAGTGGTTGCAGATGCGATCCTGTTTGCTTTAGCCTCATTTCCAGTTAATTTAGCTACAAAACTGTGAGCATATGCTCTGAATACATGTCCACCATCAAGAGGTACTGCTGGCAGGCAATTAAATAGGCCTACATAAAAATTAAGCCAACCGATCCACAATAATGTGTTTGCAATCCAGAATACTCCCATACCGAGTGGCTCGGCCCATCCTAGAGGTTCATAGGCTTGTGCCAAAGTACTTCCAAAACCTGGAAAACCCTCTCCTGCAAAACCAACAATTGGGAACCCAAGAATTATTAGCCATCCACCTATTTGCGTTAGCATTGAGGGCATATCTTTTAGCATTTCTAGATAAGTATCAGCTGCAAAGTAACCAACTGAAATATCTCCTACAGTGAATCCAAGTGATGTGGGTATTTCTCCAATAGGTCCACTAACTATTCCTAGGTAACCCTGCTCTTCATTATCTAAATGTGCATCAAGTTCAACTTCGATATCCTTATAGTTATCTGAATCATATTCAGGTGCAATTTTTAACGTTATTACTTGATTAGGATGAGTCTCTGCCATGAAAATCCTGAAATCCTCAAGCGATTTTATAGGATTTCCATCAATCTCCTTGATAATCATTCCCTCTTCAAGTCCAGATTCGCTGGCAGGTGTATTTTGCATAACCTCCATTATACGAATACCTAAAGCTTCAGATTCAGGAGGTTTTTCTAACAGCAGTTCATACTGATTAATCTCAGTACCTGATTTCGCATGAATAGTAACATATGTATCTTTTTCTAAAGTGCTTAAATAGTGTAATACATCTTGGGCACTTTTTACAGATGTGTCGTCCAATTTAGTTATTATCATCTCATCTCTAATTTGTTTATCATAGGCATCAGAGTTTGGATCAACATCCACTATCATCGCGTTACTTGCTGGACCTATAGCACCTAATACAGGTCCAAAGAACAGAGATAAAGCAATTAATGCAACAACAAAGTTAGCCATAACTCCTGCAGAAAGTATCCTAGCCCTTTGATTTCTCCCTGCAATTTTGGGTTCATCGGAAACATTCTTATTCTTATAGTAATCTTCTTTTAAATCTTCATTAGTATCTTTTTTAACTCCAAAAAGCTGTTCTTCATCAGGTTCTGCGAAGCCTCCAATGGGAACAAGAGCTACAAGTAAACCCATAGATTTGACTTTAATATCTTCGACTCTTGAAAGTATTGCATGTGCAAATTCGTGAACTATCAAGGTAACTATTAAAGCTATTAATCCCCAAACAATTGGGATAAATTCATTAACACCAGGTATCAAAAATATATTTCTTGGTTCATGGAGCTGACCAGGTTCTGGTACTTGCTCTGTACCTAATGATGTCAATAGTATAATGTCAGAGAGCAATATGATTGCAAACATTGAGGCCATACCTATGAACATCATTACTATTCCAATATTAGCAAAAAAACGCCAGAACTTTTTTGGAGCAGCTATTTTATCTATAAAGTTAAGACCTTTTTCGGTTCTAATCATAAGCAATGGTCCATGGGCACTTATGTTATACTTGTCCAAGATACCCCTTTTACTAAGATTTGACACTATTATCCAGTATAATAGAAAAATAGCAAGGAAGATTGTAGTACTACTCAAAAAATCACCAAATAGATGGAATGAAGCTTTATTTAATATTTATATAATATTAATCTTATTATTATAAATCGGTGGCATTATGTTTATAGAAGTATATATAACTGTGGGAGATATGGAAGAAGCTAAGAAAATATCAACTTCATTATTATCGAAAGAACTTATTGCTTGTGCTAACATTTTCCCTATAAGTTCAATGTATGTTTGGAAGGAAGAAGTCGTTGAAGATACTGAATATGTTATTTTGGCGAAAAGTACAGATGATAAATTTGAACATATCAATAAAGAAGTTAAGGATTTACATAGCTATGAATTACCATGTATAGTGTTTTGGCAGTTAGAAGGAGATCGTAACTATCTAAGCTGGGTTCAAAGTTCAATAAATACAGGCTGAAGCTTTTAACTGGAAAAAACCTACAAAGTATAATCCTTTAAATCATTTTTTGCTTTTCACCTAAAGACCAATACCAAAATATATATATAAAATAAATTTGTGTTTTGTGTGATAGTGAACTAATTTACTTTAAAAGTCTTAATTCAGATTATTTTCTAAAAATGTTCAATCTAATGTACAATTGAACTATAATTCTGAAAAATAAGCTAGACTCATTGAGCGGGAGTAACCAAGTGGCCAAAGGTGGTAGACTCAAGATCTACTCGCGAAGGCGTTCGGGGGTTCGAATCCCTTCTCCCGCACCTAAATCTCTATTAAAGGTTGTTCAATAATGGAATTTATTTGTGACAAAGAGATTACATATGATACAGTAGTCAAAGCTACCTATACTATTCTAAAAGACTCTCAAACCAACTTACCTGAAGATATTATTGATGCTCTAAAAACAGCTAAAAAAGATGAAATGAGTGATCTAGGTAAAGCTCATCTAAATGCTATTATTGATAATATAGAGCTTTCTTCTCAAAAAGGAATTCCTATGTGTCAGGATACGGGTATTTTAGTATTTTATGTAGATATAGGTAAAAGTTTGACACTTAATTTCGATATTTCAGATGCTATAAAAAGAGGAGTTGATAAAGCCACGAAACAAATCCCTTTAAGACCAAATTCTGTACATCCTATAACACGAATAAATAGTGGAAATAACTTAGGTGAAGGTATTCCAGATATTAATTTTGATGTGTTTGATGGAAGTGGATTAAAGCTCACAGTTGCACCTAAAGGTGCAGGCTCTGAAAACATGAGTGCACTAAGAATGTTTAATCCTAATACCCCTATATCTACTATAGATGATTTCATAGTAGAAACGGTTCTAAACGCTGGCGGGATGCCGTGTCCACCAGTCATAGTAGGTGTTGGTATAGGCGGATCTTTTGATAAATCTGCTCGCTTATCAAAAAAGGCATTGTTACGAGATATTAATTCAATGAATACTCATGAATTATCGGTGCTAAAAAAGATTAATTCTCTGGGAATAGGACCGATGGGTACGGGTGGCAAATATACAGCTATTGGGGTGCTTATCAATAAAGCTTTTTGTCATACTGCATCTCTGCCTGTAGCAATCAATATTCAATGCTGGGCTAATAGGCACTCATCCATTTTATTCGAGGCCTAATCTATGGAGTATCATATAAATTTGCCTGTAAAACAAAAACTAATCAATAAATTAGCTATAGGGGATATTGTATACCTTACGGGAACAGTATATACTGCACGTGATAAAGCACATTTAAGAATAATAGAGTATTCAAAAAATAAAATGCATATTCCATTTGATCTAAATAGCGGTGTTATTTACCATTGTGGTCCATTGATTAGAAAAGAGGATGGGATCTGGAAGGTTGTTTCAGCTGGACCAACGACAAGCAATAGATTATTAGATTTAACTCCATACATTCTTGAAAAGTTCAACGTCAAGTTCTTAATTGGGAAAGGAGGTATGGTTGGGCTAGCAGATGAATTTAAGAGACATTCTTCAGTTTATTTAGCATACACAGGAGGTTGTGCTGCACTTGCATCCCAGTTAACAAAAAAAATAAGCGCTGTTTACTGGGAAGATTTTGGAATGGCTGAAGCTGTATGGGAGTTATATATAGAAGACTTTGGTCCATTAATAGTTGGGATTGATTCACATGGTAATGATATATTTAAGAATGTAAAAGAATCAGCTACAAAATCCTTTAAAAACGTTATATTAAATAGGTAAAAGACAACCATGCAATTAATGTAAGAACTATAGCATGTTTCATTCCTTCACTGATTTTAGCTTCACCCATTTTGCCAGCTACAAATCCTGTAAAGAAACCCTGTATTAATGAAGCATGATACATTAACTGAATAAATATTGCTTCATCAAATGTAGCTAGAAACTGAATATTACCTGTATCAGCAGCTCCAACGTCTCCAACTTCTGACATCATGGGGATGAAAGTAGAAGAGATTAATAGAACAACAAATAAGAAAACTAGAAAAGAAAGGTAAGATATTACCACATAAATGAACATGTTAGATTTTCTTTCTTTCTCCATATTCTTTACATTTTTAGTATCTTTACTTGCTGCTAACAATACGTCAGATATTCTCCCGCCTGCTCTGTTAGCCTGAATTATTATTGATGTAGCTCTTGAGATTATTTGCGTATCGACTCTATCAACAAAATCTTTAAGTGCTTCTTCAAAAGTCATTCCCCATGCCAAATCTCGTCTCAATTTTGTGATATGATAGGTAAGCTCTCCATAGTCGTTTTTAGATACTTTACTCAGTGCTTGTGGAAGACTTTGACCCGCCCTATTTAGTTCAGCTAGATCTCTTAAAAAGGTTGAGATATTATTTTCAATATCATCAATTACATTGTTCTTTTTATGATAAGTATAAGCTGGTATTGATAACAGTATTAATACAGAAAATAAAACAATATCATCTATATAGGTAAAATCCCAGATATATATAGAAGCTAAAATAAAAAAAGTAACTGATAAAGGCAAAGTAAAGAAAAAAGAATATTCTGGAAATTCTTTTAATGATTTAATAGGTGATTTAGCAAAATATTTTAATTTAGTATATCTTTGAACGTTTTTTAACCTTATATCAATATTATAGTCTTCCAGCTTTTTCAGTTCACTTCCAGTAAGATTAGAATTGACCTTATATTTTTTTCTGGACAAGATATTTCTGAGTTTGATAATTATACCTCCGGTGTCATAGAATGAACCAGGCCAATGAAAAGTACATTACCTATTGGGATTATTAAGTATATTATCAATTGTAAAACTGCTATGTTTGCATCACCACCTATTAATGACATTATTGCAATCACTATTATAAGAAAAAGTGGCCCAGCTACAAATGCAGCTACATAAGTTTCACCTAAAAGATTTAATACATCTATAAATTCATCTTGCTCTTGTTGCTTTTCAAGAAAGAATTGTTCTGATTTTTGGAAAAGGTATGGTTTTAACTGTCCACCTGATGTAATTACAGTAATAGTACCTAGTAAAAAGTTTGCAAACTTTTCTGAAGGTGTAGTTTTAGCTAGAATTCTTGTAGCTGTCACAAGATCGTGACCAAGCTCCTCAACATTTTTAACAAGAAAATTTGACTCAGATGCAATAGTTCCATAATTATGGTTTTTTGCCAGGCTTTTATAAAGATCAATTGGAAGTACACCAGCATCCGACATACTTGATATAAAACTTATTGCGTAAGCTAACTTTTGATCAATATCTTGTGCTCTTTTCTGAGCTATAAATCGCGGATATAATTTCCAAGATGTATAAACAACTAGTATTAAAGCAATACCAATTAGAACTGAAATAATAAGATGGAATAGTATTGATATGTATTCCATTAGTGGAGCTAACCAGATAACGTCCCTTGTAATTTCAACTAAATATAGGGGAATTGAATAATAATTTAATAAAATATTTACAATTATAGTTCCAAAAATTGCTGTTATTAATGATGTGAGAAATGCTCCAGAGAGATATATATCAAAAGATAAGTTTAGTCTAGATTTAATCAAGTTTTCTCTTAGCTTGTGGTATTTCAGCTCATTTTTTGTAAAATACCAGCCAATCAGAGTATATGCAAGTTTTAAATAGGAATTAATCATGCACTTTTAGGTCCTTTAAGATGGAATTAATCAGTTTCTCGGGTTCTTTTGAGTATCTTACAACAAAGTTAGAGAACTTTTTATAGTTATTTATTTTCTCTTGAACTGCCCATTGTAACACAATTCTTCTGTTTTTCATTTCATTGGAAAGCTCTTCCTCACTCAATCCTTTACTTTTCATAATATTTTCAAAAATATAAGATTTTCCTGTATAAGTAAAACTATCGTTTTCAGGGCTCCATAAAAAAACTTCATTTGTAATAACTTCACCAGTACGCGAATCTAAGCCAACAATTTCTGTAATTGAAGTACATCGTCTAACCCTTTTTCCTCCAATTGTTACCTTTTCAATTATAGCAATAATATTGAGTCCTTGCAACATTATTCTTGGAATGTTGATTGGAGGATTCTCAAGTCTATGTATAACTGAAGTTACACTATCTCCATGCATTGTAGATAGAGTTGTATGTCCTGTTGACATTGCTTGAAATAAAACATAAGCTTCAGATCCTCTGACTTCACCTACTAGGATGTATTCAGGTCTTTGACGGAGTGCGGTCCTAAGTAGTTCATACATCTCTATAGACCCCCTATCTTCACCAGTAAATGATTGTCTGGTAACTGAAGGTACCCAGTTTGGATGATTTAAGTTAATTTCTCTTGTATCCTCTATAGAGACTACTTTCAATTCAGGACTAATAAACATAGATGCAGCATTCATTGATGTTGTTTTTCCAGAAGCTGTGCCACCTGCAAAAAGTATACTTTTATTTCCATTAATTGCAACCCATAAATAAGCCATCATGTCGGCTGAATAAGTTTTGTTTTCAATAAGCTCTGATGGCACCATTGGCATATCTCTAAACTTTCTTATCGTGAAGTTACTTCCAAAAGAAGTAACTTCTTTTCCTAGAGTTAATTGAACACGTGACCCGTCAGGTAAAGATGCATCTAATAAAGGGTTTGCTATCGAAATATGCTTATTGCAACGCTGCGCTAATTTGATTACAAAAGAATCAAGTAAGTCATCATTTTCAAAAAGAACATTTGATGGTATTGAACCGTATTTATTATGATAAACATATATAGGGCTTTTTGGTCTATCACAAGATATATCTTCAAGGTTTGGGTCTTCCATCATTGAATTTATTTTACCATAGCCTAAATGATCTCTTAAAATAAAGTATAAAATTTTCTCTCTACTTTTTGGAAATAAATATATATTGTAATCTGATACTAGCTTGTATACATGTTCTTTAATTCTTATTGTTGATTTATCGATTTCTAAGTCTTCCAAGCTTATAGTTAGAGTTTCTGAGATTTTAGTTTTGATGAACTCAAGAAGTTTATTTTCGCTATCAGTTAAAATTGGTTCTATTACATGATACTGGTACTCATGCAAATGAGGTTCATGTACTATTCTAATATAGGAGTAAGGAGGGTTAACACGATAAACATCAACTTCTTTATATGTAGCCTCTGTGCTAATAGTAAAGTCTACAAGGGGACCATGTTTTATGTAATTATAATCCTCATGAAAATATTTTTCTTTACCAATTATTTTATTTAAAACATTTTTATTTGGGTTTGAATTGATTTCTTTTTCGCGAACAAGATTTTTTCTGTATAAAAAAAGTTGCTTAGGTTGGAGTTTTTTTTTTAGGATACTTGAAAAACTATCATGGCTTTTATTACGTAAATGCTTTATCTCATCCTGTTTGGAATAATGATTCAAGCTATTGTAATCAACTTCTTTAACAAAAAAATCCTTCTTTTGAGAGAATTTTTTATTAGAACTGCCATTTTCTTCTGAACTCTTTTCTGAATTCATATCACTTTCTTGCATAAATATCAATTTTTATTTTCATTTTTATTTTTTCTTATTGAAAAAAGTGAAATTATTTTCTTTAATAAACTACTTTTATCACTTACCTTTTGTTGGTACTCAAAATCATATTCATAGCCTGCTATCTTAGATGCAATCGATTTAAAGAAAACTGATGCGTTGGCACTCGGCTCAAGCAAAACTGCAGGCACTCTCTGGAAAGATGCTTTTTTTATAATGCGATCTTCAGGCACTCTTCCATAAATTGAACTTTCGAGTATGTTTTTTATGTCTTCATCTGGAATTTCATCCTCACTTTCATCAATTTCAGATGGTGAATGTATTTGGTAAATATTTGTTCTATTCAAGATTATACCTTTAATACTTCTTTCCTTCATTTCAACATAAACTTTTATTTTTAAAGAGTCTACAACTGAAGAAATTTCTGGATTAACTACTAGAAAGGTATTATCTGCAGATTCTAATACAACTGCGGTTTCTCTAGATATTCCAGGCGCAGTATCGATTAATATAAAATCAAAACGGTGTTTTAAATAATCAATGAGTTCTACTACTCGAGTTGTGTCTATTTCAGCAATGTTATCTAAAGTTAAACTCCCAGGTATAAACTTTAAACCACCTGGACCTTCATAGATTATTTCTTCAATACTGGAATGCCCTGCAATGTAATCATGATAGGTTTTATTGATCTTATCTTCACCTAACAATAACCCAACATTTGGCATTGCAATGTCTGCATCTATGACAATTACTCTAGTTCCTAATCCTGCGAGGCTCACTCCCAAATTAATTGAAACTGTAGTCTTGCCAGTACCTCCTTTTCCTGATGCAATTGCATAAACTTCTGCAGACATAATTGAACTCCAATTTGGACAGCAGATGGTATTTAAATTTTTATATTTTCTATAGATTTTATCTGATAAATAGGTGTTTATTTATAATTAGGCTAATTATATAATTCCCATGAGTTTTATTCAAATAATTAAAGTTACATCATAAAATTTATTGGCTATAATTTTTGAATAAGCTTATATTTGGGATGAAAATGTGTTATTTCAATATTTTGTCTCATTTGTGCCATAAAAACATTAGTAAAATATATTGCGTTGTTAGATTATACTGTTAAAGGGTTTAAATTACTCAAGTAGCAAAAATAGATTTGAGCAATCACAAGGATGGATAAATACTTGTAATGCTAACTAATGTCTATATGAATTAAAGTATTAGTAAAATTATACATAACAACTTCTATAGGGGTGTGTTTATGGAAAAAGATGATGTAATTGAGAAAGTAATGGAAGAATTAAAGAAAATAAAAGGTGTTAAAGATACTTACGTTTTAGCTGAAAAAGATAAGGATAGAATTGAAGAACTGGAAAAACAAGCATCTGAAATGACGCTTATGGGACTTGGTTATGGAGATAATCAGGGAGTCAAAGAAGTAATAAAATCAGATATTGTTATTGCATTTACAACAACAATGGAATATGAGTGGCCAGAAGGGCCGAATGTTATTCTGAAGCATTATGATGAGATTATAGGTGAAGAGGTAAATGATCCTGAAGAATTAAAAAGGTGGGAATGTGAGGAGAACACTTTAGTTATTGGTAATTTAGTTATATATGGGAAAAATACATTAAGTTCTGCAATGAAAGATCCTGAAAAAATAGCTGTAGTGATGCCCCCAAAAGATTGTCCCGAAGTTAGTAGAATAACTGAGGTTACTGATGTTAAACTTGGGTCGCCATCACCACCTTCAGATGATTTTATAAAAGATAAAATGGAAGTTACAAAAGAACAAGGTTTGGGAACTTTCATGCTTGGATTTAACTTTGATGATTAAATTAAAGTAGCTTTAATCCATTTTTTCATTTTTAGTTTTAATAAATAGTCAATCTACAGAATAATTTTAATTTAATGCATATACTTCAAAATGGTTATATAATGACAAACTAATGTAATTCTGGAAAGCATAACTGCTAGGGTCAAATAAATCATATATATAGCTAAACTTGAATTTTTCACAATGTACATTTAACACATTTGATTATCTAAATAGGAGAACACAAAATGTATGGGATTGCAATGGATCTGGGTACAAGTGGGTTTAGAGCCCAATTGATTGATTTAGAAAATAACGATATCATTAAAACGGTTATTACAATGAATCATCCATTACCAGGTGGCAATGTGATGGATCACTTAGACTTTGCTATTCAAGCGGGTCCCGACTTGGCACATGGAATTATAATTGAAACCATTGAACGCCTGCTACTAAAACTTAATGTTAACTTTTCTAAGGTTGAAAAAATAGCTGTTTGTGGGAATCCAATACAACTTTCTTTGTTTCAAAATATGGAGATTAGGGATTTAGCGTATGCTGGTAAAAGTAAACAAAAAAAACTTGGGGTAGATAATGTCAAACGTGATGCTAGAATATTATCTGCAAATAGTTTATTCACGAAAAATGTTAAGTTAGAAAATGCTAAGATTTTAATTCCACCTGCGATTAAACATGAAATAGGTGCAGATGCTCTTGCAATGATGCTGAAAACAGATTTCATGGAACAGACAGAGATATCTTTAGTTACTGATTATGGGACTAACGCAGAAATGGCTTTAAAAATAGGATCACGAATAATTACAGGCAGTGCAGCAGCTGGTCCCGCAATAGAGGGTCAAGGTATAGATTGTGGGATGCTAGCAAGTCCTGGTGCTATATCCAATGTCAATATAGAAGATGAATACTGGAGACTTGTGGTATTAGATGAAAATATGGATGAAAGAGATGGCTATCTTATAGATCCTGTAACTGGTGAGATCAAAGAAGAAGGTGAAATTAAACCAAAAGGAATTACTGGTACAGGTGTAATTGCTTCAATCTCATTGGCTTTGAGTACTGGCTTGATAAAAAAACTACCTGAACTACCTAATGGTAAATTAATTTTAGGTGAAGAAATATACATAACTAACAAGGACATTGAAGAGGCAGGAAAAGCCATTGGGGCTATAAGGGCTGCACAAATGGCACTTTTAGTCGAGTCAGGAGTTAATTACGAGGATTTGAGCTATATGTATATGTCAGGTGCTTCTGGAACTTATGTCGACTCGGATAAAGCTAGAAAGCTTGGATTAGTGCCAAACTTTGCAAAAAACATTGTTCAATTTGGTAACACATCCATATCACTTGCAAGGGATTTAGTTATGGATGAATCAAAGTTAGATGAAGTTAGTGAAATTGCTCGTAAGATTACTGCAGATCACCTAATGATGGCATCTAGCAAGGTTTTTACTGACATTTACTTATCTGAACTTTCATACTGGACACATGGAATGCCTATTGAGACATATAAAGAAATGCTTGAGATGTATAATATACCAAAACCACCAGAAATATTTGAAAATGCTGTTCTTGAAAAGAGGACTGTTAAAGATATAGCAGATGTTGGTATTGAAGGACTTGATATTGTTAAAGAAATAGGAACTACTATTACTGAGCTTACAGATGGCTGTATATTTTGTCACAAATGTGAAAAAGAATGTCCAGAAGATGCTATTATTATAGTGGAAAAAGGTGACGATTTCATTGCAGAGTATTCAACTGAAAAATGTTTAGGTACTAGCTGTAAAAGATGTGTAAGTATCTGTCCTGAGAATGCTATCCAGTTGAAAGATATTAAAATTAAATATTGAAATAAAAAAGGCATAGATATCTATTCGATATTATTGTTATTTTATTTTCAGTTATCTTCTGAACCCAATAAAGATAAAGTGCTCTCAATGGGCACGTCTTCATTTGGAAGAAATATCTCATTATTTCTGGTTTTGATAAATATATTGGAATTATCTACATTTATAGAGGACATGTATTCATATATGATGGTCTTTCCAAGTATTTCTCCATATTCCAAGGCTTTTTGATAAGTATCAAATTCTTTTCTCTCACCCTTGCTGAAGACGACCCACTTTGTGGGTCTAACTGAGTATCTCGAATCTGCTTGAATTGACTTAATCAAAATATTCACCATCTTCCGACCTTTTGCAACAGCGGCACCTACAGCATTTCCTACTTCTGCATTATTAGGTATTATAATACTAGCATTTAATAAATTAGAAACTTCTTTTTCATAAGCTTTCACAGATCCACCTATAAATACAATAGGCAACTCAAAAAAAAGATTTCCATAAAATCCACCGTAGAGCACCTTTTCAAGTTCACTTTTGTTTACATCTTTAAAAACAAATTCTGCAATATTGGTTACCATATTTTGTGCAAATCTTTTTTTGAGATCTAGACAAAAAGTAATAACCTCTTTACCTTTATATGTGGCAAGTGTTTCAGTTCCTAAAAAAGCAGCATCATAGCTCCATTCGCTAAATTCATTTAATACATGGAGGATATCAGTTGGTGTTAGTCCAATTGCTTTAATAAGTCTCTTATTTATCAATTTATCTAAAATAATTGGAGAAGGAAAGAAGTCTTTATTCCAATATATTTCATGTATCGATATAGGATTATAGGGAATTTTATTTAAAATCTCTTCTTCATGTTTTGAGATTGACATTTGTGAACTATCAACTTCTGTTCTGAGAAAGAACTTTGTTGGCTGGATATTTTCACCTAGCTGAGATTTTAATATTGTTTTTTTTCTTTTAAGTTCATTAACTAATTGAGGATATTCGTAGGCAGCTTGGCAAAGTGGGATTACTTTTTTTGGGCCGATGTTAATTTCACCATTTTTTATCCATATATGACTATCTCCTCCCATTGCAGATGTTTCTACCTCGATAGATTCAATTTTTGTTGACCAATTACCGACTTTTGCACCATTTGATGCAATAAATGGGATCTTATCTTTAATAATTGAAACATCAGTGCTAGTTCCACCCACATCAATCACAGCACAAGTTTCCTTATTTGCTAAATATGCTGCACCAATAAGGCTTGCAGCAGGGCCTGAAAAAATCAACTCAGCTGGTTTTTTGTACGCATTATCAATATTAGTTATAGATCCATCACACTTTAGGATTGAAATAGTAGCTTTAATATTTCTGCGTCTTATTTCATTAACAAGTGTTTTAATAAAATGAAATGAAATTGGTAGCAATTGAGCATTCAAATATGCAGTATTTGCTCTGTCACTAGCACCTAACGCTTCTGAAAGTTCGTAACCACATACAACAGGCACATTTGTGGCTAGTTTTAATATTCGCTTTTTTATTTCAAGTTCATGAGATGGGTTACGAACGCTAAAATAAGATGAGATTGCAAATGCAGCAACTTTATTTTTAGTCTTCAATATGAATTCATCAGCTGATTGAACATCAAGGGAATTTATTTCTCTTCCTAGGCTATCATGGCCACCATTGATTACAGTGTAAAAGTCAAATTCTGACTTATCAGATATATTATAATCTCCTATTAGTATGACTGCTACTGGGTATCCATTTTTTTCAAGAACTGTATTTGTTGATAAAGTTGTAGAAACTGTTATATTGTTTAATTGGGAAATGAATTCATTATTCAAACAGTCAAAAGTATGTTTTATTCCATCAATTAGTTTAGGATAGGTTGTTTTAGTTTTATTTTTTTGCACAATTTCCCCATAACTATCTATAATTACAGCATCTGTATAAGTACCACCGGCATCAATTCCTAATTTATATTCCATTTAATGTAAAATCTCCATCAATATATCTATCGAATTAAAAAAATAATATTTGTAATTTTTGACTTAATTCTGTTTAATTAAAAAGCAATAGATAGAATCAAAAGTAAATGTTTTATATCCTCTCAAACCACTTTTAAGAAGAGGATAAAATATTTAAGTTTATGTAGAAATCAAGTTAAGAAATTATTTAAAACATCTTCTTTTATTCTGGAATAACATTTTTCTATGAGGTTTAAGTCACCATCAAGTTCTACAATTTGGAAGTCAAACAACTCAGCAAATTCTTGTACCTTTTCATCATAATCTTTTTCGTAAGATAAACCTGTGCAAATTTTACCGACACTCTCGTAACCAGAATAGTCAAAAACAAACTTAGTCATTTCTATGTCATTGGGATCAGGTGTTACTTTTGCTATCTTTAACATTTCTCTCCAATGGGTAGCCTGAACTGGTGTTAAAAAGTAGATACCTTTTCCTTTGAAATCATTCAAAACATTTAGGTATTTATTTCTTCCACCCAAAGAGGCACATATGCAATCATCCACTACATCACCCTGATCATCTTTTAGTATGTGCACTTTGCATGAGATGTCTGCGAAATCATTTTCAACACTCCCTAGAACATTTCCACAAAGTCCATAGAAAATAAGTATTCCATTTGAAAAATCACTTAATACTTCAATTTGACGGTAGACTTCTTCTTTGAGAACATCTGGCTTTGCGTCATAAGCAAATTCCATGATACTAATTACAATAGTAAGTTTGTTAGGGTCCATTTTAGATACTATTTTTTTAATTCCATCAGAATTTTCAGCCATATATCCATAATTGATATCATTTAATTTTTGCATAAAACTATCTGAATCTTTATTATTTGCAATCAGCACATGATCAATGTTCGAATCATTTTCAAGAAGGTGTATTATTTCATCTTCAAAAACCTTGCACCCTATAAGGCTAATAGTTGGCATTTTTAATCTCCAATTTAATGTACTAATTCAGATTAATCTATTGACTTTAATTAACTATTGGTTTACCTATACCTACAAAAGTTAATGTCGTTTCAATAGGGACACCAACTCCACTGACATTGATATCATTTCTAGTTATCTTAATATCAACATCTTGCGTATCAAACCCTGAATCTTTCATATACTCAAGTATTATTTCTTTACCAAGGTTGTATGCATAATCAAGAGCTTCTTTATGATTTTTTATTTTATGTCTTCCTTTTGGTGAGAATATAAGGAAAACTTTATCAGACTTGAAATAGCCACCAGCCCTAATCATGATCTCTATTCTTTTTATTCCTTTTCCAGCTAGTGCACCTACAGCATTACCAACTTCAGCATGCTTTGGTAAAATAATCTCAGCGTCAAATATTTTATTTAATTCATTGACATATGATCTCACAGGACCACCTAAAAGTACAACGGGAACATTAACTTTGAATTCTGTAAAAAAGTCACCTTCAATTATTTTTTTAATTTCATTTTTATCAATACCTTCTAGAAGATAAGACATCAAGTTTAACCCCATATTATAACATACAAGCTCCTTCACGTGCCTACAAAACTCTGACATATTTTTTTCACATAATCTACCAAGTAAAGTAGCACCTATTTCTGAAGCTTCAGTATTCCATTCATTGTATTCGTTCAAAACATGCAATGCATCAGTAGGTGTGAAACCAATACATTGTATCAGTCTTTTTTGTATTAAAGAATCTATTATAGCACTAGATGGAAACTTATTCAACCCCCAAAAAAGATCATTAATAGAGACTGGTTCATCACCCATGAGTTTTAATATTTCTGACTCGTTTTCTGATATTTCAATAGATTCACTTGAATTTTTAACAAAGAACTTGGTGGGCTGAATATTTTCACCAAGTTCTAGGCGGGCGGGTGTTCTACCTTTTTTAACTTGTTCTATAAAACCAGGATATTTATCTGCTGCAACGCAGAGGGGAATCACTCTACGTGGTCCAATGTATACGTTTCTATTTTTGACCCATACATGTGTATCACCACCCATTGCAGAGGTTTCCATTTTTATTGCTCTGACTTTTGTTTTCCATCCACCAACTTTTGCCCCCTCATCTGTGAGTTCAGCTAATCCATCTTTCATTAATGATACATCTGTACTAGTTCCTCCAACGTCAATAACTGCACAATTGCTTTGATTAGCTAGATAAGACGCGCCTATGAGGCTTGCAGCGGGACCTGAAAAAATTGATTCAATTGGTTTTTTTAGTGCTTCTTCAATACTAACTACAGAACCATCACATCTCAACATCATTAATCGAGCATCAATACTTTTTTCTTTAATAACACTAATAACTGTATTGATAAATTGCTGAGCTATTGGGAGGAGTTGTGCATTTAAATATGCAGTATTTCCTCTTTCTAATGCTCCTAATCCTTGGGAAAGTTCATGCCCACAAACTACTGGCAAGTTACATAATTTCTCAATAGCTTCTTTTGCCTCTAATTCATGCGAAGGGTTTCTAACGCTGAAGTAGGAAGAAACTGCAAAAGCAGAAACTTTTTCTTTAGTTTCATCTACAAACTCTTTTATTGCTTCTATATCCAACTTCTCCATTTCAGCACCTGTAGTGGTGTGTCCACCTTGGACTTTTGTATAATATTGGAAAGCAGCTGAATTCTTTGCTTCATAGTCTCCTATTAGAATTAGAGCTACGGGATAGCCTGTTCTTTCAAGAATAGTATTAGTTGCAAGTGTTGTAGAGACTGATACTAATTTTACTGATTTTAATAAATCCGAATCGAGTCCATCAACAGCGCTTTTAATTCCATCGATTAGATCTGGATAGGTTGTTAAGGCTTTGTTTGAAGCCAGTACCTTTCCATTTGAATCATCCATGATTACAGTATCTGTATATGTTCCCCCAGCATCAATTCCTAAACTATATTGCATATTATCGTTTTCTCCTTTGACAATCGATTAGATCTCTTTATGTAAATGACTAAAAATTTAGTTTTTTATTTTTCAATTTAGGTAAATATATGTAAACTTGCTTTGACTTTTTACAAAATAAAGTCAATTCTTTTCTTATATATAGATAATTAATAAGGAAATAAAGTTAATATTTTTAGTAGAACACATATGGATTACAATTTAGCTTTTAGGTGAAATTAAAATAGTTCACCATTGGTGAATAGTTCAGTATTTATAGTTTCCGGTATAAGATATATTTTTAATTATATATCTCTTTGTAAACTAATGGGATAATATACCTTTACTGTTAATGAAAGATATAGCTCAAAGATGTAAATAAAGTGAAGAAGTTTATCGAAATCTATATATATAAACATACTTGAACTAATTCTAATTGGATAATACTTGTTAGCTTAATCTATAAGCAGTTGAGTGCAAGTAATTCCAAAACTGCTACTGTATTTAAGTGGCATTCAGGATATTAGGAATAAAGTTGAGAAACTATGAGTTCTTATTTCCTGATTAGAGCAAGGATTTTAGTAAGGAGGTAAAAAATTATGGCAGAAAATTTCTACCCCGGTAGAGATATTTTAGAGGGAGTTCGCTTAGAATTCTTTACGCAAGATGAACTTCGAACACTTCACTATGCAAGTATGGAGGTTCTCCAAAACCCAGGTATTGAAGTTGAAAGTGCTGAAGCTAGGCAGATATTCAAGGAAAATGGGTGTGATGTTAATGATGATACCCATGTTGTAAAGATTCCAGAATATCTAGTCAATAGGGCACTACAACTAGCTCCATCAAAATTCACATTGTGGGGCCGTGAAAAGAAAAATAATGTAGTCAAAGAGCATAAGGGTAAAGTTCATTGGACCTGTTTTGGAACAGGTGTCCAGATGTGTAATTATCTTGGCCCTGGTAAATATGAAACAGTCGATTCAACAGAACAAGACATTGCAAATACTGCAAAACTCTGTGACTGGGCAGAAAACATCGATTATTTCTCCTTATCCGTATCTGCACGTGACTGGGCAGGCAAGGGAGCACAGGATGTGCATGAAACATATACTCCACTAGTAAATACTTCTAAACACTTCCACCACATTGACCCGGTAGGAGAAAATGTAGAGTTTTATTTTGATCTTGCTAAAGCATATTATGGTGGAGATGAAGAAGAGGCAAGAAAAAAACCAATTTTCTCAATGTTATTGTGCCCAACAAGTCCTCTTGAGCTTGGTGATAACGCATGTCAAGTTATCATGAAAGGTGCAAGGCATTCAATTCCTGTTAATGTATTAAGTATGGCTATGGCAGGAGGTTCTTCACCTGTACATCTAGCTGGAACTCTTGTAACACACAATGCAGAAGTATTATCAGGTATTGTGTTAGCACAACTTACATCTCCTGGTGCTCCTGTAATGTATGGAAGTTCTACTACTACATTCGATTTGAAAAGAGGTACAGCTCCAGTAGGTTCTCCAGAACTTGGTATGATAAGTGCAGCTGTTGCGAAACTAGGACAATATTATGGTTTACCAACATTTGTTGCTGGTTCATAGGCAGACGCCAAGATACCTGACGGACAAGCAGGTCATGAAAAGACAATTACAACATTACTTCCAGCATTGTCCGGTGCAAACACCTTATATGGTGCAGGTATGCTTGAGCTTGGTATGACATTTTCTATGGAACAGCTGGTCATTGACAATGATATGATTGGAATGACAAAGAAAGTTATGGAAGGAATTCCAGTAAATGAAGAATCACTTGGTGTAAAAGCTATTCAAGAAGTAGGTATTGGAAAGAACTTCTTAGCTCACAAACAAACTAGGAAATATATTGACCTACCTTCAAATCCACAACTGATTAACAGATTGATGCTTGGAGATTGGAGAAATGCAGGTTCAAAAGACATTGCAACTGTAGCCAATGAAAAGGTTCAAGATGTAATGAAAAACCATGTAGTTACACCAATTGATGCAGATTTACTTAAAGATATGAAAGCTATTGTAGATAAAGCTGATAAGAAAGTGGCAGGTAACTAATTTTTAAGGAGATATAATTAATGGCAACAAAAGAAGAAATTATCCAAAAAGGAAAAGCTGCAGTCCTTGATTTTGATGAAGATGCAGTAAAAGAAGTAGCAAAAGAAGCAATAGATGCGGGAGTTAACCCAGCTGAGCTTATTGAAGATGGTTTCACAGCTGCAATGAATGAAATAGGGGATCAATTTGAATCAGGTACATTATTCCTTCCACATGTAATTGCAGCTTCTGAGGCAATGAGTGCAGGTGTAGAAGTTTTAACTCCAGAACTTGAAAAATTATCCGCAGAGTCAAAAGCTAGAGGAACTGTAGTTATTGGAACTATTGAAGGAGATATTCATTCAATAGGTAAAGATATTGTGGCTACAATGCTTAAAATTGCAGGCTTTGATATAATTGATTTAGGTAGAGATGTACCAGTGAAAGATTATGTAGATAAAGCAAAAGAGAAAAACGCTGATGTTGTAGCTTCTTCTGCATTAATGACAACAACCATGATTACACAAACACAAATCGAGGAACAGCTAAAAGAAGCTGGACTTAGAGATAATATTAAGACTATGGTTGGTGGTGCACCAGTAACACAAGATTGGGCAAACAAGATTGGTGCTGACATCTACGCTGAAAATTCAGGTGATGCAGTAAACAAACTCAAAGCTCTATTCCCATAATATATTTTAAATTAGATGCATCATAGAGATGTCATCTATTTTTTTATTTTTCATTAACAATTGCTTTTTTCATGTTAGCATATATTTGTCTGAGCACATAAGAACTTGGGGTTAGAGAGCCGCCAGCTTGAACTTTTCCATCTTTAATAGAGTTAAGTATAGAATCTACATCCTTATCTTTTGTGTTTATTTCAGTATAAGCCCTTCCAATCATCTCAGGGATATGTGCGTCACTACCACCAACACCTGGAATATTTAATTTGCCACTCTCGGTCTGAGCTTTCTTGTTTGCAAAATTATTTAGGCATCGCGAATTTATTACCTCAATCGCGTCTATATCGATGCCATGAATATAGCCCAATCCATGGGAGGATCGCTTAAAAGGATGAGGTATTATTATAGTGCCTCCAAGTTCCCTTGCTTTAGAAATAGTTTCATCTACGGTGAGTTTAGGCTTAATATTCTCGTATATTCCTAAGATTAATATGTGCCCACCTAAAGAAGATACTTCTATTGAAGGAATTACTATTACTTCTGAGCCCAATTCCTCTGCTCTTTCAATCGCTTTTATGCTTCCATCTATAGTGTTATGGTCACATATTGCAACACCGTCGAGTCCATTCATTTCAGAATGTTTTAATATATCGTCAATTTTGGAGTCACAATCAGATGAATAGCACGAATGGACATGTAAATCAAATTTCATTGTATTCATATTCATTTTTAAGTTATATAGTTATTTTGAGAACTTGTTTATAAATTTTAAGTCCTATAGTTATCATTAATTTTTTCAGCTTTTTTAATGATTTCGTCTCTTGCTTCAACATCAACTATAATCTTATCAGTATATTTAATCTCATGTACAATTCCCTCATCAAAGAGCCAAGATAAAATAGACATACCATAGCTAGATATTGGCAATTTTAAGGACCTTCGTTTCCATTCTGGCAATAATGATGATATCTTTTCGATTAAGGGCTTGATAGAACCAGGATTTTTAGCTGAAAGCATGATAGGATTAGGGGTTAGATAACTTATCTCAGAGATTTTGTGATTTAAACAATTCGTTGAGACTTTGTCTATTTTGTTTATAACTGTAATGATAGGGACAGCTTCAATTTCTTCCCACAAAGTATTATGGCAAGTAATTAATTTACTCTTTACATCTTCGATATCTTCACTGATATCTACAACTAAAAGAATCATATCAGCTAAGAATATTTCATCTAGAGTTGACTTGAATGAATCAACCAGCCAATGAGGAAGATTTTCAATAAATCCCACGGTATCAGTTACAAGAACTTTTCTTCCATTGACATCAAGTGAACGTGTAGTTGGTGAAAGTGTTGTGAACAGCTTATGCTCTGCTTCAACATCTTCATTAACAATATTGTTGAACAAAGTGCTCTTTCCAGCATTAGTGTATCCTGCTAATGCAATTAACGAAAAACCCTTTTCATGTCTGTGTTGTCTTAGATTTTCATAATCTTTTTGAACTTGTTTCAACTCTTTTTTTATTCTTGAGATTCTGTTTTTAAGATCAGTTTCATATGAGTCCTCATAACCTCCTAAACCCATAAAACCCGGTTTCTCAGATTTTTTAAGAAGAGAAACTATAGTTTTTGCTTTTGGAAGTTCATATTGAAGTTTTGCAAGTTCTACCTGGTATTGCGCCCTTTTAGTACGTGCCTTTAATGCAAAAATTTCTAAAATTAAGTTAAATTTATCAATGGTCTCACATTTACATTTTTCAGAAATATTGTATATTTGCATCACACTTAGCTGATTATAAAATATAATTTTATCAGGGTTGCTTTCAGAGACTAGATTAGCAAGTTCTTCAACTTTTCCAGGGCCTATATTATAATTGCGGTTAGGGTTTCTAGTTTGAGTTAATTTTCCTATAACGGAATACCCTGCAGAATAAGCAAGTTCTTCTAACTCTTTTAATTTTCTAGAGTTATGGTGTTCATTACTCTCTAGCTCATTTCTTTGAACAAGAACAACTTTTTTCATATTAATATCCGTGAAGTAAAATCTAATTATAAATATAGTGAGATTTGGTTACTGAAATATTTAATTAAATCTCTTTGTTTAGTAATAGTTTTCTTGAACTATGTGATATATGATGTGCAAACTGTATAGCTAATCTTTCACTAATAGATTCTTGATATTTGAAATTTCGATTGAACATTTTTGATACCATGTCAACCGGTTTATTGTACAAATCACCCATTTCAGCTACTATAGTACCCCACGTATCTATATTATTAACAGTTTCTTCCATTAGATGAACAACATCCATTATTTCTAAAGATTTTTCTCTAACAAAATATTTAGTATTAACGTGATGCACCCTTTCAATATGATTTGGAGAGATCGATACCGCTACTGCAGCACATACAAGATGATATTTACCGTCTGATGTTTTATGTCTTCCAGAAATATCAACTGCAATTATTTTTCTCATGTTAATTTCCATCATATATTACATCTTAATTCTACTAACTTCTATGTATTCATGAGAGTCATTATATTCAACTGCAAACAACATTTTTTTTCTTACACTATTTGCAAGCCTAACAGCCCTTGAAAGAATGGGTAGTTTGAATATATGATCTAATGATATAGCATGTACTAAGTATTCAGAATGCAATTTATTTTCAAGTGAACAAGTGTTACGATATAGCCTGAAATGTGTACCAAACTTAAATCCAGTTTTTGGTACCATATGTTTTTCTCTTAAATCACGATATACTCTGTATTTAATATTAAACTCAGGCTCAATAGATTCTGCATTCGATTTAAATGAAACATAATCCATATATTCATTAGTGTTTCGATCTTTTACTTGAATCAGATCGTTTTCAAGAAGATAGGCAGCTTCTATAAGTGATAATTGAATTCTTATTTCATCTAAAGGATTACCATAAAATCCATGATTATACAAATATTGAGCATTCTCTTGGCCCCAAACAATCACTCTATCTTCTAGAAAAGTTGAAATTATATTTGAAGAAGTAAAATGTTTTTTCAGCTTTTCTTCTCCATGAAGATGTGTTTTTTTCACTTCATAATAAGTGATATCACTTTCTTCATCAACAATTGCTAATATCATTTGTTTTCTAGCATTACTTGACATTTCTAGATTGTTCATTAACTGTTTTAGACTCATAAGCTCTCTTTCTGAACTTACAAAAATGTAGCTTTTAGCCTGAGATTTTCCAGGGTATCCTCCCCTTGGATATAATCTAAAGTCAGCTAAACTTGGTTGTAAATGATATCCTCTTTCTTTTAAATCTTTATATACAATATATTTCAGTTCAAAATAACGCTGTAGTTTAGAAGCAATTGTAAAAAACTCATTGAAGTCAAGTTGCCTTGTTTCATCTTTGATGCAGATTTTGTTTTTATACACTAAATAAGCTGCTTCAACAAGACTTAATTCTAAAAAATCTCCTTTTGGACGTCCAAAATAATTTGTTTTATAAATAGAGGTTATTGCTTCTGAGGCTAGTTTTATTTTAGTATCAACTAATTGTCCAATCAAAATATATTCTCCAAAATCATTTAATGGTATTTTTAGTGACAAAACTTACAAAAGAGGACGCAAACTCTTTATATGAAACTGCATGGAGATGGGCGTAAGAACCGACTGTATTATTTACTATCAATCCATCTTTTCCATCCATTATTCCTTCTCCTCTTGTAAGTTTAATAGTAAACTCTACATTTTGTGGAAGTCCTACAATCTCAGAATGATGAAATTCATGTCCTTTGAATACATTACCTACTGTACCTATAACATTGTCTATATCTATAATTCCAGTATTGTAACTTACTACTCTTTTATCATTCATTATTGTTTGTCCTGGTAATGCTCCAATCATTTCATATGAACCATTTTCCATATATGAGATGCCATGTGAGTTATTTTGAGGATTCATTGAAGCAGTTGTAATTTGCTCTGTCAAGTACATCAATCCTCCACATTCTGCGTATATTGGAGTACCATTTAGAGATAAGTCATATATTTTGTTCTTAAGTGATTCGTTTTGTTCAAGCTTTTCTCCAAAAAGTTCAGGATATCCTCCACCTATGTATATACCATCCAACTTTGGTATCTTTTTATCATGTAGTGGGCTAAAATACTTTATTTCTGCGCCTGCAAGCCTTAAAAGTTCAATGTTGTCATGGTAATAAAAGTTGAAGGCTTCATCAAGTGCAATCCCGATTACTACTTTTTCATTATTATTATCATCACTTATTTGAAAATTAGTATTATTTGGTCTACTAAGAGATTTTGTATTAGAGGCTATTTCAATAATTCTATCTATATCGATACTTGTAGAAATTATATTTTCAATATCACTAATTTTAGATTCATATTCAGCAACTTTCACTCTACTTTCTAGAGCAGGTATTAGACCTAGATGCCTCATTGATATTTGCATATCACTTTTTCTTGGAACAATTCCTATAACTGGTAACTTAGTGTAATATTCAATTGCATCTTTTGCTTTTTTTGCATGCTTTTCACTACCAACATTATTCAGAATAATTCCTGCAATGTTAACTTGATTATCAAAAGAATCGAATCCTTTAACAAGAGCAGCTGCAGATCGAGTAATGCTCCTTGCATTGATTATTAAGATAACTGGACAATCAAGTATTTTAGCTATTTGGGCTGTACTTCCAGTATCAGTTAAGCTTTCAAGCCCTTCATATAATCCTCTTACACCCTCTATTAATGCAATATCTGCAGTCTCATTAGTTTCATATCCATGGACAAAACAGTCAACTACATCTTCATTTTGCATTAAATACCCGTCAAGGTTTCGAGCTTTTCTTCCCGTAATTTCAGAATGGTAGCTTGGATCAATATAATCCAATCCAACTTTGTATGGCTGAACTGTATAACCTCTTGAAACAAGAGCTGAAAGCAACCCCATCATAATAGTTGTTTTTCCAGATGAGGATCTATCAGCAGAAACTAAAATACGAGGAACGTTTATATCATTGTTATTTTGACGACCTTCAAAGAAGTTTTCAGATTCTCTATTCACTATTTTCAACTCATCGGATCAATTCACGTAATTCTTCGTCTTCAAGAGCAACTGGAATAGAGGATTTCTTTGTAGACATTATTTTATTACCAAGTTCACGATAAATAGCAGCTATTTGAGATCTTGGTTCCTTTTCTATTACAGAGAAACCATCACGTTCACAATCTTGAACGAGCTGTTCTTTTGGTATAAACGCTAACATTTCACTTTTTAACTGTGTTGCAAACTTATTAACAATCTCTTTTTCTCTTGTTACAGATCTTGAGTTGCATATAACTCCACTTAGCTCAGTATTAATTTTACTTAGACCCCTACAAATATTATTTGCGGCATAGAGTGGCATATATTCACCAGAAGTTAAAACGTATGCTTCATTAACAAATCCTTTTTTTATTGGTGCAACAAAGCCTCCACATACAATGTCACCAGGTACATCATATATGATCAAATCCATATCTTTGTGAACTTTAGAGACTTCTTTAAGCTTTTGTATAGCTACAATAATACCTCTTCCAGCACAACCAATGCCAGGTTCAGGTCCACCGACCTCAACACATTTAACACCATTATATCCATTAAAAACGATATCTTTTTCTTCGATATCCTTTTCTTCTTTCAAAAGTCCCAAAATTGTAGGTATACGTTTTCCACCTAAAAGATTTATTGAAGAATCACTTTTAGGGTCACAACCTATAATCATAACTTTGTAACCTTCATCTGCACATGCTGCGGCAATGTTTGAAGCTGTACTGGATTTCCCAATACCACCTTTGCCATAAATTGCGATTATTTTTTTATCCTGCATTTAATTCAGCTCCAAACACTTCTCCATTTTATGATCTTTTGTTACTTCTCTTAAAGTTGCTCCAAATTCGGATTCAACGATTGAACTAACTCCTAATGTTTTTGGATGTAAATCAATTTCAACAATTACGTGTTCATGGCCCATTTCTTTTAGTGGTAGAACTTGTCGTGGTCCATTTGTTACTGAAAATATCTCCATACTTGAAGTAATATCATTTGGAATTGCATGAGGTACACCAACAATTATTGCAAAATCAAAATCAGAATATTTATTTTCTATTAATTTTTTGACCTTGTCACCATTTATAGCGTATTCATCAAGACCACCTATATTTTCATTTAGTTTTATATTGTGTTCAAAAAAGCCTTTTTGAATATTCTTAGCATGTTGACGAACACGTGGTAATCCAACACTGTCATCAATATTTGCGAAATTGATGATGTTTTCAAGAACTGATAGCTGTTCTGCGGCTTGATTAATTGCTAGAAGTATATCTGCGAACATATATCCAGTTTCTTTTTTAACGTTCATGATAATCAAGCCTTTTTTATTATTTGACAAAAGCTCATAAATACGCTTTGCAACTTTGTACTTTAAATCTCCTCTGGAGGGAGCCAGGTATGCTTTACTTGCAGCACCATGTTTTTTCTCAATCTCAGTTGCACTATTTAGTAGGTGCGTTTGTCTTTTCAACTCAGCTTCGGTTATAATTCCCACATTTAGCGCGGACTTAAGTGCTAATAGTACACCTTTTGTATTATCTCTATATCCTGCATGTACTTCTACCTCTACTACAGGAATATCAATATCAGCTTCAATCACCGCATCATGTAGTTCTTCGCCTATGATCATGCTTACACATGTACCAACAATGGCCATCTTTTTAGGATTAAATTGATCAGCTGCTTTCTTGATTAAATCAACAAGCTCATCATGACCACCGAATACAAATCCATTTTCATCAAGAGCTGTTGTAAGGACATGCATACCATCCTCTTCTAATAACCTAGCATGTTTAAAAGAACATCCTGCAGGCCCGTGTAATATAGCTACATCAATATCCAAATCTCTTAAAGTGTATAGAGATGCAACAATAGAACTTGGACGGGGATGAATAATAGCTGTTTTATCTTTTTCCACAGTATCACCTAGTAATTTTATCCATTATGTTATAATAATCATCTAAAACATTTTACACAAGAAAGAACAACATCTCCTGGGTTTGATGCATCATAAGCTTTAACTAATCCTTCTTCACGACAAGGAGCATAAAAAATATTTTCATGTTCTATATGTTCCATTCGAGTACCAACCAAAATCATTTTAGTTATCTTATTAATATTTTTATTTATGAATCTATCAACCTCATTTGGGTTAAGGCCTTCACACACTTGTTTTTTCTCTTCACCGAGCAACATATATATGTTTTTATTATGATACGTTTTTAATGTCGTATCTAAAGCTTTTTGTATCAAATTAAAAGTAAGTCCTGAATTAGAGTTGTCTATAATGATTCTATTATTTATTTTATGTATTTTCATTCTTCCCTCAATTCCTGAGAACTTATAGATTACATTAGCTATGCTATTATTTGGAACTCCAAGAATCAAAGAAGCTGTAATTGAACTAGATATTGCAATTTGATATGATGACAAATAAGTATTATTTTTTAAGGGAAAAGATATTTTGTGATCATTATATTTAACGAATAGAGTCATATTCGAATTATATATATTATAATCAGCATCACAATATTGCTTACTACTAAATATAACTAATTCTTGGTTTTTATTGTTTGTATATTTTGAGTGCTGGATTGCTTTTCTATCTGAACTGTTAAGCAATAAAATAGATTTATCTTTTCTGGAAGCATTTTCAATAATCTGTAACTTAGCATCACTGGCTTTTTTAAACCCATTAGCTATCGAATAATCGGCATCCAATGTAGTCAATATACTTAGATAATTATATCCTGTTACTCCGATTGAACACTCGAAAATGTATAGGTCAGGTTTTAAATTTTTTTCTTGACATTTATCTAAAGATTCCAATATACTTCCTGGAGTTATACTAAGTCCTTTTTTTAGGAGCTCAGGAACTCCTTGATACCAATATTCTAATCCACGTGAAGATAAAAGAAGTATACCTTTATTTGCAGAAACCATTTCTGCAAGTAGTGAAACTGTGCTAGTTTTAGCTTTTGTACCTGTGACCTCTATTATCTTGGATCTATCTAACCATGGATAACTTTCCAAGATTTTGGCAACCACTTGATGATGTGATAATATTCTAAGGGACTCTTTTTCTGCAAATTTTAGTATTTCATTAAAGGGGTCAAGATGTACAGGGGCAGCAATGAAATCAATATCTTTTAATATAGGTGCTTTTTTTGTAGCGTATATTTTATCATTACAATTAAGTTCATCTAATATATCTTGCTTAACCGTTTTGTAAACATCAATAGCAATTACATTATATCCGATAGAGGCCAGTTTTTTGGTGATAATAATGCCGCCATGTGTGAGATCTAACACGACGACATTCTTTTCTTTGTTACACATTTAAGAATAACTCAAAGTACTTCTTGTACTCTAGTATATACCAAATCTGCTATCAATTCATGATCACCAAGGGGTTTTCCATATAACAATGGTATTTCTTTACCATCTAATTTAACTGATCCTTCATGAGTATCAGGATTTAGTTGAAGTATTTTAGGAATATCTTTTGTGATATGGACTCCAGATGCAAGAAATACTGGCACAGCAACTATTTTATCCACACCTGTCCCTTTAAATGATTCAAGAGCCTCTTCGACAGAAGGGCCGCAGTGTTCCATAAATCCTGCTTTGACTATAACTTCTGGATATTTGTTGTCAATTAGAGTAGCAATCGATGTTACGACTTCTTTATTATATGGTAATCTGCTTCCATGACCTATAGCTAATATTCCAATTTTTTCATTCATATTAATCCTCTAAACAACCAATTAAGATAACACTTTCATAAAAATATGTGTTACTACAATTTAGATGTTAGAAGCTGTCATTTGATATAATTCTTTTGAAAAAAGAACTAATTGGTATTAGCGCAGAAAACTTAATTATACAGGGTCATAATCTCCATCATCTTCTTTATAGCTATCAGAACCTACCATAGCTGCTGCAATTGAATCAATACCGTCAATCCATTCAGCAACCAATCCATACTCGATATCTTCAATAAAAGAATCTGGTAATGTTGAGCCATTAAGCACACATGCACCAATTTCAGCTATATAAGCTAAAGCGTCCTCTATATTTTCTTCTTTCTCCGCTTCAATTGCAGAATTTAAGAGAGACTTAATGTCACAATCTTCCTCATAAGCATTATTGATGTACCATTCACAAGAAACTAAAGCACCTACTAAAGATGACTGTATAGAATCTAGTAAAAGGTCGACATCCTCGGAGATGGGTTCAATTTCATTTAAAACAATATCTCTAATTTCAGCAAGAATCTTGTTAGCGTCTTCTTGACTAACTTGTTCTTGGTCGTATTTGGCGATTAGTTTTAGACAGGCAAGTATGACATCGTCTTGCATATTAACAACTAGCAACCCAACATCTTTAAGCTCACTAGAGTCTTCTTCATTCTGATCTAAATTTAGATCAGTCTCTTTTATTTTTTCAAGCCAGTTGTTCCATCTTTTTTTAGTATAGAACTCTTGATAAGTTTGCCCTTCAATCATAAGATCACATTCATCTTAATTTTATAATAAAATGTATTAAAACATCTATAAGTTCTTATTTATAGTTGCATTTTAACAACTTTAAGTGATTTTCCTTTATTGCACTTATCTTCAACATTTTCAACTATTTCCGTTATAGTCGCTTTGTCCCCATCTTTAATACCTTTAGGATTGCAGATTTTATAAATTTCACAACTGTCATCATTGCATTTTTGCGATTCATATACAACTTTTGACCCATTTATAGCTTTACGGGACTGCAAAGTTGTTTTTATAGGAGCTTTAATGACTTCAATTGCTACAACTCCTTGATCATGTATAAAGCAGTCATGTAAAGTTTCGTTTCTTATATTAACTATTTGATACTTGCGCCCTTTTTCAAGTCGCATACAAATATTTTTTAATCTACATTTGCTACATTCAGGGCATTCACCTTCGAATATGAACTCTAGTCCCTTTTTTGCAATTCTGGTACCTATTAGTGTTATTATCGTCTCATCCTTGGCCATATCAAACACCACTCGATTATTAAGATATTATTTGATAACTTTAGTGATTTTAGCAACTTTTTCGGCTGCTGAAGGGGATAATCCTGACCCCAAGATGGTATATCTTTCAGGTCTAATTTTGTGAGCAAGAAGAAGTGCTTCTAATATATATTTATCTTCTACTCCCAAATCTTCTGCGGTTACTGGTACTTGAAGCTTCTGCAATACTTCTCTTATATTCTTCCAGTTACCACCATGTAAATACATCATCATTATTGTGCCAATAGCACACTGCTCTCCATGATGTGACGATACTGGCGAAACTACGTCAAGTGCATGACTAAACATATGTTCGGAGCCTGATGCTGGCCTAGAAGAACCTGCAGTACTCATAGCTACTCCACTCGAAACTAAAGCCTTCACTACAATCCTAGCAGAACTTTCAAGATCAGGTTTTATCGATTCAGCTGAGTCTATTAGTATTTTAGCTGTCATCCTTGAAAGAGATGCCGCATATTCACTAAAGGGAACATTCCTGAGCCTATGGGCTAACTCCCAATCCAAAACGGCAGTATAGTTTGAGATAATATCTCCACATCCAGCTGCAAGTAGCTTATAAGGTGCTTGGGAAATTATATTCGTATCTGCTATAACTGCCATAGGTGCAGATGCTTGAATAGACGTAGTGGTTTTACCATTGGAAATAGATGCTCTTGAAGATACAATTCCGTCATGAGAGGCAGCTGTTGGAATACTTAGGTAAGGAATTCCTATTCTTGTGGCAGCCAATTTTGCAACATCAATTGGTTTACCCCCACCAACACCTATTAAGTAGTTGCTCATATTGTTTTTAGCACAAGTAATAACATCTTCAACATTTTCCATTGAAGCATTATTCGATATCATCATATCTACATTATGTTTACAACTGTCTTTTAAAAGATCATGCACCAATTCACCTGCAATGTTTTTCGTAGTTTTACCTGTGACTATGGTTGCTTTAACTCCTAGCTTTAAATCTGTGCATACGTCAGGGACTTCATAAATAGCGTCATGACCTACTACAACGTCTCTTGGAAGCTGCATCCACTTTCTTTTTCTGTTATTACTTCTACTCAATTTTATACCTACAAGGGCATTTTTTACTTAATTAATTTAAAGGAACTGCATAAATAGTTGAATTGCTAGTTTCTCTAAGTCTATTCTACTTAATATCAACTTATATTCTGTTTTGTATTGATTAAATTCTTATATAAATTGATAGTATTACAAAACAATGAATGCAATTATTGATAAAATTAATCAATTCATTTTTACTTATTATATAGATCCAATTGTTTATGATTCAGGCTACAATATAGTGAATACTTTAACTTGGGCTATAATTCTAGGAATTTCTATATTTGGAATTATCAAATTACTGGAAAAGTTGAAAATAATCATAGATAATAAGTTTATACTTTCCTTAATTCCATTTATTTTCGCAGGTGCTTCTTTTAGGGTGGTTGAAGATGCTGGTGTAATTGATCCACCATATAGCTATTTGCTGATTACTCCGAATATTTACTTATTGGTTTTTATATTTACAGTTGCTTCTTTAGTTCTATGCAAAGGGCTTGAAAGCAAAGGGCTGATTGATAATTATAGAAAACTATTCATTAGTTTAGGTATAATTTGGTTTATCTTAAATATTGGTATATTGCTATCAGTTGCAACTATCTCCTTCCCAACTGCGATTGTTTTTGTACTAGCTGTATCAACTATTCTAACATATATTTTGATGAAAGCATCGTATGCATTAGGATCTGAGATTCTTTCACCAAAATTAAATATTGCGATTATTTGGTCTCATTTACTAGATGCAAGTTCAACTTATTTTGGTGTAGACTTTCTAGGTTATAGAGAAAAACATGTTGTTCCAGCTTATTTAATAGAAATTACAAATACGGCACTTGTAATGTTTCCACTAAAGATAGTATCAATTATGTTAATAATATATGTACTTGATAAATATATAAATGAACCAGAAGATATAGAATTAAAAAATGTTGTAAAATTGGTCATTATTATACTGGGTCTTTCACCAGCAATTAGAAATACTTTAAGAATAACATTTGGGATTTAAATATGTCAGAAAATAGATTTAAACTAGTAAAAGAATACTTACAGCACTTAAATGCTCAAATTCTAATAATGATAGCTTTATTTTTTATTTCAGCTATACTTGGTTATATTTACTCAGCTGCAAGTCCAGAGTTTGCAACAGAGGCACTTGGAGGCCTTGAAGAGATTGTGGAGATGATTGAAGGCTTACACCCTATTATAATAATGCTTTTCATATTTTTCAACAATGCATTTGTTGCTTTAATAGCTCTTTTGCTTGGCATTGCCTTTGGAATTATACCACTTATTATAATTGCTTATAATGGTATAATTTTAGGAGTTGTTGCAAGGCTCGTTGCTGAGGAAATTGGATTAACTTTTCTTTTAGCTGGAATATTGCCGCATGGCGTTATTGAGTTACCTGTAGTGTTTATTTCCGCAGCTATTGGATTAAAGATAGGTCAAGAAACACTTAATGCTGTACTTGGTAAAGAAGCCAATATTAAAAACGAGCTTGATAGAGGGTTAAGATTTTATATCAAGTGGATTGTCCCACTTTTGTTTATAGCTGCATTTATTGAAACTTTTATAACACCTTTACTTATATATGCAGTTGGAGTATGATTTTTGAAGATGTATAGGATAATTCTATTTACAAGTATCAAATTATAATAGAGCACTGAGGATATGTGAAATGCTTGATAGAAACGAGATAATCGATGTACTAAATGGTTATGAAACCAACAGTTTAAAAATAGGATCTATAGCCTCTCATTCAGCACTAGATATTTTTGATGGTGCTATTGAAGAAGGTTTTAGAACGGTAGCAATCTGTCAGCAAGGGAGGGAAAAGACATATTCCCACTATTTTAAAACTGAAAGAGATGGGTATGGTGCAGTTCAAAGAGGTGTGGTTGATGAGTGTTTTCAGTTCTCTAATTTCAATGAAATTATGAAAGTATCTAATCAAAGTAAACTTTCAGAAAATAATGTACTATTTATCCCCAACAGATCCTTCACATCGTACTGCGGTATTGAAGATATTGAGAATGAATTTCGTGTTCCACTTGTTGGCAGTAGGAATATGTTACGTAGTGAAGAGAGAGGTTTAGATAGAGACTATTATTGGCTATTAGAAAAAGCTGGTCTACCTTACCCAAGAAGGCTTGAAAGCGCTGAAGAGATTGATTCGTTAGTAATGGTAAAGTTACCACACGCTGTCAAAAAACTTGAAAGGGGTTTTTTCACAGCCGGTTCCTACGAGGAATATCTCGAAAAGTCTAAATCGCTATTAAAGCAAGGGATTATATCGAATGAGGAATTGCAAAAAGCTAGGATTGAAGAGTATATAATAGGTCCAGTTTTCAATTTTGATATGTTCTATTCGCCAATTGAAACAAAAATGAACAAGTTAGAATTGCTTGGTATTGATTGGAGATTTGAGACAAGTCTTGATGGTCATGTTCGTTTGCCAGCTAATCAACAGATAAACTTGTCTGAAAAACAAACAAATCCAGAATATACTGTATGTGGGCATAACACAGCAACTCTAAGAGAATCTCTTTTAGAGAAAGTATTCGAATTAAGTGAAAAATATGTAAAAGCATCTCAAAAGTATTATAGTCCTGGTATAATTGGACCATTTTGTCTTCAAACATGTGTAGATAAAGATCTTAATTTTTACATATATGATGTTGCACCAAGGGTAGGTGGAGGAACCAATGTACATATGTCCGTAGGCCATCCCTATGGGAATACTCTTTGGAGAACACCCATGAGTACTGGTAGAAGGGTATCAATGGAAATAAAACGCGCACTTGAGATGGATAAGCTCGATGAAATAGTAACATAAACAACTAAAAAGATAACATATGCAGCCAACTTTATAATATTATTTTATATAGCAGTTTCAAAACTACTTATATAATATGAATCACATGATTACACAAACTTTAAAAATGATTATCAGTGTTCTAAATTACTAGGTTCAGAGTATTAAATTAAATATGATATACCCATTAGGGAGGGAATTTAAAAATTGAGTCAACCTTGTGTTAATATAGGCATGGTAGGACATGTCGATCATGGAAAAACTACTTTAGTTAAATCATTATCAGGTGTATGGACTGATACTCACAGTGAAGAAATGAAACGTGGAATATCTATACGTCTTGGATATGCAGATACTACATTCAGAAAATGTCCAACTTGTGAAGGTACTAAAAGTTATACTGTATCAAAGGTCTGTGAAACTTGTGGTAGCAGCACAGAAGAAACTAGAACGATTTCTTTTGTTGATTCACCAGGCCATGAAACTTTAATGGCTACGATGCTTTCAGGTGCAGCTATTATGGATGGGGCTATTTTAGTAATAGCTGCAAATGAAGCTTGTCCACAACCTCAAACAAAAGAACATTTAATGGCACTTAACATAATTGGTAAAAAAAACATCGTAATAGTTCAAAATAAAATAGATTTGGTATCAAGAGATAAAATCATTGAACATTATAAACAGATAAAAGAGTTTGTTAAGGGGACAGTTGCAGAAGATGCTCCTATTATTCCAGTATCTGCTCAACAGAATACAAATATAGATGCTTTAATTGCTGCAGTTGAAGATATCATCCCAACTCCTACTTATAAACAAAATCTTCCATCTGAAATGCTGATTGCAAGATCATTTGATATAAATAAACCGGGTACCTCAATTGATCAAATTGCAGGAGGGGTAATTGGAGGCACTCTTACTGAAGGCCTGCTACATCCAAAAGATGAAATTGAAATTAGGCCAGGAAGAAAGGTAGAGAGTGAAGGTACAACTAAATGGATACCTATAACTACATACATCACTGAAATATTTGCAGGTAAGGAAGAAGTTCATGAAGCTACACCAGGAGGCCTGTTAGCTATAGGTACAAAACTTGATCCTACTTTAACAAAAAGCGACACTCTAACAGGACAGGTTGCTGGAGAGCCAGATACTCTTCCTCCAACTCATCATCAGTTTACTTTGGAGTTACATTTATTAGAAAGAGTAGTTGGTGCTGTTGATGAAGAAGATATAGGTGTAATTAAAACATCTGAACCACTTATGTTGAATGTTGGTACGGCTACTACTGTTGGTGTTGTCTCTAGTGCTAGAGGGGATATAGCTGAAGTAAAACTTAAAAGACCTGTTTGTGCAAGAATTGGCTCTACAGTAGCAATTAGTCGCCGTATCGGTGCAAGGTGGCGCTTGATTGGAATGGGAGTAATATCTGAGTGAAAGTGATTATTGACACAAATGGATTGATGGTTCCTTTTCAATTTAACGTTGATATTTTTGATGAACTTGAAAGGCTTGGTTATAATGAATTTATTGTGCCACAGGCAGTAATTGATGAACTTAATTCACTTAAAAGGAAATCAAAAGGTAAAGATAAAATCGCATCAAAAGTCGCCTTATCACTCGTTGAAAGATGCAATGTGATTAATATTAAAGGAAATGCTGATAAAATAATAGAGAGTTTATGTAAAGATATTGAGGCAGATGTATTTACAAACGATATTGAACTAAAAGAAAAATTGATAAAAAACGGCATAAAAGTTGTTTATCTACGTCAAAGAAACTGCCTTGCTACAACTTAAACAAAAAATATACTATTAATAAATTAATTGGAGAAGAATCGATGTATAAGAGGATGAAACTTATCGATACTGTCCGAATTGCGCCTCACCTATTAGGTGAAGATTTAAACTCATGTGTGAAACATGAACTACAAAATAATTTAGAGGGTAGAGTCGATAAAAAAATAGGTGCTATTGTTGCTGTAACGGATATTAATGAAGTTGGAGACGGTCACGTTTTAGTAGGTGACGGTGCAATTTATTATGATGTAACTTTTGAGGCTATTGTCTTCTTACCACAGCTACAAGAAGTTGTTGAAGGACAGGTTGTTGAAGTAGTTGAATTTGGTTCATTTGTAAGCATTGGTCCCATGGATGGTTTGCTACATGTGAGTCAGATTACTGATGAATTCATGTCCTATGATGGGAAAAATGGAAGATTAATAAGTAAAAATAGTGGAAAGGCTTTGTCTGAAGGTGATAAGGTTCGTACTAGGATTGTTGCTGTTAGCATAAATGAGAGAGAACCAAGGGATAGCAAGATAGGTTTGACTATGAGACAACATGCTTTGGGTAAACAAGAATGGCTTGAAGACGAAAGGAATAAAAACCTAAAGAATAAGCAAGAAGACTAATGGGAGCAACTATTAAATGGCTGAAATGGTATGTAGAGAATGTCATAGGATACTAAAAGGGCAAACATGTCCTATCTGCGGCACTGGTAATCTTAGTTCTGACTGGAGTGGTATGGTAATTATCATTGATCCACAAAAATCTGAAATTGCTAAAAAAATGGGTATAGAGTCAAAGGATAGATATGCTCTGAAGGTGCGGTAATTTGGGTGAACAGCTAATACTGCCAAGAAAATATCGACCACTTCTAAGGGAACCAGTTGGAGAAGTTATAACTGGTGAGGATGATGAAGCGGTAAAAAAGTTGCTGCAGGTTATTGGTGACCCCATAAAAATAATTTCAGTAGGTGATGTGACAACTTATTTTTTACTAAAGGAAGGAGTGGTTCCAGATATAAGTTTTGTGGATGATAAGACAAAGCGTGAACCTGCACCAGAAAGAGTGGTAATTGGTACTAAAGTACGCCCAGCAAAGAACGTTAAAGTTATAAATCCTGCAGGAACTATAACCGAAGAGTTAATAAATGTTATAGTAGATGCAGTTGAATCTGAGGATAAGGTAAGGATATTTGTTGATGGTGAGGAAGACTTGGCAGCCTTGCCTTCAATAGTTCTTGCTCCGATTGGATCAGCTGTACTTTATGGACAACCAAATGAAGGTATTGTATTGGTCAAAATAACAGATACAAAAAGAAAAGAGGTAAAAGACTTATTATTATCATTTACAACTCAACCTGAGAACGAAGGTAAAGATTATTTTAATATATGGAGGAAACTTAATGGAAATAGAAATTAAAAAAGACGAAAATAATGCACTTTTGCATAGAAGAGAACTCAATTTCTTGGTAAATTTTGATGGAGCTACACCAAAGAGATTGGATGTTAAAAAGAAGTTGGCTGCAACTTTTGACGTTAATCCTGAATTAGTTGTAATCCACAGACTTAACAATATGTTTGGCCAGCAGCAAGCAGTTGGGTTTGCTAAGATTTATGAAGACTCTCCACATATGCAAAAATATGAAGGAAAATATGTTCTAACACGAAATATTATTCCTGAAGCTGCTGATGCAGAAGAGACTCAATCGGAATAAGGTGTTTACCTATGGCAGTCAAAGAATATTATAAAGTAGATGGTGAAAGTATAGAAAGACTTAGACAATTTTGTCCAAGGTGCGGGCAAGGGGTTTTTTTAGCTGAACACAAAAACCGGCTAACATGTGGAAAATGTAATTATACAGAATTCAAAAAATAAATTTTAATTATGAAATTTGCATCTCTCTTGCAAAGAAATGATGCAAATTCTCATTTTTATTGTTATCATATAACTTCAAAACATGAGGCATTTGATAGCATTACTTGTAATTTTTATCATATCAGACATAAATGGTTAAATTATAATGAGTGGGTAAAAGTACTAATTATATATGTACATACAAATTTCTGTAAGCTAAAATCAATTTTTTGTCTCAAATGCAAAAAAATGTTGAGTATTAATATTGAGATAAAACTAATAAGAGGTATCTATTGGGCTTTATTGTTCTTGGGATAGAGGGAACTGCATGGAACTTAAGTGCAGCTATTGTAGACGAATCTAATATAATTAGCGAAGTTACTAAAACTTATAGTCCCGAGAAAGGCGGCATTCACCCACGGGAAGCAGCTCAGCACCATGCAAAACAAATTAATGGTTTATTGGATAACCTACTCAATAAATATGAATCAAAAGGATTCAACACCAAACAAATAGATGCAATTGCTTTTTCACAAGGTCCTGGTTTAGGCCAGTGCCTTAGAACAGTAGCTACAGCTGCAAGAGCTCTTTCATTATCACTCGAAATACCCTTGATTGGTGTAAATCATTGCATTGCCCATATTGAAATAGGTAAATGGAAAACATCATGTGTAGATCCAGTTGTACTCTATGTAAGTGGAGCCAATTCTCAACTAATAGCTTATCGTAAAAGTAAGTATAGAGTTTTTGGGGAAACTTTGGATATAGGGTTAGGTAATGCGCTAGATAAGTTTGCACGAAATGCTGGTATGGGTCACCCAGGGGGCCCTAAAATAGAAAAATATGCAAAGCTTTCGAATAATTATGTAGAGTTACCTTATGTGGTTAAGGGAATGGATTTTTCATTTTCAGGAATATCTACTGCTGCCACCCAGGCATTAGATGAGAATTCAATTGAAGATGTTTGCTATTCTTTACAAGAAACAGTTTTTAGTATGTTAGTCGAGGTCACTGAACGTGCAATAGCACATACTGAAAAAAAAGAATTTCTTTTAGCAGGTGGTGTAGGTGCTAATAAGAGATTAACAGAAATGCTAAAAAGTATGTGTCATGAAAGAGGGGTTAGTTTTTATTGTCCAGAGACGAGATTTATGGGAGATAATGGTGTCATGATTGCATATACTGGACTATTGATGTTTAAAGCTGGCAATCGTCTTAATCTTGAAGACTCTCATGTAAATCCTAATTACCGGCCCGATACAGTAAATGTGAATTGGATAGACAGTGTTAGTAAAGATGTTGTTGAATCAGACCGAATGAATCTGAAATGCAATGTTTCTTTAAAATCTGGTGCAGAAGCTGAGTTGTTTTTGGATGACAGTTCTGTTATAAAGAGAAGGAAGTCTAAAAAGTATCGGTTAAAGAGTTTAGATGACAAACTTAGAAAAAACAGAAACCGTTCAGAAGCCCGCCTTATTTATGAGGCAAGAAGGTGTGGGGTACCAACTCCTATTATAGAAGATATTACAGATTTCTCAATTAAGATGGAATTTATAGATGGCTTTATGCTAAAAGATATTATAAATCCTTATATTGCTGAAATCGCAGGAAAAGTTATTGGAAAAATGCATTCATGTGGAATAATTCATGGAGACTTAACAACGTCGAATATAATATATAATCCAGATAATGAGTTGTTATACCTAATCGACTTTGGTCTTTCTTATATTTCAAACTCTATAGAATCTCAAGGTGTTGATATTCATGTATTGTTCCAGACATTTGAAAGTACGCATAGTGACTATAAATGCTTAATTGAAGCATTTTCCAGAGGTTATATTAAAAAAAACCCTAATGCTAAAGAAGTTATATCAAGAGTTAATGAGATTAAAAGGAGGGGTAGATATGCGTAAAATAGTTTTTGTTACAACAAACAATGGAAAATTTCATGAAGTCAAAAAAATATTTGAGACGAAAAACCTAGAAGTATTACAAAACAAGGATGGTTATCCAGAATTACAACATGATGACCTTGAACCAATCGCAGCATATGGAGCTAAATGGGCAGCAGAAAAACTCAAATTACCTGTAATGGTGGATGATTCCGGCTTGTTTATTGAAGCATTAAGTGGATTTCCCGGTCCATACTCGTCTTTTGTTGAAAAACATTTGGGTAATCATGGCATCTTAAAGCTAATGTCTGAAGTGAAAAACCGAGCTGCTTTTTTTAAATCTGTTATTGGTTACTGTGAACCAGGTATTGAAGCTACGGTATTTACAGGAACTGTTGAGGGAACTATTTCTTATGAAAAAAGGGGAACTGAAGGATTTGGCTTTGATCCAATCTTTGATTATAACGGAGTGACTTTTGGTGAGATGAATGACGATGACAAAAACAAAGTTTCACATCGAAGAAAAGCACTGGATAAATTTTATGAATGGCTTGATTAATCCTAAAATGCTCATATATTCTTTCATTAAGTAAAAAATTCAGTATGTGAGAAAATTCTATATTTATCCTATTGAATTCAATTCACTTGAAATTAGTATGGCTCTGATGGGTGCACCATCACATTTGGTTATGTTTAGTGGTAATGCGATAAAGTAAAAAAGTCCTTCATATACTGAATCCAAGTTTAAATTTTCAATTATGTAAACATCTTTACTCAGGAGCACTAAATGCGCTTCTAACATAGAAGATGCTTCTATAGACATACAACTCGTACCTACGACTTTAAACCCATTATCAACTATCCACTTCAATGCTTCTTCTTTAAATCTCAGTGTTTTAGTATTAGTATGTTTTTTGATGAGTAAAATTTTAGGAGTAGCTGAATAGTTTATCTGTTTTATTTTTTTGTGGAGAATTTCTGATGTAATAGTATTCTTGTTAGTATTTGACAAATCTATTAGTACCGCATCTCCAAATAAATCATGTAACTCAATGTCACCGATGGTTTTACCATTTTTAAGGACATGGGATGGAGCATCTATATGAGTTCCTATATGGCTTCCTATACAAACAATTGATGACTTATATCCACTGTCATCTATGTTTGATTGTACAGAAATAATTGGTTGTGGATCCCCAGGGTAAACATCCATATGCTCATATATTTGGTGAGTTATATCTATTATTTTAAATTCCATAACAATACTCATTTATGAAATAAACTTTTTAGAATTATCAAGTATTTTAAGAGCTTGAAGTTCTGTTAGACCTGAACCCATAGCTATCATTTTAGCTTCACTTTTTGAAATTAAATCACTAGTAGAATGTGCATCTGTATTTACAATTAGCTTAGCTCCCGCTTCTAAACCTACACGTGCTACATGGCCATTAGTTCTGTTGTGACCACTCCTAGCAGTAATTTCTAAACAGATATCATTATCTGCTGCCATTTTAGCTTCATCTTCAGTTATGAAACCTGGATGTGATAATATATCAACATCTGGAGTTTCAACCACAGCTGCATTAGTTCCAGGATATACAGGTTCTGCAATTGTTTCTCCATGTACAACTATTATTTCAGCACCCAAATCACGAGCTTTTCTCACTAGAGGTGCTATTTTACTCGGTGGTATGTGGGTAAGTTCGACACCGGCAAATATCTTAATATCTAGTACATCTTCAAGATATTTTGCTTTTTTAACAGCTTCTATTGTGCACTCTATATTTGAATAATCTACATGGTCAGTGATTGCAATCGCTTCATAGCCTTTAACCAAAGCTCTTCTTACTAGCTCACTTGGAATTAGTTCGCCGTCGCTAAAAATAGAATGTGTGTGTAGGTCTATCATTAGATTCATCTCTTGATGTTAATATTCAATAGGCTTATTATTACTAATTGATGCTTTTAAGTTTTTAAATACTTATCTAAAAATGGTTTATTATAATGTTATAACTAATGGCAAGTATTAGCTCCATGATAGAATAATTTTTTCAGATAGGGTAGTATTTATGAAACAATAATGGAAAAACTAAAATAGAAAAATAATTATTAACAAGTTATAGTATGCCAGAATGTTAAGAGCCAAGCTGATGAGACATTGAATCTAGTTTTAATCATTTATATGGAAATTTCCAATCTAAAATAAAATTAAATGATGAATATAGATATATTGACCTAATTTAGAATTTTATTATAGCTAATTAGAACTTTGAAATAAATCCATACAAATCAAACCAATTCATAGAAAAAGGAGCTTTTGATGGCAGATTTACAACCAAAAGAAAGGCTAGGTAGGAGTCTTGGCTTTTTTCCGACTTTTGCTATTGGTACTGGAACCATGATAGGTGCTGGAATATTTGTTCTTCCAGGAATTGCTACTGCATCAGCTGGACCCGCAGCTATAATATCTTTTATATTTGGAGGTTTGATTTCTATGGCAACGGCTATCAGTATGGCAGAGTTAGCTACAGGTATGCCAAGAGCTGGAGGTAGCTATTATTTTATTAGTAGGGCTATGGGGGCAGTATTTGGTGCAATAATTGGAATTGGAGCATGGCTAGCTCTTGTATTTAAGGGATCATTTGCTTTAGTTGGGTTAGGGGATTATTTATTTGTGTTTTTTCCTATTCCGGTTCTTGTGACAGCTGTTTCTGCGGGAATTATTTTACTTTTTATCAATTATAGAGGTGCAAAAAGTAGTGGTTCACTTCAAAATGCTATAGTTATATGCTTGTTTGCTATTTTAATTCTTTTTATCATCCAAGGCGCATTAATGCTAGATACTACTAAGTTCCAACCTTTTGTGCCATATGGCTACTCTTCCATACTCGCAACTACGGGTTTGATATTTATTTCATATTTAGGAATTACACAATTAGCAGCCATATCTGAAGAGGTTAAAGATCCTTCGAAGAACTTACCAAGAGCATTTATAGCCTCTGTTGCTTCTGTAACTATTCTTTATACGGGGGTAATGATTGTTATTAATGGTATGCTGCCACTGGAAAAAGCCGTAGTTACAAGTACTCCTCTAGTTGATGTGGCTGATATTATGATGGGTAATATTGGTCAAATAATAATTGTCTTTGCAGGTCTTCTTGCTACAATTTCAACAGCTAATGCTGCAATACTAGCTTCATCAAGATTTCCATTTGCCATGGGAAGAGATGATTTAATGCCAAAATGGTTTGTTGAAATTCACAATAAATATGACACTCCTTATAAGGCAATTTTAGTGACTGGTTTTTTTATGTTAACCTTGCTCCTATTATTTAATGTGGAACAACTAGCAAAACTTGGTAGTACTTTTAATATTTTGATATTTGTTTTAATTAATTTGTCTGCAGTTATTCTTAGACGAAGCTCTCTTGAATGGTATCAACCTTCTTTTAAAGATCCTTTTTATCCTTTAACTCAAATAATTGGAATTTTAGGTAGTTTATTGCTTTTACCTTTAATTGGTCTTATGCCACTTGCATTTGCACTTACTGTTGTTGTGATTGGTATCATGTGGTATGTATATTATGGAAAAGAAAAAGCTATTCCTAAATACAATGTATTGGATTTAATTGAGAACGATGTACTACCAGTTGATTCTACAGTTGACCGAATTAAGGTTCTAGTTCCGTTAGCTAACCCAGAACATGAAAAGGATTTATTAAAACTTGCTGATAAGGTAGGTGATGAGATAGTTGGTCTACATGTTATCAGGGTACCAGGTCAAACAACCCTTCTTGCAGCACAAGAAGCTTACCATGAGAATAAACTTGAAATTGACGATAGTTTAGAAAAACAGTTTAGAGAATGTCTAAGACTTCCGAAACATAATCATCAATATATTGTTGCTTTTGATCATAGCGTTTCTAATTCTATACTAGAACAATCCGAAATCGAAGATGTTGATATTATTGTGATGGGATGGCATGAAGTTGATAGATTCCACCAAACAGTGGGTAATGTGGCTAATAAAATATTAACAACATCCAAAAGACACATATTGGTTTTGAAGGGCTACTTACCACTAGAAATAAAAAATATAACAGTTGCATATAATGAAAAAGATAATTCAAAATATAGTTTTTATTTAGCAAAAAGGTTAGCCATGAGGACAGGTTCAAGTATCAAGATTTTGCGGATAATTGATCCCGATCAAAATGATGAAGTGAAAGAAGAGATTAGGGAGCAAGTTCGAAAGGCAGCTATGAATGATGAAGGCTTCAACATTACTTATGAAATCAAAGAAAAGTACTCCACAGAGGATGCCATTTTAGAAGCTTCAAAAGAAACTGATTTGATCATGATTGGTGATTCCAGTCAGAGATTTAAGAAAGCATTTATTGGCACTTTACCTCAAAGGATTGCAAAACACAGTAATAAGCCAGTGATAATAGTTAAAAGGTATAAGCCGCTTTCTAAGGAAGGAATAAGTTCTGTTATAGCTAAGTTGAAGTTAAACAAAAATAAAATTATAAAAAAAATCAAGGATAAATAATGGTTACTATTTTAAATATTCCTCGATTTTAGCAAACGCAAAATTTTGCTTCACATCAGTAATTTTGATTTGAACTTTATCACCTTTCTTACCATTTTGTATAAAGACAATAAATCCATCTATGTGAGTGAATCCATCATTACCTTTCCCAATACCTTCGATCTCGGCTTGATAGATATTCCCAACTTTGACAGGTGTGACCAGAAACTTTTTTGCGATAATATATATTTCTGCACTTTGTGTACGTGAAGCCTTTGGATTATAGGCCTTAACATGGACGAACTCTTTTTTTATATCATCCAGGAAATTTTTAAACATATCTCCTTGGAATACCTTGAAGACAAACGTTCCACCAGGCTTCAATACCTTTTTAGCACATTCAAATGCAGATTCAGAAAGTCCAATGGAACGTGCATGATCTAAACTCCAGTTTCCAGAGAGGTTGGGTGCAGCATCACATATAACTACATCAGCTTTTTCATCTTCTAATATTGCCAATATTTTATTAATAGTAAAATCTTTTGTAATGTCTCCTTTAATAGTTTCTACGCCATCAATTGGTTTTATTCTTTTAAGATCAACTCCAACTATTGTACCATCGGAAATTTCTTTAGCAACCTGAAGCCAACCACCAGGTGCAGCGCCTAAATCTATTACATTATCATGCTCTTTTATAACATTAAATTTTGAGTTTATCTGTTGCAGTTTGTAAGATGCTCTTGACCTATATCCTTCTGATTTAGCTTTCCAATAATACTGATCTTTTTGATTTCTAGCCATTTTTTCACTTTGTTCTTATACTTTCTAGTAATTTACTTGTTATGTTTAGTTTTTCTTCAATATCTTTTAATAGCGATATTCTATTATTATCAGACCAAAAATCTAAGTCATGGTAGTTATTGAACAACTCACTATATTTTCCTTCAAGTTTTGGGATGGAGTAATCGTAGGAACTGTTTTTTGAAATATTTAATAACTCTTGATTAAACGTGTTTAATTCATTCAAGGTTGTAGTAGCATATATGGAAAATATTTTATCTTTGTTTACTTTCCTTTCATTAAGCTCTAAGACATCTATTACTTCGCTCAGCTCGGGTGGAATTTGTGGAAATGCTTTTGGACTAATAATGTAATAATATTTAGAGTTACCCAAAGAGGTCTTATGAATCTGACAAATATATTTCTCTGAGATTTTATCAACTAATTTTTCAGATTCTATTTCATTTAATAAATCTTCGAATAAAGTATTATCATAATTTTCATTTCTGATGCATTGTATTTCTATAACTATTTTTTCAATTTCTTTTTTATTTAAGGCACCTAGAGTTTCAATTATGCCACACATTTCATCCTTTGAAATCATAGTTATCATGAGAAGCTTTATAATATATATCTCCGACCACTGGTCGCTGAAAGTAAAATTCGTTCTATATTATGTTTTTCTACATTAATCTCAATACCCTTCTTGATAATTGGATATTTTATATTAACTCTTTCTAATAGAATGCTTAAAAGTTGCTCTTCACCTCCTAATATAACATAATCAAAATCAACTTTAAATTGTTCTTCAAAAGAGTAATAAGTTTCAATGACTTTGTCTACATGATGCATTATATCTTCATTTCTCAGCCTTTCGAATCGTCTTTGACTAAAACCACCCTTACTATGTTTAGATTTTACACTGCTTTTGACAATTTTAAAATTTAAAAATTCTTTAACGTCCCCAATTCCAACAAAAGACTCTCCGGCACTAATTAGCAGGATACATATATTGTATTCTTTGCCTAAAATAGTCTTAATGGGACTGGTTTCAAATACACTACGGATAGTTAACTTATCTTCATTTATTGGGAAAGGAGGTACTAGGACTTCTGAAAGGGTCTTATCAATATCATGAAATATTATTATTCCTGTAGATGACTTTATTTTAGATATGAGATTAACAATGTTTTTATCAAGCCTGGTTGTAATCTCTTGATATTTCTCGTGCTCAGTGATTATCTGACCAGCCTTGTTATATATAGTTATAAAAGAACTAGAATCAGAGGTCACAGATTCAACTTTGTTCAAAAGACTTATGAAGTGATTAAGCTTTAATTCTTCTACACTCTTGAATGTTAAGCTTGAAGATTGGTATTCTTTTAATCTAATAATCTCATTCTCTAAAGTTTCAATTTTCTTTTCACAGTAGTTCAATCTTTCTTCAGCCTTTTGTTTTGATGAGATGGCTTTCCTAGCATCATCTTCTCTTTTTAGGGCCTGTTTTTTATAACCTTCAATCAAGGATTTTGTGTTTGAAAGTTCTTCTTTCAACTTTGTTACTTGGGCTTTTAGCTCATCTTTCCCGGTAATTTTGTCAATGATGCTAAAATTATTTTCTTGCTGACTTGACAATATTGTTAACTCCATTATCTATGTAAGATATAAAGGGACTATTTCCACATTAATTATATTATTTAATTGAAGATTTGTTTTATATTATAACTTATTTATGTTATTAGCAGCTACTAACTAACATGCATATAAATGATTTATTGATTTATCATTATCTTGTTGCTACCTATAACTACTGGAAGAGAGTTTTAATATGAGGTTTCATCCCACAAATTGGATTAAAGGAAATAAAAGTAATTGTCTTGAAGGAAAGACTATTGTTATTGGAATTACGGGCAGTATAGCAGCAGTACGTGTTATCGAACTTTCTAGAGAGTTAATTAGACATGGAGCAGATGTCTATGCTGTGATGACAAAAGATGCAGAAAAAATAATACATCCTGAAGCCCTTAAGTACGCTACAGGAAATGAAGTAATATCCGAGATAACCGGTAATGTAGAACACGTAGAATTTTGTGGATTGAATGGTAATGCAGATCTTTATGTAATAGCGCCTGCAACAGCCAATACGATTTCTAAGATAGCATGTGGAATTGATGACACTCCTGTAACGACTTTTGCCACTACCGCAATAGGATCAAAAATTCCTATTTTGATAGTTCCTGCAATGCATGAGGCGATGTATTCACATCCCGGTGTAATTGAAAATATTAATAAATTAAAATCATGGGATATTACTATCCTTGAACCAAATCTTGAAGAGGGAATTGCAAAAATAGTTTCTAACCAAAATATCTTGCTGCATGCTGAAAGATTAATTTATTCAAAAGCAAAATTTTCTAGAAAACTAATAATAACAAGTGGTCCTACATTAGAGTATTTGGATCCTATTAGAGCAATTACAACACTTGCATCTGGAAAAACTGGAAATGAACTTGCAAAAGAAGCATTTAGGAGAGGTTATGAGGTTTTTTTAGTTCATAAGAACAAACTTGGATTGAATGGCATAAATGAAATAATTGTTAATACTTCAGAGGAAATGATAGAAGCTGTGATAAATGAATTAGATAAAGGAGGATATGACGCCGTCATAAGTGCAGCAGCAATCTCAGATTTCTATATTGAGAGTTATCCTAAAAAAATAAAATCAAGCAATCCAATGGAGATAAAGATGTTTCCATCCATTAAACTTATCGATAAAATCAAAAAACAATATCCTGAAATTTTTCTAGTTGCATTCAAAGCAGAAACAGGCATTCGAACAGAAGAACTAATTGATATCTCCATTAATCGAATGAAAGAGTCTAATGCTGATATGATAATTGCAAATGATGTAATTAATAAGGGAATGGGGACAAATGATAATGAAGTTTATATTATAAGTAAAGATCATACTATACAACAAGTTAATGGTTCAAAAAGAGAAATAGCTGAATCGATATTTAACTGCATTGATACTTATTTTAATGGGGAGTACGATTTGTTTGCACATGATTGAATACCCTAATGCTTGTGCTTTTGCACCGGGACATATAACAGGTTTTTTTAAAGTCCATAATTCTGATAATCCTAAATCTAAAGGTTCTGTTGGCTGTGGCCTTGTTATAAATGGAGGTATAGAATCTGAAATAACTTTAATGAAAAAAACCACAGAGACAGTTATTTTTTTAAATGAGAATAAAATAGATAGTGACATAATCCAATCAACTATAAAGCAAATGACAGATACTCCTCTTATGATAAAATGTAGGTCTGATATACCAATTGGATATGGATATGGTGCTTCAGGTGCAAGTGCTATAAGTACATCTTTTGCTCTTAATAAATTACTATCTTTAAATATGAGCCATAATGAACTTATTAATATTGCTCATGAAGCAGAAATTCAGAATAATAGTGGCCTTGGTGATGTATTTGCTCAATCAATAGGAGGCGTTGTGATACGCAAAAAACCAGGTATAGAAGGGCTAAAACATGTTGATCGCATTCCATCGCTACCTTATGATATTTTTTGTTTAACATTTGATAAAATATCAACGTCAAGTATTTTAAATGACAATGACCTTGTAAATGATATAAATGTATCTGGAGATAAAGCTATAAAGCAACTATTAAAACAAAAAACAGTAAGCAATTTCATGAAACAATCGCTAGAATTCTCTAGAGACTCAGGATTGCTTGATACTAAGGCTGGAGACGTGATTGAGAAAATAAATGATATAGGTGGTCTTGCTTCACAAGCAATGTTAGGAAATACAGTTTTTGCTATTGCCACCAATGAGCATAATAAGAAAGATATTATTGGAGTTATGGAGGAATATGGTGATATTCTGATCTATAGAATAAATCATAGTGGCCCAAAAATGGTAGAAATGATATGATATAAGTTAAAATGGTGCAATAAATGGCTGATATACCACAAAATCATCCAAGGTATGAATCACTAGTAACAAGAGACCTAATAGTAGATGGAGTTAAAAATGGAATTACTGCTATACATGGCTTAACTGCGCATGGCCGTGGGGAAGCATTCGATTACCTTATAGGTGAAAAGACAATAGAGATGGCTGTATGTGCACAAAGAGCAGCAGTAGCCATGCTTCTACTAGCCAAGAAACCTGTAATCTCGGTTAATGGAAACACAGCAGCTTTAGTGCCAGAGGGTATAATAAAACTTGCAGATTTCACTCAATCAGAAATAGAAGTTAATTTGTTTCATAGAACTGAAACTAGAGTACATAGAATTGTAAATCATTTAAAATCAAAAGGTGCACATGATGTTTTAGGCCAATATGGAGACGCTAAAATAGATTTATCACATGGAAGAGGTATTGTTGATAAAAATGGAATATTCAGTGCGGATGTTGTGCTAGTTCCGCTTGAAGATGGTGATAGATGTCAAACATTGGTAGGAATGGATAAAAAAGTAATTTCAATAGATTTGAATCCTTTATCTAGAACATCTAATTCGTCTACCATAAGCATAATTGATAATGTACTTAGGGCCATTCCTAATATGATTGAATTTGCTAAGGTGATGAAGTCCAATAATAATCACTCATTGCAAGATGTTATTGATTCTTATAATAACAGAGAAGCTTTATCCTCTGCAATCTATGAGATTGGAGAAAATCTAAAATCACATGCAATAGAAAATAATATTCCTTGGAATCACTTTAAATGAGCTGAATAATCTTGAATGGTTTTCTACCTAATTAACTTTTAGACAAAGGTGTTGAAATTATGGCAGATATTGTAATAAAAAATGGACTTGTTTTGACCATGAATCCATTAGATAATCAAAAGCTAATAAAGTCGAATGTAATCATCGAGGATGGACTTATAAAAGAAATCTCATCATCAAATGATTCTGCAAATCAGGTTATAGATGCTTCAGGTTGTGTTGTAATGCCAGGTCTAGTGAACACGCATACACATGCAGCTATGACTCTTCTTCGTGGGTATGCCGATGATTTGTCTCTCAAATCTTGGCTTGAGAATAATATGTGGCCTGTAGAGGCTCAAATGAGCTCTGATGATATTTATACAGGAACATTGTTGGCTTGTGCAGAAATGATAAAGTCTGGAACAACATCATTTGCAGACATGTATTTCGAACCTGACAGTATTGCTAAAGCAGTCGAAAAATCTGGAATGAGGGCTTCTATATCTTATGGCATGATTGAACTAGGGGATACAGAAAAAGGTAAGATTGAATTAAAAAAAGGAAAAAAATTTGTCGATGAATGGACAGGGAAAGCTGGTGGCAGAATAAATACTATGTATGGCCCCCATGCACCAAACACATGCTCAAAAGATTTTTTAGTTAAAGTAAAGAACCAAGCTAGAAAAGATGGCAAGAAGATACATATACATGTTCTCGAAACAGAAGCAGAATTAAATGAAATGAAAGAAAAATATGGTAAATGCTCAATTAATATGCTTGAAGACATCGATTTTTTTGATAAAGATATTTTAGCAGCACATTGTGTTTGGCTTTCACAAGGTGATATTGAAATACTGAATGAAAAAAATGTAAATGTATCTCATAATCCTACTAGCAATATGAAACTAGCTTCAGGGACATCACCTGTCTATGATATGTGGAGAAAGGGTGTCAATCTTTCAATTGGTACAGACGGGTGTGCTTCAAATAATAATCTAGATATGTTTAAAGAAATGAAACTAGCATCCCTTCTACAAAAAGTAACTAATAATGACCCCACAGTCCTCAAAGCTTATGACGTCATTAAAATGGCTACCTCAAATGGGGCTTCTAGTATGGATATAAAAAGTGGTATTTTAAAAGAAGGCTTTAATGCAGACTTAATTTTAGTTGACATGAACAAATTACATTTAACTCCAATATATGATCCAATATCTCATTTAGTATACTCTGCAAATGGAAGTGATGTAAAAACAACAATTGTCAATGGAAAAGTCTTGATGGACAACTATAGGTTAACAAATTTAGATGAGAAGTTAATTATGCAAGAAGCTAGTAACACATCCCAAGACCTTATAGACCGAGTAAAGTCGGTAGCACAATAATTTATTATGTATTTTTGTTTTTAAGGAGAAAAATTAATGTTAACAAACGATTTGGTAGAATCTGGAAATTTAAAAATTGAATGGGCAAGGCAGCATATGCCAGTACTTAAAATAATAAGAGAAATTTTTGAGAGGGAAAAACCTCTTAAAGGATATAAAATAGCCATGGCTTTACATGTAGAAGCAAAGACGGCTAACTTGGTTGAGACATTAGTTGCAGGTGGTGCAGAAGTAGCCATTACAGGCTGTAATCCATTAAGTACTCAAGACGATATCTCACTAGCCCTTGATGATAAAAAACATATTTGTTGCTGTGCGAAATATGCTGCAAACAATGAAGATTATTATAAATCAATAGATAAGGTTCTTGACATAAATCCTGATATTACCATTGATGATGGAGCTGATTTGATTTTTAAATTACATACTGATCGCAGAGAACTTTTATCTTCTATCAAAGGGGGTTGTGAGGAAACCACAACTGGTATCCATAGATTAAAAGCTATGGAACGTGATGGGGCATTAAATATGCCAGTAATTGCAGTTAATGATGCTTTGACAAAGTTTCTATTTGATAATAGATATGGTACAGGCCAATCAGCATGGGATGGTATTGTTAGAACAACTAACTTACTAATAGCTGGTAAGACTGTTGTTATTGGGGGTTATGGCTGGTGTGGTAAAGGAACGGCGATGAGGGCTATAGGACTTGGTGCTAATGTGATTGTTACTGAAGTAGATTCTATTAGAGCACTTGAAGCTAAAATGGATGGTCACAGGGTAATGACCATGCAAGAAGCAGCCTCATTAGGGGATATTTTTGTAACAACTACTGGAAACCGTGATATATTAACAAAGACTCATTTTAAATCAATGAAGGATGGTAGCATTTTAGCCAATTCCGGACATTTCAATATAGAGATAAGAATAGATGAACTTGAAGAAATGGCTACCTCTATAAAAACAGTAAGGAATAATATTAAAGAGTACATTGTAGATGAGAAGAAAATTTATGTGCTGGCAGATGGGCGATTAGTTAATTTGGCAGCAGGTGATGGACACCCAGCCGAAGTGATGGATATGAGCTTTGCTAACCAAGCTCTATGCGTTCGTTATATCGCAGAAAAAGACTTGGACAACGGAGTGCATGCAGTTCCAGAATCAATAGATAGATATGTTGCTGAACTTAAGCTTGAGAGTATGAATGTAAAGATTGATAAACTAACATCTAATCAACAAGATTACATGAATGGCTGGGACTGTGGGACATGATTCTCAATCAAGTATATGCAAAAATGGGGAAGATATCATCCACTTAAAAAATATATCTAATATGTTTTATTATTATGATATAAAATTTTCTACCATTTCTATTTAAATTAGTAAACTATTCTGGAAATAAAAAAATGGTTAATATCTTGACCTCAGATTAATGTTAAAAATCACTAGAAAGGAGAAAATATATATAATAAGAAATCCTTTTGAGTGCGCTACATAACTACTCGATGTCAGCTGCCAGATATTTGATATATAGCAGCTGAGATAAGCTATGTGGGCTCGTAGCTCAGTCAGGCAGAGCGTCTGGCTTTTAACCAGACGGCCTAGGGTTCAAATCCCTACGAGCCCGCTAAACACGTCACATACATAATTTTCATCAAAATATTCCCTCAGGGAGGATTTAATTTGAAGAAGTTCAGCCTGCTCAATCACGAAAGAATCCCCATGCATGAAATAATGGCTGAGGATGAAATAAGTTCTGTTTTAAAACAATATGGAATTGGAAAGGAACAGTTACCTAAAATAAAAGTAAATGATCCTGTGATTAAAGAAATTAATGCAACTGTGGGAGATGTGGTGAAAATAACTCGTATTAACCCAACCTCAGGTAAGTCATATTATTACAGACTTGTAATTGAATGAATTAAGGGGGACTTAGTTCATAAATTTTGCTTTTATTTTATATTATTTTCAGATGTACCTAACTGCGTATCGACAAAAACCAATTAATGCATTATCCAACAAAATTACTGTTAAATTCAAAAAAGGGGTGCTACTATAGCTTTAGATTTAAGAAGCGTTTCGGAAGCGTATTTTAAAAGAGATATGATTGTACAACATCATATTGACTCGTTTAACAAATTTATAGATGTCGGCCTACAAAAAATAATCGATGAACAAGGGATTATAGAAACCGATTTAGAGGATATTTATCTTGAACTTGGACGAATTAGAGTTGAGAAACCTATTGTAAAAGAAGCAGATGGTGCAATTGAAAGACTCTATCCTAATGAAGCCAGGTTAAGAAACTTGTCGTACTCTGCGCCACTATATTTAGAAATGAGTGTTGTGAAAGGAGATTCGAAGACAGACCCAGTCGAAACTAAAGTAGGACAGCTTCCAGTGATGCTCAAATCCAATATTTGTAATTTGAAAGAACTTAATGATGAAGAAATGGTGAATAATGGAGAAGATCCACTTGACCCAGGAGGATATTTTATTGTTAATGGAACTGAAAGAGTTATAATGACTCTAGAAGACTTAGCACCAAACAAAATATTGACCGAATTTAGTGAGAGATATGGTGATAAGATAGAAGTGGCTAAAGTTTTCTCACAAAGAAGGGGTTATAGGGCATTAGTCGTAGTAGAGAGGGGTAGAAAAGCGTTACTTGAAGTTTCATTTCCTTCAATATCTGGAAGACTAAATTTCATTACTTTAATGAGAACTTTGGGAGTTGAAACGGATGAGGATATTGTAAATATTGTTTCAAATGATCCTGAGATTATGAAGTTCATGCTTGAGAATTTAGAGGAAGCTGAAGTAAATACCAGAGAAGAGGCAATTGAAAAAATCGGGTCAAGAGTAGCTTCAGGGCAGGCAACTGATTATCAGATTAAGAGAGCAAACTACGTAATTGATAGGTATTTACTCCCTCATTTGGGTAACTCTCCGTCCGATAGGTTAGCAAAAGCCCACTTTTTAGGTCGTATGGCAGAATCTTGTTTTGAGTTAGCTTTGGGAAGAAGAGCGCAAGATGATAAAGATCACTATTCGAATAAACGTTTGAAACTTACAGGAGATCTTATGGAGGATTTGTTTAGAGTTGCATTTAATCGTCTATCACGTGATGTAAAATATCAACTAGAGAGGGCGAATATGAGAAACCGTGAATTAAATGTTGGGACCCTTGTCCGCTCTGATGTGCTTACTGATAGGTTACAGCATCCTTTGGCAACTGGTAACTGGGTTGGTGGAAGAACGGGTGTTTCACAATTATTGGACCGAACTGATTATATTTCTACACTTTCTCATTTAAGACGCGTAATTTCCCCACTATCTCGAGCTCAGCCCCATTTTGAAGCTCGTGATCTTCATCCGACTCAATGGGGAAGATTATGCCCATCAGAAACTCCCGAGGGACCTAACTGTGGTCTTGTGAAAAACTTTGCCCAGATGGTAGAATTATCTACAGGCACGGACGATAATCAATCAATAAAAACCATCCTGTATGATTTAGAAGTGCAACCTAATAAGATGAATATTACTATTGATAATGTTCCCGAGTACGAAGACGAAGTGGGTAATTATACAGAAGAACTTGAAAAAATATCTGTTGAAGTAGATGAAAAGAAAGATGTGGCTATTGAGGTATTTTCGAGTGAGAAGTTGGACGACTCTGATAATTTAGGCGGGGAATTATAAATGACTGTAGCTAAAGTCTTTCTAAATGGTGAACTGGTTGGAACACATGAGAACCCAGTAGAATTGGTGCATGATATCAGAAGGCAAAGAAGACAAGGTATTTTGTCAAATCAGATAAATGTTGCTTTGTTTGAAGATATTCATGAGGTAATTATTAACTCAGATATTGGAAGAGCTAGAAGGCCATTGCTTATAGTTGAAAACGGCGAGCCACTTTTAACTGAGGAACATATTAAAGCTATCAAGAATGGAGAACTTTCAACTAATGACCTTCTGACTAAAGGAATTATTGAATTTTTAGATTCTGAAGAAGAAGAAAATGCTTTTATTGCTTTAAATGAACAAGATATTACGGATAAACACACGCACCTTGAAATAGATCCGTCTTTAATTCTTGGAATATGTACGGGTATGGTTCCTTACCCTGAGCACAACGCTTCTCCAAGGAATACAATGGGGGCAGCAATGGTAAAACAATGTATTGGCGTTTCTACTTCAAACCAAAAGCTAAGGCCTGATACTAGAGCTCATGTTTTACATTATCCACAAAAAGCTTTAACAACAACTCAAGTAAGTGATGCTATTGATTTTGATATGCGGCCTGCTGGTCAGAACTTTGTAGTCGCAGTATTGTCATACGAAGGTCATAATATAGAAGATGCTTTAGTTATGAACAAAGGTTCAATAGAGAGGGGGCTTGGAAGAAGTCACTTTCTAAGAACTTTCGAAGGTGAAGAAAGAAGGTATCCAGGTGGTCAAGAGGACAAGTTTGAGATTCCTGATTCTGAATATAGAGGCGCTAGAAGTCCTGAAGCGTATGCTAATCTTGATGTAGATGGATTGGTTAATCCAGAAACGGTTGTCGGTCCGAATGATGTTCTGATAGGTAAAACAAGTCCCCCACGTTTTCTTGAAGAACAATCTGATTTTGGAATTACGGTGGAGCAAAGAAGAGAAAGCGCAATCACAATGCGTTCAAATGAAAAAGGAATTGTTGATAATGTTATTCTTACAGAATCTGTGAATGGTACTAGATTAGCTAAAGTAAAGATTCGAGATCAAAGAATTCCAGAAATAGGTGATAAGTTTGCTTCAAGACATGGGCAAAAGGGTGTAATTGGATTGATAGTTCCATATCAAGATATGCCTTTTACTGAAGAGGGCATAGTTCCAGACTTAGTTATAAATCCACATGCTATTCCATCACGTATGACTGTTGGTCATGTTCTTGAAATGATTGGTGGTAAAGTTGCTTCTATGGAAGGAAGAAGGATTAATGCTACAGCATTTTCAGGTGAAAATGAAGAAGATCTTAGAAATGGATTGAATAAACACGGTTTTTCACATACAGGAAAAGAGGTTTTCTTTGATGGTGTTACTGGTAAAAAAATACAAGCTGATGTGTTTGTAGGTGTAATTCTCTATCAAAAATTACATCATATGGTAGCTTCTAAAATACATGCACGTTCAAGAGGACCAGTGCAGGTTCTAACGAGGCAGCCAACTGAAGGTAGAGCACGTGAGGGTGGCTTGAGGTTTGGAGAGATGGAAAGAGATGTTCTTATTGGACACGGAGCAGCTATGGCACTAAAGGAAAGACTTCTTGATGAATCTGATAGGGTAGTTGAATTAGTATGCTCTAACTGTGGAATGATTGCAACATTTGACCGTAAAAGGAACATTAGATATTGTTCTACATGTGGATCAGAAACAGATATCCACCCGGTAGAGATGAGTTATGCCTTCAAACTGTTACTAGATGAAATTAAAGCTCTAGGTGTTGCGCCAAGGATGAATTTAGAGGATGCTGTATAATATTTGGTGATGCTAATGGATAAAATACATTCAATGCCCAAAAGAGTAGGTGCAATCAAATTTGGTTTGATATCACCTCGAGAAGTTAGAAAAATGAGTATTACTCCAATCATAACTGCAGATACTTATGATGATGATGGGTATCCAATTGATATGGGACTTATGGATTTGAGACTTGGAGTAATTGATCCAGGTCTAAAGTGTAAATCATGTGGGAGTAGAGCTGGCGAATGCCCAGGCCACTTCGGACATATTGAACTTGTAGCTCCTGTGATTCATATAGGGTTCAATAAAATAATTCGTAAAATATTAAGATCTACTTGCAGGAAATGTAGTAAACTTTTGCTAGAACCTGCTAAGAAAGACGAATATCTATCACAATTGAACACTTTAAAGGAAATTGGTCATTTACCTGAAACCTATGTAAATGAGATTTTTAAAGAGGCAAGAAAAGCTAAAAATTGTCCTTATTGTGGGGAAGAGCAGTTAGAAATTAAATTCGAAAAGCCAAGTGATTATATAGAAGATGGTGAAAAACTCACTCCTACTGAGATAAGAGATAGGCTTGAAAATATAACTGATGATGATGTTAGGGTTATGGGGATGAACCCTGAAACTGCCAGGCCGGAATGGATGATATTGACGGTTCTTCCAGTGCCACCCGTGACAGTAAGACCTTCAATTACTCTTGAATCAGGACAAAGAAGTGAAGATGATCTGACACATAAACTAGTAGATATTATAAGAATTAATCAACGTTTTCAAGAAAACAGAGAGGCTGGTGCCCCACAATTGATTATTGAAGATTTATGGGAACTTTTGCAATATCATGTCACCACATATTTTGATAACGAGGTTTCGGGTGTACCACCCGCTAGGCACAGGTCAGGTAGACCACTTAAGACCCTCACTCAAAGATTGAAAGGTAAGGAAGGCAGGTTTAGGGGAAGTTTGTCTGGTAAACGTGTCAATTTTTCTGCACGTACAGTTGTTTCACCAGACCCTAATCTTAGTATCAATGAAGTTGGAATTCCATATGAAATCGCAAAACATATGACAATACCACTTAAGGTAATAACGTCAAATATTGATATATTGAAAAAATATGTTTCAAACGGGCGCTTAATTTATCCAGGAGCTAATTATGTAGTTAGGGGAGATGGTAAAAGAGTAAAAATTACTGAGATCAATTCAGAGGAACTAGCCGAAAAACTTGAAATTGGTTGGACGGTAGAAAGACAATTGATCGATGGAGATATTGTGCTATTCAACCGACAACCTTCACTTCACAAAATGAGCATAATGGCACATACAGTGAAGGTTTTACCCTACAAGACATTTAGATTAAACCCATCAGTATGTCCGCCTTATAATGCTGATTTTGACGGAGATGAAATGAATCTTCATGTACTCCAGAACTATGAAGCAATGGCGGAAGCAAAAATTTTAATGCAAGTGCAAGAAAATATTTTGTCACCTCGTTTTGGAGGCCCCATTATTGGTGGTATACATGATCACATTTCTGGAATGTTTTTGCTAACTAGAAATGAAAAGAATGTCAATAAAAATGATGCTCTTGAATTGCTTAGAAAAGCTGAAGTCCGTGAGTTGCCAGAGCCAATGGGCTATGATGAAGTAGGAGACCCATTTTGGTCAGGAAAACAAATATTCAGTCAGATATTGCCTAAAGGCTTGAATCTTGAATTTTCCGCTGAAGTATGTATGAAATGTGATACCTGTAAAAAGAAGGAATGTGAACATGATTCATATGTGTTTATTGAGGATGGCGAGCTAATTTCAGGAACTATTGATGAAAGGGCTATAGGTGCTTTCAAAGGCTTAGTACTTGACAAAATAGTTAAAGAGTTTGGTACTACAAGAGGAAGTCAGTTTATTGATGATGTTACTAAACTAGCAATCCGCGGAATCATGAGGACAGGCTTGAGTTTTGGAATAAGCGACGAGGATATTCCAAAGGAAGCCCAGGTTCAAATTCAAAAGAGTTTAGTTACAGCGGAAACTGAAGTTAGTAAACTGATTGCTGCATATGAGGCTAAAGAACTTGATCCGTTCCCAGGTAGGACTCTCGACGAAACTATTGAATTGAGTATAATGCAAAAACTTGGTAAAGCACGTGACCAGGCAGGTAATATTGCAGGTAATTATTTAGGATTGGAAAATTCTGCTGTTATAATGGCACGTTCTGGTGCTCGTGGTTCAATGCTAAACTTAACACAAATGGCGGGTTGTGTTGGTCAACAAGCAGTTCGTGGAGAACGTATAAGGAGAGGATATTCGGGTAGAACACTACCTCATTTTGATAAAGGCGATCTTGGAGCTCATGCACACGGATTTGTAAAATCTAGCTATAAAAGTGGTCTAAATCCAACAGAATACTTTTTCCATGCAATTGGTGGCCGAGAGGGACTTGTAGATACTGCTGTGAGAACATCTCAATCAGGATATCTTCAGAGAAGATTGGTTAATGCATTACAAGATCTTGAAGTACAGTATGACAGAACTGTTAGGGAAACTCGTGGTGTTATAGTACAGTTCAAATATGGCGAAGATGGAATTGACAGTACAAAAAGTGATTATGGAGAACCAGAGTTTGTACATAAAGTTGTCAAGTCGGTAACTGGTAAGGAGGTGGTATAAGTGGCTATAAGTGAAGCTACAATTGATTCTATGCTAAAAGATCTCCCATTACCTGAAAAGATGGTTTCTGTTTTGAGAGAAGATGCAATAAAAGCAAAAGTCAGTAAGAAAGAACTTGAAGAGATAATTGATAGATTACTTGAAGAATACGAATATGCATGTGTTGAACCATGTGAAGCTGTAGGTGTTGTTTCCGCCCAGTCTATAGGTGAGCCAGGTACTCAGATGACAATGCGTACGTTTCACTATGCCGGTGTGGCAGAAATTAACGTAACGTTAGGTTTACCACGTCTTATTGAAATTGTTGATGCAAGAAAAGAACCTAGCACACCTATGATGACTATAGCTCTGGAAGAGGAATTTTCTAATGATAGAGATAATGCTAGAAAGCTTGCATGGGAAATTCAGTCATCTCATATAGAGCACTTAGCTGATGTCACTACCGATATGGCAAATATGCAACTTGTAATTGACCTTCATGAAAAAACATTAATCCAAAGAGATATTGGTATCGATGATATTGCTGACAAACTTCGTGATGGACTAGGGGCAACGGTGCACATACCAGAGATTCCTGATAATCAAATTGTTGTGAGGCCAAATGAACCTTCTTATAGGGAACTTCTTCAACTTGCAAAGAAAGTCCACGAAATAACTCTTAAAGGAATTGAAGGGATAAAGAGAGTTGTGATTAGGAAAGAAGGCGATGAATATACATTATACACAGAAGGCTCAAAACTACAAAAAGTTTTAGAAATTGAAGGTGTTGATGCTACAAGGATCTATACGAATAATATAGGTGAAATTTATTCAGTATTTGGTATTGAAGCAGCGAGAAATGCAATTATACATGAAGCATCAGAGACGTTACGTGAACAGGGACTAACAGTTGATGCACGACATATCATGTTAGTTGCTGATATCATGACTTGTGATGGTGAAGTCAAGCAGATTGGAAGACATGGTATTTCTGGTGAAAAAGCAAGTGTATTTGCTAGGGCAGCTTTTGAAGTGACAGTTAACCATTTATTGGACGCTGGCATGCGAGGAGATGTTGACCAATTAAACGGTGTTACTGAAAACATAATTGTAGGTCAACCTATTAAACTTGGAACTGGTAATGTTCATTTACTTGCAAAAAGGCATGGTTTGGATTGATGTGCAACCAGAAAGTAGATATAATTATTTGAGTATTAAGAATCAGATATTTGAATTTAATTGATATTTCAACTATAAATTGAGTGATATGTATGGAAATTAATATTGATAAATCTCTAATAAAGGCTATTAGGACTGGATCAGTTATAATAGGCTCTAACAGAACAATAGATGCGGCTGACAAAGCCGATGTTAAATTAGTAGTTCTAGCGTCCAATTGTCCTGAAGATGTTAGAAATAAAATTGAAAATAGCAATGTTCCAGTGCTAAACTATAAGGGTACTGGTATGGATTTAGGTCCAGTTTGTGGAAAACCATTTTCAATAGCAGCTATGGCCATATTGGATCCCGGTGAGTCTGACCTATTATCAGCACAGTAAGGAGATTGATTAAGTTGAGTGAAATTAAACTTTCCACGGATGGCATTAGATATATAGCACTATTTGAAAAAGAAACTGGAGCTTCGATAAGAGATTGCATCGTTGAGGATGATAGGATAATATATGTTGTCGATGCAGGAAACATGGGTGCAGCAATTGGTAGAAACGGAGATCATATAAATAAGATAAGAAATGCTGTTGATAAACGTGTAGAGTTAATTGAATACTCAGATGATCCATCTGCGTTTATAAAAAATTCATTTGGTTCGTTAACGATAAAATCAGTTAAGATAGTGACCAAAGGTGACAAACAGCTCGCTTATGTAGAAATTTCTAATACAGATAAAGGCCTCGCAATTGGTAGAGAAGGTCGAAATATTGAAAAGGTTAAATTACTTGCAAGTAGACATCACGGAATAGATGATGTAATCTTGCAATAAGTTTATAGTAATGAATTTCATATCAAGTAAGATATTATTATGGAGGATTTTTATTAATGCCAACAGGAAAATACGCAGCAAGAAGATTAAAACAAATACGTAAAGAATCTAGGTGGAAAGATAGACGGTATAGTAGACGTACCCTTAGGTTAGATGTTAAAGCTGACCCTCTGAGCGGTGCACCACAAGGAAGGGGCATTGTCCTTGAAAAAGTAGGAGTTGAAGCAAAACAACCAAATTCAGCTATAAGGAAATGTGTTAGAATTCAGCTTATTAAAAATGGTCGTCAAGCTACAGCTTTCTGCCCCGGAGATGGAGCAATTAACTTTATTGATGAACATGATGAAGTTACAGTAGAAAGAATTGGTGGACGAATGGGTGGTGCCATGGGTGATATTCCAGGTGTAAGATTTAAAGTTACAGCTGTGAATAATGTTTCCTTAAATGAAATGGTTATTGGAAGAAAAGAAAAACCAAGGAGATAACTTATGTATAAACTATTTGGAAAATGGGACATGGAAGAAGTTGAAGTAACAGATCCTGGAATTAGAAGATATGTTAACATAGACCCAGTAATCATTCCACACACTAGCGGTAAACACGCCAGGCAACAGTTCAATAAATCTGAAATATCAATTGTTGAAAGACTTATCAATAATATGATGAGGAAAGAAAATAATACTGGCAAAAAACAACTCACAATGCGCACAGTAGAAGACGCGTTTGATATAATTAATCAAAAAACAAAAAAGAATCCAGTACAAGTTTTAGTAGAAGCTATTGCAAATGCAGGTCCGCGTGAAGAAGTTGTTAGATTGAAGTACGGTGGGATTTCTGTACCTAAAGCTGTTGACACAGCTCCTCAAAGAAGAATTGATAATGCATTAAGGTATATTTCAATTGGTGCAAGCCAAGCAGCTTTCAAATCCAAGAAAACACTTGCAGAATGTCTGGCAAGTGAACTCATTTCAGCTTCAAACCATGATGCAAAATGCTTCTCTATAAATAGAAAAGACTCAAAGGAAAGAGTTGCAAAAGCAGCACGTTGATATTTATGTTTAATTAATGAGTTTCAAGGTATTACAATGGGAAGAAGAAAAAAAATGGTAGAGCGTGTAAAAACGCTCATGAAAAATCCAGAGAATGTCAGGAATATAGGAATAGTTGCACATATAGACCATGGAAAAACAACTCTTTCAGATAACTTGCTTGCAGGCGCTGGAATGATTTCTAATGAGCTTGCGGGTAAACAACTATTCATGGACTCAGATGAAGAAGAACAGGAAAGGGGAATTACAATTGACTCATCTAATGTGTCAATGGTTCACGAATACGATGACAACGAATACTTGATTAATTTGATTGACACTCCCGGCCACGTTGATTTTGGCGGTGATGTTACTCGTGCAATGCGTGCAGTAGATGGTGCAGTTGTTGTAATTGATGCTGTTGAAGGAACAATGCCACAAACCGAAACTGTTCTTAGACAAGCATTAAAAGAACATGTAAAACCAGTTCTTTTTATAAACAAAGTTGATCGTTTGATTAATGAACTACAAGTAGATTCTCAAGAAATGCAAATTAGGCTTGGAAAACTTATTGATCATGTGAACAAACTAATTAAAGGAATGAATGAAGAAAAGTATAAAGCGGGCTGGAAAGTAGATGCTTCAGAAGGAACAGTTGCTTTTGGATCAGCTTTGTATAACTGGGCAATTAGTGTTCCAATGATGAAAAAGACACAAATAAGCTTCAATGATGTTTATGAATATTGTAAACAAGAGGATATGAAAACATTAGCAGAAAAGTGTCCACTTCATGAAGCTGTAAATGATATGGTTATTTATTTCCTACCAAGCCCAATTGATGCGCAGGAGGGGCGTGTGAATACGATTTGGCATGGAGATGTTTCTACAGAAATTGGTCATGCCATGATGAAAGCAGATGCAAGTGCACCCATTGCTTTTATGGTAACTGATATTTCAATGGACCCTCATGCAGGAGAAGTTGCGACAGGTAGATTGTTTAGTGGCACACTTTCAAGAGGAATGGAAGTAAGTGTTTCTGGAACAGCCCAAAAAAACAGAATTCAACAAGTAGGAGTTTTCATGGGTCCTGAGAGGATTGAAGTGGAAAATATTCCTGCAGGTAACATTGCTGCGGTAACGGGATTAAAAGATGCAGTTGTTGGTTCAACGGTTACTACAATGGAAGGGATGACTCCTTTTGAAAGCATTAGACATGCAAGTGAGCCCGTCGTAACTGTTGCTGTTGAAGCTAAACATATGCGTGACTTACCAAAGCTTGTTGAAGTTCTTAGACAGGTGTCAAAAGAAGATCCAACACTTAAGATAACACTTGATGAAGAAACAGGTGAACACCTTATGGCTGGAATGGGTGAGCTTCATTTAGAAGTCATAGCACATCGTATCCGCAGAGATAAAGGTGTTGAAATTTCCACAACTCCTCCTATTGTGGTTTATAGGGAAACAATCCAAGGTACTGCAGGTCCTGTTGAAGGAAAATCGCCTAACAGACATAATCGCTTTTACATTGAAGTGGAACCATTAGATAAAGAAATTGTAGCTGCTATAAAAGAAGGTGAGATTTCTATGGATATGCCTGAACTAGAGCGTCGAGAAAAGCTTATGGAAAAAGGTATGTCCAAAGAGGAAGCAAAAGGAATAACCGAAATTCATGAAAGCAATATATTTATTGATGTGACCAAAGGAATTCAACACCTGAATGAAACTATGGAATTGATTTTAGAAGGCTTTGAGGAGGTAATGAAAGGTGGTCCTCTTTCAAGAGAGCCTTGTATGGGTGTAAAAGTAAGGCTAGTTGATGCAAAGCTCCATGAAGATGCTATACACCGTGGTCCTGCTCAAGTCATACCTGCTTCAAGGCAAGCTATCCAAGCCGCAATGTTGATGGCAAATGACACATTGATGGAACCCTATCAGAAACTTTTCATCCAGGTCCCACAAGAACAGATGGGTGGAGCAACTAAAGAAATTCAAGGTAGGCGTGGTATTATTTTAGATATGGTTAGTGAAGGTGACATGACAACTATTAGCTCTAAAGTTCCTGTGGCAGAGATGTTTGGATTTGCAGGCGATATTAGGTCTGCTACTGAAGGCCGATCGATGTGGAGTACCGAGTTTTTAGGGTTTGAACCACTTCCTGCAAGTTTAATCAATGAGATAGTTTCATCAATTAGAGAGAGAAAAGGACTTAAAAAAGATCTACCTCAACCATCTGATTTTATTAGTGCTTGAATAGATTAATATATATGTTAATATATTGAGTAGACAAAATTCAGAAAGGTTTAAACCTAAAAAGAACAATTAGGCAAAAACACATAAAAATGAAGTAAAATGGAGGAAAAATAAATGGCACAAAAACCCCATATGAATTTAGCAGTTATTGGTCATATTGACCATGGAAAGTCAACACTAGTTGGAAGACTGATGTTTGAAACAGGTGCAATTCCTGAACACTTGATTGAGAAATATAAGAATGAAGCAAGAGAAAAAGGAAAAGAAAGCTTTGCATTTGCTTGGGTAATGGACTCCCTCAAAGAAGAAAGAGAGAGGGGAATAACAATTGATATTGCTCACAAAAGATTTGATACTGACAAGTACTACTTTACTATCGTAGATTGCCCAGGTCACCGTGATTTTGTCAAAAATATGATTACAGGTGCGTCACAGGCAGATGCAGCAGTACTAGTCGTGGCAGGTACGGATGGTGTAATGGCCCAAACAAAAGAGCACGTTTTCCTTTCTAGAACTCTTGGTATTAATCAACTGATAATTGCTGTTAACAAAATGGACGATACACAATACAGTGAAGAGAAGTTCAATAAAGTCAAGGAAGACGTATCTCAACTATTAGGAATGGTAGGATTTAAAGCATCTGAAATTCCATTTATTCCAATATCTGCATATGTAGGAGATAACATATCTAAGAAGAGTGACAATACTCCATGGTATAATGGTGAAACTATCCTAGAAGCTCTTGATAACTTGAAACAACCAGAAGTACCGGATAACTTACCGCTACGTGTTCCTGTACAAGACGCTTATACGATTTCAGGTATTGGAACTGTTCCAGTGGGACGTGTAGAAACTGGCGTTATGAAGAAAGGAGATAAGGTTACATTCATGCCAACAGGTGCTAGTGGTGAAGTCAAAACAATTGAAATGCATCATGAGGAAGCAAACGAGGCAAGGCCTGGTGACAATATAGGATGGAATGTTCGTGGTGTAGGCAAATCTGATGTAAGAAGAGGAGATGTTTGTGGTGAAAGCAAGAATCCACCAACTGTAGCAGAAGAATTTACAGCACAAATAGTTGTTTTACAGCACCCATCTGCAATTACAGTAGGTTACACACCAGTGTTCCATTGCCATACAGCTCAAACAGCATGTACTTTCATGTCACTTGACAAAAAATTAGATCCAAAATCAGGTCAAGTCAAAGAAGAAAACCCAACATTCATTAAAGCAGGAGATGCAGCAATCATTACTGTAAAACCTACAAGACCAATGGTAATTGAACCTGTAAAGGAAATACCACATTTAGGTAGGTTTGCTATACGAGATATGGGAATGACAATTGCTGCTGGTATGTGTATGAGTGTTAAACAGAAAGAGTAACACTCCTCTTTTCTATTTTTAAAATGAGGAGGAGAAATCATGGCACAGAAAGCAAGAATTAGATTATCGGGAATAAGTCCAAAAAACTTGGATGGTGTTTGTGAGCAAGTGAAATCCATCGCTGAACGAACTGGCGTTAGTGTATCGGGTCCTGTTCCCTTACCAACAAAAAAGTTAGTGGTTCCAGCAAGAAAAAGTCCAAGTGGTGATGGTACAGCCACATGGGACCATTGGGAAATGCGTGTACACAAAAGATTAATAGATATTGCAGCAGATGAACGCGCACTAAGACAGCTCATGAGAATACAGGTTCCTCGTGACATAAATATTGAAATAGTTTTACAAAACTAAACATGTGGTCTATAGTTATTTGAAATAACTATAGAGTCACTAATGCTTTCCTTTACTTACAATTCAGATGTTGCACTGTTGCTGACATCATAACTTTATTCAGTAATATTGATTTATATAGCTAAAATATTTTATATAAAGTCAATTATAGCAAAACCCGATGATATATGATGTTGTTGTAGTTGGTGCAGGTCCAACCGGCAGTCTTGCAGCAAAATATGTTGCTCTGAACGGTGCAAAAGTTCTTTTAATTGAGGAGCATTCTTCAATTGGATCACCTGTAGAATGTACAGGACTCCTTAGCACTAAAGCTATTTATGAATGTGATTTGTCACCCTCTGATAGTTTCATTCTTAACAAAATATCAAGTGCATATGTTTATTCTCCAAACGGTAATTTTATTGATGTTCAAGGTAAAGATATAAAAGCTTATGTAGTGTCGAGGAAAAGCTTTGATCAAACCCTTACATATGAGGCTATTAAATCAGGTGTCACTTTATTGCTGAATACAAAACTAGTAGATATTTGTTCTAAAAATGAATATCAACATATTTTAGTAATAAAAAATGGAACTACTAAATCTATCAAGACTAAAATAATCATTGGTGCAGATGGGATTAAATCCAATGTTGCAAAACTATCAGGTCTTGGGAATGTTAAAAAAGTTTTATCAGGTATACAGATTGAAACACAATATATGTCAAGATGTCCTGACCATGTAGAACTTTTTTTAGGTTCATGTGCACCAGGCTTTTTTGCATGGACGGTTCCAATCAATGAAAAACTATCTAGAATTGGACTAGCAATCGATTCTAACTCGGATATTAACGCCCTTGAATATTTAAATAACTTTTGTGAACAAAATTCTACTATAAAAGGTAATAGAATAGGCTCAGTACTTGATTTATCTGTAGGTTGTATTCCATTAGGAACTTTAAAGAGCACTGTTTCACATAGGACATTAATAGTTGGGGATGCTGCTGGCCAAGTGAAACCTACATCAGGTGGTGGTATTTATCCAGGTGCTGTATGTGCAAAAATAGCTGGCGAGGTTGCAGCAAATGCAGCTTTGAATAACAATTTAGCTAACAATCACTTAATTCAGTATGAAACTAAATGGAGAAAATCTATTGGTAAAGAATTAGATATAGGTTTTAGGTTTAGAAAAATTAGCAATAACTTCTCAGATAATGATTGGAACGAGATAATATCAGCTCTAAATAATGATAAGGTAAGGGATATTATAACTGAATATGGGGATATTGACCACCCATCGGTTTTAATGAAAAAATTAATATCTTTGAAAACGTCTTCTTCTTTGATTAAATTGCTGAAAGTATTTACTAGAAATATTAGATGATAATACAATTTATTTAAATATTAATTAAAGTCTATCATTTTACTATATAGGTCTATATAGAATATATAGATAATATCTAAATATAGTCTTTTATGTTAAATAGCTTGCAGAAAAAATCAATTATAGGCTTGATTAAATGAACCATTCAAAAAAGATACCTATATTAATAGTTTTTTTGGGATTGATAATCTCATTGTCCTTTGTTGGCTGCTTAGAGAGGCCCGATAAAGAAAAGATGGTTCTTATAAAAGGATCTGATACTGTTTTACCATTGACTCAGTATGCAGCTGAAGAGTTCATGCTCAGAAACCCCGATTTTACTGTGACCGTTATTGGAGGAGGCTCAGGTGTAGGAATAGCAGCGCTTATTGATGATGAGATTGAGATTGCTATGTCATCAAGACAAATGAGTTCTTCAGAACTAGACAATGCTAGGAAAAAGGGCATAGAACTCGATGAACATGAAGTTGCACTAGATGGAATTGTAACAATTGTGCATCCTGAAAACGAAGTCACAAACCTAACATCTAACGAGCTTAGAGGGATTTATAATGGCTCCATTACTAATTGGAAAGAAGTGGGCGGTGAAGATAGGAGAATAAGTGCAATAACTAGAGATAGTGGCTCTGGAACGTATCAATTTTTTAGAGATAAAGCTCTTCAAGGTGACAATTTCAGATCAGATGCATTATCTATGTCAGCTACTGGTGGTGTTGTACAAGAAGTATCACAAAACCGTGGTTCTATAGGTTATGTTGGTTTTGCATATGCAACTAATAATGTACAGATACTTAGTTTGGACTTTGATGATGGACCAATAAAACCAACTGTAGAATCAATTGAAACGGAAACATATCCACTTGTAAGACCTCTTTATTATTATATTCAAAAAGATGCATCAATAGCATCAGAAAAGTTTTTGGACTTCTTGCTGAGTGATGAAGGGCAAAAATTGGTATTAGATATAGGGTACTTCCGTGTTAATTAAAATTTAAAATTAAATGTAATATTGTAAAAATGAATGGAGATAACTATGGTTTTTAAGAGGAGGCACAAAGAAAAGTTAATTGAAGCTACTTTGTTTTGGATTGGTTCTTTAACCATCATTATATTAATCTTAATATGCCTTTTTTTGTTTAGGGATGCTTTAACTCTTTTTAGTACACATTCATTTTATTCTTTTGTAACAGGATCCTTATGGTATCCTACAGCAGACCCTCCATTATATGGTTTAATTCCGCTACTTTTGGGCTCAGTTTTAGTAACTTTTGGTGCAATATGTATTTCGGTTCCTTTAGGAATAACTTCAGCAATATATATTTCTGAAATAGCAAGTCCAAGAGTTGCTTCCTTTTTAAAACCATTTATTGAAATTCTCGCAGGTATACCATCTGTAGTTTATGGTTTTTTTGGTTTAGTGGTATTAGCACCGTATCTGCAGTTGTGGTTAGATTTGTCAACAGGTCAAGTAGCTCTTACAGGCTCGGTGATGCTTGCAGTCATGGCTTTACCCACAATAATTTCTATTTCCGAAGATGCGATTAGCTCGATACCCTCATCAATTAGAGAAGGATCTTTAGCTATGGGAGCAACGAATTGGCAAACAATTTATAAAGTGGTTCTACCAGCAGCGTTGTCGGGAATCTCGGCAGCTGTTATGCTTGGTATGGGTCGGGCAATAGGTGAAACTATGACTGTGATGATGGTAACAGGGAATGCTGCGGTAATACCAGGAATGCCTGAAGGAATTGTAGAATCAGTTAGGACGATGACAGCAACAATTGCACTTGAAATGGGTGAAGTACCTATAGGCAGTGAACATTATCATGCCTTGTTTGCTGTTGGATCGGTGTTGTTTATTATGACATTTCTCATTAATCTTGCTGCCGACATTATAAAGAAAAAATATAGATTCAAGTTGGAGGGCTCCTAATGAATGTTAATGCAAAGTTGACAGAGAAAATTGCATTTGGTTTTATTGGAGCATCTATTTTTACTGTTGTTCTATTTGTGTGTATAATATTATACTATATTATCTCAAATGGCTATCCTGCTTTAAGCTGGGAATTTTTCACAAGTATGCCCAGAAATAGGATGATGGAAGGTGGAATATATCCAGCATTGATTGGTACCATATCTCTAATAATAGGCTCAATGCTTGCTGCACTTCCTTTTGGTATACTAGCAGCAGTTTATCTTAATGAATATGCTAAACCTGGTAAAATAAAGTGGGTCATTGAAATGGCTATAAATAATCTAGCAGGGACTCCATCAGTTGTTTTTGGCTTATTCGGGCTTGCCCTTTTTGTGAGGTACTTTGGGTTTGGGCCATCTGTTATTGCGGCATCGTTAACTTTAGGGATACTTGTTTTGCCTATAGTAATTCGTTCAAGTCAAGAAGCACTACTTGCAGTTCCAATGGAGTATAGACAAGCATCACTTGCTCTTGGTGTAACACGCTGGCAGACAACAAAAAGCATGGTATTACCAGCAGCTTTACCTGGCATAGTAACAGGATCTATTTTAAGTATAGGTAGGGTTGCTGGAGAAACTGCCCCTATTTTATTCACAGGTGCAGCCTATTTTTTACCACGGGTACCCAACTCAATATTTGACCAGTTTATGGCACTTCCATATCACTTATATGTTTTAGCAACTTCTGGAATTGATATAGAAGGAACTAGACATATTCAGTATGGAACTGCATTAGTTTTATTGCTAGTAGTTTTAGGTGTAAATTCGATTGCTATACTTATAAGGCGGCATTATAAGAAAAAATTAAGGTTAAACTAATATTTGAACAATCAAAAATGTGATGAGGTTAATAAATGGGTGAAGATTTTCTTCAAAATTTTGAAATTGCAATTAAAGTAAATAACTTAAATCTTTGGTATGGAGATAACAATGCACTGAAAGAAATCTCTATTGACATTCCAAAAAATAAAGTCACATCCCTGATAGGTCCTTCAGGATGTGGTAAATCTACATTTATACGTTGCATTAATAGAATGAATGATTTAGTTAGAACATGCAGCATAGAAGGCGAAGTTCTAGTCTATGATGAGGACATATATAATGAAGATATTGATGTTGTAGAATTAAGAAAAAAAGTTGGCATGGTTTTCCAAAAGCCTAATCCATTTCCAATGTCAATAGCAGAGAACATAACTTATGGTCCAAAAATCCATGGTATTAAGAATAAGAATGAATTAAATCGAATAGTTGAACAATCCCTTAAAGCTGCAGCATTATGGGATGAAGTTTCTGATAGATTAGATAAGTCCGCTTTAGATTTAAGTGGAGGTCAACAGCAAAGATTATGTATTGCACGAACGTTGGCTGTCAACCCAGAAATCATTTTATTCGATGAACCCTGTAGTGCCCTAGACCCAATTTCAACTGCTAAGATTGAAGAATTGATAATGAATTTGAAAAAGGACTACACTATTGTTATTGTTACACATAATATGCAACAAGCTGCTAGGATCTCAAACTATACGGCGTACTTCCTACATGGTAAAATAATGGAGTATGGAGATACTGAACAGATTTTTGAGAATCCACGAGTTAAAAGTACTGAAGATTATATTACTGGTAGATTTGGGTGATTTAATGGTAAGAGAGAGATATGAGAATGAACTTTTAAAGTTGAAGAAGAAAATTGTTGAAATGGGTGACATGTCGAATGAAATTATTGAGAATGGCATGCGGTCATTTATCGATCTAGATTATGAACTAGCCAAATCTACAGTTGCTATGGATGATCTTATAGATAATAAGGAAATGGAGGTCGAGGCCTCAGCTTTAAGACTGATCGCGTTACAACAACCAATGGCTGGTGACCTTAGGTTAATTACATCTTGTCTTAAGATATCACTTGATCTCGAGAGAATGAGTGACCTTGCTGTAAACATTGCAATATTATCGGAACGTATTGAGAATTCTCATATCAAACCATTGATTGATACTGAGAAAATGGGTAATATTGCTTACTCTATGTTAAAGGATTCAATAATAGCGTTTGAAACTTCTGATATAGAATTAGCAAAACAAACCGCAAAAAAAGATGAGGGGATAGATAAACTATTTTATTCTGTATGGATGGAATTAATTGAAATGATGACATCTGACTGCAAAGAGGGATCAAGCATCATTACAAATGCTTCTAATCTTTTGTTTGTTATCAGGTATCTTGAGCGTATTGGTGACCATGCATGTAACATTTGTGAAAGTGTTGTTTACATGGTTACAGGAGAAAGAACTGAGTTAAACTAATATATTAAAATAAAATCTAATTGACTAACATCTAACATATGGCCATATGTTAGAACATTGTTCTCACCTAACTTTTCAATAATAGATTAAAAGATAAGACGGCTGTAATTTAAATGAAACCTTACATTTCAATCAAAGGTCTATTTAAAAAGTTTGAAGGCCGATATGCAGTAAGCAATATTAGTTTTGATATCTTTAACGATGAGTTTATTGTTCTGTTTGGCCCTAACGGTGCTGGCAAGACAACCATCCTTAAAATGATAGCTAGCCTATTGAAACCTACTGACGGAGTTATATCTATAAATGGAACTAATATGGAAAAAAACTTAATTGAAGCTAGACAACTCATTGGTTTTGTTTCCCATGAAACTTTTATTTATGAAAACCTTACAGTTGAGGAAAACCTTCGTTTCTTTGGTAAAATGTTTGATATTGACTCTGTAGAACTAGAAACAAGGATAAATAAAATGATTGAAGAAGCTGGGCTATGTATATACAGAAAAGAAAGAGCCGGCACTCTATCTAGAGGAATGAAACAACGATTGTCTATCATTAGAGCTCTTATTCATAAACCTTCTATATTACTTCTTGATGAACCTTACACAGGACTGGATTTAAATGCTATTGAAGTATTTGAAAACTTAGTATTGAATAATAGTCATACCAAAGTAAAAATAATGGTATCACACAACTTAGAAAGAGGTTTCAACGTTTGTAATAGGGCAATAATAATAAAGAATGGAAAAATAACTTTTGATAAAAAGAAAAATGAGATTGGAAGCTATGCTGATTTTAAAACTTTATGTGAGTTTAATTTTCAATCTAACTAGCTTAATGATAATGGTTTACAATTAACATGTTTAAAAGTTTGAATATCTGTCTTAAAGACCTTCAGTCAGAATTTAGGTCAAAAAAAAAGCTAAATTCAATGATTATATTTTCTTTACTTGTAGTATTAATCTTTAGTATATCTTTTGGAAATTTTATAGGCAAATCATCATTTATTGATTCTCTTGTTCCAGGTGTACTCTGGGTCTCTTTTACTTTTGTTTCTACAATTGCCATATTTCAATCATTTTCTGATGAGATTGAAAATGGCTGCATTAATGCTCTAAAGCTATGTCCTGCTCAGTGGAATGCAATTTATACAGGAAAGATATTATCTACATTAACTCTACTTTATTTGGTACAATTATTTATCATACCTATTTTCGCTTTAATGTTTAACTATTCGTTTCAAGGAATATTTTTACTTGCAGTTGTTGTACTTGTAGGTACATCTGGAATTGTGAGTGTTGGTGTTCTATTGGCGGCAATAACAATGAATACACGTAGCGGGGAGCTACTACTTCCAGTACTTCTTTTTCCTTTAATTGTACCTGTGATAATACCATCCGTACTTGCAACAGGAAAAATCATTTCTGGCTCTACTTTTGTGGATATTTTAGATGAGTTAAGGTTATTGGTAGTATATGTAATAATGTTTTATACAACATCTAGGCTTTTATTTGAATGGACTATACAAGATTAAGAATTTTAAATTATATCGAAAAAGTGTTAACATTCCTACGAGCTCCTTAGAAGACAAAATGTTTATCTAATTAGTTAATGCTTAACAATAATACTATATTAGCAGGTGTAGAATTGATGATAGAATTTAACAAGCAAATATTAAGGTTATTGCCTTATTTAATATTAGTTTCATTGATAATTTCACTAGGAGCAATTTTCATATATACTCCCCCCATGTATGATGGAGCAGGGACTCTTCTCAATGAAAGCTTTAATATCTTCTTTATCCATCTTCCAATTGCATTAATATCATATTTTGCTTTTATGCTAGTTTTTGTATCAAGTATTTTATATTTACATACATTTAATAATAAATGGGACAAATTTGCGGCATCTTCTGCAGAAATAGGTGCCATTTTTGCATTTTTAGTATTGTTAACTGGATCAATATGGGCAAATGATGTTTGGGGCTGGTATTGGGTATGGGAACCCAGGCTAACTACGTCACTAGTACTTTTTTTAGTTTATGTTGGCTATATTATGGTTCGCCAATCAGTGGACGAACCCGAAAAAGGTGCAAGATTATCAGCAATTTTTGGAATAGTGGGATTTATTTCAGTCCCACTGAGCTTTTTTTCAATTAGACTTTGGAGATCAGTTCATCCTGTAATGTTTGGTGATACTTTTTATGGTACCACCGGTGGTGGAATTGGTGGAATTGAAATAATTGTTACACTATTCATTAATTTAATTACATTTTTCCTATTATTTGTTGGCCTGCTAATATTTAGGTATGATAATGAAAAGCTTAAATCCAAGGTTTACACGCTCAAAAGGAAACTTATGAACAACTAAACTTATAATAAGTAAATAAAGAACTCAATGGACTTAATTACATGTCAACTTTGATCATAGCTGAAAAGAATAAAGCAGCTGAAAAGATTGCTAGTATATTGGGCAATCATAAATACTGTAAAAAATATGCTTATTCAGTTCCATACTATGAATTTGAATTAAAGAACGAATCCTATGTCATAATTGGTTTAGCTGGACATATTATGGGATATGATTTTCCAGAAAAATATAAAGATTGGAATTCAATAGATCCTAAATTTCTAATTAACATTACTCCTGAAAAATATATCACAAAAAAAAAATATGCTGATGCTATTCAAAAACTTGCTACTTCTGCTCATAAGGTAATTTTAGCTTGTGATTTTGATAGAGAGGGAGAAAATATAGGCTTTGAAGCGAAAAAAATCATTGAAAGCGTGTCTAATATTCCATTCAAACGTGCTAAGTTTTCTTCTCTGTCTTCTAATGAGATTTTGAATTCATTTAATTCTTTGACTGAAATTAACGAAAATATGGCTATGGCAGCTGAAGCCCGGCAAATATTAGACCTAAAGATGGGTGTTATTTTCACTCGTTATTTAACAATTTCAGTTCAATCAAAAATCAGAACAAGGCGTATGTTTTCTATCGGCCCATGTCAAACTCCAACATGTGGTTTTGTTTATGAGAGGGAGAAAAGAATTAAAAACTTTGAATCAACTGATTTTTGGAAGTTGGAAGCTATATTTAGTTTTGATAAAATTAAATTTAATGGAATTCATAGGAAGGGGAAAATAACCGAAAAAGAAGAGGCTGTTCAAGAGTTTAATGAAATTAAAAAGTTAAATAAGGCAAAAGTCATAAATAAAACGACAAAAGAAAACACAATGAACCCCCCATTGCCACTGAACACAACAGAGTTACTAAAAAAAATATCAATTTATTTTGGTTTGAGCCCAGAAGAAGCCCTAACTATTGCAGAAGATTTATACCTAGCAGGATTTATAAGCTATCCTCGGACGGAAACAAATCAATATAGCACGGATTTCAATTTTAAAGAAATTGTCGAGGCTTTTAAGAACAGCGAATATTCTAGTTATATTAAGAAGCTACCTAAAAGCATATCTCCTAATAATGGGAAAAATAATGCACAAGACCATCCTCCTATTCACCCAATAAAAGCAGTATCAAATAAAAAAATACTTAATAATTATAAGGATTCATCTTACTGGAATGTATATAACTATATAGTTTTACATTTTTTTTCAAACTTAATGCCTCCAGCTATATTCGAAAAAACTAAATTGACATTATCCATAAAGAACTCTATTTTTGATTCAAAGGGCTCTGTCCTAAAAGAAATTGGCTGGTTAGAAATGTATCCTTTTGAAGATAAGAAAGATAAGACACTTCCATTATGTGCAAAAGGAGATGTTGTTGAAGTAATTGATATTTCCTGTGAAAATTCCCAGACAACTCCACCTAGAAAAATGACAGAAGCAGAATTGTTAACTCTCATGGAAAAAAATAATATCGGAACAAAAGCGACATCTTCTGGTCATATAGAAACTAATAAAATCCGTGGGTATCTTGAGAAAAAAGGTAGGACCATTTCTATCTCAGACCAAGGCTATATTTTAATGGACTCTTTAAACGCTGCTGCACCTATTATTGTTAAACCAGAAGTAAGAGCAAATATAGAGACACTTATTCAGAATGTTGAATCAGGAAAAGATGATTTTAATCAGGTTATTTTGAAAGGAATCGATGAAATTAAAAGTATGTTTAACCAACTTGTTGCAAAAAAAGAAATAGTAATTGATCAACTAGCAGATTCTATTTATGATGAATATGTAAGCAGAGATGAAAAGAATGTTGTAGGAAAGTGCACAAAATGCAACCGAATTTTAAGAATTATTAAAACTGAGAATGGCAGGTTTGTTGGATGCACGGGTTTTCCTTCATGTAAAAACACATTTAGTTTACCAAAAAAAGGATCTATTGTGGTTGCAAAAAAAGCTTTATGCAAAAAGGGGGCTCCTGCGGTTTTAAAGGTAGGAAGAAAGTTTCACTGGGCTTTGAGTATAGGACCCTGTTTTAAATGTGAGTTAGAAAAAGAATGTTTTCCTCCTGATATAGTAGGAGCCTGCTTAAATTGCGATGGTTATTTGTTTGTAATTAATACTGAATCTGGTAGGTTTTTAGGCTGTAGCAATAAGTGTGGCTTTACTCATTCACTTCCAAAAAAAGGTAGATTAAGCATAACCTCAGATTTTTGTAAGATCTGTAACTGGAAAATTGTTAGGGTTAAAGAATCAAAAACAGACCCTTTTGTTGGATGTATAAACCGTAAGTGTATAAAAAAGTAGATATTTACCGATCGGAGCAAAATATTTATCTATCATAAGAACGAAAATTTGTTCGTATAAAGACGAAGAGATGTAGATGTTATTACTAGCCATTTTCACCCAAAGTGAGCAAACTCTCCTTTTCCTCCTACACCCCATACATACTTTCTCTTCGTCTTAAATATAAATCTCATGAATAGATACAATTAAACAACTTTACTTTGATAGTGCTCATAATATACTACCTCATGCAGATTTTTCCTTGTAGACTTCTGCTCCTTATTTACTGGATAACCTAATGCTACTATTGCCATAAGTTCAAAATTTTCAGGTGTATCTAGTAGTTTATGAACTTCATATTTATTATTGAGTATTTCACCTAACCAAACTGACCCTAATTCCATTTCAAAAGAAGCAAGTAACATGTTTTGAATAGATGCCCCAATTGCTTGTACATCTTTAACAAAATTATAACTTTCATCACTGTCAAGAAATACTGCTATCAATAGAGGGGAATTTTTGACTACTTTTTCGTAATGAGTTAACTTTGATAAACTTTGTATCGTGTTTTCATTCTCTATAACTATAAATTTCCAAGGTTGATTATTTAGTCCAGAGGGAGCCCATATAGCTGCTTTGAGTATGCTATTTATTTTATCATCTTCTACCTTTTTTTTGGTAAAATTGCGAATGCTTCTTCTTGAAATAATAGCTTCTAGAATCGAGTTCAAATTATACACGCCCTTTTTACTATAGTTATATGTAGCTACTTCCAAAGCAGCTACATGAAACCTGATTATTTCTCATTCAACTCACTATTCAACCACGGCATTTTGGCTCTTAATTCTCTACCAACCTCTTCAATTGCGTGTTCTCGTTCTTTTCTTTCCATTGATTTTAGTACAGGATTATTAACTCTTCCTTCTAGGACAAACTCTCTGGCAAACTCTCCATTTTGGATTCTTTCTAGAGCTTCATACATAGCTTCTCTTGATAACTCATTTATGATTTTAGGCCCTACAGTCAAGCCTCCATACTCTGCTGTATTTGAGACAGAGTACCACATTTTTTCAAGACCCCCTTCATGAATTAAGTCAACAATTAGTTTTAATTCATGCAAAGTTTCAAAGTAAGCCATTTCTGGTTGGTAACCCGCTTCAACAAGTACTTCAAAAGAAGTTTTAATTAATGAAGCAACACCACCGCATAAATCTACCTGCTCTCCAAAAAGATCAGTTTCAGTTTCTTCTCTAAAAGTAGTTTCAAACACACCAGCTCTTGTGCACCCAACGCCTTTAGAATGCGCTAATGCAAGATCGTGAGCTTTGCCAGTGGCGTTTTGATATATTGCGATTAGTCCTGGTACTCCGGTATTATCTTTAAAAGTTCTTCTAACTAAATGCCCAGGACTTTTTGGTGCTACCATATAGACATCTACATCACTAGGTGGAACTATTTGATTATAATGGATATTAAATCCATGTGAAAACACTAGTGCGTTGCCTGGATCGAGATTTGGTTCTATTTTTTCTTCATATACTTTTGCTTGGACTTCATCAGGTAAAAGGATTTGAATTATATCTGCATCTTTAACAGCTTCAGAAACAGTATTAACGCTCATACCGTCATTTTCAGCTTGTTGCCACCTTTTACTTCCTTTTCTAAGTCCTACAATAACATTTAATCCCGAATCTTTAAGGTTTTGTGACTGTGCATGTCCCTGACTTCCATATCCTAAGACTGCTATAGTTTTATTTTTCAAAATCTCAAAGCTTGCATCTTTATCATAATACATTTCAACCATAATTTTAAAAACCTCCATGAATTAAGTGAATAGTTAAACTTTCTTTGCTCCTCTTGTAAGTGCTATTTTACCTGTTCTTGCTAGTTCTTTTATACCAAATGGTCTTAAAAGTTTTTCAAGTGCTAATATTTTATCTTCATTTCCTGTGATTTCAATTATAAGAGATTTAGTTGATACATCTACAATCCTAGCTCTAAAGATATCAACAATTTGAATAATTTCTGCTCTAGTATTAACATCAGATGCAACTTTGATCAGTACAAGTTCTCTATCTACCGAATCCTCAGATTCAATATCTGTAACACGTATAACATCAATTAGCTTATTCAATTGTTTTACAACCTGTTCAAGAACCCTGTCATCACCTCTAACCACAATTGTCATTCTCGAAATCGTCGGATCCTCTGTAACACCTACCGCAAGACTATCTATATTGTACCCACGTCTTGAGAACAAACCAGCAACCCTTGAAAGAACACCATGTCTATTCTCTACCAATACTGCCAATGTATGCTTCATTTTTTTACCTCCAAGTCTAAAATTTCATTGATGGCAGCACCAGCAGGTACCATGGGAGACACATTCTCTTCACATTCTACGATAAAATCTATTAAAGTAGGTCTTTTTGATGCAATTGCTTTTTCTATTGCAGGCTTAACTTCTTCTTGCTTTTGGACTCTTATTCCTAAAGCACCATAAGCTTCAGCCAATTTAACAAAATCAACACTATCTTTTATACAAGTTGATGAATATCTTTTACTGAAAAATAATTCTTGCCACTGCCGCACCATTCCTAAATATCCATTATTTAAGATTGCGATAATAACGGGAATGTCACTGGATACAACAGTAGCTAACTCTTGAGAACTCATTTGAAATGATCCATCTCCTGCAATATCAAAAACATCCTTTTCAGGCATACCAACTTTGGCACCAATTGCAGCTGGAAATCCATATCCCATAGTACCTAATCCACCTGAAGTTATAAAAGTGCGAGGTTTAGTGTATTGGAAATATTGGGAAGCCCACATTTGATGTTGTCCAACTTCAGTAACTATAATTGCATCTTTTGAGCTTTCACATATTTGCTCAATTATAAACTGAGGTTTTAATTTATCATTTTTCACATAATGGAGGCAGCAATCCTTTTTCCATCGATTGATTTTGGCAAGCCATTCACTATGCTGTTTATGCTCAGTTTCTTTAATTAATTCTTTCAATATCCAATTAGCATCTCCAACAATTGGAATCATGACTTCAATATTCTTTGAAATTTCAGCTGGATCAATGTCAATATGTATGATATTTGCGTTTGGTGCAAAAGATTCTACTTTACCGGTAACCCTATCATCAAACCTGGCACCGATTGCAATAATTAGATCTGCTTCCTGTATTGAATAATTAGCATATTTTGTTCCATGCATTCCTAGCATTCCCAAGTACAAAGGATGATTCCCAGGAAAAGCTCCCATTCCTGTTAAAGTTGAAGTTACAGGAGCATTAATTTTTTCAGCAAATGCTAAAAGGGATTCACTTGAGTTTGATGAAATTACACCACCTCCTACATAAATGACAGGCTGTGATGCTTTTTTAATTTCTTCTACGGCCTTTTTTATTTGCTGTTTATTCCCTTTATATGTTGGCTTATAACTTCTTAGCTCAACTTTTTCAGGGTAATAAAACTCAAATTCTTCAGTAGTTATGTCTTTAGGTATATCTATTAGTACGGGTCCAGGTCTTCCAGTGGAAGCTATATGGAATGCTTCTTTTATAATCTTCGGCAACTCTTTAACATCTTGTACTAAGTAGTTATGCTTTGTAATTGGTAATGTAATACCGGTTATGTTAGCTTCTTGGAATGCATCGTTGCCTATAAGTGAACTTGGAACTTGACCTGTAAATGCTACTATTGGAACTGAATCCATATACGCCGTTGCAATCCCAGTTACTAAATTAGTTGCACCAGGGCCAGATGTAGATAGACAGACACCTGTTTTCCCTGTAGCTCTAGCATAACCATCAGCTGCGTGTGCTGCGGACTGTTCATGTCTTACCAAAATATGTTTTATTTTTGAATGATACAATTCATCATATATGGGGAGTACAGCTCCACCAGGATAACCAAATATTGTATCTACGCCTTCTCTATATAAACATTCTATTAAGGCTCTGGCTCCTGTCATCTTGTTAGTAAATTCTGACATACAAATCTTACCTGTATTCATTTAATGATTATAATGTAATTATTTTTGCAGAACAAATCTATAAAATATAGTTCCTGATTTACTCTTTCATCAACTGATTGATTCCATTTAAAACTGCTTCTACAGATGCCATAATTATGTCAGTTCTTGCACCTTTTGAAGTAATCATTTTTCCATCCTTTGATAATTTTACTATTACTTCAACAAGTGCATCTGTGCCACCTGTAATAGCATCTACATGATATTCTTCAAGTTGTATATCTGCAACACCTGAAATTGCTTTTTTTATGGCATTAATTGCTGCATCAACGGGTCCATCACCTATACCTGCTTCAACAATCGATTTATTGTTGACATTAAGTTTTATAGATGCAGTTGGAGTTATTTTGTTACCTGATACAACAGTAAATTCTTCAATACTTACCATTGATTCACGATATATGTCAAGAACAGTTTCTGCTATTGATTGCAAATCGGAATCTGTTATTTTTTTACCATGGTCTCCTAATTCTTTAACACGGGATACAATTTCATCTAATTGAGCTGCATCTGTATCCAATCCTAATTCTTTTAAGGCCAATGTAACTGAGCTTTTTCCAGCATGTTTTCCTAAAACTACTTTTCTCTCTCTCCCTATTATTTCTGGACTGATTGGTTCATATGTAGACGTATCAGCGATCAGACCATGTACATGAATTCCAGCTTCATGAGTAAATGCATTTGCTCCAACTAATGATTTGTTAACTGAAACAGCTATACCTGTTAACCTGCTCACCAACCTTGATGTGCGATATATTTCTTCACAGTTGATACCTGTGTTATATTTGTATAGCCACTCCAAAGCCATAATCACTTCTTCAAAAGAAGTGTTTCCTGCTCTTTCACCAATTCCATTTATAGTCATATGAGCTTCTTTTGCACCTGCTCTTAAAGCAGCTAAAGTGTTAGAAACCGCTAAACCAAAATCATTATGACAATGAATTGCAACCGGTACTTGTATTGAGCTAGCTAAATGGTTGAATATCTGCTCTGTCTTTTCAGGTACAAGCATACCTACTGTGTCGCAAAAACATATTCTATCAGCACCAGCTTCTATTCCACTAGAATATAAGGATTCTAAAAAGTCTAAATCGGCTCTTGAAGCATCCTCTCCACTAAGCTCTACTGTTAGTCCATGATCTTTTGCATATTCAGTTACTTCAACTGCCATCTGCCTAACAGCTTCACGATCTTTCCTGAGTTTAACATTAATATGTAAATCAGAAACTGGAACAACTAGGTGAACAGAGTCAACATTACAATCTATAGCATAATTAATATCTTGTTTCATAATACGTGCATAGCTACAAATTTCTGCACTTAAATTCTCAGCTGTAATTGCTTTTATAGATTGACGTTCGCCAACAGATGTGATTGCAGACCCTGCTTCAATTATATTGACTCCTAGTTCGTCAATTTTTTTGGCTATAAACACTTTATCATCAGTTGATAGGGCAACGCCTGGGGTTTGTTCACCATCTCTTAATGTAGTATCTAGAAATTGAATATCATTGAATAATATAATCCCTCACATATTTGCTTTATATAACCTTACTGTTTGATACTCTTATGTTAGATATATCTAACGATTTTTTAAACCAGGAACCTAAAAAAACTTTTCAATATTATCAAATGATTTTAAAATCAAATCTATGCATGAGTCAATATCGTCTAAGCTTAGTACTTCTACTGGTGAATGTATGTATCTAGTAGGTATGCTTAGGACACCAGATGGAATTCCTTCTTTTGTAATATGAATAGCTGTTGCATCTGTAGTACCGCCATCAGCAACATCCATCTGATAGTTTATATTGTTTTCATCAGCTGTTGTTCTTAGCCATTCAATAATCTTTTGATTGGCAATCAGCCCACGGCCAGCAGCGTCTACTATAGTTATTGCACTACCTTTTCCTACTTCAATTGCAGAATCTTTTTTGTCTATACCTGGATAATCACCCGCAATAGTTGTTTCTGTAATAAGTGCAATATCAGGATTCAATCCAAATGCAGCCACTCGAGCTCCCTTTAATCCAACTTCTTCTTGAACGGTACCAACTCCATGGATGGTTAATCCTATGTTTTTAGTAGAAAGTTCTTTCAGTACTTGTATTAGAATAACCAATCCTACTCTATCATCAAATGCTTTACCTGTAACTATATTATTGGCTAACTTAGAATAATGTCTATCAAGTGATATTGGGGAACCCACCTCAACTCCCAAACCTTCAGCTTCTTCTTTAGTAGTGACTCCTATATCTATGAACATGTCTTCAGCCTTTGGTGGTTTTTTCCTATCTTCTTCTTTCATTACATGTGGAGGCTTAGAACCAATTACACCTTTTATTTCTCCTTTTTTAGAGTGGATAATAACCCTCTGGCTATGGATGGTAGGATCAAACCATCCTCCTATCTTGACAAATCTCAAAAAACCATTCTCATCAATATATTTAACCATAAGGCCGATTTCATCCATATGAGCAGCAATCATTACACTGGGGCCTGACCCTTTTTTAGTTGCTACAATATTACCCATTTTATCAGTAGTTATAGAGTCTACATATGGAGTTAATTCATCCTCAAAAATTTTTCTAATATTACCTTCAAATCCCGATATTCCATGTGCATTTGAAAGTTTTTCTAGTAATTCTTCTGTATGTTTCATTGTAATCACTTATTTTAGGCTAGTAACTTATGTAGTGAGTCTATAAATGGTTAAAATAATGTTATATATTTCGGTGCTGATATTTTGTTGGTTTACAATAATTAAAGCATAGGTACAGATATATATTTATTTTTATAAATAAGATAGAGGATATTATGGTAAAACAATTAAACAGAACCAAATCTACTATTTATGGAATTAAAGGGAAGAACAACATTTTCACATGGAAAGGTCTTGCAATTCATCTTAAAAACAGAGATCGTGTAGGTAGATGTAAAAATTATGATACCTGCCAGTTCGATAGAAAATCTATAAATTGTCTCCACACAATTAAAAAACAAGATGCAATGTCTTTGCTAGAATCAGAATTTAATATAAGTACAGATATTTCAGAAAAGATGATTTTTACACTGATGGATTATGGGTGGCTTAATATTATCTTGTGTAATATTGATAAAGAACCGGGAAGTGACTACTATCAGGGGAATCAAACTATTTTGTTTGACTCTGATCTATAAAAAAAGTGCTTATAACTCTCATTATTAAAACAAAAACTTATAAGTTATAAAACAAATCCATCAAACCATGTTCACAATTCTTACAGGAGCACAATTTGGAGATGAAGGAAAGGGTAAAATCGTCGATCTCATGGCGGAAAACTATGATTTGGTAGTAAGGTTCCAAGGTGGAGACAATGCGGGTCATACTGTAAAAGTTGCAGACCAGGTCTATAAACTTCACCTAATTCCTTCTGCATTTCTTTTGGATTCCAGAGTACTTATTGGACCAGGTACTGTTTTAAATCCCAAAGTCTTGCTAGAAGAAATCGATATGCTCAAAAAAGGTGGAATTGAAATAACACCTCAAAAGCTTGGAATTGATGGTAAAACAAGTATAATTATGCCGCATCATATAGAACTAGACACCCTGCGTGAATCTGCAGTATCAGAAAAGATTGGGACGACTAAAAGAGGAATAGGCTTTGCTTATATTGATAAAATATCAAGGGAAGAAATTCAACTGTTTGATATTGCAAATGAAGAAACATTTTACAGTAAGTTAGAGGATATTCGTGAACAGAAACAAAAAATGCTTGAATCTTATGATAACCAAGACTCTAAAGCTTTTGATGTTTCGGTTTTAGATGAGTATTTAGCAGCTGGAAAAGTACTTAGTTCTTATATCACTGATGTATCTTCAGAGATAAATGATGCAATAAAGAAAGGTAAAAATGTAATGGCTGAAGGTGCTCAAGGTTCACACTTGGATGTTGTCCATGGAACTCAAAAATATGTTACATCTTCTAGTACTATAGCTGGATCAGCATGTTCTAATTTAGGCGTTGGACCAACAAAAGTTGATGAAGTTATAGGTATTGTGAAAGCCTATATTACACGAGTAGGCGAAGGCCCACTACCAACAGAGCTGCATGATGATATTGGAAGAAAAATTCAGGAACAGGGTGGAGAATTTGGCACTACCACAGGAAGAGCCCGAAGATGTGGATGGTTTGACTTACCTTTAGCTAAAAAAGCTATAAATTTAAACGGATATAGTAGCCTTGCTTTAACTAAATTAGATGTTCTTACTAACATAGACCCAATTAAGATATGTGTGGGATATAGTTTTCAGGGAGAAACATATGAGTATCCACCTGCTAAAACATCGCAATTATTTGAATGCGCACCAATATACAAAGAACTAAGTGGTTGGGATGAGAACCTTTCAAATGTTAACAAATATGGTGATTTACCTGAATCTGCTAAAAAATATGTTGATTTGCTAGAAAATATGATGGATGTACCAATTAAATATGTTTCTGTGGGTCCAGGTAGGGAGCAGACATTTAGAAAATTATGATTTTCGATAGTTTTTGATAATTGGAAAATACTAACCGATAGATTAATGAATCAGATTTCACATGCATATAGCTACATTTTACTTTTAACCAGCAAAACTAATCTGAACTACTAAAAAATAGATTTTAAGTATAATTGATAAATTTATAATCGGAGGAACAAAATGACAACAGCATATGACGTTCCTGCAACTAATCTAATCAATAAAGTTGCAGAAAAGCTAAAAGAAAACGATAATGTAAAACCCCCAACTTGGGCTGATTACGTGAAGACAGGAGTACATAAAGAACTACCTCCAAATGAAGGTGATTGGTGGTATATACGGTGTGCAGCTGTTTTAAGGAAGGTATACCAAGATGGACCCATTGGTGTAGAAAGACTTAGATCAGTTTATGGTGGAAAGAAAGATAAAGGTACAAACCCTTATAAAAAAATGAAAGGAAGTGGGTCAGTAGCACGTAAAGCAATCCAACAGCTTGAAAAAGCAGGATATGTGCGCAAATTGAAAACGGGACGTGTTATGTCTCCTGAAGGTCAATCACTTCTTGATAATGCTGCATATGAAGTAAAAGGGGAATTAGTTGAGGAAGTCCCAGAGTTGGCTAAATATTAATTAGTCTATAATATAGCAGTTTTAGTTTGAACATATTAATTGTATAAAAGATTCAAATCTAAAATTGATTAAGAGCATAAGATAACCCATTACCAACATGGGACTTATCATTGCTCTATTTTAGTAAGGGAAGCTTCTATATAGCTATTCTTTGTTTCTTTTAAGGAACATAAGCATTAATTATATGACTGTTGTTATTAGTAACATATTGATTAATGAAAATCTATATAACTAGATGGGTGAGAATTTATGGAAGATGATTTAGAGCAAATAAGAAGAAAAAAACTGCAACAGTTACAAGAACAACAAGGTTCTCAATATTCGAGTGAAAATCTCCAAGCGGCATACCAACAAGAACAGGCAAATGCTGAAAGGGAAGCCCAAAAACAAGCTATAATGCGCCAAATCCTAACACCTGAAGCCAGAGAACGACTTACAACACTGAAGATGTCAAGAACTGAACTTGCAGAACAACTAGAATCTCAACTTGTGATGCTAGCTCAGAATGGACGGATACAATCCAGAATAGATGATGAACAATTAAAGCATCTGTTACAAAAAATGATGCCTAAAAAGAAAGATCAAAAAATCACTCATATCTAACATTTTATTTGAGCTATGAAAGTTTCAGTTCTTTTCAGTGGAGGAAAAGATAGTGCTCTTGCAGCTATACTTTTAGAGCCATTATTTGAAGTAGAATTAGTTACATGTACTTTTTCTTTATTATCTAATGGTTCAATAGGATCTGAAGCGGCCGAGAAATTAGAGATGAGGCATAGAATAGTTTGTTTAGAGAACAGTATTTTAGATGATGCTTATCAAATCATAGTTCAAGATGGTTTTCCCAAAAATGCTTTAAATTATATCCATTTAAGTGCGTTGAAAACCCTAGCTGAGGAGAAGAATACAAAATTTATTGCTGATGGGGTAAGAAGGGATGATAGGGTACCACGCTTAAACAACTCTCAAATACGCAGTCTAGAAGACAAATATTCTATAAGCTACATATCTCCTCTTGGTGGTTATGGTAGATCAGCAGTAAATGCCCTTGTTGATAAACATTTACTTATTCATGAAGATAAGAGCGAAAATCTTGCAAAAGCAGATTATGAAGCAGAACTAAGGGAAAAAATTGCATGTGAAATAGGTGGAGACGCTGTAAAAGAACTTTTTCCTCCACATGTTCAATCAAGAATTATAGAAAGAATAAAATAGTTAATATGCAGTTAAGTGCAAATGGTTCTAGATCATAAGTAAAAATTTATATGATAATTTTCATTAATGTTCTTACTTTAGTTAATAGATATATAGAGGTAATTTTTATGAGTCATAATACAAAAGGACAAAAAATGAGATTGGCTAAAGCTCATAGGCAAAACCAAAGAGTTCCAATGTGGGCTATTGTGAAGACTAATAGAAATGTTGTAACTCATCCAAAAAGGAGAAATTGGAGAAGAAGTAGTCTTAAACTCAAATAAAGGTGATTGAAAATGGCAGATACAGTTGTAGCACCAACGGAACAAATTTACACAATTCCTTTAAGGGTTGTAAAAGGGACATCAAAACCAAACCGAGCTAACAAAGCTATGAACGAGATAAAAAAGTATCTTGTTCGACATATGAAAAGTGAAGAAAACTTAATTAAAATAGATAAATCAGTAAACGAAAAAATATGGGAGAAGGGAAGAGAAAAACCACCTTCTTCTATTAGAGTTAGAGCAGCTAGATTTGAAGATGGTGAGATTCAAGTAGAATTAGCTTAAATCCTTAATTATTTAATATCTTCATTTAACCTAAATAATCATGGCTGAATACAATGAACTATACAACTGAAATATATGAAAGTCCTCTAATTGGTGTGTTTGCTACTTGTACGGAAGAAGTAGCTCTTGTGCCCACAGGTACAAATGAGAGTGAAATTAAAATAATAGAAGATGTTCTCGATGTAGATGTATATTCAACTTTGGCAGATGGATGTACAGTTATAGGTTCACTTATAAGAGGAAATTCTAATGGATTCGTTATTCCAAAAAACATGAGTGATAAATATCTTGTTGATTTGGGATTAAAGGCAACTTCACTTCCTCATAAAATAAATGCTATTGGTAATATTGTGCTTGCCAATGACTATGCAGCCCTAGTCCACCCTGATTTATCAGATAAAGCTGTTGAATTAATTTCTAATGCACTAGGAGTTGAAACTTTCAGAGGAACTATAGCAGGCATTAAAACCGTTGGTATGGCAGGAGTTGTAACGAGTAAGGGTTTGCTAGTAAACCCAAGAGTTTCTAACGATGAGATTGAAAAACTAAGAGAAGTATTTAATCTTGAAGTTCTAACCGGAACTATTAATTATGGAACACATATGGTAGGATCGGGAATATTAGCTAACTCGAAAGGATTTTTAGCAGGTTCACAAACAACTGGTCATGAGCTGGGTAGAGTTGAAGAAATACTTGGATTTATCTGAAAGATTGAATAAATAAAGCTAACGAAATATAGTAATTAATTTTCTTTAACTAAGAATATAGGTGATTATTTGTGAATAATTTTGTTGTCAAAGGAACATTTAAAGCAGGACAAAACTGGGAAACATTTACAAAAATTGTAGCCAGTCAGAATGAAAAAAATGCATATGAGAAGGTTTATTCATTGATAGGTAGTGAACACGGTCTAAAGAGGAACTTAATAAAAATAGATAGTGTTCATCAAGAGGCTTGATATAAAATGTCTCAAATGAATGAACAAGATGCGAGGAATTTATTAGCACAGCATAGAGAGTATAAAGCCCGTGTTGAAACTCTTTATCAACAAATTAATGCAGTGCAATCGCAGATAGATGAATGTACAAGTGCTCTTAACACTATAAATGAACTCAAAGAAATAAATGATGAGTTAGATACTATGGTACCTATAGGAGCAGGTTCTTACTTACATGCTAAACTGACTAAACCAGATACAGTTGTTGTAAATATAGGTGCAGGTATAAGTGTCGAAAAGACGGTTGAAAACGCAATTAAAACTTTAAATAGACGAAAAGACGACTTGACTAAAACCGTTGAACAGTTACAAAGTAGCATGAATCAATTGACTAAGAGTATCGAAGAAATCGAAAATAAATTTCAAGATTATTCACAGTCCCAGCAAAGGCAGCCTCCACAATATTCAGGGCAATAAGCAAATAAATATCAGCTAGAGATTTACATGTTTAACAAACTTAAGGATAGATTAAAAAACTTTAAAACTAACTTAGGAACCAAAATCGATGAAAAAGCAGTATCTATAGAGCAAGAAGAATCAGACTGTAGTATAAATACAAATGAAGAAATATCTGTAGGTCAAAAAAAGAACAGTAGTATAACTCAGAGAGCTAAAGCATTTGTATTTGAGAGAGAAGTAATTCTTTCTGAAAAAGACATAGAAGATTCTTTATGGGAACTTGAAATTGCTCTAATGGAAAGCGATATTGCTATATCTGTTTCTGAGGCAATAATAGATTCTGTGAAAGAAGATTTAGTTGGTAGCCGAAAACGTATTGGAAAGAACACAGAAGAAGTTGTTGAAACAGCTATAAGAAATGCAATTCTTAATATAATGTCAGCTAACACCTTAGACTTTGACAAATTTGTTCGAAATGCAGAAAAACCTGTAAATATAGTTTTTGTAGGGATTAACGGAACAGGAAAAACTACCACAATAGCAAAAATGGCTCATTATTTAAAAGAGAATGACTTTATTCCACTATTAGCAGCAGGCGACACATTTAGAGCAGGTGCAATTGATCAGTTAGATATCCATGCTAAAAGACTTGGTACTAAAATAATAAAACATCAAGAGGGAGGCGATCCTGCAGCAGTAATCTATGATGCGATGCAATACGCAAAATCTCATAATATTGATGTTGTACTTTCGGATACAGCCGGTAGAATGCATACAAACGTAAATCTTATGGCTCAGCTCAAAAAAATTTGTCGGGTTTCACCTCCAGATTTAATTATATTTGTAGATGAAGCTGTTGCTGGTAATGATGCAGTAGAAAGAGCATCACAGTTTAATGATTCAGTTCCTATAGATGGATCCATTTTAACCAAAATTGATGCTGATGCAAAGGGTGGTGCAGCGATTTCAATTGCATATATTACTAACAAGCCAATTCTGTTTTTAGGCGTTGGGCAAGAGTACAATGAAATCGAAAAGTTTGACCCAGAATGGTTTGTAGATAAAATATTTGAATAAGCAATTTAATCATGCCTTGTTCCCATTTTCAATTCTTTTGCGATTTGAAGAAGTTCATGCTCCATGTTTTTTCCTGAAGCAATGGTTTTTACGAATACTGACCCCGCAATCACACCATCAGCCCCATAGGATATAATATTTCTTACTTGGCTTAGGTTTGAGATTCCAAAACCTACAGCTACTGGTGTATCAGTATATTTTTTTATTTTTTTAATCAATGATTCTAAACCAGAATCAATATTACTATCACTACCAGTAACGCCGGTTTGAGATATTAAATAAAGGAAACCAGAACTATTATTTAAAATTTTTTTAAGCCTTTCATCGTTGGTGATAGGTGAAATTAGGTGTATCAAATCTATATTATTATTTTCGCAGCATTGTTTTAATTCAGTTGATTCTTCTATTGGAAGGTCAGGGACTATAATCCCAGAGATTCTCGCTTCAATACAACTATCAACAAAAGATCTAATACCATACTTATGAATTATGTTATAATATGTCATGCAAATAAGTGGTACTTTAACACTCAATGATTTTACCAGTTCAAAATATTTATCGGGGTTCATACCCTTACGAATTGCTCTATCACTAGCTTCTTGTATTGTAGGTCCATCTGCAATTGGGTCAGAAAATGGTAATCCTAGCTCTACTATATCAGCTCCACCTTCTACAAGTGTTTCAACTGCGGATTTAGTAACGTGTGAATCAGGATCTCCTGCGCATATGTAAGCTATTAGAGCACTCTCTTTGTTTTCTCTTAACTCCTCAAATTTTTCAGCAATTTTCATATGAATCTCCTGTAATATTTATGACAGTGTTTAGGTCCTTGTCTCCTCTGCCAGACAAGTTTACTACTACTAAATCTCCAAGAAGACCTGATTTAGCATTTTTCATAACATATGCAAGTGCATGAGAAGATTCTAATGCTGGAATAATACCTTCAGTAAAACAGAGCTCATGAAATGCATTTAAAGCCTCATTATCTGTTACATTGCATGGACTAACTCTGCCATTTTCTGCAAAATATGCAAGTTCTGGACCTACACCCGAATAATCTAGGCCAGCTGAAATTGAATGTGACTCCAAGATCTGACCCTCTCTATTTTGCAATACTTTGGTACAGGCCCCATGTAAAATTCCAATCTCGCCTGAACACATTGAAGCTGAATGCATTGCAGCTTTATCTGTAACTTGCATACTATTACCACCAGCCTCTACTGCAAAAAGCTTCACATTATTTTCATTAATGAATGGATAAAATATTCCTATCGCATTACTTCCACCACCTGCACAAGCAACAATAGAATCGGGGAACCTTCCTTCCTTTTCAAGTATCTGTTTCTTCACCTCGTTTCCAATAACACTTTGAAAATCTCTCACAATCATAGGATAAGGATGAGGACCCACAACGGATCCTATTAAATAATGGGTTGTTTCTATGTTTGTAACCCAATCACGTAAAGCTTCGTTAATTGCATCTTTTAGGGTTTTTGATCCAGTTTCAACAGCTTTAACACCAGAGCCAAGCATTTTCATACGTTGAACGTTTGTCATTTGCCTTTTAACATCTTTTGAACCCATGTATATTAGTGTATCAAGCTCAAGGGTTGCACCAGCCATAGAGGTTGCAGTACCATGCTGTCCAGCTCCAGTTTCAGCAACAATTCTTTTTTTACCCATATACTTAGCAAGCAATGCTTGGCCTATAGTGTTGTTTAACTTGTGAGCTCCACCATGAACAAGGTCTTCTCTCTTCAAATATATTTTAATGCCATACTTCTTGCTTAAATTTCTTGCATAATACAATGGGGTTTTTCTGCCTGCAAAGTCAGTTAAATAATAAGTTAAGTCTTTTAAAAAATCAGGGTTTTTGCTGAATTTATTATATTCACTTTCTAAGTCTTCTAATGCAGGCATTAGAAGTTCAGGTACGAACTGGCCTCCATAAATGCCATACTTTTTCGTGTGCATATATTTTCCTCTTTTAAATCTAATATAAAATTCAATAGAAACTTTTTGACAAATCAAATAAAAATCAAATATATAGCATTTTAGTCTAAAATGCCGTAAAAACCTTCTTGTTGAGTTAAGAAACCTAAATTTTTTGCAATCCATTCATTTTTTTAGAATTTGATGAACTCAAGAATGTAAACAGTCCACCAATTCTTTTGTTTTTTCATATATGTCTACACTCTTCATAATTGAAGTTCCTATAAGGAAAGCATCAACTCCTATAGACATTAATTTTTGAATGTCTGTTGTATCGCGTATCCCACTTTCACTTATAATAATATGGTTAGTTTTATTTTTTTTGTCATACTCTTTTATTAAAGGCGCAATTTTTTCTGTATTGTTAAGATCTACTTCTAAAGTAGAAAAATTTCTATTATTTATTCCAATAAAAGTTGCTTTAGTATTTAGTGCAAGCTTTAATTCATCTGGACTTTGCACCTCAACTAGTGGTTCGATTCCCCTAAGTAGTGCTTCATTAACAAAAGTTTCGAGGTTTTGTTTAAGAATGCTGGTGATCAACAAAATCATTTCTGCTGATGTTTCATCAATTTGCCTAATGTCAAGTATAAAATCCTTTCTAAGGATTGGTATTGAAACAGCTTTTGATACAGCAAATAAGTTTTCTTTAGAACCTTTGAAATAATCGGGTTCAGTGAGAACTGATATTGCTACAGCACCTGCACGCTCCATATCTTTACCTATAACTGAAGCTTCATTAGGTGATATTGATCTCAACTTTTCTTTAGGAGAACTAGGCTTAACTTCAGCTATTATAGGAACTCTATTTTCTAACTTCTTATCGTAAATAGAGTTAGATATTTGTGTTTTATTTTTTTTAGTTTGATAGCTATCATGCTTTACTAGAGTGCGATTTCTTTTTTTTGTAGAGCTAATAATGTCTTCAATTAGTATGTGCATCTAAAACCTCATATGTACATTATAGTACATATGTATACATGAGCACATATTTATTTGTTTCGAACAAAACTTTAACATTAGGAATTAGTTTTTTAAGAGGATTTTCTTTAATTCTTTATTCTGGAGTTTGGATTACTATTATATAAAAATAATAAAATTGAATTCTAAATTAAATGATGTAGGATTATAATATAGCACATGGTTCTGTTTCAGGATTTATGAATATCGACAATTCTATATGCTTTAAAGCGAATCTTAAATTGTTAACTTAGGAGCCATTTTATGGTTAAAAAATCAAATTTTAAGAAAGATAACATTAAAAAACTCAATGATTTTGTAGCTTCGAAATTTGATGACCATGATTATGAGTCAATTGAGATGGAAGATCTAGATATTAATGACGAACATGTATTAACCACAAACATAAGTTTAGCTGATCAATATCACCATCAATCTTCTTCAAAGTGTGGAAATAATGGCTCAACATCTAAAAATCTTGCAGAAACCTTTCAGAAAAAAATTAACTCGGTGGGTGATGATAATAAAATTTGCTCAAATGAGTCTTTTTTAGAAAAAATTCCAAAAATTGCCATTGTATATGATGAATATCACAGCACCCATACTTCTTCTTTGTTAGGTATAGAAAGCCCAGAAAACCCCCAAAGATTGTTTGAAGCCTACTGGTACTTAAAAAAAAATAGAGTCTTTGAGGATAAAATGATAGACTTGTTTAATGATTTTGAAAAAGCTAATGAAAAAGATATAATGCTTGTACACTCAAAGACCTATTTAGACTTCTTAAAATCATATGCTTCAAAAGGTGGTGGCTTTTTAGGTGATAGTACTTATATTACTGAATCATCTTATAATGTAGCCTTAAAAGCAGTAGGGGGTTCCATAAAAGCCGCCGAACTTGTGATAGAAGGCAGCTATTATTCTTCATTTGCTTTAGTAAGACCACCTGGACATCATGCAGGTGTTGACAAATACAGTGGTTTTTGTTTATTGAACAATGGCGCAATACTTGCTAGATATCTCCAAAAATACCATAAATATAAAAAAATTCTAATACTGGACTGGGATGCACATTCAGGTAATGGAACTATGGACATCTTTTATCAGGATCCTACGGTAATGACTGTTTCAATTCACCATGATCCACGAAACTATTACCCAAGAACTGGGTTCAGCGATCAACTTGGAGATGGTAAAGGAAAAGGATATACATTAAACATTGAAATGGCTAAAGGGGCAGGGGATAAAGATTATCAACTAGTTTTTAATGAAATAATTTCACATGTATTAATCACTTATTCTCCTGATTTTATTATTTGTTGCTGTGGTTTTGATGGTTATTATAAAGAAAAAAATAATAAGTTAAACATGACATCAGAAGGTTATTATGAAATTGGCTACTGGCTGAAGTCAAATTCTTCTGTTCCATTTGTAGTTTTATTAGAGGGTGGCTACCATAAGTATAACGGTCAACTATGTCATAGTTTCATATCAGGCATATTAGGCAGAAAAAATCCATTTATTGAAAAAAATATATTTTCACAATATGAAAAAAATATGCAAAAGAATATTTACATAGACACTCAGAAAAATCTAAGTAAGCTAAAAAAACTAACGTCATTTGGAAAATAAATATATTATTTATACTGCCACTAACTAACATTTAAGGTAGGTTAAGATGAAACAACTCGCTAAATCAGAAAATGGCATTTTCTTTTATCGCTTAGAGGATCCTACAGAAGTTGATAAACTAAGAATTGGCGAGTATGTATATTTTAAACATCACCTTGGTATGTCTGATTATCTGCTTAACTTTAAAAGCTGGCTAAAAAGAAAAAATATCCTTTTCATAGTTGCTGTTTTTAAATTTAATATAATTGGTTGGGTTATGAATGAAAGATGGAATGACTGCTCATCACAAGAAAAACCAATATTTGTATTAAGAGGAATTGAAGTACATCCAAATATTAAAAGAAAAGGTATAGGTAAAGCACTTTTCACTCTGTCTTCAATGGTGTTAATAGGCTATATTATCACAAAACCAGTAAATAAAGATGCTAAAAATTTCTTTTCATCACTAAATTTCAGCTCTTCTCAAAAAGATGTTCCAATTGAGCTAGGTAATTACCCTGGATATATGGCACTTGATGTAAGCAAAATGAATATTAATAGACCAATACACGGTATTAGCTTGAATTGTAAAAACATATCTGAATGCACAGAAAGTCTTTTTGATACTCACAATATTCAAAAAAAGGATAAAAAAGACAAATTTAGTAGTGATAATTGTACAAAATCAACTAAATCAAGTATGAATGAATTAAATAATGTTCAAAATGAACAGGATTTAGTAGATATTAAAAAGAAGTCTTTAAATTCTTGTAACAAACCAAGGTATAATGGAACATTTCAAATGAAATCTCCTTGTACTTGTGGAAATTTTCATGGGAAAAAATATATCATTTCGGGTAAAAGAAATGGTATTTTAATACTGTGTTCGGAATGTGGAAAGCAAAGGTATTTTATTAAAGGAACGCAGAGAAGATAATTTTAAAATAAGCAAAAAAAAGATAATTGTAGACATAAAATATTTAAACATACAAAATATTCCTTGGATTATAAAGAAGGAAGGTATAAAATAGTTAAATAATATAGTAGTACCAAAAGAAATAGAAATGCTAACAATATTCTATTGTTGATTTATCTAGTATGATGTGTTTACTTGAGAAATAAGTATTGTATTTCAAAATTTTCTTTTTAATATTCTAAGTGATGTAAGATTTTAATTGTATATTGATACTATCAATGAGTTTAAAAATGCATGGTAAAACAAAAATATTTGTTAATATTTCTAATATTAGATGAAAAATCCATATGAAAATAAATTAATTTAATATATTGCTTAATTTAAAACTTATAGTTAATAGAGAATATATTGTTTAGACATCAATAAGTAAATAAATACGTGTATTAATAAATAAGGAGATTGAGGGATGGTTCCTATCTATGAAATTGTAAACTGGAGGCTGATAAAATAACTGACAATCACACAGATTCTCCTCCTTTTGAGGATATAACATCATCTACCCCCCCTTCAATGGAAGGTACTGGTTTCGCACAGTCAATGGGTGCTTTTGGTAAGATGCTGAAAATACAAGAAGCTATTACAGAAAATTTGCCAAAGTCGAAAGTACCATGGAATGAATCTAGAAAATTTTTAAAATCTATCACAATCGATGATATTAAGGCAACGTCTCTATATAAATTCCATGTTGGCCTGTTCAAAAAATTTGGTCTTGGTAACCTTCAACTAATCGGCTTTGCTCCTATGAATTATATATACGGAGTAGCTAAGTGCCCAGTCTGTAGTCTATACCCCGCTTTAAATAATCAAAAGGTTTGTACAGCAACTACTGATGCATTATATAGATTTTTCACAGAAGCTCTTGAAATTGAATGCAATGTCGAAGAAATAGAATGTGTAAAGAATGGTGATTCGGCATGTAAATTTAAGGTTGGCTTGCAACCAATATCTGCATACAAAATTTTGATTGATGAGATTGATAAAAATATATTAACCGGACAAAGTCCACTAGATATTGATTCTACAGAATACAAAAAAAGAATTGAACTATTATCAATTTACAAGTTAATTGAAGAAAATAAAATGTCTGAAATAGGGAAGACCTATATGCAATATGCAGGAAATTTATCCTACCAAGAAAAAGTATTTGATCCTCCTTGGAAAAAACATGAAGAGTTAGAATCAATAGCTAAAGAAAAAGGAACATTTGGGGCAGCTTTTGGTGCAATGAAAGATAAGTCTACAAATAAAGAGGGCAACAGTCAGAAAATTCCCTCAGAGGAAAATCTCTTTACAAAGGCCAAACCCACAAATAATGGAAATGACAGTGCAAAAAACAGTGAACCCAACACATCAACATCAAAAGGGGATAGTTTTTCAGATTTACTTTCAAAGATGAAAAAGAAAAAATAAGTTCTAAATAATTGGTTATTCTGTGAAAATTGAATTTTAGGATAACTTGGTGATTATTTAATCACAATAGGAACTTTGAGGTAAAAAAATGAATGTAGAAAGAATTCCAACAGGAATTACTGGACTTGACAGAGTAATTGAAGGAGGGGTACTTGATAATACAACATTATTAGTTGTGGGATCAAGTGGAACTGGAAAATCAACATTTTCGATGCAGTATATAATGTATGGCCTTGAAAGAGGTGAAAATGCTCTTTATATAAGTTTAGAAGAACCCCCTGAGCAAATAATGCGTGAAGCCAAAATGCTTGGTTTTGACATGGATGAATATTATGAAAATGAGCTCTTTTTTTTCCATTCAAAAGGGGAAGACTTTAGGAACTTAGTAGAAGAACAACTTCCTTCATTAGTTGAAGCAAGTCAGGAACTTGATGTGAATACTCGTGTTGTAATTGATCCACTTACTCCTATGATTTGGTCAGTTAAAGATAAACAAGAACAAAGAGAATTAATAACTAAGTTATTTTATACATTAAAGCAAATAGGTCCGGTCTTGGTAACTACTGAAGAACACGCATCACCAGGTGAAACTATGGGTGAAGATGTTCTTATACCTGTTTATCTATCGGATGGTGCTGTTCACTTGACATATCGTCCTATAGGTGGAGCCTTTAATCGTGCTCTTGAGATAATCAAAATGAGAGCTACTAGGCACGGTGAAGAGGTTTATCCATATATTTTTGTAAGAGGATTAGGTGTTGTGGTACGAACAACTCCAATGGTATCTGCAGAAGATATTAACAAATATGATGATGTTTTTGACAAAGCTATAAAGACAGCTACTGAATTAGGTGCACCTCGATCTCTACAAGATAAACTAAAGAAAATCAAACAAGGCTGGTCATATAGTTTTTCTCCTAAAGAAACACTACAACTAATGTTTGAGATGCATGATCTCACTGGAACTGCTCCAAAAGCCCGAAATGACACTGAAGTCGACTCATCCATAAGTGAAGATAATACTGAATATAAAGATACCAAATCAGAAGAGGATGTAACAACTGATAATAGAACTGATAGTACTGAGATGGAATCTGATTCTTTGATTGACATGGAAGATTTAAGTGAACTCGAAGAGATTGTAAATTAAAGAAGTGATAATGTGTCAGTTAAAAAGACAAAAGAGGATTTAGAAGATGTATCTCTTCTTAAATTTGCACTTACTAGACAACTACAACGAATGTATGAAACAACAGATGTTGATGTTGTGATGTTTTCAGGAATTGATGGTAAGATCTACTCTTCATATATTCCTGAAAATATAGGCTCGAAAATATTTGAACTGACAAATTTAATCACTAATAATATGCACCATATCGCCCAACAACTTGAACTAGGTTTAAATCAAGCTGTAATTGAATATGATATGGGAACTACTGCAATTTTTTCTTCAGTAGGTAAAGGAGCTCTTTTGATTTCACTTTTCACTGGGAAAACAGATTTAGGAGCAAATGTACATAAAATTGAAATCTCAAGAAAAGTTATTAAACATATATTTGAACAAAAACCAATGACTAGTGATCAACTTGATCAATATTCATCTGAAGTTTCTAAAGAATTACGTATTTTAAGCAGAAATGTTTTTGAAGAAATGTATACACACTCATCAGAATATAAGAAAAACATGGAGATACTTGCAGATATTAAAACCAAGATCTCAACAGTCATGGGAAAAACTGAAGTTGATCAAGTTCTTGCAATGGCTTTTTATGAAGTTGCGTCATCTCCTAAATGGATGAATGAAGATCTTTGGATAATGCTGTTAGATCTTGTTATAAATGAGCAAATAAGGCCAATACATGGTGACTATGTTGCTGATCTATGTGAAAGTGATTGGATTCCTGATATAAAACGCAAACTTGAAGCATTTGTTTAAAATTATATTATGTAGATTGGAGCCTAATAATGAAAGAATCTATTGATTGTAGTACAAATAGCCAAGATACATGTAACTGTTCCCATGAACCAAAAAAAGATTCTAGTACATATAATGAGCAAGAAGAACTTGAATCAAATATAGATTATGACAATGAAGAAACTAATAAGTTAATGTTACCAGAAAAAAGTCCTCATGACTATCGTCCAGAAGTAAATAAAATAGAATCGAATAATGAGGATATTTTAAGTCAACCTCAACCTGAATTAGGTAACAAAAAAGATGTGGATGAAAACCTAATAGCAAGTATCCAAAATCAACTTTTAAAATTAACTGATGAAATAACTGAACTTGAAAATTCCTTGGAAGATCAAAAGGAAACATCTTCTAGAAGGTTATCTGAAGTAAATGAAAGACTTCAAAATAAAACGGAAGAAGAAGATTTTATAAGTGTTAAAAATGAGTTTAATTTATTTTCTAAAAGATTACGTAGGGTTGCAAAAGAAGCTGATGCTTCTCACAATGAAGTTCTAGACGCTTCAAAAATACCTCCTGATGTTCTTGAAATAGCTTATAAAAAAACACTGAATAATATTTTTACAGAACTTGTTACTTTTGTGGGTGAAAAAGATGCACATGATATCGTATTTAAGGTTATAAAAAAGGTTAGGTCTTCAAGTGCAGGTGTTGATTTTTTTAGGTTTGAAACTGGAAGATTCACAGTATACAAACTCGCAGAAGCCATAGAGAACAAACTTGTTTCCCCAAAACAAATCCATGCTACATATTTAGAACTTGTACGTAATTTAATGGAGTATATTCCGGGATATGAAACAAGAGACTTCAAATCATTTGTTGAAACAGGAAGTATGGAATATGTTATTGATAAAGTAAGACTTCACGAAGACCTCTATGTTGACATACTGGAAAAAATGAATTATTTTGAAGATATTGCTGATAAAATATCTGAACAAATGGAAAATATTTCAAACAAGCAAGAAGAACTTGAAAATAACATACAAGAAATAAATCATAAATCTAGCGAAAATTCATCTTTTGAAGAGGAAGGTGCAAACCAAGTTGCACATGCAATTAATATTCACACAAAAACACTCAAAAAATTAAGCGAAAATATAAAAGCTATTGAAAAAGAAATTGAAACTCAAAAATCAGATAATAAAGATGAAATTAATGAATTACAATTTCAATTAAACACATTAAAAGAAAATCAAATGAAGAAGGGAAGAGAAGAACTGCAGGAACTTTTAGAAGAACAATTAAATTCTGTAAACAACAAAATTGACGTTGCTATTAAATCTAATAACAATAAGATTGAATCTGACCTATCTCAACTTAATGAAGAAGTAATAAGCATCAAAGATGAACTTGGGTTGCTAAAAGAGCATTTCAGTACTGAACTATCTTTGTTTGATAAGAATGTCTTAAAATGTATTGAAGAAGAAAATAGTGGCATGACCTTAAAACAGATTAAAAAAAAATTACCGTCCAATGATGTGGATGAAAATGTGCTAGAAAAGATCTTAGAAAAGCTTTTAGAAACAGAATATATCGAGAAATACAAGAAAGGTCGATATGTATATTATACTAGGTCAAAGAATTAACAGAATTTGTATATGATTATCAATAGAATAAATTGAGCTGATACATTGGTTAACATAGATAATCAAAAGTTGCGCACAAGATTGTTAAAATATGTTGCAAAGTACAATGCTGACCCAGTTAATGTTCATAGTATTAGTCAAGAGCCCACAGTAGATATGTGTGCGGATGATATTGAGAAAATAACTAGCTATTTAATAGGTCCCATTGAAATCAATATTAAAAAAGAACTAAAACAACTGTTTAAGGAGTGCGAAAATCCTGAAATTCCGTATTATGAGGTAGTAATGGACATTATGCATTATATGAATGAATTTGTTGGTGACCCACACACTGTTGAAATGATGTTCAGTAGAATTAACAGTGAAGTTGCTCGAAAAAAAATAGAAATCGAAGATAAGGTCTTTTATTCAGATGCTGAATGGAATGGTGAAATAATTGAGCAGTCGATACAAAAACTTCGAAATACAGGTACAGAAAGAGATTATCAGCTAATGGTTGAAAAAACATTGGAATCTTTAGTTAATTCAACTAACAAAAAAGAATTAAACGCTGTACGTATGAGATTAAATGATATTATTAAAAAACATAGTGAACATGAACTTGATAAGCTTGATACTAAGTTATTTTTTGAGACTGGTAAAATATAAAGAAAAAACTATTATATATTTTCTATAAAGGGTTGTAAAACGATTAATAATAATGACATTTAAGTTGTATTTTATAGTCTATCTAAGAAACAATGCAAACAAATTAATATACATAAATAGCAATTAATAATAGCAATAAAAAGGTAAAAGATTCTTTCATTTTTAGATAACTTAGAATACTAAACTCAAATTGAATAATATATGAAGCTATAATAAAATTCTAACATCTAATCACGTAACTATAGGATAATTTTAGGTATAATTAAACTATGTTTTAAAGTTGAAAATATAATATGTTAAAATGTCTAAAGTAAAGAAAATAATTTATTATAATACAAAGGAGAATAATTTATGGCAAAAATAATGGTTGTAGATGATGCAGCATTCATGCGTATGGTAATAAAAGACATACTCACTAAGAACGGGCATGATGTTGTAGCTGAAGCTGGTGATGGTCTTGATGCAATTGAAAAGTATAAAGAAAGTAAACCAGACTTAGTTTTCTTGGATATAGTTATGCCTAACATGGAAGGTACTGATGCATTGAAACGTATCATGGAAATCGATGAGAACGCTAAAGTGGTGATGTGTTCATCTATTGGTCAACAGTCTATTGTTACTGAAGCAATCAATAATGGTGCTCAGGACTTTATTGTGAAACCCTTCGATGCAAATAAAGTGCTAGAAGTCATATCAAAAGTCATGTAAAATTCATTTTAAAATGATATTATGACAATAAAGGCCATTGTTGTTGATGATTCTGCATTTATGAGAAAAGTGATATCAGATATACTTGATAATGATTCTGAGATTGATGTTATAGCCACCGCAAGAAATGGGAAAGATGCTATCGAAAAAATTGAAAGGTATCGACCGGATGTTGTTACTTTAGATATAGAAATGCCTGTTTTGAATGGGCTGGAAGCACTTGGATATATTATGAGCGAATGTCCAACACCTGTGGTTATGCTAAGCTCTTTAGACGAAAAAGGCGCAGAAACAACACTAACAGCCTTTGAATACGGAGCAGTTGATTTTGTGCATAAAACATCTGGAAGTATAAGTCTTGACATATCTTCTTTGGCCAATGAAATTTGCTCAAAAGTAAAGATTGCAGCCAGTGTTGATGTTAAAAAGTTAAACTTCATGGAAGAACATGTCTGCAAGAATATCCAGCAAAACTCACAAAAAACTGTTGTTAAAGGAATACCAGTTGAAAAAAAAGTACAAGTTATCGAGAAAGCACATATTAATAAAAAAATTTTAGCTATCGGGTCTTCAACTGGTGGTCCTCGGGCTCTTGAAAAAATCATACCTAACTTACCAAAAAATTTCCCAGCAGCTGTTTTAGTTGTACAACATATGCCCGCTAGTTTTACAGCATCATTCTCTAAAAGACTGGATTTACATTCTAATTTAAAAGTTAAGGAGGCTGAAGAAGGCGATATTGTAAAGGAAGGATTAGTTTTAATTGCTCCTGGGGATTTCCATATGGAAGTAATTGAAGAGAAAATAAAAGGGAAATTAGAAGGTGTGATTAGGCTTAATAAAAATCCAAAGGAGAAGGGAGTTAGGCCAGCTGTAAATGTTCTTTTTAGATCAATAGCTCCTATTTATGGTTCCAACATACTTTCTCTTGTTCTTACAGGAATGGGAAGTGATGGCTTGGACGGAGTGAATGAAATTAAAAGAATGGGTGGTATAACTTATGCTGAACATAAAGAAACATGTGTAGTATATGGGATGCCAAAAGTAATAGTAGATAACAACCTTGCAGAAAAAGTAATACCTTTGGACAAAATTCCATATGAAGTGATTGAATTTTACAAGAATATGACTTAATCGGAACAATTCAGTGGTGTAGAAATGGATAGAAATACAGAGATTAAAACTTTAAATGAAGATTCTGATTTTATTGAACTTAAAAAAACAATCAATAAAAAAATAGGTTTCAACTGTGATCAATATAAACCATCTCACTTTAAAAGGAGAATTGACATCCGATTGCGTGCTAATAACTGTACAGAATATTCTCAATATGTAAAAGTTCTTAAAAATGAACCCAAGGAACTGGAAAAATTAATTGATACACTAACAGTAAATGTAACTGAATTTTTTCGAAATAAAGAAACATACGAACTAATTGAACAAAAAGTCCTACCCGAAATACTCAAAAAGAAAAATGTTAGCTCAGTAAATGTGTGGAGCGCTGGTTCTTCAATAGGGGTAGAAGCCTATTCGGTTGCAATCCTTTTGAATAAAGCACTAGGTAGTAAAATTAATAGATATAATATAAAAATCTTGGGAACTGATATCGATAATAAGAGCCTTAATAGAGCTACAGAAGGGATATATACTTCAATGGAAGTTAGAAATATAGATTCTAATACATTGGAAACTTATTTTACATTCCAAGATAACAAATATCATGTAAAAGATAAACTTAAAAATCTAGTTAAATTCAAACACCATGATTTGATTTCAGGGGGGAATGTTGGAAATTTTGATTTAATTTTATGCAGAAATGTGACAATCTATTTTGAAAGGGAATTACAAGAAAAACTTTATCACAAATTTCATTCTTCTTTGGTTAAAGAAGGATTTTTAGTAATAGGCAAAACAGAAACATTAGTAGGCGATGTTAAAGATTTATTTGTCCCTTTTAATTTAAAAGAGAGAGTATATCGGAAATAATTATAATGGTAGGGTTTAAATTGAACAAAACTAACAATTTGACTGAGTTTCAACATGATTCTCTATGCGAAATAGCAAATATTGGGTTTGGGAATGCTGCAACTTCTTTATCAAAGTTAGTTGGTGATGAGGTAGCAATAAAAGTTCCATCTTTGCAATTGCAACGTATAGAAAAAATACCACAAGTAATTGGTGGTGAAGAATCCGTTGTTTATGGTATAGTCATGCAAATATATGGTGATTTGAATGGATATATGACAATATTATTACCAGTTGAGAGTGTAAACTCAATATCTTCAAAACTTTTATCGAATTTCGATGAAGAGACTAAGAATGAAATGATTATGTCTATGATGGAAGAAATTGGACATATCTTAGGTGGCACATATGTAACTTCTCTTTCAAATTTTCTTAACATGAATATTTCAATAGATACACCTTCTGCAACTTATGACATGGCCGGTGCTATATTAGACCTCGTTTTAATAGAAATGAGCAAGGACTTTGAACACTCTCTTGTTCTTGATACAGAAATGAAAGTAAAAAATGATATTGTTGAAGGAAATATTTTAGTACTGGTTGATACGGCCTCACTTAAAATCATTATGGATATAATTGATGGAATGGTTAGTTGACTTAAGTAGTTACAATGTTGGATGTAATAGTTAATGAATATAATTACCGTTGGAATGGCAGATTATGCTATAGGTACATCACCTATAAGCTTGACAACATTAGGCTTAGGGTCATGTGTAGGAATTACATTATATGATTCAAAAACTAAATTGGGTGGACTTTTACATATCATGCTCCCATCTGTTGATCAAGCAAGGTCTAAAGAAAATTTAGCTAAGTTTGCAGATACTGGAATACCACTATTAATAGATGATATTATTGAAAGGGGCGCATCTAAAAGGAGATTAGAGGCTAAGATTGTAGGTGGAGCCAGCATGTTCAGTTCAAAAAATGGTAACCTAAAAATAGGCGAAAGGAACATTAGTTCCACTAAAGAAGTATTATATAAATTAAACATCCCAATAAAAGGTCAGGATACTGGCAAGAATTATGGGCGAACGATCAAACTTGATACTAATACTGGTAATTTGACAGTTAAAAGTGCACTTTATGGAACTATCATTATATGATATAGGGAGAGAATAACTTTATGGACGAGAACATCCAAGACAATCAAAAGCTAAAATCTTTTCATGTTGATGCTATAAAAGAAATTGCTACCATTGGTATGGGAAATGCAACCACATCTCTTTCAAACATGATTGGAAAAAGGGTAAAACTGAACCTTGCTAATGTATATACTCTTGATATCAGGCAAATGGCCACTTCGATTCCTGAATCAATAACAATGGTTGGAATTATATCTAGGCTAAAAGGAGATATTGATGGATTTTCATTAATGCTGATGGATGTAAATAATGCTATTCTACTGAGAGATGTTGTTTTAGATAATGTTGAAGATGAAGATTTTACATATAGTGAATCATCAATTAATGAAACAACGAATATATTAATAGGTTCTTATTTTAATGCTGTTTCCCAATTTTTAGGTATAAATGTAACACATTCATCTCCATATAGTGTTTCTGGAACTATATTTAATGTCCTAGAAAATTTAATTGAATTTTCAAATGATAATGATGATGGTTTAATAGATAATGATACCTTAGTGCTTGAAACTATGTTTATGGTTGAGTCAGTGTCAGGCTCTTCGGGACTTAATACCCTATATTCCGATATGTTTTTATTTCTCAACAATGAGTCAAAAGAAAGTCTCATAAATTCGTTGGATCAAATCTTGATGAGCTAATGTTTATGGGTATATACTTAAATGATTCATTTAATAATCTCAACACGACATGGTGATTACATGAACAATAGGTGGATACAATTTATTCAAGAAAATCCATCAAATAGAAACAATAATAAAAAATCTATAGTCGATGAGTTTAAAAAATTTCATGCTATGAAAAACACAAACTCTTATAAGACCCAACCAAAAAAAGAGAATGTTTCAGAAAAATCAACTGAAAAACCTATTGACGGTTCATTAAGTACTTTATCGAGAGATGAAAATAAACCTCATGATACAACCCCTCCAGAAGATGATAACGTTTCATTAAGTGAAAATGATACCATCTTTACAATGTGGTATTCTAAAAGCCACAAATCATTTGAAAAAAAGAAGAAAAATGATGAATCTATGGATTTTGCTGATCTAATAAAATCTAAGGATGGGAATTTATTTTTGAGATATCGAATTAATGGAAAAAAAGACGAGTTTGTTAAAGTAGAATCTATATCAGAAGCAAAATCAATCATTGAGGAAGATAATTTCACGACAACAGAACTATATCCAAAAAACCGTGAGCTTTTGTGGGCTTTAGCCTATGATAAGAGTAAATGAGGAAACTGTATAAATTTTTAGACACTCTCATGCTATTTTATTTACTAGATTTATTCAGCATATTTTAATTTAATAACAGTAAAAAATGTTTCTGTCAGATTAATTAAATGGTAGAGTTGTTTAGGTTAATTTATTAGAGAAAATATGATTTTACAGAGCTTGAAAAAATATTTTCAAACAACAAACTTAATATTTATAGAACATAGTTTTAATTTAGCGGCATTTTTGCATTGATATATCAAAAATTAATATCATAAAAAAGTAAAATAGAATGATATAGCATAAATAAGTACTAATATCTGGTAACATTAGTAATAAGCTATTTGAGTAAACTATCATTATATATCGGTAAGTATACTAAAAACTAACTGCAATAATGCTAAACCTAATTCAAAAAAAGTTCAAATAAAATTAAACAAGTTATATGACTTATAGTTCATGAAAAAATAGCTAGAATAGGAGCGTACAAAAATGATGGATATTGCATTATACTCGCTTGTTGACGATATGGTCGGCAAGGCAGGTACAGAAGGAGTTGTAGAATATTGGCTTCGCGTCGGTGAATCATATGCTGAAAGAATGGGGAAAGAAGCGTATGTGGGTTGGCCTGCATTCAATGTTGCTATGAAAGAAGGGCGTACAGCTCTTACTATGGAAGGCAGCGTTAATGTACTTACTGATTTAGCTATAACAGATCGCGATGGTGATGTAATAGGGTATGTTTATGCTTTGAAGGTATGTACAATGGCCCCTACTATGCACCGTTATATTCAAAAGATCGGTCCACTTCCAGAATCTGATAATGATGTTTCAGATAGCTTTAATGTAAGAGTTCATGATTCATCTGTATGTAACTACTGCATAACACATCAAAAGTTTAGAGAAGTTGCATCCAATAATATAACTGTTGCAAAACAAGAACTTGATTGTCTTCAACTTGCAAATAAGGGGCGTTTAGGTGAAGTGAAAATGCTACCTGAAAATCTCTCAAAAATAAATGTTGACGAGAGACATATCAAAAGTATATTAAGAAGTGCTTCTTGTGTTTATGCATTAGTTATTAAAGGAAAAACTAGTTCAGATGGAGATATTGAGTTGTAAAGGTGATTATTGTGGCAGAAGATATAAAATCAAACCCATTTATTGATGTTTCAGTATTCTTGTTTTTTGAGGATATAGCTGATAAACAAGGAGTTGAAGGTTTCACTAATTATATGATTAGCCAGGCAGAGTCTTTAGCAAAAGCAGTCCCAGAAGAAGAATATGAAACTTGGGAAGATTTTGCAAATGCAGTATCTGCAGGCGAATCCGTTTTCTCTTCTTTTGAAGGGATAAAGCAAATTAGTCCAAACGGTTTTGTAACTGAGATTTGTCCATTTTCAAATGCTATACGTGAATATATAAAAAGGCTAGGGAACTTCAACCAAGTTCACAGGGAAGCAACTGACCACTATAACAATACTGTACAACCATCAGCTGCATTTAGCGCATGTATGATGCATCAAACATATCGACAAGAAGTTGCAAAAAGAATAAAGATTGCGGGTAAACCATTAAATTATGCACAAATAGCTGCAAAATCATATACAGGGCATGTTGCAATGCCTCCAGAAGCTTGGAAAAAAGTACTTTTGTCAAAAGCCGGAGTTTCTGAAACACAAGGTTATATGGAAATGCGTGAAAATGCATGTCTCTATGTACTATATCCTGAAGATTGATTTTATGTAGTACATATTTATTGCAAAAATATGATATTTCACCTTTTTCTATACTTTTATTTTTTTATCTACTATTTGTTTCATTAGTTAATATATAAATGAAACCATAATATTAATAAATTAAGCTGTACTATATGGTACAATTTATTTATAGTTTTTAACTAGGTAAATTTACTTTTACATTTAAAAAACCTATATCATTTCCAGAGGTTAAAATATGAAAGTTAAAATAACAGAAACTGTTCTACGAGATGCACATCAATCTCTACTAGCAACTAGAATGCGTACAGAAGATATGCTTCCAGTAATAGACAAGTTAGATGAGGCTGGCTATTTTTCACTTGAGATGTGGGGGGGTGCAACATTTGATACATGTATAAGGTATCTTAATGAGGATCCGTGGGTTAGGTTAAGAGAAATTAAGCAACATATGAGAAAGACTAAGGCACAGATGTTGCTAAGAGGCCAAAATCTTGTAGGATACAGACACTACTCAGATGATGTAGTTGAAAAATTTGTGTCTAAAGCTTTTGAAAATGGTATTGATATATTTAGGATATTTGATGCTGTGAATGATGTTAGAAACATGCAAACTTCAATTAAGACAGCAACTGATATAGGAGCACATGTCCAGGGTGCTATATCTTATACAATTAGCCCGGTACATACCACTGAAAAATATGTTGAGTTTGCAAAAGAACTTGAACATATGGGTTGTGATTCATTGTGCATTAAAGATATGGCCGGACTGATATCCCCACATAATGCAAAAAGTTTGATTCAATCGCTTAAAGATGAAATATCATTACCAATTGCACTCCACTCACACTGTACATCTGGCATGGCTCCAATGAGCTATATGGCAGCTTGTGAGGCAGGAGTAGATATATTAGATACGGCTTTATCTCCTCTTTCGTGGGGAACTTCCCAACCCCCTTCTGAATCTATAGTGGCGGGTTTGCAAGGTACACCTTATGAAACAGGCCTGGATCTAAAATGTATGACCGAAGCAGCCCTCTATTTTAGAAACCTGAAATCAAAATATCAATGTATTCTTGACCCAATATCTGAACAAATTGATACAAATGTTCTCTTATACCAAATTCCAGGTGGTATGCTATCAAATCTAGTATCTCAATTAAAGGAACAAAATGCACTTGACAAATATGAAGAAGTCCTTGAAGAGATGCCACGTGTAAGAGCTGAACTTGGATATCCACCACTTGTAACCCCAACTAGCCAAATAGTGGGAACTCAAGCTGTTTTAAATGTATTAATGGGAGAGAGATACAAAGTCGTGCCAAAGGAAGTTAAAGATTATGTGAGAGGTCTCTATGGGCGACCCCCAAAACCAATGGATCAAGATTTTGTTGCTATGATTATTGGGGAAGAAACTCCTATCACATCTCGACCGGCTGACCTATTATCACCAGAATACGATAAAATGAAGCTTCAAGCTGAAGAAATGGGTATAATTAAAAAAGAAGAAGATATTTTAACTTATATTCTTTATCCTTCGGTAGCACCCAAGTTTTTAAAAGGTGAACTTGAACCAGAAGTTCTTACGCCTGTAATGGCTAACGATTGTAAAGATATTATTTCTCAGAATACCAGTTATCCAACTGAATTTAAAGTTGAAGTAGAAGGAGACGTTTTCAACGTAAAAGTGGAACCAAAATCAGGAACTTTGAATATTTCAGAGAACAGTGAAAAAGATAAGCCACAAAATCCTATAGAAAGTAAAGGTAGTGTTAAATGTGATATGCAAGGTGTGGTTCTCTCAGTTGATGTTGATACAGGGGATCAAGTAGAAGCTGGCGACACTTTATGTGTTATTGAAGCAATGAAAATGGAAAATTCAGTAAGTGCATCACAGAGTGGCACAGTTAAAGAAATATATGTGTCAAATGGCGATTCTGTTAGCACAGGCGATATACTAATGTTAATTGAATAAATGGCTGGTGTGATTCTTTATGTTTGATAAAGTTCTTGTTGCGAACAGAGGAGAAATTGCTATTAGAGTTATGCGTGCTTGTAAAGAACTTGGTATCTCTACGGTAGGTGTTTATTCCGATGCTGATAGCAATGCTCTATTTACAAAATATGCAGATGAAGCTTATGCTATAGGTGAGCCACCTGCAAGTAAAAGCTATTTGAATATAGATAAAATCCTTGATGTTGCTGAGAAAAGCGGTGTAGATGCCATACATCCAGGCTATGGTTTTCTCTCAGAGAATGCTAATTTTGCGGATGCTTGTGACAAAGCGGGTATTACATTCATAGGCCCTCCAAGCGAAGCAATTAGGAAAATGGGAAGCAAAATTTCTGCACGTGAGATTATGGAAAAAGCTGGTGTTCCAGTCGTTCCTGGTACCGGTGAACCTATAGATAATGTAGATGAAGCTATGGAAATAGCTGATTCGATTGGCTATCCTGTAATGATAAAAGCTTCTGCAGGGGGTGGTGGTATTGGGATGAAAGTGGTGCATTCAAAAGAAAAGTTTGCAGCATCTGTTCGTTCAATACAATCAGTAGCTAAATCTACCTTTGGTGATCCAACGGTTTTCATTGAGAAATATCTCCCGGAACCAAGACATATTGAGTTTCAAATTTTAGCTGACAAATATGGGAATACTATATATGTATCTGATAGAGAGTGTTCTATTCAACGAAGACATCAAAAATTGATCGAAGAAGCTCCTTCTCCAGTAATGACACCAGAATTCAGGGAAACTATGGGTGAAGCAGCTGTTAAAGCTGCAAAAACAATTAACTATGAAAATGCAGGAACTGTTGAGTTTTTATACTCGAAAGGTGATTTTTATTTCTTGGAAGTTAATACAAGATTGCAGGTAGAACACCCAATAACTGAACTAATAACTGGTATAGACCTCGCTAAAGACCAATTAAAAATAGCATACGGTGAAGAATTACCATATAAGCAAGATGATATTAAAATAAACGGCTGTGCAATTGAATGCAGAATTAATGCAGAAGATCCATTGAATGATTTTGCTCCTTCACCAGGAAAAATCCGAAGATATAGGTCAGCCGGTGGACCTGGTGTGAGGGTGGATAGTGGAGTTCATGTTGGATACACAATATCGCCTTACTATGATTCTATGATTTCAAAACTTTCTGTATGGGGACGTGATAGGGACGAAGCAATAAATCGAATGAAACGTGCACTTTATGAATATGTGGTAGTAGGTGTCACTACAAATCTTCCATTTCATAGAGCTGTTCTTTCAAATTCAGAATTCAAAGAAGGTAACTTGACAACTCACTTTATAGAAGATAACAATATACTTGAAGAAGTAAAAAAGATTGTAGATGCGGATTCAAAGGCAAGCCGAACTTTAGCTTCTGCACTTGACGACTATAATCCAAAAGTAGCAGCAGTGGCAGCTGCAGTAAAATCCTACATGGAATCTACCCAAGAACTAGATCGTCGTAAGCCTAAATAATCTTATTAGGCTTATTTGGTTTTAAAAAATTGGTTCAATCTAGGCTGTCAATAGAAATATTCAGCTAATTACTTTATTATTCTATACTATAGCTATCGCCAACAAGATAGCGATATCAACTTTTTTATTAACAACTATGAAAATGTATAAATATCAAATAAGTAAGTTTGTTCTTAGAGTTTTGCTGAATGTTTTTTCTAATATCACTATCATATAATGATTATAAAGAGAGTTACTTTATATGGACTGTTATAGAATAATTGGTTCTTTAAAACGTTTTAAATAATTATTTTAGATTAAAATATTAATAATTATAATGTATACATATTGTTCAAAGCAATATAATAATTCACATATAAAATAAAATTATGTGGGGATATTTTGGAAGATCAAAAAACAAGTATACTTAAAATCCTCAAAAAAGCTGAGGAGGATGCTGTATCTGGAGAGTATATAGGTACAGTCCTTAAGATTTCTAGGACAATGGTCTGGAAACATATTAAATTATTACAGAAACAAGGATATCCTATATCCTCTAAGCCCAAACTTGGCTATTCTTTAGAGTATACACCAGACAATCTCTATGCGGAAAACTTATTATCTGAGCTTGAAACTGAAATACTTGGTAAAAAAATATTATACTATAAGGAGACTAATTCGACTAATGATGTTGCTAAAAAAATTGCTAATATTGAAAAGGAAGGTACAGTTATAGTCTCTGAAACTCAAAAGAAGGGTCGAGGGAGAATGGGGAAAGTTTGGTACTCTGACTTAGGTGGAATGTGGCTTTCAGTTATATTAAAGCCAAGGACATCGATAGTAAATTCATCTCGAATTACTCTTATATCAGGTATAGCAGTTGCAAGGACTATAAGAAGTTTTGGTTTAGATGCTTCTATAAAATGGCCAAATGACATTTTAATTAATGGAAAAAAAGTATGTGGAATTCTAACAGAAATTGGTGCAGAACTGGATCAGCTAGAATTTGTAGTGGTTGGTATTGGCATAAATGTAAACAATGATATACAGGATCTTGGAGATGAGGAGCTAAGAAAAAATAGCACAACTCTAAAAAAAGAACTTGGTTACCCAATAAAGAAAATAGATTTATTCCGAGTCCTTCTGAACAATCTTGACCAATACTACATTAAGTTTAAGTCCCAACCCTTTCAGTCAATTCTTCAAGAGTGGACTGAACTTTCAGATACTATTGGCAAAGAAGTATCAATTAGTGCACCAAATATGTCTATTGTAGGAAAAGCTATAAATATTACTGAAAGAGGCTCTCTTGTTGTGCAAACAAAAGACTCTGGGACACAAGAAGTGATTGCAGGAAGATGTAATTATGAGACTAAACAAAGAAAATAAAAATCTAATATTTATATTTATTATAACTTTAACAATCATTTTTTTGCAACCATTTGTAGTATCTACAAGTCCAAACAGTTTTGATGATAACAACTCTGTTCAGATAGAATTACCTGTTGAATCAAGTTTCTTTCTTGAAACTGGAGAAACATGGACTAGGTTTTATCAAGGTTATGAATTAAAAGTTACTTATGTCAACCTAGAACAACAAAATATTTGGCTTCAATTAACTCAAAACGGTGAACTTGTTGAAGAAGATATTCTTTCTGAAGGTGATTCGCTGATTTATAAGAAAAATTCTGAAAAAATATTTAATATAACAGTGGATGGAATACATATAGGCCCAGATGGTGAACTTGTTACTTTCAATCCAGTATATCAATATCAAGATCCAACACTCCCCCCTCCAGAAGTGAATAATGATCAATATAATTCAAACATGAATAATGACAACGTTAATCATGATAATGATACTATTCCAGAATCAGGTGTAAATGGTACCATATTTGTATTTTCGCTTATATTAATGTGGTTCCTTTTAGTAAATAACTTCAAGAGCAGGAAATAAATCATTTATTTGACTAACTTGAGTTAAATTTCTGAGGAAGACAATAAGTTGGTGCTAGAGCCTATGTAAAAAGTTTGTTTAACTTTAAAGCTCTAAATCACCTTTTTCCATAAGAACCTTCAAATCTTCTAAACTCATTTTACCTGTATTCTCTAATTTTTCTTTTGCCTGGATATGCTTGTCTTCCATTTTCTTTTTATCTTTTTCAGCTTGTATTTCATTTAGTTTTTCTAGGTAAACATCAAGTTCCGCTCTCAGCTTATTTATAGATTCTTTAAGAGGATCAATCTTTGCTCTTATTGGATCAGTTGTAGCATATATCTCTTTTATTTGAGCATGATATGTATCAGCTTCTTTCCTTAATTCATCAACTTCTTTAAATTGAGCAATCATTTGCTCATGATAAAGTTGGGATTTCTCAGCCAAAGATTTTATTTTTGTGCTTAAATCATTGCTTTGCTCGTATATATCTTTGGACGACACATAACTTTCGATAATCTGTTCATGAACGTCATCTGCATTAGAAGCAGTTTTCAACCTGTATCCTAAATCTTTAAGCCTTGCAAATAAATTTATTTCATGGTTTAAAGGTATATCTTCTTTTAGAAAGACATCAAGTTCATCTTTATAGGCTTTAGATAAGGAATCTACACTACCTTTAGATTCTTGGTTTAAGCCATTTCTTTTACTTTTTAATTTAGAAATAGTTTCAATTTTATTATCATTTTCACTTTTCAAACGATCTCTTTCTTCTTTAATTTGTGCAATTTCTTTATTTATGCGATCTCTTTCTTCTTTTAGTTTCTTGGCTTCAGCTACTTTTTGTTTAACTCGTGCGTTAAGATCATCCCTTTTTTGTTTAATTTCATCAACATTTGTGCGATGCATTCTTAAATCGTTAAAAGCTGATTTCAAAGCTCTTTCGTTATGATTTAATTGTGTTCTCAGCTCATTGACTTTATTTTTTAGTTCTTTCTCTGAGAGCGGTGAAGTATTATCCATCAAACCACCACATCTGTTTTTTCTGCATTGTATTGATTACTCCAGTAATTAAGAGCTTCTTCATGACTTTTTATTCTTTTCTCTAACCACTCATGTCGAGGCCCTATCTCATTGATTATCTTATCAGTTTTATGAATATCTTCTAGTATCTTGATATCAGTTCCATCAATGGAAAAAAACTCTTCACTTGCTATTCTAGCTTCATTAACTTTTACTTGAATCAATGAAATTATTTTACTTAATGATTTATCTTTGGAGTTAATCTCATTTAAATAACTATTTAAATTGTCAATTGCTTCCTTTTCATCAGCAATATTTTTTGTTTTTCTTACTTTCTTGAAAGATGCCATCAAATCATCTTGAACTTTTCTATCCACTTGATCAGACTTATGAATAAAATCCCATAGAGCTTGTTCTGCTTGATGGTAAAGTTGCTGTCTTTTTTCTTTTAAAACATCGCATCTTTCTATTATTCTATCCTTTTCTTTCTTTTGGGAGTAATAATTATCTTTCAACGATTTCAACCTATTGTCAAGTTCCTCAAACTCTTGTTTATAGTTTTCCAAAAGCTTTTCATGTTTTTTTATTACTCCCTCCAATAGTTTATTGGTAGTTAGTATTTCAATTTCAGAATTATCTGTACTAGCATTGTTCATTCATTCACCCTTATTCTATATGTGCAAATAAAAATTATATTGATTCAAACTCTAAATAACTGAGCATGTGGTACTCCATCAATCTCAATTATGTTATTTTGGTTAATAACCTTACACTTAATCGCACAATTGATTGCTTTTTCCCCAAATATATTAGCAGTTGTTGCGGATTTTAATGCATCAATAACTACATTTTCATCCACTAAGTCTCCCTTGTAAAACTCTTCATTTAATTTTACAGCAAAACTACCATCAACTAGTTTAGCTCCTAGTATTTCTTTGTCACACACAGCAACTAAAATTTCTCTTTCAGATCTATGGATTTTTAAGTACATTTATACTTACCCTTTTCATGATGCTATACTTATTATACTATTCTTACATGGTCTTTCTTAGGTTTTAAAAGATCACCTTGACGACTCATTTTATTAATAAGATCTTCTACATGTTCTCTATCAATTTCTTCAAGTTCGGCTTCTTCATATATCTCATGAAGTGGAGCATTGCCTCCAGCATGACGTTCACCAACCTTTCGAATTATTTCTTTCACAACTTTTATTTTATCTCTTTGACTTTTAGTTGTTCCAGATTCTATAAAATCTACATCAAAAGTACCTGTGTCTGGATCAACGCCTACTTGCTTTAAACATGAAAAAACAGTTGTAGTGGTTCTTTTAGCATCTTCTAAGCTAACAGTATTGCTTAATCTTAACCTTGCACTCGCCTCTGCCAATCTAACAAGTGCTTCTAATTGCCTTGCAGTTACTGGAACAGGTGCATCTTTCGTTTCTCCCATTTTTCTAAGGTCAAGATAAAAATCAATCAAATGCTGCCTGGCATTTTCGTCCATAATTGGGAAAATTTTTTTTCTAGAATATGCTACATACTTTCTCATAAGTTCTGGATCAATTGGTGGCAAAATGGGTTCCATCTGTGTATGAACATCTGAATCAGTTATTAAGGATCCAGCTAATTTTCTTTTCTGTTCCGACATTTCTCCTGCAAAATGAGATTTTAGTATATGCTTTGCAATCCTGTTATCCATCTCTTCATTTGGTGTATCTAACATTACAAAAATCAAATCAAATCGAGACATTAAGGCAGGTGGCATATTTATCTGTTGTGCAATCCCCTCATATCGATCAAATCTTCCATATTTAGGATTAGCAGCCCCAAGAAGTGCACATCTTGATCGAAGTGTTGCAATAATTCCCGCTTTGGCTACAGATATTGTTTGTTGTTCCATAGCTTCATGCAAAGCACTCTTATCTTCAGACCTCATTTTATCCATCTCATCAACCGCGGCTACCCCCATATCTGCCATAACGAGTGCACCTGCTTCTAAGGTCCATCTTCCATCACCCATTTCATCTCTTACAGCAGCTGCTGTTAAACCACTTGATGATGCACTTTTACCTGAAGCAAAAACTCCCCGGGGTGCAAGCTTAACCATATATCTCAACAGTTGGCTTTTAGCAATACCGGGATCACCAACAAATAGAATGTGAATATCACCTCTTACCCTTGAACCGTCTGGTAAGTACTTTGCAACCCCAGAGAAAAGTTGCATCGCCAAAGCTTCTTTTATCTCTTCGTATCCATATATTGAAGGTGCTATTGATTTTGTAACTAAACTGTAAATATTTGGATTTCGACTAAGTTCTAAGATTTTATCTTCATCTTCAGGTGTAATTTCAAGCTCATCAAACTCTTTGTCAACATATTCTATTGAGTTAGCATGTAGTACCAAGTCATAAAATGGAGATTTCCCATCGCGTAATGTTCTTTGGTGTGACCTTAAAATACCGTTAATGATAATCCTATCGCCAGGCTTAGCGATACCAGCAAGATCATTCTCGACATCAACGTCAAGACTTTGTGGTTGAGTCCCACCTTTTAGGTTTTCCGGTGATTCTTGTATCTGCAATTTTTGAGCATCGACAAAAGTAGATTTTTCAACAAGTATCTTAAAAGGTCCTCTTTTACCACATGTATCGTTTTCACATTCATGGGGTTCCGTAAATTTTGGACCTGACTGAGGAAGCATTGTGACATGCTCACATCGCATGCAATAAAAAGCAGCATTGGTTATTTTGGGTCTTACCTCGGTTGCTTTTCTAATCATACCTTCAATAGCAAGCAATTTTAAGAGGTGCTTACTTCTAAGTTCCCTGTTAGGAATTTTAGTAGGGATGTGAATAAACCTAACATATAGATCACTTACTTCTTTTTCTATTTGCAGTTCCAATAATTCTTTCAGTGCGTTATTTGCGGAAGGTAAAACTTCATCAGGTTCATATAATAGATAATCACCCAGCTTTCTATCAAAGTTGTCTAAGTCAGAAAAGTCTACAACCACATTTTTTCTATCAGGGTATTCATTTGCGAGTTCTAGTATATCATCCCAATAATATCTGCGAAAAAATATTTTAAACTTATCTATCCATTTATTTTCTGTCATTTGTTGTACCTTTTAATAATGTATCAGCAATTATTGTTTATGCTATAATAGTCTCATTTTTCTTTGTATGTTCCTAATTATACCTCTAAGAGTTTGCACTTCTCGAGATGTTAAGTTAGCTCTTCCAATAATTCTCCGTATCATTAAACATGTTTTATCAAATTTATGCTCGGGATAATTTATAGATGTAAGAAGCATAACTATATGATCAATTAACAAATCTTTATCAAATTTATCGGCTGGAACAAAATTACCAATATCCGTATCACTTAATTCATAAAACAAAATGCTTGCTGCATGTGATAAGTTCATAATAGGATATTCTTGCGAGGTTGGTATAGTAACTAAAAGATCACAAAGTTTTAATTCATCATTAGTAAATCCGATATTTTCTCTCCCAAACATTAGAGTGATCTGAGAACTATTTTTGCAAAAACCATTAATTTTATACTTTAGTTCTTTTGGACTCAAAGCTGGAAATCTTAGATGTTCATCTTTTTTAGCAGTTTTAATTCCAGTAGTCGCAACTACAATACTAGAATCATCGCTAAGAGCATCATTTAAAGTTTCATAGATAGTAGCTTTATTTAATATATCTTTAGCATGCGACGCCATTGCTTTTGCAGCACCTTCAAGTTTACAGGGATTTACTAGAACTAAATCTTTTAAACCAAAATTTTTCATGGCCCTGGCAACTGAACCTACATTACCTTCATATAAAGGTTCTACAAGTACGACTTTAATTTTAATGGACATATCAACAACGTTTGTAAAATAATTTACTAATAGCTCATTTCATTCTATAAGTGTGATTGCATTTGGTTTACATACAGTTGTACACATCTTACATCCCAAACAATAACTCGGATCTTTTACAACAGCAACCTGTTTGTTATTAACATCTTCTATAGAGTATATACGTGGCCCTTTTGGACAAGCTCTTCTGCAAGCACCACAACCATTACACTTATTTTCGTCTATATAGATTTTCATGATTACTACTCTTATCCCATACTAAATAATTATATTTTTCTACTAATGAAAACATTTTAAGAAAAACGGGTGAAACCTTTGTTTATAGAAAGATTCTTTATAGTAGAGCTATGCAATTACTAAAGTGTATACAGATAGAATTACGTGATTCTATCTTCTAAATGGAGTAATAAAAATGAGTTCAGATATACTTGAAAAAGGTGCTATTTTACAAAGGGACAAAGAAACATATGCAATTGCGCCCCACATACCCGGTGGAATTGCTTCTTCAGAACTTTTAAGAAAACTGGCCGATGTTGCTGATAAATATGATGCAGCTGCTATAAAAGTAACCTCTGCCCAAAGAATAGCTATAGTAGGGGTAAAAGAAGAAGACCTTGACAATATTTGGAACGATTTGGGGATGAAACCAGGAGCAGCCATAGGTATTTGTATAAGGAGCATAAAAATCTGTCCAGGTACAACATTTTGTAAAAGAGGCAAGCAGGATGCAGTAGGTCTTGGCTTGAAACTTGATGAAATCTACCATGGAATGGAACTACCAGGTAAACTTAAGATAGGAGTAGCAGGCTGCGTAAATTCTTGTTCAGAACCAGCTGTTAAGGACATTGGACTCTTGGGTACATCCAAAGGATATAATCTTTTTATTGGTGGTAGTGCAGGAATAAAGCCACGAATAGGTGAGATTGTAGCTAAAGATTTATCTGAAGAAGAAGCCATGTCAACCATTGAAAGAATAATTTCTTTCTACAAAGAGAATGCAAAACGTAAAAGACTTGGAGAATATGTAGAAAGCATTGGTATGGATAAGTTTAAGGAAGAAGTTGGGTTATAATCTTCTATTATTTTTTTATTTCATTAACAGTTTCAATATTGTAAATATTTTCACGTGTTAGAATTGAACTACTAGCAATGAAAATATTTATATACAATAGATTCGTCCACTATCCAAATTAACCATAGTTAGCTCTAATTATGGTTCAATATCTTTATGTTACTAGTACAGGTTTCTAAGGTGAAAGGTAACTAATTTAATTCCAAACTTACTGGTATGTTATTATAAACTTATATGATCTAAATCGTCAAAAACTACTCTAATAAGATGACTAAGACAATATATTTGAGTAGTATTCAACTAAAAAACAGCTTACATAAGTATTTGATAATTGTCATAAAACACTGTGTATAAACAATAGGAGGAATCGTTTACATGGAATATTTCTCAGGGTTCACACCTGAATGGAAGATAACATTTGGACAGATGATGGTGCTATCTACAATAGCTATTTTGATATTTCTTTATGGGATGTATCTAAATCTCAAAAAATGGAGCTATGGCTCAGAAGGCTATGGACTGGAACCATCAAATGGCAATGTACTAGCATTTATTAAAACGTTTATTATTCAACTTGGTCAAGCATCACACGCACCCCATGCACAACCATTATGGAAGGTAATTATATTAGATATTTTACTACAAAGAAGAATTTGGCGCAAACACCCTATAAGGTGGTTTATGCATATGGCTATTTTTGTTGGGTGGATGACACTTTTCCTACTCTCAGTTGCGATGTTTGTAGTTGAATTAATGCACTTAGCAGGTATCAATGTAGACCCAATGGCATTTAGAGAGAGTGCACAATGGGCTTTCCATTGGTTTAGTATACTTTTAACTGTTGGTGTCTTAATAGCGATTTTCAGAAGGATTTTCATACCAAAAATTAGAGAAGCTACAATTGCTTATGATACTATCTTATTAGCAGGTCTAACTTTAATCATAGTTACTGGTTTTGTTGCAAATGGAATTAGAATAGACCAAGTATGGGGTCTTGGAATTGATCCTTTCTATGCACCTATAGTTGCACTGTTCCATTCAGTAATTTCATTGCTATTCTGTATTGCATATATTCCATTTAGTAAATATATACATGTGATAGCAACACCTCTTGCGCTCATAGCAAACAAAGGGGGCGAATAATAATGACTAAAGAACAACCCTCAGTTAACACCCAAAATTTAACAGCAGTACAACTAATGGAACTCGATGCATGTACAAGATGTGGTCAATGTGACGAATGGTGCCCAACTTATGAAGGATCTGGCTATGAGCCTGGAATATCTCCACGATTTAAGGTTAGGAGATGGAAAGAATACATAGACCGATCATTTGGATTTAGAGCACAATTATTTGGACCTAAGGAGTTTACAGATGAAGAACTCCAGCAGTTTAATGATGATCTATATCATTGCACTACATGCGGCAGATGCGCAACCAATTGTGAATCTGGCATGAACCTTGTTGAACTTTGGGAATCTCTTCGTGCAAATTTAGTAAAAAGAGGTAATGGTCCTGTTGGTAAACAAGGCCTTTTCCCAAAACTGATTGGTGAATACAAAAATCCTTACATGAAAGATCAAGAGGCAAGGTTAGATTGGGTTCCAAAAGATGTAGAGATTGAAGATAAAGCAGAAATTGTTTATTATACAGGATGTACTGCAGGATATAATCAACTTGCAGTTGCAATTGGCACAGCTCGCATTCTAAACAAACTTGGAATTAAATTTACTATGTTAGGTGAAGATGAATGGTGCTGTGGATCTGCATTGATTAGGACGGGTCAAGCTCATATAGATGACAATCCAAAAAAATTAGCTCGCCATAATGTTGATGCAATTGTAGAAAAGGGCGCAAAGAGAGTTGTAATGGCCTGTTCTGGATGTTTCCGTGCAGCAACAATTGATTGGCCCCGTCAGCTTGGTGAAGAACTTCCATTTGAAGTTCTACATATGACTGAATTCTTGGCCGAACTTATAGATGAAGGTAAAATTAATTGGGAAAAATCTATTGATAAGAAAGTGACATACCATGACCCTTGTCACCTTGGTAGGCATATAGGAGTATTTGAAGCTCCTAGAAAAGTACTATCTGATATACCAGGGATTGAACTTGTAGAAATGAACGAAGTTAAAGACAAACAAAGATGCTGTGGTGCTGGCGGTGGTGTTAAAGCGGGCTTGCCTGATCTTGCACTTAGTGTAGGAACTGCACGTGTCAAAGATGCTCTGGAAGTGAATGCGGACATTCTTTCAAGTGCATGTCCATTCTGCAAAAGAAACCTTTCAGATGGAAGGGATGAATTAAATGCAAGCGATTTAGAAGTCGAAGATGTAGTTATTCTTTCAGCTAGGGCTCTTGACTTAAGTGTTGAACCCGATCCAGAAGAACCCCAAGAAGAGACAGAAGAACAAAATAATGAGGCATGAGAATTACACTCTTGCCCACCACTTCTCTATTTTTTTAGTCAATTTATAGTTAAATTTAAAATTAAAGGTATTGTTTATAATTCATGGTTTTTTCATATGAGCTGTTTGGTAGATTATTTGTATATCTGGCAATAGCTATTTTTTCAATTACTGGTTTTACTTTACTTATTGGATTATATAGTTTTAAAAGAAATACAATGATATTTCCTAATTTAATTTTATTTGTTCTTTATCTGTTTTATTCACCTGCAAAATGGATATGCCATGTATTTTCAATTAAAGATACACTTGTTGATGAAATACTTGTTGAAGTAAGAAACGCGGTAATGATAGATAAGTTCAAAAAAATATGTGATAAAAAAGTCTTAATTTTGCCCCAATGTATGAGGCATTCTTCTTGTCAGGCAAGGTGTGATCCAATTGTAGGTTACCAGTGCAAAGAATGTGGTAAGTGTGATATTGGTCTATTGTGCCAAGAAGCTAGAAAATATAATTTCAAGGTTTTTGTTATACCAGGCGATAGTTTTGTAAAGAAAATCATGCGTAGTTATAAACCAAATTCATGTATTGGTGTAGCTTGTTTTCAGGAGCTTACGGAATCGATGCAATCAGTATCAAAGCACATACCTGTCCAAGGGGTTTTTCTATTGAAAGATGGATGTTACATGACTACTGTGGACATTGAAGAAGTGGTTACCAAAATGGAGATGTGTGATGTATAGCTTAATTGGTTTAATTCTTTTTGTGATTATTGTATTATCTGTTAGCTTATCCATTATAGCTTTGTTCGCAAGCAAGATGAGTGTTAATAGACATGTATCACTTGCAAGTTTTTTTGCTAATATATTAGATTTTTTTTATCTCCCAATAAAGTCTATTTTTGATAGATTTCATGATGTAACTAAACTCGATATGTGGATGGTTTCTTTAAAGAATATGGCCAATTTTTCACGATTTAAAAATACAAAAAATCGTTTAATCTTAGCCCCTCATTGTATGAGGTCTCTTAACTGTCCAGCACATTCTACACAATTTGGTATAATGTGCGAAGAATGTGGTAGATGCATGTTTGATAACTTAAAAAAAGATGCTAAAAAATATAACTATAAACTATATATTGTTGCAGGTTCTTCTTATATAAGACATATTGTTAAAAAAGAATCTGCTGATGCTGCATTATTAATAGCTTGTTATTATGAACTAAATAAAGTGATGATGTCTCTTAAAAATAAGGGCATTGTAACATATGGAATTCCACTAATGAATGATGGGTGTTATGCTACTCAGGTAGATTATGTAAATGTGAAAAAAACATTACAATTTTTAGATGAGTGAGAATAATAAGCTCCCTTCTGTTATTGCATTGGCCCTGTTTATTATATTTACAAGGCAGTTCTTTGAACATAGCAAAGACGGCATTCAGCTAAGCGTCATTTATAGTAGAACTGTTTTTAGTTCTTTGACTTGCACCCACGAGGATTCGCCGTTCCATCCAATAATATGCGACCTCAGCTATTTGCATCATAGCATAAACATACATTGGTTCCGTTTCTGTGCCATCATGTGAGTAATCTCACATGAGTTAATTAATAATTAACTGCCCGAGCTCTCGCCCGGCACCCTTTACAGGCGCTCGTGATTTGTGGTGGGGAGACTTTCCTCAGGTTAAACAACCCGGTAGCCGTCCATTCTCTCTCATCATTTGTCATGTTACTAAATTATCATTATTTAAATATTTTTGTTCAATACATATATATCTTGAATGAATTAGTGATTATGTATATAAAAAAAAGTTACTTTTAAGTACTTTGAAAAAATGGCCAATTTAGGATATTGCAAAAAACAAACTTTAATTTGAAAATTGATAAAGAGGAACAAACGTGGGCAATCAATCATTCGATTTAGAAATAGGTGATATTAAGTTCAAAAATCCTGTGGTGTTATCTGCAATGGGTGGAATTAATGATAGTAATTTCATAAACCAACATGCAAATAAAGCTGGTCTAGCATTTCTAGGTGGATATAGTATAGATCAAAAAACTAAAGATGCTTCTAAAAAAATCATCAACAGGGGAAGGGAAGAGTTCATCTTAGATTCACCACTTGATGAGATATTGAGTGAAATAAGTAACATAAAAACAGGAAATGCTATTGGTGTAAACCTTCGTAGCACTACATTGGATCCTATTTTAGATATTGCTTCTGTATTCTATTCTAAAAAAATTGTGCTAGAACTAGATGCTCATTGTAGACAAAAAGAAATTGTTGATGTTGGTGCAGGCGAAGCGCTATTATCTGATATAAAAAAACTTACTTATTGGATTAAAAAAATAAAAGAAACTGGGGTAGTTTTATCAATAAAATTTAGAGTAAATATCATTGATGATATTAATTTTGTGAAAGCAGTAGAAAATGCTGGTGTAGACATCATTCATGTAGATGCAATGATTCCAGATGAGGGAAGTGACCTTGATGCTCTTAAAAAAATACGTGACATAACGGACTTAACCATCATTGGAAATAATTCAATCACCGATTTCAACACAGCAAAAGAAATGCTTTCACGTGGTTGTGATTTTATATCCGTTGCAAGAGGAGTAGCTGAAAATCCTTCACTTATCTCAGAATTAGTTGACGATATAACACAATTTCAAGAAGAGTTAGGTTGGTATAATTCTCCCAAGCATCTTTGCTCTGGTAAAGGAGACTTAAGAAGTCTCACTTTTTGTTGTGTACCGGTAAAACCATGTGCACTTCTATATAAGCTAAAAAAATTGGGTTTAGCTCCCCAAGACTTTGTTGAAATCAAAAAAGAATTTGGAAAAGGGACTATGCTAGAGTATGGAGATAGTACATGCTTTGGAAGTCTTCTTTGGTGCTGTAAGATATCTAAACCATGTTTTTTGAGAGACGGTGTCCTTGATCTTCTTGAGCTAAGTCCCCAAGAATACATGACTCTAAAAAAAGAACGGGGCTGTCAAAAACTTTGGGGTTGCAAAGCCTGAGCTAATTAATAACAATAAATATATATTATTAAAGTGAATATGGTTTTGTGAAAAATCATATCATATCCACTTTCAAATCTCATATTAGCTCAATTCAGCTTAAACTAAGCGACTGTTTTTCAGGTATTACAAGCTTTGAAGATGCTATCATATCCCAATTGTCTTCAACTGAAAATAGGAATATTCACAATGAGAAGGAGCTTGTTATGCATGCAGACAATCATTTTGATCTCCATCATCCTTACTGTCCTGTTTGTGGTTCCAGGAAAGTAATCAAACAAGAATATTACAAACGCAAGCTAAAATTAGCAGAATTTGGAAGTCAGGTTA